>NZ_KI911608.1:2638-9056 GCF_000515355.1 Promicromonospora kroppenstedtii DSM 19349 | reverse complement strand
GGCCGCGCCTTCACGGTCCCGCCGTCGGCCGCCGCCGCGACCGGGGCCGGCGAGCGTAGGAATGGTCGCTCCAAGACGGCCGAGAACCCGATCAGATCTACGGTCGACGACGGGCAGGCAGCGGCGGCGAGCGCCGGAGGCGTGCCTCGGCTCGTGGGCGGGCTGTACGTGCCGCCCGCGCCGCCGAACGGGTTCAACGACCCCGCGCTGCGCGAGCGGATCCTCGCCCAGCACGAGGTGATCGGCGCGCAGCGCGAGCCCGCGGGCTTTCGGGAGGAGGTCGAGCTCGTGCTCGACGTCCAGCGCGGCACCTACCGGGACCGCAGCGGCGGCGCGTACACGAGCCCGCCCGTCGAGGGGGCCCAGTTCGACCTCTGGCTCCTCGCGTCCAGCGGCGGCGAGAGCGCCCGCGTGGCCGGCGAGCTCGGCCTGCCGCTCGCGGCCAACTTCCACGTCAGCCCCGCCACCGTGCTCGACACCGTCGCGGCCTACCGGGAGGCGTTCCGGCCCGGCGTGCTCGCCGAGCCCTACGTGATCGTGTCGGCCGACGTGCTCGTCGCCCAGACCCTCGAACGCGCCCGCGTCCTGGCCGAGCCGTTCGCCGACTGGGTGCTGTCCATCCGCCGCGGCGAGCGCGGCGCCATCGCCTACCCGTCGCCGTCCGCCGCGACCGCCTGGACCGACCGGCCCGATGCCGAGCGCGCCCTCGTGGCCGACCGCGTGGACACGCGGATCGTCGGCGACCCGGACACCGTCGTCGAACGCCTGGAGACGCTTCAGCGCGTCACCGGCGCCGACGAGCTGCTGGTCACCACCGCCACCCACGACCCCGCCGAGACCCGCCGCTCGTTCGAGTTGCTGGCCCACGCCTGGGGGACCGGCGACCGCGCGACCACGAGCCCCGGCACGGTGGCCAGCGGCGTCTGACGACCTACCCGTACCGAACGAAGGAGAACCCCATGCCCGTCGAGTTCCTCGGCATCGCCGCGACCAGCGACGCCTCCGAGACCACCGCCCGCACCACCGCGCCGTTCGACCCCGACTACCTCGTGCGCATCGCGCGCGCCCACCAGGACAACGGCTGGACCCGCATCCTGTTCGCCTACGGCTCCTCCGGGCCTGAGCCGGCGGCGCTCGCGGCCCACGTCGCCGCACACGTGCCCGACATCGAGCTGCTGCTGGCGCACCGGCCCAACGTCTCGTACCCGACGTACGCGGCCAAGACGTTCGCCACCCTGGACCAGCTCTCGGGCGGGCGGCTGTCGGTGCACTTCATCTCGGGCGGCAACGACCACGAGCAGGGCCGCGAGGGCGACACCCTCACCAAGGACCAGCGGTACGCCCGCACCCGCGAGTACATCCAGATCGTGAAGCGGGCCTGGACCAGCGCGGAGCCCTTCGACCACCACGGCGAGTTCTACGACCTCGACGACTTCGTGCTGGACGTCAGGCCCGTCGATGGCCACGTACCGACCATCTCGTTCGGCGGCTCCTCGGATGCCGCCTACCCCGTGGGCGCCGCGGAGGCCGACATCTACGCGGTCTGGGGCGAGCCGCTGGACCGTACCGCCGGGCAGATCGCCCGCGTGCACGCCGAGGCGGCCGCCGCGGGCCGGGCCACGCCGCCACGCATCCACGCCGCGTTCCGGCCGATCATTGCGCCGACGGAGGAGCTGGCCTGGGAGAAGGCCCACCGAGTGCTCGACCGCATCGAGGCGCGCAAGGCTGCCCAGGGCGGCGTCCTGAGCCGGCGCCACCCGATCGACAAGCCGGAGAACGCCGGCTCGCAGCGGCTGCTGGAGATCGCCGCCCAGGGCGAGCGGTTCGACACGGTGCTGTGGACCGCCACCGCCAAGGCCACCGGCGGCGCCGGGAACTCGAACGCCCTGGTCGGCACGCCCGAGCAGGTCGCCGAGGCGCTGCTCGCGTACTACGACCTGGGCGTGCAGGTGATCTCCGCGCGCGGCTACGACCTGCTCGACGACGCGATCGACTTCGGCCGCTACGTCATCCCGCTGGTCAAGGAGGGCGTGGCCGACCGCGACCGCGCCGCGGCGCCGTCGGACCCGGCTGCGGAGGTGGCGGCCTGATGCGCTTCCAGGTCCTGGACATCGCGTTCAACCCGCCCCACCCCGTCACGGGGCGCGAGGTGCCGCCCGCCGACCGGCTGAACCGGATCGTGGACACCGCGGTGCTGGCGGAGGAGCTCGGGTTCGACTCCTTCGCGGTGGGGGAGCGGCACGCCGGCCCGGTGCTGTCCTCGGCCCCGACGGTGCTGCTGGGCGCGATCGCGGCCCGCACGTCCCGCATCCTGCTCTCCACGGGCGTCACGGTCCTGTCCCTGCACGACCCCATCCGCCTCGCCGAGGACCTGGCCACCATCGACCAGCTCAGCCGCGGCCGGCTGGAGATCGTGATCGGCAAGGGCAACGAGGACCTGCAGTACCCGCTGCTCGGCCTGGACATCGCCAAGCAGTACGAGTACCTGCGCGAGAACTACGAGCTCCTGCGGCTGCTGCTCTCCTCCGAGGACGTGACCTGGGAGGGGCGGCACCGGCACCGGCTGGAGCACGCCACCACTCTCCCGCGCCCGTTCGCGGGGCCGTTCCGCATCTGGCACGGCTCGGCGACGTCGCAGTTCGCCGTCGACCTGGCGGCCGAGCACGGCGACCCGATCGTCAGCGCCAACGCCCTGCAGCCCCGGGAGAACTACGCCGTGCTCATCGACCGGTACCGGGAGCGGTACGCGGCCGCGGGGCACGACCCGGCGTACGGGTTCGTGGGCGCGGGCTCCGGCGGCCTGTTCCTGGCCGACTCCACCGAGGAGGCCATCGAGCAGTACCGGACCGTCTACGAGGGCCAGGTGCGCCAGCAGGCCTCGCGCAAGCACGCGCCGGGCGCCATCGGCAAGGTGACCAGCTTCCCCACGCTGGAGGACGCCGTCGAGCGCGGCCCGGCGCTGGTGGGCTCGCCCGAGCGGGTGGCCGAGAAGATCCTCGACTACCACGCGACGTTCGGGCACGTGCTGCAAGCGGTGTCCGTGAACCACCTGCTCGCCGCGGCGCAGCAGGAGGACGTACTGCGGCGGTTCGCTGCCGAGGTGATCCCCGTGGTCCGGACGCAGGTCACCACCGACCTGTGGGGCCCGCGCGACGCGCGGCGGGCTGCCGGCTTCACAGCCCGCGAGGAGCACGCGCCCGCTCCGGGTCGCGCGGCGGACGCATACCAGCGGGTCACGGGTTAGCCGGCGTTGTGAACCAGGCCCGTGATCGCCTCGGACCCGACCTGGGCCGCCACCACGGCAGCCCGCGCCCGTCGACCGCGAGGTGGATCTTGGGGTCAGACCTCCCCGCGACCGGCCGATCGCCTCATCAGCGACCGCGAGGTCTCGGAGGTACTGAAGGAGAGCGTCGACGGCGACGCCCGGAATGGCGCACCGCCCGCACGTCACCGGTACAAGATCGACGAGATCCTCGTCGACACCGGCTTGCTGCGCAGACTTTGCGAGCAGCCGTGCGACGCGGCGCCGACGGCATCGAAGACCTCGTCTCGGCCCTGGAGCTCTCGACGCAGAGACCGGGCCCGGCGGCCCCGGCAAGCACAGCGGCGCGATCGACGCCGTGCATCGCGGGGCCGCCGGATTGCGATGAAATAGGCCTCTGCGGTCGTGCCCTGACCGGTCCAGTCGAGGCGGCCGGGCGTCGTGTTACAGAGCTCAGCAGTGCCCACCGATCGTGGCGGTGTGGTAAACACCGTTCCATTTGATCGAGCCGGCAGTCGAGATGCAGTTGTTCGGCGCGTGCACCCGGACACCACCCGCGTAGTACGAGAAGTTTCCGCCGTCGTTGTCGAATCCGCTGGTCTCGTTGCACTCGCCGTCCCACACGGTGTCGGCGCAGCGGACGATGGAAACGTAGGTCTGGGCTGCGACGCCGTAGGAAGCACCCGTGTGAACGACCATCGCGCAGTTGTTGCCCGTGCTGCTGTTGTAGTAGAGCTCAAGGCGGCCGATGCCCGAGTTCGCGCCGCTTGGCGACCTGAGGGGCTCAGAGTCGACGCGCGTGCTGGTGCACGCACTGGCTGCCGACGCGTTGGGAGCGTTCGCAACAGAGAATGTCACCATCGTTGCGAGGACCAGGACAAGCGTGGCCATCATCCCCGTGATGCGTCCCGAGGCGTGGCGCTGCTGAAGGAGGTACATTCCGTTCACCTTCCGATCGGGTACATGCCGCGATCGCGGAGTATGCCATGAATATTCGCTTTTGGGACCGCAATGGGCCGTGCTCGAGTCTTCCGGTGACGACACCTGGCACGTCGCTGCACGAGGGCTGGTGCCCGAGGCCGAGGCGCAGGACAAGGCCCGCTGGGTGCGCGAGGAGCAGGTCACGGGCCGCACGGCGCAGATCCTGCTGGAGCAGATCTGGAACCGCGACCTGTCGGCCTACGACCCGGACGGCCCGCTGCCCGACGTGGAGCCCGCACTCGACGCCCCGTCGTTCATCGCGGGCCGCGCGCTGTGGCGGACGCCCTGGACGACTTCGTGCAGAACGACGGCTCGGACGGGGTCGTCATCGGCTCGCGCCTGGCGCCGTCCGGCATCGGCGAGCTCGTGGACGACGTCGTCCCGCTGCTCCAGGAGCGCGGCTCGCTGCGCACGGAGTACGAGGGCACCACGCTGCGCGACCACCTGGGCCTCCTGGCACCGGCCCGGGCAGCGAACACCGCCCGTGCCGCCGATCCGGACCGTGCGCCCCGCGAGGCGGCCCGGGCGCTCTGGCCGCCCGGAGCAAGCTCACCAGAAGTGGGCTTCTACCCGGCGCTTCGGCCCGAACCGGGGTGGTCTCCGGGCCGGATCGCTGGGAGAAGCGCACCTTGGGTCGCGGCGACCTACGCTGCGCCGACGGCTGCCGCCCGGCGCGTCAGCGGGGCGCGCAGCCCCAGGTGCTGGCGCAGCGTCGTCCCGGTGTACGACGCCGGGTACGCGCCCCGCTCCTGGAGCTCCGGCACCACCCTGTCCACGATGTCGTCCAGGCCCGACGGCACGATCCACGGGCTGATGTTGAACCCGTCGACGGCGCCCGTGCGCACCCACCGGATCAGGTCCTCGGCCACCGCGGCCGGTGTGCCCTGGAACCCGCGCTCGCTGCTGTTCCGCACCACGAGCTCGCGGATCGACAGGTGCTCCGCCTCGGCCAGAGCCCGCCACTGCGCGGCGATCTCGCGGGTCCGCGCTCCCGTGGTGGCCGACCCGCGCTCGCCGCCGAGCTCCTCGACGACCGGGTCGTGCGCGGGCAGCGGGCCGTCCGCGTCGTAGTCGGACAGGTCCTCGCCCCAGATGTTGCCGACGATCGACAGCGCCGTGGCCGGCGTGACCTGGTTCCAGCGCACCCAGCGGGCCTTCTCCTCGGCGTCGGCGGGCGTGTCGCCCACGATGATGCCCGTGCCCGGGAAGATCTTGACGTCGTCCTCCGGCCGGCCCGCGGCCACGGCCCGGCGGCGGATGTCTGCGGCGAACTCCAGGGCGTCGGCCAGCACGGCGCCGTGCCGGGAGAATATGACGTCCGCGTTCGCGGCCGCGAAGTCCCGGCCCTGCGGGGAGTCCCCGGCCTGGAAGATGACCGGGTGCCCCTGCGGGCTGCGCGGTGTGGTGGGGTCCAGCTCGACGTCGAACAGGGCGCTGTGCTGCGAGACGTGCGCCACCGCTCCGCTGAACGCGTCGCTGCCGCCCGTGTCCGGGAACGCGTCCCAGATCTGCCGGGCGATGTCGAGCTGCCCCTGCGCCCGCTCGTACCGCAGGGCGTGGTCGAGGTAGCCGCCACGCCGGAAGTTGGCCCCGGTCCAGGCGTTGTCCGTGGTCACGACGTTCCAGGCGGCGCGGCCGCCGGACAGCACGTCGAGGCTCTGCAGGCGCCGGGCCAGGTCGGCAGGGTCGTTGTACGTGGTGTTCTGGGTGGCGACCAGGCCGATGTGCGTGGTGATCGCGGCCAGCGCGGCGAGCTGCGTGATCGCGTCCGGGCGGCCCACCACGTCGAGGTCGTGCAGGGCGCCGCGCGACTCGCGCAGCCGCAGGCCCTCGCCCAGGAAGAATGCGTCGAACAGCGCGCGCTCGGCCGTGCGGATCACGCGCTCGAAGGTGGCGAAGTCGGTCTGCGACCCGGACTCCGGGTCGGACCAGATCGTGGTGTGGTTGACGCCCTGGAAGAAGACACCGAAGTGAACCTGGGCGTCGGGGCGGGTCACGGGGAGGTCGGTGACGGGCAGGTTGGTCATGGTGGGCTCCTCAGGCGGTCGGCACGTCGGCCAGGACGCGCGTGTCGTAGCGGTTGGCGGGGCGTGGCAGCCCGAGGGACTCGCGCAGCGTGGCCCCCGGACGCGGGGCCGCGACGAGCCGTGCTGCCCGCAGGGCGGGCAGCACGTC
>NZ_KI911608.1:2371-2538 GCF_000515355.1 Promicromonospora kroppenstedtii DSM 19349 | reverse complement strand
TCGTCGCCGACACGCCCGACGAGCTCGCCACCTTGATCGCCGACTGGACCACGGTCGGCGCCGTCGACGGGTTCCTGCTGCGGCCGTCGTCGCTCAGCTCGGACCTCGACACGATCACCGACCACCTGGTGCCCGCGCTCCAGCAGGCGGGCCTGTTCCGCACCGAG
>NZ_KI911608.1:2021-2271 GCF_000515355.1 Promicromonospora kroppenstedtii DSM 19349 | reverse complement strand
ACCCTCGACACGCCCGTAGTGATCGTGTGCGGCTCCATCAACGGCTCCGGCCCGGTCGCGGAGGCACTCGCCGCCCGCGGCTACACCGACGTCTCGCACGTCGACGGCGGATTCCCCGCCTGGAAGAAGGCCGGGCTGCCCGCCACGGAAGTCGCGAGCCAGCTGGCGGACGACCAGCCGGCGACGGAACCGAGCGCCGCGCCATGACCGGGTTCGCCACCCGGCAGGTGCATGCGCGCGGCACCGGACG
>NZ_KI911608.1:0-1921 GCF_000515355.1 Promicromonospora kroppenstedtii DSM 19349 | reverse complement strand
CACCGGACGGGACGAAGCCGGGCGCGCCACCACCGCGCCCGCCACCGCTCCGGCCCGCCCGGTGCCGCGCGCCACGCCGGTGTACCTGACTGCCGGGTTCGAGTTCGAGGAGTGGGAGCAGGCCTCCGGGCACTTCGGCGCCGGAAAAGGCTTCGCCTACACACGCACCGGCAACCCGACCACGGCCGCCGTCGAGCAGCGGATCGCGGCGCTGGAGGGCGGCGCGGACGCGCTGTTCCTGGCGAGCGGCCAGGCGGCCGTCACGGTGACGCTGCTTGGCCTGGTCGCGGCCGGGCAACGGGTGCTCGCCGCGTCCAGCATCTACGAGGGCACCCGGGGCCTGCTCCTGGAGAACCTGCCGCGGCTCGGCATCGAGGCGGACTTCGTCGACGACGCCGGCGAACCGGCCGCCTGGGAGCGCGCCATCCGGCCCGAGACCCGGGTGCTGTTCCTGGAGTCCATCCCGAACGCGCGCAACGACCTGCCCGACCTCGCCGGGGTGGCCGACGTGGCGCACGCCCACGGGCTGGCGCTGGTCGTCGACAACACCCTGGCCACGCCCTACCTGCTGCGCCCGATCGAGCACGGCGCCGACGTCGTGGTGCACTCCGCCAGCAAGTTCCTGGCGGGGCACGGCTCGGTGCTGGGCGGCGTCGTCGTCGACTCCGGGACGTTCGACGCCCGCGCGTCGGGCGCGCTGTACCCGCACCTGGTCGCGCCGTCCCGCACGGGCGGACCTGGCGTGGCGGGCCGGCACGGCGGGCTGGCCCGCCTCGCCTACCTCCGCGAGACGGTGGCGCCGCGGTTCGGCCCGACACCGTCACCGCTGAACGCGTTCCTGGTGGGCCAGGGCATCGAGACCCTGTCGCTGCGGGTGGCGCGGCAGAGCGCGTCGGCCCTGGAGGTCGCGCGCTGGCTGGCGTTCCGGCCCGAGGTGGCGTCGGTGGACTACTCCGGGCTGGACTCCAGCCCGTCGTACGCGCTGGCCAAACGGTACCTGCCAGAAGGTCAGGGCTCAGTGTTCACCTTCACGCTGCACGGCGGCGCCCGCGCGGCGCGCGCCCTCGTGGAGGCCGTGCGCGTCTTCACGCACATGACCCACATCGGCGACGTGCGCTCCCTGGTGCTGCACCCGGAGAGCACCAGTCACGTGCTGCGCACACCCGCCGAGCGCGCCGCCTCCGGCATCCACCCGGGCACCCTGCGGCTGTCGGTGGGCGTCGAGGACCTGCCCGACCTGATCGCCGACCTCGACCGGGGGCTCGCGGCTGCGCGCAGCGCCGCCGAGCCCCCGGTCGAGGTCGGCACCAGCACCACACGCAAGGAGACACCATGACCCGCCAGCAGCACCTCGGCTGGTTCCTGGCCCGCGGCTTCGGGCCGCACGGCTGGGGCCACGACTACCTGGACTGGAACTACGACTGGACCCGGCCCGACCTCTACGTCGAGTCGGCCCGCGCCCTGGAGCAGGCGGGCGTGGAGCTGCTGATCATCGAGGACGCGCCGTCCCTGGGCAGCCCCGAGACCATCGACCTGCGTGTGCGGCAGGCGTTCGGCGGCCCCAAGCACGACCCGCTGCTGCTGGCCCCGTACCTGTTCGCGGCCACCCGGCACCTCGGCATCGTGCCTACGGTCAACCCGGCCGCCGTGCTGCCCTACACCGGGGCGCGGCAGCTCGCGACGCTCCAGCACCTGTCGGGCGGACGGTTCGGCCTCAACCTCGTGACCGACACGGGCAGCGCGCGGCACTTCTCCGCAGTGCCGCCGCTGGGCCATGACGCCGCCTACGACCGCGCCGAGGAGTGGCTCGACGGCGTCCGCTCGCTGTGGCGTTCCTGGGACGACGGCGCGCTGCTCGCCGACCCGGGCGCCGTCGGACCGGATGGCGCACGGACCGGCGGGCGGTACGCCGACGGGCGCC
>NZ_KI911607.1:1533-2173 GCF_000515355.1 Promicromonospora kroppenstedtii DSM 19349 | reverse complement strand
GGTCTCCGACGGCGAGCTCCGGCTCGACGGCGCCGGCATTGACCTGGTCCGGGCCGCGTGCGCCGCGACCTGGGCCGCGGTGGACGCCGGCGACCGGGTGGACGAGAAGACGATCCCGGACCTCACGGTGTGAGAGGTGCGCTTCTACCCAGTCGTTGCGCCCGGAAACCCCGTCGGTTCCGGGCGCAACGACTGGGTAGAAGCGCACTCCGGCGATCCCCACAGAATTCTCCCGGGTTCTGTCGGGGGCGGCGGGTACCGTGTCATGCAGCACGGCCGAGAGCACGGACGAGCACAGTACGGACGAGCACAGTGGAGCGTTGACGCACGATGGACGAGTTCTACGAGACCGAGGAACCCGCGATCGGCCAGACCGATCCCGAGGCGGGCGTCCGGCGCGCGCTCGACACGCTCGACGGCCTCGACGAGCTGCCCCCGGCCGAGCACGTCGCCCGGTTCGAGGCGGTGCACGACGCCTTGCGGGCGCACCTGAGCGGTGACGCCTGACGGTGGCGACGATGACAGCGAGCACGCGCGTGGACGCGGAGCTGGTCCGGCGTGGGCTGGCCCGGTCGCGTCGGCACGCCGCGGAGCTCGTGGCGGCCGGCCGGATCTCGGTGGCCGGCCGCGTGGTGGTCAA
>NZ_KI911607.1:0-1433 GCF_000515355.1 Promicromonospora kroppenstedtii DSM 19349 | reverse complement strand
CTGGGCGACGCTCGCCGGCGTCGTCGGCCTCATGGTGGCCTCGGAGAAGGTGAGCTTCTCCAAGGTGATCGCCGGGAACGAGTGGCTGAACAAGATCGACATGCTCGGACGTCGTCCGGCTCCGGCGGTCGAGGATTCGGTGGCGGAGCTCGCGCAGACCAAGCCCGTGGCCACCCCGGGCGCGTGAGCCGCACCCGGTCCCTGGCGAGCGCGGCGCTGCTCGTCACCGTCGTCACCCTCGCCAGCCGCCTGGTCGGCTTCGGTCGCTGGCTCGCGCAGGGCGCGTGGCTCGGGTCGGACGGCGTCGGCACGGTCTTCAACTCCGCCAACCAGCTGCCCAACCTGCTGTTCGAGGTCGCGGCCGGTGGTGCCCTCGCGGGCGCCGTCGTGCCGCTGCTGGCCGGGCCCCTGGCCCGGGCTGCGTTCACCGCGGACGGCACCGCGGCGTCCAAGGAGCAGGCCTCGCGGATCGCGTCGGCGCTGCTCGGCTGGACGCTGCTGATCCTGGTGCCGCTGGCCGCCCTGACCGCCCTCCTGGCGCGCCCGGTCATCAGCCTGACCGGCCTGGACGACCCGGTGCAGGTGGACGTCGCCACGGCCTTCCTGCGGGTGTTCGCGGTACAGGTGCCGCTGTACGGGCTGGCCGTGGTGCTGGGCGGCATCCTCCAGGCGCACAAGCGGTTCTTCTGGCCGGCGTTCGCGCCGCTGGTCTCCAGCCTCGTCGTGATCGTTGTCTACGGCGTCTTCGCCCTGCTGGCCGACGGCGACCAGCAGGACGTCGCCGCGCTCTCGTCCCAGGCACTGGTCTGGCTGGCGTGGGGCACCACGGTGGGAGTCCTGTTCCTGGCGCTGCCCCTCGTGGTGCCCGTGTGGCGCACGGGGCTGCGGCTGCGGCCCACGCTGCGCTTCCCGTCCGGCGAAGGTCCCCGGGCCGCGCGCCTGGCGTTCGCGGGCGTGGGCGCGCTGGTGGTGCAGCAGCTCTCGGTGTTCCTGACCCTGCGCGCGGCCAACGCCGCGGGCGGCGACGGCACCCTGTCGGTCTACCTGTACGCGCAGCAGGTCTACCTGCTGCCGTACGCGGTGCTCGCGTTCCCGATCGCGACCAGCGCGTTCCCGCACTTCGCGGAGCACGCCTCTGCGGGCCGGCTCGGCGAGCTGCGCGGCCTGGTGGCGCGCACGACGCGCAGCCTGCTGTTCGTGACGGCGCTCGGCATGGCCGCGCTCGTCGCGGCGGCGCCGTTCGTCGAGCGGGTCTTCGACCTCATCGTGCTGGGTGACGCACCTGGCCTGGCCGCCGGGCTCATGGCGATGGCGCCGGGGCTGATCGGGTTCGCGCTGATCCTGCACCTGTCGCGCGCGCTGTACGCCGTGGACCACGGGCGGGCCGCGGTGACCGCGACCGCGAGCGGCTGGGGCGTCGCCGCCGTCGGCGC
>NZ_KI911606.1:22168-23183 GCF_000515355.1 Promicromonospora kroppenstedtii DSM 19349 | reverse complement strand
CAGCGCCACCGGGCGCCGGGACGGCCGGACCAGGGCCCGCAGCGTCGGCCACGAGGCCCGGTGCCCGAGCAGGCCCCGCCGCAGCTCCACCAGCAGGGTGATCCCGTAGTACATCCAGGCCGCGCGCACCCCGCGTCGCCGCCGGACGAGGCGCACCCGGTTGACCATCATCATGGTGTGCGTCTCGTGGCTGGTGCCCGAGCCGCCGCCCACGTGCATGCCCCCGGCAGCCGGCGCGTACACCGTGAGCCAGCCGCGGTCGCGGGCACGCAGCGCGAAGTCGGTCTCCTCGGAGTAGAGGAAGTACGACGTGTCGAACCCGCCCAGGGCGTCGAAGCACTCGCGGGCCACGAGCCAGATCGCGCCGACGGCCCAGTCCACGGGGTGCTCGGTGGCGTACGCCCGCGGGTCCTCGATCCGCTCGGCGAAGGCCGGCAGGCGGGTGAAGCTCAGCCCGCCGGCGCGCGCGACGGTCGGCGTGCGGCGCAGCGTCGGGGACAGGCTGCCGTCCACCTCCCGCGTGCGCGGCACCACGATGCCGACGTCGGGCCGGCGCAGCACGCGCAGCATGCGCGGAACGGAGTCGGGATCGAGCTCCACGTCCGGGTTGAGCACCAGGATCTCCGCCGCCTCCGGTGCGTACCGCACCGCCTTGTTCATCCCCGCGCCGTAGCCGTCGTTGACGCTCTCGACGACGCTGCAGTCGCCCCGGCGCCGCAGCAGCGTGAGCGTCTCGTCCGTGGACCCGTTGTCGACCACCACCGTGGTGTACGGGACGTCGCCGAAGGCCGCGGGCAGGCTGTCCAGGAGGGCGTCGATGTGCCTGGCGCTGTTGTACGTGACGACGACGGCGGCGACCTCGGCCCCCATCAGCGCAGGCCCTTGACGAAGGTGCGGACCTGGTCCGCCGCGCGGACCGGGTAGCGGTCGCCGTGCCGGAGCCAGCCGGCGACGTCGTCGGCCGTGTCGTGGGCGCGGAGGCTGAACCGGGCCTGCCGCCAGGCGCCGGGCCGGG
>NZ_KI911606.1:20794-22068 GCF_000515355.1 Promicromonospora kroppenstedtii DSM 19349 | reverse complement strand
AGCGCTGCCGACGCCGCGGGCCGGTCCGGCACCCGCACCACGTACAGGTGCCACACGTGCGCGGCACCCGGCAGCTCGCGCGGCGCCACGACCTCCGGGACGTCCCGGAACGCCTCGGCCAGCAGGGCACCGTAGCGGGCCGCGGCCTCGGACCGCCGCAGGTTCCACGCGTCCAGCCGGGTCAGCTTCGCGGACAGCACGGCGGCCTGCAGGGAGTCCAGCCGCGAGTTCGCGCCGACCTCCAGGTGCTCGTACCGGTTGACGCCGCCGTGGTTGCGCAGTCGGCGTGCCCGCTCGGCGACGTCGTCCGACGACGTCATGACCGCGCCCGCGTCGCCGAACGCGCCCAGGTTCTTGCCCGGGTAGAAGCTGGTGGCGGCCACGTCGCCCGCGCCGCCGGAGCGCAGCCCGTCCCGGCTCGCGCCCTGCGCCTGAGCGGCGTCCTCGACCACCAGGACGTCCGGGCCCACCAGCTCGCGCAGCTGGGCCACGGGCGCCATCTGCCCGTACAGGTGCACGCCGATCACCGCGCGGGTGCGCGCCGACAGCCGTCCGGCGACGTCCTCCGGGTCCAGCAGGAAGTCGTCGTCGACGTCGGCGGGGACGAGCAGGGCGCCGCAGCGCAGCACGGCCTCCGCCGTCGCGAAGAAGGTGTTGGCCGGGACGATCACCTCGTCGCCGCGGCCGATCCCCGCCGCCCGCAGGCCGATCTCCAGCGCGTCGGTGCCGTTGCCGACCCCCACGGCGTGCCGCGCCCGGCAGTAGGCGGCGAACTCGTGCTCGAACCGCTCGACGTCGGGCCCGAGCACGAAACCGGACGTGCGCAGGATCTCGTCCCAGCGCTCGCGGACGTCGGCCTCGACCTCGGCGGTCTGCGCGCCCAGGTCCAGGAACGGCACGGGCTCCGGCGCGGGCACGGGGGAGGTCGTGGTCAGGGTCTCGGTCATGAGGTGGTTCCTCTCGGTCGGGCAGCCGGGACGGCGTGCGCCACCGCGGGCTCCGGTGGATCGAGCTGGGGCACGGGCAGGGTGATCGGAGCCGCGGCGTCGGCCGGCGTCTCCTCCGGGACCTGGTCCTCCTCCTCCTCCTCCGGCCCGTCGAGGGCCGTGCGGGCGGCGCGCCAGCGCGGCCGCACCCACGCGAAGGTGGTGCCGACGTACAGCACGAAGGTGACGGCCCCGGCGAGCAGACCGCCGAGGAGCGCGCTCTCGACGTGGTCCGCGGCCGCCATGCCCGCGACGACGGCGGTTACGGCGGCGAGGCCCGGGACCGCG
>NZ_KI911606.1:19626-20694 GCF_000515355.1 Promicromonospora kroppenstedtii DSM 19349 | reverse complement strand
ACGAGCACGACGACGGGGTTGGCCAGCGCGGCGAGCATCGCGGCCGCCGCGGCGACGGCCCACCAGACGGGCCCGAGCAGCGGCACGAGCGCGGCCCGTGCGCGCTCGCGCACCTGGGAGAACGCGGGCAGCGTGACCGACCGCAACGCCTGACCGACGAGCGTCATGGGCCACGTCGAGATGTTCGCGGCCAGCACGTAGAACCCGAGCTCGACGGCGCCTGCCAGGTTGCCGAGCACCACGCGGTCGACCGACAGCAGCACCCAGGACAGCAGGTTGGCGGCCGCGACGGGCAGGCCGAACGCGAGCACGGAGCGGGCCACGGTGCGGTCCCAGGAGAACCGCAGCCGGGTCCGGGTGAGCCAGAACTGGGTGGCGACGCCGCACGCCTGGCCGGCGACCCGGCCCACCGCTAGCCCGACGAGGCCGTAGCCGAGGGCGGCGAGCACGAGGGTCACCACGGCGCCCACGCCGAAGTCGATGGCGTTCGAGCGGAACAGCCCCCGCTGGTCGAGCTGCCGCTGCAGCGTGGCGAACGGCACGACGCCCACGCCCGCCAGCAGGAACGTCGCGGCCAGGATCGCGATGGGCCCGGCCGCGCCGGGGCCGCCCATCGCGGAGGCGAGGGCGGGGGCGGACAGCGCCGTGAGCAGGGTCAGGGTGCCGCCGGTGACCAGGCCGAGCACCGCGACCGGGCCGGTGCGCCGCTCGAAGTCCGGGCTGCGCACCAGGTCGGCGCTGAGGCCCAGGTCGGCCAGGGCCATCACGACGCTCTGCACCGTCAGGGCGATCGCGTACAGGCCGAACTCCTCCGGCGACACGATGCGCGCGATGACGATGCCGAGCCCGAGGTTGCCCAGCCGCACCACGACGGTGCCCGTGGTGCTCCAGCGCAGGGCGCGGCCGACCCGGCCGCTGAGGGTGCCTGTGTCAGTCACGGGTGGGCCTCTCCCGGAGTCTGCCGCGGGTGACGTCCAGCGCTACGCGGGCCGCGAGCCGGGCCAGCGCGCGCGGGGAACGGCGTCCGGCTGCCGCCGCGGCACGGTAGATCTGCTCCATCCGCTCGGC
>NZ_KI911606.1:18625-19526 GCF_000515355.1 Promicromonospora kroppenstedtii DSM 19349 | reverse complement strand
GGCGTCCTGCGCCAGCGCGGACCGGGCCCGGTCGCGCAGCCCGTGGGCGCCGGCGATCCGGTCGCCCACGTTGGCGAACAGCCGGTCGTAGGCGTCCACGCGGGCGCGCAGGTCCAGCAGCGCGCCGGACCCCTCGTTCACGCTCAGGCTGGCCGCGTGCTCACGGTGCAGGGCCTGGTCGGCCCCGCCCACGTAGCCGACGTCGGACACGGCGGCCAGGCGCAGCCACATCTCGACGTCCATCGTGAACCGCAGCCGCGGGTCCAGCGGGCCCACGTCCTTGAGCAGGTCGGAGCGCATGACCACCTCGGGGGAGGTGATGCAGCTGACGCCCGTGCGGCACCGCTCGGCCAGCCACGCGCGCCCGTCCCAGACCGTCCAGGACAGCTCGCCGAGCGCGGGTACGGGCGGCGTGCCGTCCTCGAAGTGCTGCGGGTGCCCGTAGACCAGCCCCACCTCCGGGTGCTGCTCCAGCAGGGCCGTGGCCCGGGCGAGCGCGCCGGGCGGCAGCATGTCGTCGGCGTCCAGCCGCACCACGAACTCGCCCGTGCTGTGCTCCCAGCCGCGGTTGAACGACGCGACCTGGCCCAGGTTCCGCTCGTTGGCCAGCACCGTCACGCCCGGGTGCTCGGCCGCCAGTGCGCGCGCCACTGCGAGGCTGTCGTCCGTCGAGGCGTCGTCCACGACGATCACCTCGACGTCGACGCCCTCCTGGCTCACCAGGCTGCCGATCGTCTGCGGCAGGAACCGGCCGTAGCCGTAGCACGGCACCACCACCGAGACGTGGGGGCGCAGCTGCGGGGCGGCAGCCGGGCGCCGGCGGAACGAGCGGGGCGCCAGGGGCGAGGAGACCCAGGACCCGAGCGTCCGGACCACCCGCGCGCCCGCGCCGTCGCCCACC
>NZ_KI911606.1:13811-18525 GCF_000515355.1 Promicromonospora kroppenstedtii DSM 19349 | reverse complement strand
GAGGCTGCGGTCCGCCGCCTCCAGCACGTCGAGCACGCGCAGGCCCGCCGCACCGTCGGTCGGGGCCGGGCGTTCGCCGTGGATCGCCGCGGCCAGCTCGCCCACCATGGAGCCGAGCGCCTCGCGCTCCTCCAGGGCGGGCGACCAGGTGTCGCCCAGGCGGTAGGAGATGGTCGCGGCCCGGCGCTCCAGGCTGTCGAACGCCTGGGTCTCCAGGTCCACGCCGCGGTCGTAGACACTGATCCGCTGCTGCGGGTTCAGGTCGTCCCACACGAGCGTGCGGCGCGACCCGCCGATGGTCATCCGCCGCACCTTGGTGGGGCTGAGCCAGTTCACGTGCACGCTGGCCACCGCGCCGCCGGGCAGCGGCAGCACCAGGTAGCCCACGCAGGACTTGCCCGCGCCGATCGGGTCGGCGCCGTGCGCGGCCACCGACTCGGGCTGCAGGCCGCCGGGCAGGATGAAGTCGAGGACCGACAGGTCGTGCGGCGCCAGGTCCCAGAACACGTCCACGTCGGGCTGGACCAGCCCGAGGTTGATCCGCACCGAGTCGATGTACAGGATGTCGCCCAGGTCGCCGCCCGCCACCAGCTCGCGGATCTTGCGGACCGCCGGCGTGTAGCAGTAGGTGTGGTCGGTCATCAGCACCAGCCCGCGGGACCGGGCCTCGGCGACCATCTCGCCGGCGGCCGCCGCCCGGTCGGCGATCGGCTTCTCGACCACCACGTGCTTGCCGGCCCGCAGCGCCGCCAGCGCGATCGCGTGGTGCGTCCGGGCCGGGGTGGCGATGGCCACGGCGTCGACGTCGTCCCGCTCCAGCAGCGCCTCGAGCGACGTCTCGACGTCGACCCGGCCGTTGGCGCGGGCCACGCGGGCCGCCCGGTCCGCGTCGAGGTCGCAGACCGCCGCCAGCTCCCAGCGTTCGGACGCCGCGAAGTTGCGTGCCAGGTTGGGTCCCCAGTAGCCGGCGCCCACCACGGCCGCCCGCAAGGTTCTCTGGTCCATGCTGCCTTCTTCCGGTATCAGCTCGGATCGGCCCGGAGTGTTGTCATCCTGGCTCCGATCAATGTACGTCCCGGCGTGGAGGCGAACCGGCCGGTGCCTTTCGAATTCACCCCTGCGCGGTCTTTTCTCACCCGGAGGGGAGTTTCACCCGGAGGTGAAAGATGAATGCGGGCGCGGCCGCTCAGAATGCCGTGACCGGCATTCAGCCGCGCTCCTCGGACAATGCTCGGGAGCGGCCCGTCAGGCCGTCGAACACCCGCACGTACGTCTCCGCCTGGCGGGACCAGGCCAGCTCGCCCTCGATCCGGGCACGACCGGCCAGGCCCATGGCGCGGGCGCGGTCCGGGTCGTCGAGGATCTCGAGGATCGCGTCGCCGAACGGCGCGGCTTCGCGCCCGGCGACGTAGCGCGCCGCGTCGCCCGCGCTGCGCCGGGTCTCGGTCAGGTCCGTCGCCACGACGGGCAGCTCGTGCGCCATGTACTCCAGCGTCTTGTTCATGGTGGAGCGGTCGTTGAACTCGCTGGGCGGGTCGGGCGTGACACCCAGGTCGGCGCTGGACAACCACCGCCCGATGGCGGCGTGGTCGACTCGCCCGGTGAAGTGCACCCAGAGGTCCAGCCCGCGGCGCGTGCAGTCCGCGCGCAGCTCCTCCAGCGCGTCCCCGAAGCCGAGCAGCGCGAACCGCACGTCGGTCCGCCCGCGCACCTTCACGACGTGCTCGATCGCCGCCAGCAGCCGGTCGACGCCGTCCTGCGAGCCCATGATCCCCACGTAGCAGACGAGGTGCTTGCCCAGGTCACGGGCCCCCGGCTCGGGGTCGCCGCGGCGCATCAGGCCGGCGTCGGGCGTGCTCAGCACCACGGAGCTGCGGCTCAGGTCGACGCTCCCGCGCTCCAGCGCGATCTGCCGGTAGGAGCCGTTGGTGGAGATCACGTGGTCCGCGGTGCGGTACGTCGCGCGCTCCAGCAGGAGCAGGGCCTTGTACAGGAGGTCGCGCCGGCCGAACTTGGCCACGTACACCTCGGGGCAGAGGTCGTGCTGGTCGTAGACGAAGCGCACCCCTCGGCGCAGCCGCCACAGCAGCGCGAGCAGCCAGTAGGTGTCCGGCGGGTTGCAGGCCTGGATCACCTGGAACGGCGCGTCGCGGTGCACCCGTGCCGCGGCCCGCGCCGTGCGCCACCAGCAGACCACGAACTCGCGCACGTAACCCAGGACGCCGCGCGACTCGGGCGGCGGCGGGTACGAGTAGACGGTCGTCTCGTCGACCTGGAACCGGGCCGGCTCGTCGCCGTTCTCCTGCGGGCAGACGACGCTCACCCGGTAGCCGGCGTCCGTCAGGGCGCGGCACTCGGACCTGACCCTGCGGTCGATCCGGAACGGCAGGTTCTGGATGATCACCAGAACGTGCGGAGCGTCAGAATGCATGAGGAAAGTGTTGCTCCCGCAGCCTCCGCCAGAAACCCGGGGAGCGGGTGAACACGGTGATTCACCCGGTGCAGCCGAGAAATCCCCTGGCGTGAGAGATCACCCAGATCTCACCCCGCTCGGCCATTGATATTCGCCGGGTCGTCCGGGCGTTCACGGCGGTGTCCTCGAAAGTAGTTCCTGTTATTTCATCCGGTGTATTGCCGGCCCGTCGCGGACGAGGGCCGGGGAGCGAGCCGCGCGTCGTGGTCGCCGTCGTGCAGGGAATGGATCATGCTTCGCAGGATCCGGAACGCGTCCGACTGCTCGGTCTCGGTCATGCCGGCCAGCATCCTGACCTCGACGGCCCTGACTGCCGCGGTCGCCCTCTCCAGGCTCTGTCGGCCGAGCGGGGTGAGCTGCGTGGGGAGAACCTTCCCGACGCGTGCCTCCGCGGGCCTGGTCACGTAGCCGTCTCGTTCCAGCGCCTGGAGCAGCACGTTCATCGACTGCCGTGTCACGAACGCGCCTCGCGCGAGCTCGGAGTTCGACAAGCCCGGTCGTTGAGCCAGCAGCTCCAGGCAGGAGTAGTGCGTCACGTTCATCCCGAGCGGCCGCAGCACCTCCTCCATGGCGGAGCGGAGCGCACTCGACGCCTCTTTCAGCAGGTAGCCCAGCGACCTGTCCAGGTCGATGCCGACGCCGTCTTGACTCATGTCAGCATTCTGACATAGGTTCCTCCATGTCAGATAACTGACACACACTGGAAGGAGCAGCATGCCCGCCACCGGACCCGACTTCATCTCGCTCCAAGCGCGCGACCTCGACGCCTCGCAGGCGTTCTACGAGCAGTACCTCGGCCTCGTCCGCTCACCGGCCGGACCTCCGCACGCGGTTGTCTTCGAGACGAGACCGATCGCGTTCGCACTCCGCGACGTCCTTCCCGGCACCGATCTCGCATCGGTCGCGCAGCCCGGTGTCGGTGCCGCGATCTGGCTCCATGCCACAGACGTCCAGGCCATTCACGATGCACTCGTCTCCGACGGTCACCCCATCGTGTCCGCGCCGATGGACGGCCCCTTCGGCCGGACGTTCACCTTCGCCGATCCCGACGGCTACCAGATCACTCTCCACGACCGCGTCTGACCGGCCGGGGTACCGCCGGCCTACCCCGAGGACCGCGGTCGCAGCGGCCCTCGTGCGAGGCGCCGTCCCTCCGGCGGCCCAGCTCCGGTCAGGAGCCGGCTCGGCCTGCCCGGCACTCCTCGCGGATGATCCCGACGACGGTCTCGGTGGTGCGGTCGAGATGGCTTCGCCCGTCGTCGAGGCGCGCAGTCGGGCTGATGTAGCTCAGCGGCCCCACGTGGGTCGCGGGCTCGAGCCGGTGCACGCGCACCTTCCCGGCCGCCAGGGCCCGGTTCCACGGGCTGCGCCGCAGCAGCCGCCACCGTTCGGGGAACAGCCAGGTGCTGACCTGCTCGATCCAGTCGTTTCCGCTGGTCAGCCGGTGCACCGTGGCCGCGTGGGTGAGATCGTTGGCGCCGTCGTGGAACCCGCCGAGCGTGATCGCCCACAGCGGGGCGCGCAGTTGCGTCCAGAGCTCCTCGACGGCGCCGAGGGCCATCTGGGCGCCGCCGCTGTAGCCGAGCAGCACGACGGGGATGCCGCTGCCGGGTGCGTAGCCGGCCAGCCGGAGCTGCTCGGCGATCTGCCCGCCCACCGCGTGGTTGTACAGCGGGCGGTAGCGGCGATCGGCCGCGACGAAGGTCTGCATCACGTTGTGCAGGAACAGCGTGATGCCGATGTGCCGCCGCAGCCAGTCCCACACCGGCCGTCCCACCAGCGGGTCGGCCAGCGGGGAATACGGTTGGACCTGGCCCAGCACTCGCAGCTCGGGCGCCCCGGCGATCACGGCCTGGACGAGCTGGCCGCCGTCGCGCGTGTCCGTGAACCGGCGCTTGCCGATGCCGTCGAGGTAGACCAGGTAGGCGTCCGGCGGCCGGTCCGGGTCCGCGCCGCGCGCGTAGGGCAGGTTCGCGGGCAGCACCGGGACCTGGGTGCGCCAGCCGACGGTCCAGACCATCAGCTCGTAGCGGGCGAGCAGGCCCTCGGCCAGCAGGAACGGCCCGATCGCGAGCACGAGGAGCAGGGGGAGCAGCTCGGTCATGCGGGCACCTCCCGCGCGCCGGCCATGAGCCACGCGGTCACCCGCCGGACCACATCGACGGTCGCGGCGAGCCCCAGCCCGGCCCCGGCGACGCATGCGGCCGCACCCCACCAGCCGAGCCCGGAGGCGTCGGCGAG
>NZ_KI911606.1:9222-13711 GCF_000515355.1 Promicromonospora kroppenstedtii DSM 19349 | reverse complement strand
TGGCTCGCGGGCCTGCCGCACGAGTCCGAGGCGCCGCGCGCCGGCGGAGCGTATGCGCACCTGAACCCGGACGAGCTGCTGGACGGGCTCAACCCCCAGCAGCGCGCCGCCGTCGTGCACGAGGGCGGGCAGCTGCTCATCGTGGCGGGCGCCGGTTCGGGCAAGACGCGCGTGCTCACGCACCGCATCGCCTACCTGCTGGCCACGGGCCGGGCGCGGGCGGGCGAGATCCTCGCGATCACGTTCACCAACAAGGCGGCGGCCGAGATGCGCGAGCGCGTCGAGGGCCTGGTGGGCCCCGCCGCGAACCGCATGTGGGTGTCCACCTTCCACTCGGCGTGCGTGCGGATCCTGCGCCGAGAGGCCACGACGCTCGGGCTGCGGTCCAGCTTCAGCATCTATGACGCCGCGGACAGCCAGCGCCTCATCACGCTGGTCACGCGCGAGCTCAACCTGGACCCCAAGAAGTACCCGGCGCGCGGGCTGTCGAACAAGATCAGCGACCTGAAGAACGAGCTGGTCGACCCCGAGACCTACGCCCGGCAGGCCATGGCGCACGCGGAGCAGGAGGCGCAGACCGAGGCCGCCGCGGCGTCGGCGGGCGGCATCCGGCGGCCGTGGGGCGGGCAGTCGGCCGACGAGCGCAACACCGCCGTGCCCAAGTTCGACCAGGTGCTGGCCGACGTCTACACCCGCTACCAGGCGCGCCTGGCCCAGGCGAACGCCCTGGACTTCGACGACATCATCATGACCACGGTGAACCTGCTCCAGGCGTTCCCGAACGTCGCGGAGCACTACCGCCGCCGGTTCCGGCACATCATGGTGGACGAGTACCAGGACACCAACCACGCGCAGTACACCCTGGTCCGTGAGCTCGCCGGCGTCGGCGCCGACGACGACGCCGGGCTGGACCCGGCCGAGCTCACCGTCGTGGGCGACTCGGACCAGTCCATCTACGCGTTCCGCGGCGCCACGATCCGCAACATCCTGGAGTTCGAGAAGGACTACCCGGACGCCACGACGATCCTGCTGGAGCAGAACTACCGCTCGACGCAGAACATCCTGAGCGCCGCCAACGCGGTGATCTCCCGGAACGCCGGTCGCACGCCCAAGCGCCTGTGGACCGACTCGGGCGCCGGGGCCAAGATCGTGGGCTACGTGGCCGACGACGAGCACCAGGAGGCGCGGTTCGTCGCCGACGAGATCGACAAGCTGGGCGACGCCGAGGGCGTGCGGCCGGGCGACGTCGCGATCTTCTACCGCACCAACGCGCAGTCGCGTGCGCTGGAGGAGGTGCTGGTCCGCGTCGGCCTTCCCTACAAGGTGGTCGGCGGCACCCGGTTCTACGAGCGCCGCGAGGTCAAGGACGCCGTCGCGTACCTGCGCGCGCTGGCCAACGAGGACGACGACGTGAACCTGCGCCGCATCCTCAACGTGCCCAAGCGCGGGCTCGGGGACCGGGCGGAGTCGCTGGTGGCGTCGTTCGCCGAGCGCGAGCGCATCTCGTTCGGCGCCGCCCTGGAGCGCGCCGACGAGATCCCGGGCATGACCAACCGCTCGCTCAAGCCCCTGCTCGCCTTCCGCGACCTGATGCGCGAGCTGCGCGGCCTGGTCGACGACGGCGCGGCACCCGCCGTGGTGCTCGGCGCCGTGCTCGACAAGACCGGCTACCTCGCGGAGCTGCGCGCGAGCGAGGACCCGCAGGACGAGGGCCGCGTCGAGAACCTGGCCGAGCTGCACGCCGTCGCCGTCGACTTCGGCGAGACCGACCCCGAGGGTTCGCTCGCCGACTTCCTGGAGCGGGTCTCGCTGGTCGCGGACAGCGACCAGATCCCCGACGAGGACGTCGCCGACGGCGCCGCGGAGGAGGCGCCCAAGGAGAACCAGGGCGTCGTCACGCTCATGACCCTGCACACCGCCAAGGGGCTGGAGTTTCCCGTCGTGTTCCTCACGGGCATGGAGGACGGCACGTTCCCCCACATGCGCTCGCTGCACGACGACACAGAGCTCGCCGAGGAGCGCCGGCTCGCCTACGTGGGCATCACCCGCGCGCGGGAGCGGCTCTACATCACGCGGTCGTCGGTGCGGGCGGCCTTCGGCATGGCCAACGAGTTCCCGGAGAGCCGGTTCCTGCAGGAGGTCCCCGAGGAGCTGTGGGACTGGCGCCGCCGCGAGTCGTCGACGGCCGCGATCCGCTCGGGGCGCGGCGGCTGGGGCGGCGGGTACGGCTCGGGCGGCTACGGTTCCGGCGGCCGGGGCTCGGGTTCGGGTTCCGGGTCGAGCTGGTCCTCGGGCCGGTCGGGGCCCGTGCGCACCAGCACCACGACGTCGTCGGGCGGCGGGCAGGCCAACCCGTTCTCCCCGCAGAAGAAGGCGGGCGCCAAGGGCGGGTTCGGCGGCATCAACGTCCAGAAGGACATCCCGAGCCTGGAGATCGGCGACCGCGTCACGCACGACTCGTACGGGCTCGGCACGGTCGTGGACGTCGAGGCTAACTCCGTCGTGAAGATCGACTTCGGCACCAACGGCACGAAGCGGATCGCGCTGAAGTACACGGCAATCACAAAGCTCTGACGGGCCGCGGCGGCCCCTCCCCTTCGAGGCCTAAGTTTCTTCGCTTTGACCAGGCTCAAAGCGAAGAAACTTAGGCCTCAAAGCGGATGCCCCGACCTGGCTCGCCTGATCCGGCCGTCCCGTGCCCGACCTGCCCCGGACCGGCCGTCCCGTGCCCGACCCGCCCTGGCCCGCCGGGCCGTGCGCGCCGGGCCGTGCGCGCCTGGCCCAGTCGGCTGGGTGGGGCTTGGGTGGGTCTCTGTTTTGAGGCCTAAGTTTCTTGTCTTTGGGGTGGCTGAAAGAGGAGAAACTTAGGCCTCGAAGTGGACGGGCGGGCTCCCGGAAGCCCTGTGAGCGTCAAGTTCTCCCGCGAATGGGCGGCCCCCGGTCGTGCGGCGGCCAGTAGCTTCACATTCCGGACTTTTTCGGTCTCCAGAGGTTCGATACCGTCCGCTCATGGCCCTGACCGACGACGCCCGGCCCGGTCTGGTCGCCGGGACCGGCACGGCCGCAGCTTTGGCATCAGCAGCTGGTCCGACGGCGACGGGTGGTCCGACGGCGACGGCTGGTCCGACGACGACGGGTGGTCCGACGGCGGCGGGCGTCCTGACACCGCCGGCACCGACGTCGCCGGCACCGACGTCGCCGGCCCCGACGTCGCAGCCCCCGACGAAGCCGGCCCCGACGCTGACCGCGCCCGCGTCCCAGGCCGTCCCCCTCCCCGCCCCTGTCCCGGGTCCTGTCCCCGGCCTCCGGATCCCCGGGCTCGACGGCCTGCGCGCCGTCGCGGTGCTCGCCGTCGTGGCGTTCCACCTGGCACCCGCCTGGGTGCCGGGCGGGTTCCTGGGTGTGGACGTGTTCTTCGTGGTCAGCGGGTTCCTCATCACCACACTGCTGCTGCGCGAGGTCGCGGGCACCAGCTGGATCCGGCTGCCGCGGTTCTGGGTGCGCCGGGCGCGCCGGCTGCTGCCCGCCCTCGCGCTGGTGCTGCTCGCGAGCATCCCGGTGGCGCGGCTGGTCGAGCCGGACCTGACGGTCGGCATCGGTCGGCAGCTGCTGGGCGCGCTGACGTTCAGCACCAACTGGGTGGAGATCTCCGCGGGCAGCGACTACTTCGACGAGTCCCAGCCCGAGCTGCTGCGCATCCTGTGGTCGCTGGCCATCGAGGAGCAGTTCTACCTCGCGTGGCCGGTGCTGCTCGTCGTGCTGCTGATCGCGGTGCGCTCGGCGGCCTGGCGGGTGCGGCTCGTCGTGGTGGGTGCCCTCCTGTCGGCGGCCGCGATGGCGCTCCTGTTCATGCCGGCGTACGGCGAGGGCGTGGACCCGACCCGCGTGTACTACGGCACCGACACCCACGCCTTCGGCCTGCTCCTGGGCGCGGCCGTGACGCTGCGCTGGGCCAAGGCCGGGCCCGTGCTGCAGGGCGGGTGCGCCCGCCTGCTCCCACCGCTCGCGCTGGCCGGTCTGGTCGTGCTGTTCCTGGTGCTGCGCGGCGACTCGCCGCTCACCTACCCGCTCGGGCTGCTGACCGCGTCGCTGCTGGCCCTCGTGCTGGTGCTGGCGTGCGACGCCGCCCGCACGGAGCCCACCTGGTTCGTCACCGCGCTGGAGGCGCCGGCGCTGCGCTGGGTGGGGGAGCGGTCGTACGGGATCTACCTGTGGCACTGGCCGGTCGCCTGCGTCGTCACCGCGGCCGTCGGGGCGCAGCCCGGCACCGTCTGGTGGGGTGTCGGCACCGGCCTCACGGTGCTGCTGACCGTCGTGCTCGCGGCGGCGTCGTACCGGTGGGTGGAGATGCCGGTGCGACGACTGGGGTTTCGCGGCGCGGGCCGGACGCTGCTCGCGGCGGTGCGCACCTCCGCCGTCGTCCCGAAGGGGGCGGTGGTGGTCGCGGTGCTCGCCCTGGTCGGCGCCGGGGCCGCCGTCGCCTCCGCCC
>NZ_KI911606.1:8665-9122 GCF_000515355.1 Promicromonospora kroppenstedtii DSM 19349 | reverse complement strand
GTCAGGGCGGTCCAGAAGGCGGCCGCGTCGTCGCGGTCCTGCGTCACGGCGGCGCCGTCCACGCTGGGCAGCGCGCGCACGACGTCGGAACCGTCGAGCGGCGTGGTGCCGCGCGACCGGGCGGCCGCGTCCGTGTAGCGGACGATCAGCGGCAGCGCGTCGGTGCTCGCGTCGTCGTAGCCGTTCGCGAGGAGCCGTGTGACGTCGAACAAGCGGTCGTCGAGGGTGCCGGCCGTCACGTAGGGCAGCGCCGCGTCCGGGTAGACGAACGTGCTGCCATCGCGCTCGGTGCGGTGGTAGGACGACGTCGTCCCGCCGGGGCCGGTGACGTTGGTGACGCTCGTGCCGTCCGCCGCCGTGCTGATGGTGACCGTGTCACCGGTGATCAGGGTGACGCTGCGCGACCCCGCCGCCGATGGCGGGAGCGCGGTGGCAGACCCGCCCGGCGGGACTGCCG
>NZ_KI911606.1:6553-8565 GCF_000515355.1 Promicromonospora kroppenstedtii DSM 19349 | reverse complement strand
GGCCTGCGCCAGGTCAGCGATCTCCCGGGTGTCGGCGGCGTGCACGACGACGGCGGTGTCCGTCAGGCCGTGCCCGCCCCCGTGCCGTGCCAGGTCGGACAGGTCGGACGGTCCCTCGACCTCGACCACGCGCAGCGTGCGCTTCCCCGCAGGCAGCGGCGTCGCGCCCCGCTTGACCCGCAGGTCGCCCAGGCCGTCGAAGCCGCCCCGGCCCGCGAGCACGGTGAGCGCCGGCTGCTCCAGGCGGAACTGCGCCCCGAACTCGAACAGGCCCTCGGTGACCTTCTTCCCCGTGGGCAGCGCCCACAGGCTGTCGTACTCGCCCGCCGGGAACATGGAGCTCGCCGTGTACCCGCCGTTCGGGAACTGCCGGATGATGTCCAGTCGCATGGCACCCGGGTCCGTGTCCTGCGGCACCTCGGCCCGCACCTGGACCGCCTTGCGGGCGTCCAGCACGATGTCGCGGTCCTGGCTCAGGTCCACGTCCACGAAGCTCAGCAGCGCCGTGCCGAGCGAACCCCGCCCGTTGGCACCCTCGACGTCGACCGACAGCCAGCCGCTGTAGCTGCCCACCGGCATCCGCAGCACCGCGGTGCCGTTCTCGTCCAGGTCCGCCCCGGCGAAGATCTGGTCCGACGTCACCAGCAGCTTGCCCGTCGCGGGCCGGCCGTCGTCGCCGGTGACCGTCACGGTCAGCTTCTGGCGCTGCCCCTCGCGGGTCGCGCCCGTCAGCGTGCGGGCCCGCACGGCCCCGGCGTCGTCCGTCGCCACGACCGTGGCGCTCAGGTCTACCTCCGCCGGCAGCAGCGAGAGGTCCGCCGTGAGGTCCACCGACGCCGTGCCCCGCGCAGGAACGGTCACCGTCGGCGAGGACAGCGTGAGGAAGCCCGCCGGGACCGCGCCGTCGACCGCGAGGTGCAGGTCGACCGGGGCGTCACCCAGGTTCGTGTAGGTGATCGGCTTCGACACCGGTTCGTCCGTACCGTCGCCGAACGTGTGGAAACCGAACCCGGCGCTCGCGGTGCCGAACACCGTGGCGGCCACGGCGGCGGGCGCGTCGAGGCGGCCGCTGCCGGCCTCGTAGGGGGTGTAGGCGGGGGTCGGCACGGCGGTGCTGACGATCGCCTCCTTGATCTGCTCCGCCGTCCAGTCCGGGTGGGCCGCCGCGACGAGCGCCGCGGTGCCCGCCACGTGCGGGGTCGCCATCGAGGTGCCGCTCATCGTCGTGTACATCCCGGAGCCGCGCACGAGCTGCGAGCGGGCCGCGAGGACGTCGACGCCTGGCGCCGTGATCTCGGGCTTGACCCCGCCGTCGACGGCGGGGCCCGTGCTGGAGAAGTCGGCCAGGGTGTCGGTCGCGTCGACGGCGCCGACGGCCAGGGCGGAGTCCGCCAGGGCAGGGGTGCTGATGGTGTGCGGCCCACCGTTGCCGGCGGCGGTCACGAACAGCGCGCCCGTCTCGGCGGTGAGCTCGTCCACGGCGGTCGCCATCGGGTCGTCGGCCCCGGCGGGCTCGCCGCCCAGGCTCATGCTGACGATGCGGGCGTCCTGGTCCCGCGCGGCCCACTCCATGCCGGCGATGATCCAGGACTCCATGCCACGCCCGTTGCTGTCGAGCACCCGGCCGACGTGCAGTCGCGCGCCCGGGGCGACGCCCCGCTCCAGCCCGTCGGAGGCCGCGCCGGTGCCCGCGATCGTGGAGGCGACGTGCGTGCCGTGCCCCTGGTAGTCCTCGACGTAGTCCTCGGTCTCGACGAAGTTCGCGCTCGCGGCGACCTGGTCGGCAAGGTCGGGGTGCGTGGGGTCGATGCCCGTGTCGAGCACGGCGACGTCCACGCCCTCACCCGTGTTGCCGTCGGCCCAGACGTCGGGCGCGCCGATCTGGGCGGTCGACTCGGCGAGGTCGGCGGTGACCGGGCCGTCGAGCCAGATCTTCTCGATGCCGCCGGCGAACGCGGGGGCACCGCCGGTGGTGCGGGCGCCCGCCGCAGGGCCGTCGGTCAGGGCGGTCC
>NZ_KI911606.1:4010-6453 GCF_000515355.1 Promicromonospora kroppenstedtii DSM 19349 | reverse complement strand
GGAGCTCGGGTTCGCCGGCTCGCCGGACCGGGAAGGCGATGGTGCGCCCGCGGGCGGGGAGCCGGGCGGCGACCCGGATGCGCGGGGCGCGGAGAACCCGGGCCCGTCCGGCGACTGGGCGAGGACCGACGCGTACGCGGTCTCGGACCCGGAACCTGACCCGGAACCGGACGCCCGGCCGGCGACCGGTCCGGCTGACGACGACGAGACGCCCGAGGCACGCCCGGGAACGTAGGCTGGGGCCCGTGCAGACGCCCTCCGGTCACCCCGTCGAGTCCACCTCCGCCAAGCGCCTGGTGGTGCTCGCCTCGGGCGGCGGCTCCAACCTCGCCGCGCTGCTCGCAGCGCACGACGACGCCGCCTACGGCGCACGCGTGGTCGGCCTCGTCACGGACCGCCCGACGGCAGGCGCGCTCGACCTGGCCCGGGACGCCGGGGTCGCCTCCGCCGTCGTCGCGCTCAAGGACTTCGACGACCGCGCGGCCTGGAACGACGGCGTGCTCGAGGCGATCTCGGTGTTCCGGCCCGACTACGTGATCCTCGCGGGCTTCATGCGGATCCTGGCGCCCGGCGTCGTCCGCAAGTTCGAGGGGCGGATGATCAACACGCACCCGGCCCTGCTGCCCGCCTTCCCGGGCGCGCACGGCGTGCGCGACGCGCTCGCCCACGGCGTCAAGGTCACCGGCTGCACGGTGCACGTGGTCGACGACGGGGTGGACACCGGCCCGATCCTCGCCCAGACGGCCGTCCCGGTGCTCGACACCGACGACGAGCCCACGCTGACCGAGCGCATCAAGGTCGCCGAGCGCGCGCTGCTGGTCGAGACGGTCGGCCGCCTGTCCCGCGAGGGCCTCCACGTCACGGGCCGCAGGGCGTCGATCGGCCGCTGACCTGGTTGGCTCGTCCGTCGTCCGTCGTCCGTCGTCCGTCCCGACCCCTTTCCTTTGAGGCCTAAGTTTCTTCGTTTTGAGTCGCCTCAAAGCGAAGAAACTTAGGCCTCAAAGGGGACCGGCAAAACGGCCGTAACGGCCGCACCGGTCGAAACGACCGACGGGCCGAGGACCGCCGGCTGGCCGACGTCGTCGTAGCAGCCGGGCGCCCAGCCGGCTTCCCGCAGCAACGGCTCCAGGGTCTCGACCAGTCGGCCCCGGAGGTCCTTCGCGGTGAAGCGCAGCAGGCGCGAGCCGCCAGCCGAGGCCAGCGCGTTCTGCCGCGTGCGGTCGCGGAACACCGCGGCCGGCGCGGTGTGGACCGAGGCGCCGTCGATCTCGACGAGCAGCCAGGTTCCATCGGGTAGCCGCCAGGCGAGATCGACCCGACCGAGGTGCGCGCCGTCGGGATCGCGGACCACGAGCTGGAGGGTGTCCGGCGGGATCCCGGCGTCGAGGCAGGCCAGCCGTGCGGAGGTCTCGAGCGGTGACTCCGACCGGCCGTCCGGCAGCCGCCACCAGGAATGTGTCGCCTCGACGTCCCGGTGCCCTCGCGCCAGGTCGTGGGCCCGGGCCAGGTCGTCGGCCGTGGCGGACCGCGTGTGCAGCAGGTCGTCCATCACGGCCACGGCGTCGTCCCGGTACATCTGCCCGACGCCGAGGGCGAGGGCGTCCGCGACGCTCGCGATCCGGAAGTCGCCGCCGAACCGCCCGGTCACGATGCCGCCGATCTTGCGGAACGTGATCCCGTCCCGGGCCGGCCGCCACAGCCCGTCGGGCGCGACCACCTCCGAGCGGATGGTGCGCGGCAGCCCCTTGACCTTGTACAGCGCGAGCGCGCACAGGCCGACGGCGGTCGATCCCGGGCCGGCCGCGAGGAGGCCGAGCCACGCGGGACGACGTCGCAGGTGGTCCAGCAGGTCAGCACGCGACCGCTGGTCGGGCGGCACGACGTCGGTGTCGTAGACGCCCTGGGTGACCCGGATCAGCCGGCCCTGCCGGACGAGCCGGTACCGCCACTGGGCGTCGACCCCGATGCCGTCGAGCTGCGCGGCGGAGATCAGCCCCTCCTGCCGGGAGGCGATGACGTCCACCTGTACGGGCAGGACTTTCAGCGGTCGCATGAGCCAATATCAGCATGCAAACAACATCATCGCTGATGTTAAGAGATCGTCCTGTGGACAACCGGTCGCACCCCTTCCTCTTTGAGGCCTAAGTTTCTTCGCTTTGAGGCGAGCCAAAGCGAAGAAACTTAGGCCTCAAAGAGGAAGGGGTGCGACGGCCGGTCTCGGGGCGTCGCTAGGCGGACATTTCACCCGGTACGTTGTGCGGCGTGACTGGGGAGACGACGACGGCGGCGGGTTCGGCTGACCTCGAAGGTCCGGCAACCGTGAACCCGGACCAGCCGACCCCGGACCAGCCGACCCCGGACGGGCCGACGCGGGACCAGCCGACGCCGGACGGGCCGACGCCGGACCAGCCGACGCCGGACCGGCCGACACCGGACCAGCCGA
>NZ_KI911606.1:567-3910 GCF_000515355.1 Promicromonospora kroppenstedtii DSM 19349 | reverse complement strand
GGCCGCCGCGTCGGCCTCGGCAGCCTCCTCGGGTGCGGCCTCGCGGTACGCGGCGACCAGCGCGTCGAGCGCCTCGGCCGGGAACTTGCCGCCGGAGAGTGCCACGAGCTGCTCCAGCGGAAGGCCCCGGGCGGGGGCCAGCGAGTCCGGGGTAGCCCCGCCCTCGGCGAGGAAGGCCGCGAGGACGCGGCCGCCGACGGCGTGGTCGAGCCAGTCGCCGACGGTGGAACGGACGGTCAGTGCCATGGTGTGCTCCTCGAACGGGGTTGATACCGGACAACACTGTCCGGTATCTAGAATACCGCCATGACCGGCGTACTTCGCGACCCCCGACCCGGTGCCCTTCCTCACGGCACGACGCGCCGCGGCGGGGCACCCAACCTCGGCCCTCGCGCCGCGGCGGGCAATCGGGCGGCGCTGCTCGCCGCCGCCCGCGAGGTGTTCGGGTCGGCCGGGACGAGCGCGCCGCTGAGCGCGGTCGCCAAGCGCGCCGGCGTCGGGCAGGGCAGCCTCTACCGGCACTTCCCCGACCGGCTCGACCTCGTGGTCGCCGTCTTCGAAGAACAGGTCGTCGCCGTCGAGGAGGCAGCAGCCGCGCCGGAAGCCGACCTGCCCGACTTGCTCGGCCTGGTCACGCGCCACGCGATCGACTCGGTCGGGTTCGTCGACCTGGTCCGGTCGAGCGAGCCGGCGGACGAGCGGATCGTCGGCCTGGGGGAGCGGGTCGCGGACGCGCTGGGCACTCGGCTGGAGGCGGCGGCTGCTGCAGGCGCCGTCCCGGCCGGGACCACGTCGGACGACCTGCTGCTCGCCGTCGCGATGGTGGCCGGCGGGCTGTCCCAGACCGCGGGGGACGACCGGGTGCGGCGGGCGCAGCGCGCCTGGGAGCTGCTCGGCATGGACGTGCGGATCCCCCCGGAGAGCGGCCGCTAGACTGCACCTGGCCGTGACTGGCGAGGGTGGGTCACCACCGGGGAGCGGCCGAGCGACCCGTGATGCGCGCCGCCCGCCTGGGTGCCAGGGTTTTCCACGAAGCTACTTCCGAGGAGAACCGCCATGTCCGGCGCCCCGTCCACCCCTGACGTCCAGCTCACCGACGACTCGCAGCGCCCCGTCCGGCGCGCGCTGCTGAGCGTCTACGACAAGACCGGCCTGATCGAGCTCGCCACCGCCTTGCACGACGCCGGCGTCGAGCTGGTCTCGACCGGCTCCACCGCGTCGAAGATCGCGGACGCGGGCATCCCCGTCACCCCGGTCGAGGACCTCACCGGCTTCCCCGAGTGCCTGGAGGGCCGGGTCAAGACCCTGCACCCGCGCGTGCACGCCGGCATCCTGGCCGACACCCGCAAGCGGGACCACCTGGACCAGCTCGCGCAGCTCGACATCGCGCCGTTCGAGCTCGTCGTCGTCAACCTCTACCCGTTCGCCGCCACCGTGGCCTCGGGCGCCGGGCCGGACGCCGTCGTCGAGCAGATCGACATCGGCGGGCCGTCCATGGTGCGCGCCGCAGCCAAGAACCACCCGTCCGTCGCCGTGGTCGTGGACCCGGCCGCCTACTCGGCCGTGGCGGACGCCGTCCGCGCCGGCGGCTTCACCTATGCCCAGCGCAAGGCGCTCGCCGCCGAGGCGTTCGTGCACACCGCGACGTACGACGTCGCCGTCGCCTCCTGGATGAGCAGCGTCGTGTCGCCCACGGACGAGGTGACGGTCGACGGCGAGCCGCAGCACTCCGGCTTCCCCGCCTGGGTCGGCGGCACCTGGGAGCGGGCCGACGTGCTGCGCTACGGCGAGAACCCGCACCAGCGCGCCGCCCTGTACACCCGCGGCGACGGCGTGACGGGCCTGGCCCAGGCCGAGCAGCTGCACGGCAAGGCCATGAGCTACAACAACTACGTGGACGCCGACGCCGCGTGGCGCGCCGCCTGGGACCACGAGGGCCCCGCCGTCGCGATCATCAAGCACGCCAACCCGTGCGGCATCGCGGTCGGGACCGACATCGCGCAGGCACACGCCCGGGCGCACGCGACCGACCCGGTCAGCGCGTACGGCGGCGTGATCGCCGCGAACCGCACGGTCACGGCCGACGCGGCGCGGCAGATCGCCCCGGTGTTCACCGAGGTCGTCGTGGCCCCCGGCTTCGAGCCGGAGGCGCTGGAGATCCTCCAGGCCAAGAAGAACATCCGGCTGCTCGTGGTCCCCGAGGCGCCGGTCGGCGCCGTCGAGACGCGGCCCATCTCCGGCGGGCTGCTCATGCAGGCCACCGACCGGTTCCAGGCCGACGGCGACGCCCCCGAGAACTGGACCCTCGCGACCGGTGAGGCCGCCTCGCCCGAGGTGCTCGCCGACCTCGCGTTCGCGTGGAAGGCCGTGCGCGCCGCCAAGTCGAACGCGATCCTGCTGGCCAAGGACGGCGCGGCCGTCGGCATCGGCATGGGCCAGGTCAACCGCGTGGACTCGTGCCGCCTCTCGGTCGAGCGTGCCAACACCCTGGCTGACGGCGACTCGGGTCCCGTGGAGCGCGCCCGCGGCGCCGTCGCGGCGTCCGACGCGTTCTTCCCGTTCGCGGACGGTCTCCAGGTGCTGCTCGACGCCGGGGTCACCGCCGTCGTGCAGCCGGGTGGCTCGATCCGCGACGAGGAGGTCGTCAAGGCCGCCGAGGCGGCCGGCGTCACGATGTACCTGACGGGCACGCGGCACTTCGCCCACTGAGGCTGGGCCGGGCTCATCCCCTTCGAAGCCCAAGTTTCTTCGCTTTCGGCAGCCGCAGAGCGAAGAAACTTAGGCCTCGAAGGGGAGCGCTGACGCTGCGCCTCCGGCTCAGACGTGGTCGTCGGCCGTCTGCGCCTCCGGCTCAGACGGCGGCGTCCTTGAGCTTGACCGCCGGGTCCAGCGCGCGGTCCAGGTCGACCGTCAGTGGCACCCCGCGGTTCATCAGCTTGCGGACCTGGCCCACCTCGCGCGGGGAGTCGACCAGCAGCACCGCCCGGACGGTCGCCACGCGGTGGCCGTCCGGGGTGCGGCGCGGGTGCCGGTCCAGCGCGTTCTCCAGGTAGAGCGCGGCCCAGCCGCCCGACGCCGTTGGGGTGCCGCGCAGCACCACCTCGTCGAACGGGGACGGCACCCCGAACAGCGCCAGGTCGTGTCCGAGCTGCTGCGAGAAGACGTACGGCGCGTGCGACGGGATCGGGGCGAGCCCCAGCCGTTCGCGCACGTGCTCGGGCTCGGCGGCCCGCTCGTCGAGCCCGAGCAAGGCCCGGACGGTGACCTCGGGGTCGTGCAGCGCGGCCGACCAGTGCCCGCCCGGCACCGGCCCGAACACCGGGTGCTCGCGCGTCGCGATGTC
>NZ_KI911606.1:0-467 GCF_000515355.1 Promicromonospora kroppenstedtii DSM 19349 | reverse complement strand
GTCGGCGGCGCGCTGACGACGGCGCTCGGCGCGCCGCTCGCCGTGCTCGTCGACGCCGCCACCTACCTGTTCGCCGCATTCGCCGTCTGGCGGGCGAGGGTGCCCGAGCCAGGTCCGGCACGCACCACCCCGCACGCCGCACGCGACCCGTGGGGTGCGGTCGGTCGCCTGCGCGACGACGTCCGCGAAGGCCTGCGCTGGGTGTACCGGCACACCATGCTCGCGCCGCTGGCCCTGGCGACCCACGGCTGGTTCCTCTGCAACGGCATCGTCACCACGGTGCTGGCCCCGTTCGCGCTCGTCGGGCTGGGGCTGTCGGCCTTCCAGCTCGGGCTGGCGCTCGCTGCGGCGGGCGTGGCCGGGCTGGTCGGCGCCCTGTTCTCGGAACGGGCGGGCCGGGCCTGGGGAGCCGGGCGCACGGTGATCGCCGCGCGGGCTGCGATGCCCCTCGCCTGGGGAGTCGTCGC
>NZ_KI911605.1:0-4159 GCF_000515355.1 Promicromonospora kroppenstedtii DSM 19349 | reverse complement strand
CCAGCCGGTGCGGGTCATCCGACGGCGGGCGGCGGCGGCGAGCGCGTCGGGGCTGGTCGGCACGACCGGGCGACGGCCGTAGACGCCGGCGCGGTAGATCGCGGACTGGACGGTCCGGCCCACGTTGCTCTGGGCGCCACCCGCTGTACTGATCCCACCGTTAGTAGGCATGTCGGACATCCTGCCACGTGGTCGACGGAGCGGCAGTCGCCGACGACCCCCTACCGCTCGGCTGCCGCTTCCCCCGCCCGGGCCGGCACCGTCAGCGGCAGGCCCGCGAGGTCCTCGACCTGGGCCCACACCCGCGCGGCGAGGTCACCCTCGGGCGTCGCGGTCCGGGCGGTCGGCTCCACGAGGACCGGCGCTCCCCGCAGCCGGCCGGCGGGCGCGTAGTACTGACCGTTGCGCGCCGCCGGGTCGGTCAGGGCGCGCACCGCCGACCACGCTGCGGCGTCCTTGCCCTGGGCCCAGGGTGTGTACGGGTTGGGGCGGTAGGTCGTGGTCGCGTCCCGGATCCCGGCACGGCGCGGCGTGCGGGCGTCGACACCGACCCCCGGCCGGGTGACGAGCGAGGCTACCGGCGTCCCCGCGGCCTCCAGTCGCCGGGCGAGCTCGAACGCGAGCACCTCGGTCACCGTCTTCGCCTTGGTGTAGGCGACGACGCCCGCGAACGGCACCCGGGCGACGTCGTCGACCGCCGTCGGGAACTGCGCGACGAATCCCGTGGAGGTGTGCACCACCCGGGACGGCACGCCGAGCCGCTCACCGGTGGCCGCGAGCGCCGGGAGCACGCCGGCCAGGAGTGCCGCGCTCGCGACGGTGTGGGTGCCGAGCAGCATCGGCATGCCGTCGGCGGTGCGCGCGCGACGCTTCATGTCCATCGCCCCGCCGTTCAGCAGCAGGCCGTCGACGCGGGGCAGGGCCGAGATTCAGGTGGCGGCGCCTGCCACGGAGGCCAGGGAGGCGAGGTCGATCACGACGGTGTCGAGCCGCGCGCCCGGCACCTCCCGCTCGATGGCGGCGACGGCGGTCGCGAGCTTGGTCGCCGACCGGGACGCGAGCACGACGTGCGCCCCGGCGGCGGCGAGCTGTTCGGCGGCGAAGTAGCCGATGCCGGCAGTGGCGCCGGTCACGACGTGCGTGCGGCCGGTCTGGTCGGGCAGGTGGGCGGGGTCCCAGGTGGTGGGGCCGGACGTGGGAGTGGGCCTGGGAGTGGGCACAGACGTGGGCATGGGTGGTCCTCGGATTTCTGCCGTTCGAGCAATTCGGATGAACTATCCGTTTGAGCGTAGCACCCGAAACGGATTCTCCATCCGCTTCTGCGGTAGGCTCACCCCATGCCCGCTCTCCGATCCGACGCCGCCCGCAGCCGCGCGCGCATCCTCGACGTGGCCCGACGCCACGAGCCCGGTGCCCTGCGCTTCAACGACCTGGCCCGGGAGGCCGGTGTCGGGGTCGGCACGGTCTACCGCCACTTCCCCACCACCCATGCCCTCGTCGAGGCGCTCACGCTGGACACGCTCGAGCGGCTGCGCGTGCTGGTGCGCGCCGCGCTCGCCGAGACCGATGCGGGCCGGGCGGTCGCGGACCTGCTGCGCGCCGCGCTCGACCTGCAGCTCGAGGAGGGCGGGCTGCAGCCGGTGCTGCTGGCGGCCGAGGACGAGTCCGACGAGGTGCGCGAGGCCAAGCAGGAGATCCTGGGCGGCTTCGAGCAGATCCTGGTCCGCGCCCGTGCCGCCGGCGTCGTCCGGCCGGACCTGTCCACCGCACAGGTGGAGCACCTGGTGTGCGGGATGGAGCACGCCGTGCGGCTGGGCGCGTCGTCGGACCGCGAGCCGTACCTGCAGATCCTGCTGGCGGGTCTGCGGCCCGCCTGATCAAGCCCGCCTGACCTGCGACCGGGCGCGGTGAGGACGCCCGGCAGCATACGATCCGCAGGTGCCTGGTTCTCCGGAAGACGCGCTCGACTGGCGCACCGACCACCTGCTCGGCGAACCGTTCCAGGAGGCGGCTCTCGGGCCCGCCACCCTGGTGCGCTACCCGCACCCGACGGACCGTCCGCCACCGCGGGCGGCCGTGATCCACGTGCACGGGTACAACGACTACTTCTTCCAGGAGCACCTGGCCCGCACCTTCACGGCAGCCGGCTACGCGTTCTACGCCGTCGACCTGCGGGCCGCCGGGCGGTCCCTGCAGCCCGACCAGATCCCGCACTTCGTGCTCGACCTGCGCGAGCAGGCCACGGACATCGCGGCGGCCGCCCGCACGGTGCGCGGCATGGAGCCCGGGCTGCCGCTCGTCGTGCACGCCCACTCCACCGGCGGGCTCACGGCATCCCTCTGGGCCCACGCGCACCGCAACGCGGCCGGGGCCGACGCCGGACCCGACGCGCTGGTGCTGAACTCGCCGTTCCTCGACCTGCGGGCGCCGTACTGGCAGCGCACCGTCGGGACGCGCTTCCTGGACACGGTCGGGCGCCTGGCGACGACAGCGATCATCAGCGACGGGCCGTCGCGGTACGCCGAGCACCTGCTCGCCGCGAACGGCGGGCGGTGGGAGTTCGACACCACGCTCAAGCGACCCGAAGGTGTGCCGGGGCGCGTCGGCTGGTTCGTCGCGATCCGGCGCGGGCAGGCGCGCGTGGCCGCCGGGCTGGAGATCGCGTGCCCCGTCCTGCTCGCCCGGTCGGACTCCTCGGGCCCCGACACGCTCGACAACCCGCTGCTCGACGCGCAGGACACGGTGCTCGACGTGAAACAGATGGCGGCGCTCGCCCCGGGCCTCGGCCAGGACGTCACCGAGCTGGTCGTGCCGGGCGCCGTGCACGACCTGTCGCTGTCGGCCCGGGGGCCCCGGGAGGCGTACCTCGACGGCATGTTGAAATGGACCCAGAGCAGCATCGACGGACAGAGCGTCGAGATCGGCACCACTACGTGAGGGACGAGCCAGTGACCTATTTCGAGGGGCCGTTCCAAGCCCTCGCCCACCGCGGTTTCGCGCACGCCTCGGCCGGTACCGAGGGGCTGGAGAACTCGCTGGCGGCGTTCGGCGCCGCCGTCGACCTCGGCTACAGGTACGTGGAGACGGACGCGCACGGCACCGTTGACGGCGTGGCTGTCGCGCTGCACGACGAGTCGCTGGACCGCACCACCGACGGCACCGGCCTGGTGGCCGAGCTGCCGTGGTCCGAGGTGAGCGAGGCCCGCATCGGTGGCGTGGAACCCGTGCCGCTGCTCGAGGACCTGCTGGGCGGCTGGCCCGAGCTGCGCGTCAACATCGACGTGAAGCACAGCTCCGGCGTCGGCCCGGTCGCGCGCGCCATCGAGAAGACGGCGTCCTGGGACCGGGTCTGTGTCACCTCGTTCGAGGTGGCCCGACGCCGGGCCACGCTCACCAAGCTGTCGCACCCGGTGGCGACGTCGGCCGGACGCCGTGAGATCGCCAGCTTCCTGACCGGGGTGCGCCTGCGCCTGCCGGCCCTGTCCCGCCGCGCGCTGCGGGACGCCGACGCGCTGCAGGTCCCCATCCGCGAGAACTCGATCACGGTGGTGGACCGCGCGTCCGTGGCGGCGGCGCACGCGCTCGGCAAGAAGGTGCACGTCTGGACCATCAACGAGCCGGACGAGATGAACCAGCTCATCGACGACGGCGTGGACGGCCTGATCACCGACCGCGCCGACCTGCTCAAGGACGTGCTGGTGGAGCGAGGGCTCTGGAGGTAGGCGGGTTCACTCGCAGCCGACGCCGTCGTCGTCCCGGTCGAGGTGCGACGCGTAACCCGGGTCGCCGCGGTACACGGGTGCGGCGCCTGCGGCCCGCGCCGCGTCGCAGTTCTCGTAGTAGGTCACCTCCGAGGTGTCGTCGGCAGCGTCGGCAGCGTCGCCGCCTGACGCGCCCCCGCCCGCGATGCCCGCTGCCGCCTCGGCTTCGGCCTCGACGGCAGCCTCGCGGTCCGCGACGTCGGACTCGCGGGAGTCGACCTTGCCCTCCCGCTTCGCGACGGCTGAGGCGCGCGCCTTGAGCTCCTTCTGGTCTGCCTTCAGCGCCGTCTGGGCGCCCCTAGTCGCCGCCACCACCACCGCCGGAATCGCCTCCCGACCAGCCGCCGGAGTCGCCCCCGCCGAACCACCCACCGCCACTGTCCGAGCTGCCGCTGCCA
>NZ_KI911604.1:3497-4063 GCF_000515355.1 Promicromonospora kroppenstedtii DSM 19349 | reverse complement strand
CGGCGGGTACCGGGTGCGCGTGCGGCTGCCGCTGCCCGCACCGGAGGACGCGGCGGCGTCCGTCCGGCCACAGGTCCGGACCGAGGCCCGGGCGCAGGTGGCCTGATGACGCGCGTGCTGCTGGTCGACGACCAGGCCCTGGTGCGCTCCGGTTTCTCCCTCATCCTCTCGGTGGAGGACGACTTCGAGGTGGTCGGCCAGGCCGGCGACGGCGCGGCGGCCATCGAGCTGACCCGCGAGCTGCGGCCCGACATCGTGCTTATGGACGTGCAGATGCCGGTCATGGACGGCATCGAGGCCACGCGCCGCATCGTCGCGGAGAACCTGGCGAAGGTGCTGGTGCTGACGACGTTCGACCACGACGAGTACGTGTTCGACGGGCTCGCTGCCGGCGCCTCGGGGTTCCTGCTGAAGAACTCCGACGCGGAGCACCTCGTCGAGGCGGTGCGGACGGTCGCCGCCGGTCACGCGCTGCTCGCCCCGCAGGTCACGCGGCGCGTGATCGAGCAGATGGTGGCGGGCGAGCGGACGTCGTCGGGCCCGGCGGGCGCGGCGGGCGGCTCGGG
>NZ_KI911604.1:1149-3397 GCF_000515355.1 Promicromonospora kroppenstedtii DSM 19349 | reverse complement strand
GGCCGCAGGCGGCCAGGTACTGACGTGGCGCCGGGCCGCGCCGGTCCTCGCGCTCGTCGCCGTGGCGCTGGGCACGGGCCTGGGGATCGACGGCGCACGCGACGCCGCCCGGATGGACCGGATGCGCGAGGTACCGGGGGGCGTCGCGGACCTGTCCGTGCCGCTCGGCGAGGTGTGGTCCTGGTCCGGGAAGGTCGACGTCGGCGAGGGCACCACCGACGTCGCCGTGCTCGGTGACGCGCTGGTGTTCGAGTCCGAGGGTGAGCTGGTCGCGCTGGACCCGGCCACGGGCGAGGAGGCCTGGACGGTCGGGCTCGGCGAGGGCGCGGAGTGCGGCCCCACGGTGTCGCCCGTGTGGGACGACCCGGTGACACCCGCCCTGGTCTGCCTGCAGGAACGGGGTCGGGACACCGAGGTGTTCGTGGTGGGCCCCGACGGCGAGGCCTCGCGCCCGCGGCTGCTCGACGCCGCGGACACGAGGGAGTTCGGGCCGCCCCACACAGGGCCGGACGGCACGGTGCTGCGCGCGCGGCGCACGGGACCCGAGACGCGGCTCCCGAGCGACGTCCGGTGCGACGCGTCGGGCGAGTGCTCGGGGAGCGTCACGAACGGTCGTGACCTCGTGCTGCGCGCCGAGGACGCCGTCACCGGCGAGGAGCGCTGGCAGGTGACCATCCCCTTCCGCCCCACCGAGGCCACGCTGTGCACCAGCACGTTCGGCTCGGCCTGGGGCAGCTCGGGCAACCGCATCCACCTCATCGGCCAGCTCGCGCCCGACGCCTTCGGCGCTCGCGTGCGCGCCGACCTCGTGAACGTGGAGGGCTGCGGCGTCCAGGCGGCGGTCACGGCCTCGGGCGTGCTGCTGGGCAGCAGGCTCGAACCGGGGTCCAGCGTCGTCGGCCGCCTCGACTCGGGCGGCTACCTCGGCATGAGCTGGGACGACGTCGCGCGCACCCTGATGTACGCCGCCGACGGCACGACGGTCGGGGAGGTCGCCGGGTACGTCATCACCCCCAAGGCCACGGACCGGACCGGCGCCGACACCCTGCTGGCGATCGACGAGCCGCGGCGTCGCCTCGCGGCCCACGACGCCGACGGGTCCGCGCGCTGGGACATCGCGCTCCAGTCCGGCGGGCAGGAGTTCCTCGCCCAGGTGGGCGAGACGGCCGTGATCACCAGCGGCGCCGGGACCGTCCGTGGGCTGGACCTGGCCACGGGCGAGGAGCGGTGGCTCTGGGACGGCTCGGACCCCGACGAGGAGGCGGACGGCGGCTACTTCGGGACCGCCTACGTGGTCCAGGCGTTCACCGACGGCGAGGTCGTGCTGCTGCTCGCCGAGGGCAGCGGCACCGTGGCGCGAGGCATGGTGGCCCTCGATGCGGGCACGGGCGAGCTCCTCTGGGAGGAGGCCGGCGGGGCCCGCACCACGCTCGACCCGCACGACGGCGACGTCGTGCGGCAGGGCGTGACCGGCGACCTGATCGCCGTGGACGGGCACCTGCTGGAGGTCGGGTCGCTCGGTGTCCGCGGTCTCGGATGAGAGAGCGCGCCAGGCGACATACCCTCGACGACATGGTGCGCGAACCGGGCGATGGCGGTCGGATCGTCTTCGACCTGGTCGACGACGTGGGGGACCCGGCGCCGCCGTCCGTCCGCGCCCGCGCCGCGGAGCCGGCAGATGCCGACGGGGACGGCGACCCCGACGGTCCCGGGCCGGGCGATCCCTTGTCGCCGTCGGGCCGTCCGGACCGCAGGCTGCGTGTCCTCGGGCCGGTGGCCGCGGTGCTCGCCGTGGTGCTCGGTACCGGCCTGGCCGTCGAGGGTGCGCGGGACGGCGCCCGGATGGAGCGGATGCGTGACGTGCACGGCGGCGTCGCCGACGTCTCCGCGCCACTGAGCCAGACCTGGCGGTGGTCGGGGCTCGTGGGCTCCCGCGAGGCCGTGGACGAGGGGCGCGGGAGCGAGGTGGCGGAGCTCGGCGACGTCCTCGTGCTGCGGTCCGACCGCGAGCTCGTCGGGTTGCGCCCGGAGACGGGCGAGGAGGCGTGGACCGTCCCGCTCGGCGAGGACCCGGACTGCGGACCCCTCGGCAACGCGGGATGGTCGCGGATCGCGACGGCGTCCCTGGTCTGCCTCACGGGTCCCGGCGAGGACCGGTCCGTCGTGGTCGTCGGGCCGGGCGGCCGGGTCTCGGTGCCGCGGGGCCTCGCGCCCGCGGACACGAAGCGGTACGGGCCGCCCAGGCCCG
>NZ_KI911604.1:0-1049 GCF_000515355.1 Promicromonospora kroppenstedtii DSM 19349 | reverse complement strand
GTCCGCCCAGGCCGTACCGGGGCGGCTCGCCGTCATCGGCGGCGGCGTGGTCGGTGCCGAGATGGCGACCGCGTACGCGGCCCTGGGTGCCCAGGTCACGATGGTCGCCCGCGACGGGCTGCTGCCCGCCGCGGAGCCGTTCGCGAGCGAGCTCGTGGCGGAGTCGCTCAAGGCGCAGGGCGTGGTGCTGCACCTGAACACGCAGCCCGTGGAGGTCCACCGCGACGACGAGGGCACGGTGCACGTCGCGCTCGCGGACGGTACGGACCTCACCGCCGACGAGGTGCTGGTCGCGACCGGCCGCAAGCCGAACACGGACGAGCTGGGCCTGGAGACCGTCGGGCTCATGCCCGGCGACTGGCTCTCCGTCGACGGCACCCTGCGGGTGCTCGGCGGCGACGGCGTGCCGGTCGGCGACGGCTGGCTGTACGCCGCGGGCGACGTCAACCGGCGCGTCCTGCTGACCCACCAGGGCAAGTACCAGGCCCGCGCCGTGGGCGACACGATCGTGGCCCGCGCGACCGGGACCCCCGTGGACGACGCCCCCTGGGGCCGGCACGCGGCCACGGCCGACGAGCGGGCCGTGCCTCAGGTGGTCTTCACCGACCCCGAGATCGCGAGCGTCGGATACACCGCGGCCGGCGCCGAGGCGGCCGGGCTGCGCATCCGCTCGGTCGAGTACGACCTGGGTGCCGTGGCCGGCGCGTCGCTGCACGCCGACGGGTACACGGGCCGGGCCGCCATGGTGGTCGACGAGGACCGGCGCGTGGTCGTCGGCTTCACCGCGGTGGGTCCTGACGTCGCAGAGCTGCTCCACGCGGCGACCATCGCGATCGCCGGCGAGGTGCCGGTCGACCGGCTGTGGCACGCCGTCCCCGCCTACCCCACCGTCAGCGAGGTCTGGCTCCGCCTCCTCGAGACCTACGGCCGGACGGCGTAGGCGACTCCTCAGCGGCCGGGCAGGGCGATCTGGTCGGGGGTGCGGATCTCCGACCACGCCCGGGCCCGGGGGAGCCGGTGGATCGTGATGTCCGTGGGCCGGGTGCCCG
>NZ_KI911603.1:35226-35645 GCF_000515355.1 Promicromonospora kroppenstedtii DSM 19349 | reverse complement strand
GGCAGACCCGGTGCCGGACTGGTTGCTGCCGGACTGACCGCTGCCGGAGGAGCCGCTGGCGGGTCCGGAGCCCCGGCCCGACCGCCGGTTCCGGCCACGAGGAGAAAACGGAGGCACCTACTGACGATACGTCGGATCGGGGGCCTCATCGGTCACCCGGCGCCCGCGCCGCACGAGTTCGGCAACCTCGTCCCCCTATCCTGTGCCCGTGCGCGACGATCCCGCCGAGGCGGCGTACCGCAGAGCCCTGGCGCTGGTCACCGCGCTCGTCACCCTCGTGGGCGGGCTCTGGGCGGTGCTGACCCCGGCGTTCCGCGCCCCCGACGAACCGCAGCACGTGAACAGCGTGCTCCGGCTCGCGTACGGCGGCGGCTGGCCTGGCGCCGGCGAGGCGCTGGTGGGCCCCGCCGTCGACGAGG
>NZ_KI911603.1:31860-35126 GCF_000515355.1 Promicromonospora kroppenstedtii DSM 19349 | reverse complement strand
GCCGGCCGGCGCCGGCGTGCGCGAGGTGGTGCTCGCGGCGGTGCTCGCCGGGTCGCTTGCCAGCCCGTCCGCGGGGCTCACGGTGCTGGTCAGCCGGGTCGTCCTGACGGTGGTCGACCTCGCGTTCGCGGGTGCCGGCCTGCTGCTCGCCCGGTCCGCGCGGAGAATTCATGCCGGTTCCCCGCCGTTACGCCCGTGAATGCCCGGCGTGTTCGGCACGTCCTACCCGGTCAGCGGCGTAGTCTCGGCGAGTGAGATCGGTGAGACAGTGTTCGCGCTCGGCCTGCACCAATGCGGCCGTGGCGACGCTCACGTACGTGTACGCGGACTCGACCGCGGTCCTGGGTCCGCTGGCGCACCTGGCCGAGCCCCACAGCTACGACCTGTGCGCGGAGCACGCCGAGCGGCTGACCGCGCCGCGCGGGTGGGAGGTGGTCCGCCTCATGCCCGAGTTCGAGGACGCGGGGCCGAGCCCCGACGACCTCTCCGCGCTGGCCGACGCCGTCCGCGAGGCGGGCCGCCGTCGTCGTCCGGCGGAGCCGTCCACGGTGACCGAGACGGCCAGGCGCGGCCACCTGCGGGTGCTGCGCGCGGACGACGACAACTCGGCCTGACCCCGCTGCCTGACCGTGCGGCTAGGTCGGCAGAAGATCGATCGGTCGGCAGAATGTCAGGTGGTCGGCACCCCGGGGTGCCGACCACCTGACATTCTGCCGACCACCCTGATCGCGGGGTCGGCAAGCCCCGCGCCGGCAGCTCAGGGGACCCAGGCGCAGACGGCGTGGCCCGCGCCGGTCAGCTCCAGGTTGCCGGCGTCGTGCGGCACGAAGACCGACTCGCCCTGGGTCAGGCGCTGCGGCCCGTCCTCGGAGCGGTCCGCCGTGAGCGTCAGCTCGCCGTCGAGGCACAGCAGGATGCGCGGCCCCGTCGCGGGCAGCGCCACGGGCTCCGACGGGTCGACGTCGGCGGTCGTGAGCGCGAACTCCGTGACCGGCACGCGGTAGGTGCGCACCTGGCCGCGGCCGCCCGCCGTCGTCACCTCGGGGGCGGCGGGCTGCTGCGGGGCGAAGACGGTGCAGGCGACGAGGTTCTCCTCGTCCACCAGCTTGGTCGTCAGGCCCGCCCGGAGCACGTTGTCGGAGCTCGCCATGATCTCGATGCCCACGCCGGACAGGTAGGCGTGCACCACGCCGGCGGGCGTGAACGCCGCCTCGCCAGGCTCGAGCGAGAACCGGTTGAGCATGAGGGACGCGATGGCGCCGGGGTCGCCGGGGTGCTGCTCGGCGAGGTCGACGACGGTGCGGTCGGCGCGCTCGAACGGCGAGCCGGCCGCCAGGCGGGCCCGCACCGAGTCGAGGGTCGCCTCGATGTCGGCCGCGCAGGCCTCGTCGGCGCGCGCGGAGAGCAGATGGTTGAACGCGTCCCGCATGCCGTCGTGGCTGCGGTCACGCAGCAGCGCGGCGCGCACGCCCTCGACCATGTCGCCCGCCAGGCCTTCCAGGACGTCCAGGATGGTGCGCGGCGTGCGGAAGCCCGCCAGCCCCTCGAACTGCGAGAGCGCGACGATCATCTCGGGCTTGTGCTGGTCGTCCTTGAACGACCGCTTGGCAGACGTGAGCGCCATCCCGGCCTTGTTCTCGCGGGAGAAGCCCTCGCGGGCCTGCCGCGGCGACGGGTGCACCTGCAGGGACAGCGCCTTGCGCGCGGCCAGCACCTTGAGCAGGTAGGGCAGCCGCGGGCCGAACTGCTCGGCGACCCGGTGGCCGAGCGTCTGCACGGGCGCCTCGCTGACCAGGCGGTCGAGGGCCACGTGGTCGACGTCGTCCGCGCGCGTGATGCGGCTGACGGACGGGGCGCTGGTGTGGGCGCCGAGCCACATCTCGGCCTGCGGCTCGCCGTCCGGCTGGGTACGCAGCAGGTTGGGGATCGCGTCGACCGACCCCCAGTCGTACCGCTGGATGGTGTTCGTCAGCGGGAGCGGGTCATGGAATCGGGCGACGGCAAGCACGGCGCCAGGATAGCCCGGCAGCCGTACCGATTTGTGAGAACCCTCTGGTGAGGGCGTGGGCGAACACGGGGCCGCACCGTGGCGTTCACCCGGCACGGCACGCCCGGGCCCGCGCCCGGTTGCCCGGGCGCAACACCAGCCTCCTACTATGCGTTGGTGCACTCAGAAGCCGTCCCCCGGGCGGGGCGCATCCCCGAGATCCACGGTCTGCGCGGGCTGGCCCTGGTCCTCGTCGTCCTCTTCCACCTCTTCGGCAACGGCCGGGTCTCGGGCGGCGTCGACGTCTTCCTGGCCCTGACGGGCTTCCTCGTGACCCGGTCGCTGATCGGCCGTGCGGAGCGTGGGGACCTGCGCCTGACCGAGCACTACGGGCGCACGTTCTCCCGGCTCGCTGCCCCCTCGCTCGTGGTGCTGGCGGCGACGGCGGCCATCATGGTGCTGGTCCTGCCGCAGGCGATGTGGCAGAGCACGCTGCGCGAGATCGGGGCCTCGGCGGTCTACCTGCTGAACTGGGAGATGATCCACTCGCAGCTCGCGTACGGGGCAGCGGGCCCGACGGCGAGCCCGCTGCAGCACTTCTGGTCGCTGGCGGTGCAGGGGCAGTTCATGCTCCTCTGGCCGGCGCTCGTGCTCCTCCTGGCCATCGTCGCGCGCCGCTGGCTCCGGCCGGCGCTGGCCGTGCTCGTGGTCCTCGCGACGGCCGCGTCCTTCTGGTTCGCGATCCGCGTAGGCGCCGTCGACCAGCCTCTCGCCTACTTCCACTCGGGCACCCGGTTCTGGGAGCTCGGCCTCGGTGCGGCCCTGGCCCTGCTCCTCGGCTGGGCGCAGCCCGCCGGCGCCCTGCGCCCCGTGCTCGGCTGGCTCGGGCTCGCCCTGGTCGTCTCCTCCGGCTTCGTGCTCGACGGCGTCGCCCTGTTCCCCGGCCCGTGGGCGCTCTGGCCCGTCGGCGGCGCCCTGCTGGTGATCCTCGGGTCGGCGCCGGACTCGCGGTGGGGTCCGCGCGGCCTGCTGGAAGTCGCGCCACTGCGCTTCCTCGCCGACGTCTCGTTCCCGCTGTACCTGTGGCACTGGCCGCTGCTCATCGGCTACCTCCACCTGACCGGCGCGGAGCGGCCGGACTGGCTCGCGGCCGTGGTGATCTTCACGACGTCGACGGTGCTGGCCTGGCTGACCCACCGCTTCGTGGAGCGGCCGGTGGTCACCGCCCGGCGGTTCACCGGCACGCCCCGCCTGGCCACCGCCGTCGCGCTCGCGCTGG
>NZ_KI911603.1:30234-31760 GCF_000515355.1 Promicromonospora kroppenstedtii DSM 19349 | reverse complement strand
GCGGTCGACCGGGTGGCGGCGCACCAGACGGCGGTCGCCGCCGAGGCGGAGCGGGAGGTCGAGCGGCTGGCCGGCTGCATCGGGGCCGCGACCATGGACCCCGGCACGCCCGAGTGCGAGGTCGACGACCCGAGCTCGCTCGTGGGCGCGTTCAGCACCGGCTACTCCGACCCGGGCGGCTCGGCCGCCGACTGCTGGTCCAACCGTGAGCGGCCGGTGCGCCTCGGGGTGTGCAGCCTCGGTCCCGAGACCGGGTACAGCCACCGGCTCCTGGCCACGGGTGACTCGCACAGCCACCAGATGCTCTCCGCCTACCAGCGGATCGCGCAGGAGCGCGGGTGGCGCATCGACGTCGCGGGCCGGGCCGGCTGTCACTGGAACGCGCGCCCCATGCTCAAGTCCGTGCAGGAGTCGATCGACCTGTGCACCGAGTGGAACCGGCAGCTCGAGGACTACGTGCGCTCCCACCCCGAGTACGACGGGTACCTCGTGCTGCACTCCAGCAAGCAGTCCGTGCAGGCGGTCGGCGACGAGGACCGCACCGAGGCGCTGGGGGCCGGCCTCGCGGAGGCGTGGGCGCAGCGGCCGGATCTCTCGGTGCCCGTCATCGCGATCCGCGACAACCCGATCTTCGAGGAGAACGCCGACGTCTTCGAGCGGGAGGTCGTGCCCTGCATCGAGGAGAACGGTGACGACGCGGCGACCGTCTGCGCCCGGGACCGGGAGGCCGTGCTGCGGGACGACGGCTCCGCGGTCGCCGTCGAGCTGGACCCGAACGCGCGCCTCGTGGACATGACGGACTACTACTGCGGCCCGGAGACCTGCTCGCCCGTCATCGGATACCTGCCCGTGTACGCGGACGGCTTCCACGTGTCGCGGCCGTTCCTGGTGACCCTGGCGCCGTTCCTCGGCGACCGCATCGCCGCCGCGCTCGGCGACTGACCGGGCCGCCGGCCGGCCTCCGGCGGTCGGGCGCGCCCCCGGTGATCGCTACGCTGTCGCTGTGGCTCTTGACCCCAGCAAGATCATCAGGGCGCTCGTGGACGGACGTGGCCGGCAGGCCAAGGACCGCCCGGACGAACCGACGGAGGTTCCCGCCCAGGACGCCGGGACGGTGACCCCCGCGGACGCGGCTTCCGGGCCTGCCGCGCCAGAGCCCGCGGAGCCTGCCGCGGAGCCCGCCACCGAGCCTGCCGAGCCCGTGCTGTCGGACGCCGACCGGGTGCTCGGCTCCGGACTCTTCGACGTCGAGTGGTACGAGGCCCAGGCAGGCACGACGTTCCCGGGCCCCGTGCGCGCCGTGAAGCACTACCTCGCGCGCGGCCGCCGTTCGGGCTGGTCGCCGCACCCCCTCTTCGTCCCCGCGCGGTTCCGGCCCCAGCGGTGGGAGCGCGACGAGACCGACCCGCTGATCACCTACCTCGACGGCGCCGACGGCGCCTGGGACGCGGTGACCTCCCCGCTCTTCGACCCGGCACGGTTCGGCGACCAGCGGGCGGACGGCCGCAGCCCGCTGGTCGCGTTCC
>NZ_KI911603.1:27366-30134 GCF_000515355.1 Promicromonospora kroppenstedtii DSM 19349 | reverse complement strand
AAGAAGGCCGTGGCCTGGTTGGAGCTGGTCAGCAGCACGGACCAGACGAACGACGGGACGACGATGAACGCCAGCCCGACCGCCATCAGCGGCCGCACGCCGAACCGCGTGCGGCGCACCAGGAGCGTGACCAGGACGAGCAGCAGCGGCCAGACGATGTAGAACTGCTCCTCGACCGCGAGCGACCAGAAGTGCTGCACCGGCGACGCCGTGGTGCCCTCGGCCAGGTAGTCGACGGAGCGTTCGGCCAGGCGCCAGTTCACGACGTACGCCGCGGCGGCCACGATGTCGCCGCCGAACGTGCGCCACTCGGTCACCGAGCTGGTGAACCAGACGATGGCCGCGCTCGCCGACAGCACCAGCGCCGTGGCGGGCAGCAGCCGCTTGGCGCGGCGGGCGTAGAACTGCGTCAGGGACACCCGGCCGGTGCGCTCGACCTCACGGACCAGCAGGCCCGTGATGAGGAACCCGGAGATCACGAAGAAGATGTCGACGCCGATGAACCCACCGGGGAGGAAGGGGATGCCGGCGTGGTAGATCAGCACCGCGCCGATGGCTACCGCACGGAGTCCCTCGATGTCCGGGCGGAACCCGCCCTGCCGGGCCGGCCGGTGGTCCTCGCGCGGTGTCGCGGGTGAAGTTGCAAGAGTCGTCACGTCGCTCCAGGGAAACGATGGGCACGCTGCCCGGCCGCACACTTTAGCAGCGAGCGGTCCGTCACCGGCGCACCGAGCCCTGGCAGGAATTCACCCCGGGTGTTCGGCACGGGGCCGAGGCTCTGTCACAATCAGGCCGACGCGGCGCGGACGAGCGCCGCCCGAGCCGAGCAGGAACATGACGAACGATCGGTCCGACCTTCCGGTGGTCGCCGCGGAGATCCAGCGCATGCGGGTGAATGCCTTCATCGTCTCGGACATCGCGCGACGCACCGACTCCCAGTCCCACCGGGACCTGATGGCCCTCCTGCGTGACGCGACCGAGGGGCTCCAGCAGTCCCGGTGGTCCATGGCACGCGCCCACGCGATCGGCGTCGCGCCGGCAGACGACGACGAGCTCGACGAAGCGCTCGAGGTGCTGCTCAAGGCGGCGTCGCGCGGCTCCCGCAGCGTCGGTCCCCAGCAGGCATTCCTCCTGGGCCACCTGCTCGTCGAGCGCCGCCGCGTCGACGACCTCAAGCGGGTGCTGCCCAAGCTCTCGCTGCTGCCGCAGCAGTCCGACATGCTCCGGATCGACCTGGCGAACCCGGCGGTCGACCCGTCGTCGGACGAGCAGGCCTGGACGGACACCTTCAACGAGCTGATCCTCGGCGACGCCGCCCCGATCCAGCTCGCGCCCCCCGCGGACGACGCGAGCCCGTTCGACCGGCTGACGACCGGCGTGCCCGCCGGCACCACGGGCGGCGACCTCGTCACCGTGATCATCAGCTCGTTCCGCCCGGGCGCCGAGCTGGCGACGTCGGTGCGGTCCGTCCTGGGGCAGACGTACCGCGACCTCGAGATCCTCGTCATCGACGACGCGTCGGGTCCCGAGTACGCGGACGTCTACCGGGACGTCGCGGCCCTCGACCCGCGCGTGCGGGTCCTGGTGCAGACCCAGAACGCCGGCACCTACGCGGCGCGCAACCGCGCGATCGACGAGGCCAAGGGTGTCTACGTCACCTTCCAGGACGCCGACGACTGGGCCCACCCGCAGCGCATCGAGCTCTCGGTCGCGGCCCTGGCGGCCGACAGCCTCGTCAGCGGCGTGCGCACCAACGCGGTCAAGCTCTCGGACGACCTGGTGCTCGCCCGGCGGCAGAACACGATCCGCCAGGCGGTCGCCCCGACCCTGATGTTCCGGCGCGAGCAGGTGTGGCCGCTCTTCGGCTCGTTCGACCCCGTGCGCAAGGCCGCCGACACCGAGTTCCACTTCCGGCTGGACGCCGCGCTCCCGGGACGGACCGTGGACCTCCAGCCCACGCTCCAGTTCATGCGGATGAGCGCCGGCTCCCTCTCGCGGGACGAGTTCCGCAGCGGTTGGCGCCACCCGGCGCGCATGCTGTACCGGTCCGCGATGCTGACCTGGCACGACGAGCTGCGCCGCGGCGCCTCGCCGTACCTCGGCCGCGAGGAGCGCAGGTTCCCCACCCCGCGGCGGTTCGAGATCGCACCGCAGCCGCACCCCGGCTACGACCTGGTGGTCCTCGGCGACTGGCGGTCCGACGAGCCGCGCGAGCGCGACGCCGCCCAGTGGGTCCAGGCGCTCGCCGAGGCCGACCCCACGCGCCGGATCGCGCTCGTGCACGTCGAGGGCTTCTCGCTCGAGCCGCGCCGCAAGCTGTACTTCATCGAGCCCGTGCGGCGGATGCTTGCTTCGGGCCTCGTCGACGGCATCGCCTGGGACGACGACGTCCAGACGGAGCGCATCGTGTGCGTCGACCCCACGGCGCTCTCCTACCTGCCCCGGCTGCGCTGCGGCCTGCGCGCGCCGCAGGTCGTGGTGGTCGTGGACCGGCCCGAGCAGGTCGCGGGGGTGCCGTTCGCCACCTACGACGCCGACTTCGTCGAGCGCACCGCGAAGTCCGTCTTCGGGGGAGCGGTGCTCTGGAGCCCGCGCGGCGTGCCCGCCGACGAGGTGCTGGCGGTCGACCGGAGCGTCGGCACACCGTCGCTGCCCACGGCGTTCGTGCCCCGGCCCCGGGCCGTCATCGGCTCGCACCCGGGCGTCGTCGCGGTATCGCTGGGGACGCTCGCCGAGGAGCCGCTGCGCGCGGCGTCGGCCATGGTCCG
>NZ_KI911603.1:19031-27266 GCF_000515355.1 Promicromonospora kroppenstedtii DSM 19349 | reverse complement strand
CCGGCCGACCTGCGCGTCGACGTCGTCGATCCCGGCAGCTCCGCGGCCGACGCGGCGGTGGGGACCACGCCCGGCCCCGCGGCCACGGCCGACGCCGCCACCGGCTACGAGATCCGTCCCAAGACGGTCAGCCGCGGGTCGTGGGGCGCCGACGAGTCGCTGTCCGACCCGTGGCCCGAGGTCTCCGGCGACCTGCAGGCCATGTACGTGCACCACACAGCGGGGACCAACTCGTACAGCCGGTCCCAGTCGGCCGCGATCGTGCGGGGCATCTACGCGTACCACACCAAGTCGCGGGGCTGGCCGGACATCGGCTACCAGTTCCTGGTCGACCGGTTCGGCACCATCTTCCAGGGCCGCACCGGCGCCGTGTACGACAACCCGATCGGGGCGCAGGCGGGCGGCTTCAACACGGGCACCATCGGCGTCTCCGCGATGGGGAGCTTCGACGTCGCACGACCGTCGTCGGCCTTGATCTCCGGGATCGTGCGGGTCCTCGCCTGGAAGGCGTACCAGTACCGCGTGAACCCGTGGGGCACCGCGACGCTGACCGACCGCGGTGTCGCGGGCGACACGTCGCGCACCTCGCCGGGGCAGAGGGTCCGGGTGCCGCGGATCCTCGGGCACCGCCTGACCAACAACACGGCCTGCCCTGGTGCGTATCTGAACCAGCGGCTGGACGACATCCGCCGGGCGGTGGACAGCCGCGTGGACTCCGCGGTGTCCCGGTACGGCAAGCCCACGATGCGCCGCGCGCCCGTGGTGCACCGGCCGACGTCGCTGCAGGCGCCCGTCCAGTGGAGCGCCAAGCAGCGCTACAGCTGGGACCGGGTACCCGGCGCGAACCGCTACCAGATCCTCGCGCGGACGGCGCGATACTCGTCGAACATGCCGACCAAGCCGTACTGGTACACGGTCCGCACGGTGACCGGTACGTCGGCGGTGCTGGAGACGGACCCGGGGCGCTCCGCCTGGTACGCCGTCCGGGCGCTGGACCGCAACCATCACCGCGGCGAGCTGCGGACGCTCGTGCGGACCTCGCGCGAGACCGTCCCGGCCCAGTGGGACCTGCGGGGCGGCTGGCGCAAGGTCCACGACGGGGACTATCACGCCGACTACGCCTACCGGGTCGCCCGGGACGGGGCACGGATCAAGGTCAGCGACGTCCGGCAGGCGTCGCAGGTGCGAGTGGTGGCCCCGACCGGCCCGGGCTACGGTCGGGTCAGGGTCATCTTCGCGGGTTCCAGCGCCGGCGTCATCGATCTGTCGGGTGCGCCGAGCGACCACACTGTGTTCACAGTTCGTCTGGCGAGTCACCGCAGCGGGGGTGTTGCACTGGAGACCATCGGTTCCCGGGAGGTCCGCGTGAGTGGGATCGCCCTGGTCCGGGACTTCTGACCCGAACGCGGTGGCAACCTCCGCCCGCTGGTCCCCTGAGTAAGATTCGTCGGCTGTGCGTCCGTCCGGCCTCTGTGATGTCCGTGGGTGAAAGGCTCCTCCATGCACGCTTCGACCACGGTCGGCACGGCTGACGTGCCGGCACCACCGACGAGCGATGCGGAGCGGCCCGAGCCGCGGCGTCGCTTCCTGCCCGAGGTGCAGGCGCTGCGCGCCCTCGCCGTCGCGCTCGTGGTCGTCTACCACCTGGAGCCCGAGCTGCTCCCGGGTGGGTACATCGGGGTCGACGTCTTCTTCGTCATCTCCGGGTTCCTCATCACCGGGCACATGATCCGCGAGGTGGAGAAGACCGGCAGGCTCTCGCTCGGCCGGTTCTGGGCCGCCCGCGCCCGCCGCATCCTGCCCGCCGGGCTCGTGGTGATCGGCGTGACCGCGGCCCTGGCGCCGCTGGTGGTCCCGGTCACCGAGTGGGCGGACCTGCAGCGGCAGGCGCTGGCCTCCGTGTTCTACGTGCAGAACTGGGTGCTCGCGGCGGACTCGGTCGACTACCTCGCGGCGGACAACGCGCCCACGGCGTTCCAGCACTTCTGGTCCCTGGCGGTCGAGGAGCAGTTCTACCTGCTCTGGCCGATCGTCGTGGTCGTCGGCGCGTTGCTGGTGCGGCGAGTCGCGCGCGACCGGGTCCGCGCGCTGCACGGCGTGCTGCTCGTCCTGTTCGGCCTGATCGTGGTGGCCTCGTTCGTCTGGAGCGTGCAGCAGGTGCGCGCCGGCGACGCGGCGGCCTACTTCGCCACGACCACCCGGCTGTGGGAGCTCGGCGCGGGCGGCCTGCTCGCCGTCGTGCTGCGGCACACCTCGCGGTTCGCGGCCGGCCGCTCCCTGCTGGCCCTGGCCGGCCTGGCCACCATCATCGCCGGGGCGCTCGTCCTGACCCCGAAGACCCCGTTCCCGGGCTTCGCGGCCCTCGTGCCGGTGCTCGGGGCCGCGGCGATCATCGCCGCGGGCCGGACGTCGGGCGCCGGCTCGCTGACCTGGCTCGTGGACCGGTCCTGGGTGCAGTGGCTCGGCAACGTCTCGTACTCCGTGTACCTCTGGCACTTCCCGATCATCATCGGGTTCGAGGCCTGGGCGAACCGGCAGCCGCACGCGCTGGAGTCGATCGGCCTGCTGGCCCTCTCGCTCCTCATGGCGCACCTCAGCTACACCTTCGTGGAACGGCCGGTGCGTACCGCGCGCTGGGCGGGCCGGGGCAACACCCGTGTGCTGCTGGCCGCCGCGACCGCGATGGCCGTGACGGCGGGCGTCGCCGTGACGCCCATGTTCCGGGCCCAGGTCCAGGAGCAGGAGTGGCAGCAGGAGGCCCAGGGCGTAGAGGTCGGCCTGGGGTCCGGTTTCGGCGCCGAGGCCGTCGACGGCGGCAACGTGCCGGCCTTCGTCGACAAGGCTGGGCCGGTGATCGTGCCCAACCTCCAGGACGTGCACAAGGAGCTGAGCCGCACCTACGCGGCCTGCGCCGCCAACGCGACCGCCGGCACCACGCCGCGCTGCGAGTTCGGTGATCCGGCGGGCCGGCGCACGCTCGCGCTCGTGGGTGACTCGCACGTGCGCATGTTCGCCTCGCCCGTGGTCGAGGCCGCGCGGGAACGGGGCTGGCGGGTCGTCACCTACCTGCACAACTCGTGCCCGTTCTCGCTCGATGCCCGCGAGATGCAGTACTCCAAGGCCTGTCTGCGGGCCAACCAGGAGACGCTGGACGCGCTGGTGGCGGAGGCGCCGGACCTCGTGGTGACCGGGATCTTCGCCGACTCTCTGTTCAAGGGCACGGTCCCCGGCTACGAGCCGGGGGTCGGCGGCCTCGTCAAGGCCTGGGACGCGCTCCAGGCGGTGGGCTCCCGGATCGTCGTCATCAAGGACGCGCCTCGTCCGCGCGCGGACGTCCTGGAGTGCGTGGCCGACCACGCGCAGGACCCGGGCTCCTGCGCGGTGTCCCGCGAGAAGGCCTTCGACTACCCCGGGCACAAGACGCTGCGCGACGCCGCCCGCATCGCCGGCGTCCGCATCGTGGACCTCACCGACCGCTACTGCGGGCCGGAACGGTGCATGCCGGTGGTCGGAAACGTGATGGTCTACCGCGACAACAACCACGTCACGGACACCTACGCGCGGAGCCTCCAGCCCTACATCGCCGAAGGGCTCTGGCCGAAGGAAGGACCCGTGTCCGGTCACACCGAAGCGACACGGGATCGGTGATACTTTACTTGGGCCCAGCAGGCTTGCTGGTCGGCTGACGGTGAGTCCGGGCACGGCCCCCGAACGTGCTCCCGTGCACTCCCGCGCCGGCGGCAACTTACCTCAGGATGGAGCCGTGACGACTCTCAGCGTGATCGTGCCGGTCTACAATGCGGCAACATTTCTGCCGAATTGTCTGGCGACTATTCGATCCAACTATCGGGACGATTTTCAGTTCATCCTCATCGACGACCACTCGACCGATGAGACGCCGCAGATCCTGGAGCAGGCCGCGGAGAAGATGCCGTGGCTGACCCTGATCCGCAACCCCGAGAACTACGGTGTGGCCAAGTCGCGCAACCTCGCGCTCGAGCAGGCCGACGGTCGTTACCTGACCTACCTGGACGCGGACGACTGGTACCAGGCGGGGCACCTCGTGGAGACGCTCGACGGGCTCAAGCGCCTGGACGTCGACTTCATCCGGACCGACCACGTGCGGGTCGACGCGATGAACCGCAGCGTGAAGCGTGCCCCCGAGGAGGTGCGTGACGTCGCCCTCGACCCGAGGTCGCAGATCGGGCTGAAGGGCAGCCGCACCATGGTCGACTACCCGTACCTCTGGGCGGGCATGTACGACCGGGAGCGCATCGCGCCCGAGCTCTTCGCCTTCGACGAGTCGCTGCGCACCGCGGCCGACCGGCCCTGGTTCTGGCGCCTGCACCTGAACACGGAGTCCACCGCGGTCGTGGGCCTCCAGGGCTACTTCTACCGCAAGGACGCCAACCCGACGGCGCTCACCCAGGCCGGCAACCGGAGCACGCTGCACTTCCTGGACGCGTACGCCGGCATCCGTGACCTCGCGCTGGCCACCGAGAACGAGGACTACATCGAGAAGGCCGCGTACGGCGCCTGCCGGATCGTCGCGTTCCACGTCTCGATGCGCGCGCGGCTCTCGCCCGAGCTCCAGAGCGAGCTCTACCACCGGTCAGCGGCCTTCCTGAACTCCTTCCCGAAGGAAGCGGTGAAGGCGGCCCTCAAGCACTTCGACCTCCCCACGCGGATCGTGTTGAAGAAGATTCTCCGGATCGAGGTTCGCTGAATGGATCAGCTGTTCATCGCCCCGACGTTCATGGCGGCGGCCACCATGGCGGCCGCCATCGACTCCGGGCTGTACCGCGACTCCGGGCAGCGCGTGCTGCTCGTGGTCAACAACGCGAAGATCCCCGAGATCGGCCGGAGCCTGACCGAGCAGCAGGGGTTCGACTCCCTCGCCAGCCGGTTCGACCGCGTGCTGTCCCTCAACGAGCTGATCTTCCCGTACCACCCGCGCGCCTGGAACCCGCCGTCGAGCAAGCTCGACACCTGGCGGGACAAGATCCTCGAGGCCGCCGGTATCGAGGGTGAGTTCGGCATCACGCTGCAGTCCCTGCCCGTGCGGCCGTCGACCACCCTGACCAAGCTGTTCAAGGGCGCGCCGATCGACGTCGTCTCGGACGGGCTCATGAGCTACGGCCCCACGCGCAAGGCCATCCGGCCGAGCGTCGCGGCGCGCCTGCGCCGGCTCCTGTACCTCGACCTCGCCGGCGGGCTGCGCCCGGTGCTGCTCAGCGAGCACGGCATCGAGAACGTGGTCGTGCCCGCCGAGGCTTTCCGGGCGGTCGTGCACGAGTACGGCAAGTCGGCGTTCGAGGGCGACGACGAGGGCGCCCTCCCCGACGAGCCGGTCGAGGCGATCATGCTCGGCCAGTACCTCGCCGCGCTCGGCCTGCTCTCGGAGGACGAGGAGGAGGAGCTGCACCACGAGCTCCTGCGCGCCGCCGTGGCGCTCGGCTTCTCGTCGATCGCGTTCAAGCCCCACCCGAGCGCTCCGCCCGCCTTCACCCACAGCCTCGTCGACCTCGGCCGATCGCTGGGCGTGGAGCTGAAGGTCCTGGAGGAGCCGGTGCCCGTGGAGATCCTCTACGACCGCCTGGGTCCGGTCGCCGCCATCGGCTGCTTCTCGACGGGTCTGTCCACCGCCGTCGAGACCTATGGCATGACCGGGTACGCGGTGGGCGTGGACAAGGTGCTCACGCGTCTGCCCCGCTTCGAGGACAGCAACCGGATCCCGCTGGCGATCACCGACGTGCGGCTCAACCGCGTCGAGTGGGACGAGACCACCGCCGCGCTCTCGGTCCGCAAGCCGGCCGACGTCGACGTGCAGCTCCTCGTCGAGGAGGTCGCCCGCGCGATGCAGCCGGGGCACTTCGAGGAGCAGGCGGGTGGGCGCCGCGACGAGCTGCTCGCGCAGGCCCCGTGGGCGGTGAAGTACTTCGTGGACCCGGAGGCCTCCGCGACCGACGCCGGTGCGCTCGTCGTCGCTCCGCCGGCCGCGGTGTCCTACCAGGCCCGCGTCGAGCGTAAGGCCCGCCGTGTCGCGGCTCGGCTGATCCGCAAGAACCGGCGGCTGCGGAAGCTCGCGGCGGTCGGCAAGGCGATCAGGTTCCAGCCGCACTAGCGGCTGCCGTCCGGCAGCAACCGGACGCGCATCACGAAGGGCCCCATCCGCGCAGCGGTGGGGCCCTTCTCGTCGTACGACGGCGCCGTCCGGTGGTCCGACGACGCCCGGCGTCAGTCCCGTCCGTAGATGTCGCGGGTGTAGACCTTGTCGGCGACGTCGTCGAGGGCCTCGGTACGCCGGTTGGCGATGATCACGTCCGCACGCGCCTTGAACGTGTCCAGGTCGCGGACGACCTCGGAGCTGTAGAACTCGTCCTCGTCCAGCGTGGGCTCGTGGACGATGACCTCGATGCCCTTGGCCTTGATGCGCTTCATGATGCCCTGGATCGAGGAGGCCCGGAAGTTGTCCGACCCGGACTTCATCACCAGCCGGTAGACCCCGACGGTCTTCGGCTCCCGACGCAGGATGTCCGCGGCGACGAAGTCCTTGCGGGTGGTGTTGGCGTCCACGACCGCGTTGATCAGGTTCTGCGGCACGTCGGCGTAGTTCGCCAGGAGCTGCTTGGTGTCCTTGGGCAGGCAGTACCCGCCGTACCCGAAGGACGGGTTGTTGTAGTGCGTACCGATCCGCGGGTCCAGACCCACACCCTCGATGATCTGCGCGGTGTCCAGGCCGTGCGTGGCCGCGTAGGTGTCGAGCTCGTTGAAGTACGCCACCCGCAGCGCGAGGTAGGTGTTGGCGAACAGCTTGATCGCCTCGGCCTCGGTCGCGTCCGTCAGGAGCACCGGGGTGTCCTTGGTCAGGGCGCCTTCCAGCAGCAGGTCCGCGAACTGCTTGCCCCGCGGGCCGCGGTCACCGACCACGATCCGGGAGGGGTGCAGGTTGTCGTACAGGGCCCGGCCCTCACGCAGGAACTCCGGGGAGAACACGATCGCCGCACCAGGGTGTTCCTCGCGCATCCGGGCGGTGAACCCGACCGGGATCGTCGACTTGATCACGATCGTCGCGTCCGGGGTGGTGGCCAGGACGTCCGCGATCACGGTCTCCACCGACGAGGTGTCGAAGAAGTTGGTCACCTCGTCGTAGTTCGTCGGGGTCGCGATGATCACCACGCCCGCGCCCGGGTAGGCGGCGTCCTTGTCCAGGGTCGCGGTCAGGTTCAGGTCGACCTCGGCCAGGTACTGCTCCAGCTCCGCGTCCACGATCGGTGACTTACGGTCGTTGACCAGCGCGACCTTGACGGGGTCCACGTCCAGCGCGAACACCTCGTGGTGCTGGGAGAGCAGCACCGCGTTCGACAACCCGACATACCCCGTACCGACAACAGCAATCTTCACGACGATGCTCCTGACAGGAAGACTTGGACGACGCGCCCATGGTAGGCGCGCGGCGGGCTCCCGCTCATCGGCCCCAGGTCCGAGCACCCGCGGTTCGCCCAGTGACGCACGCCACACCCGCGCGCGAGCGTCTGCGAGGTTAGGCTTGCCTCACCATGCCTGAGAACACCGCCGCATCCCCCGCAAGGCCCCGCAAGGGCGTCCGCACCACGGCGACCGTGACCGCGGTCCGGCAGCTCACGCCGCACATGATCCGGGTGTCGATCGGCGGTGAGGCACTGGCCGGCACCGACCCCACGCCGTTCCCCGACCGCTACGTGAAGCTGGTCATGGCGGAGCCCACCGAGCCCGAGGGCCGCCCGGTGCTGCGCACCTACACGATCCGCGCGGTGACCGACGCCGGCTGGGACATCGACGTCGTCACGCACGGCGACGTGGGCCACGGCGGCCCCTGGGCGCAGCGGGTCCAGCCGGGCGACGAGGTCTCCTTCGTGGGCCCGGGCGGCGACTACGCGCCGTCCCCGGACGCCCCGTGGCACCTCCTGGCAGGCGACGAGTCCGCCCTCCCGGCCATCGCGGCCGCGTGCGAGGCCATGCCCGACGACGCCGTGGCGCACGTCTTCGTCGAGGTCTCCGACGCGTCGGAGGAGCAGCCGATCATCAGCTCCGCGAACCTCCACCTCACCTGGGTCCACCGGTCCGCCGGCGCGAACCTGGTCGACGTCGTGCAGGCGGCCGAGCTGCCCGACGGCGCCCCGCACACGTTCCTGCACGGTGAGGCCGGCTGCGTGCGCGACCTGCGCCGCTGGGCCCGCGCGGCGCTGGGCGTCC
>NZ_KI911603.1:18832-18931 GCF_000515355.1 Promicromonospora kroppenstedtii DSM 19349 | reverse complement strand
GTCGGGCGGGGCCGTCACGAGGCGGAGCACCGCGTCCGCGGCGGCGTAGCGGCTGGTCGCCGACAGCAGCCGCGCCCAGGTGAACAGGAACCGGTTGAC
>NZ_KI911603.1:14824-18732 GCF_000515355.1 Promicromonospora kroppenstedtii DSM 19349 | reverse complement strand
CGGCGGGTCCCGGGCCCGACCGCGGCGCCGGGGCGCTCCACGGCCCGGAGGAACGCCTGGTTGGCGTCCGCGCGCTCCAGGGCCTCCGCCCGGGTGCCGACCAGCCTGCTGGTCCCGTTCACGACCGTGGCCGCGAGGCCGGAACCGCGTCGGACCAGCGCCCTCCGTATCGAGTCTGGCGTCATTCGCTGCTCCGCTGCGGTGGGCTGGTGGGCTGGACGCTAAAGTAGCTGAGGTCCTCTCCGGTACGAAGAGCTGCGCCGAAGGCAGGGCACCTCGTTCGATAGGGTCGTTCCGACTCCCGTCCCTACCTCCAGAGATTAGGCCATGCCCGACCAGACAACCCCCTCAGCGATCGTCATCATCCCTGCTCGTGGCGGCTCGCAGGGCGTACCCCTGAAGAACCTCGCGCGGGTGGACGGGATCACGCTCGTCGGGCGTGCCGTCCAGGCGTCGCTCGCGGCCCCGTCGGTGGCCGAGGTCATCGTCTCGACCGACCACGACGAGATCGCTGCCGAGGCCCGCCTGCACGGAGCGCGCGTCGTGGCGCGCCCCGCGGAGATCGCCGGCGGCACGGCCTCCTCCGAGTCGGCGCTGCTGCACGTGCTGGACCGCGTGGAGGCCGGCGACGGCGGCCTGCCCGCCCAGGAGATCCCGCCCGTGACCGTGCTGGTGCAGTGCACCTCGCCGTTCATCGACCCCGAGGACCTGGACACGGCGATCCGCCGCGTCACGGCCGGCGAGAAGGACGTGGTGGTCGCGGTCTCCGAGACCCACGACTTCCAGTGGCGCATCGACGACGGCGTCGCGAGCCCTGTGGGACACACCACCGAGTACCGGCCGCGCCGCCAGGAGCGGGCGCCGCACTTCCGCGAGACCGGTGCCTTCTATGTGATGAGGACCGACGGGTTCCGTGCAGGCAGTACGCGCTTCTTCGGCGACGTCGGCATCCAGCCGGTCGCCTCGGAGTGGGCCATCGAGATCGACGAGCCGCGCGACCTGTGGCTCGCCCGCCAGCTCGTGGACCAGGAGAGCGACGCGGCGCCGCAGCCGCTCGACGTGGACGCGCTGGTCACCGACTTCGACGGCGTGCACACCGACGACCACGCCTACGTCGACCAGGACGGCACCGAGCAGGTGCGCGTGAGCCGCGGCGACGGCATGGGAGTGTCCCGCCTGCGGAAGACCGGCCTGCCCTTCCTCATCCTGTCGACCGAGACCAACAAGGTGGTCGCCTCGCGTGCCGACAAGCTGAAGGTGCAGGTCATGCACGGTGTCGAGGACAAGGCCCGCGCGCTGCGGGCCTGGATGGCCGAGCACGACCTCGACCCCGCACGGGTCGCGTACGTCGGCAACGACGTGAACGACCTCGCCGCGATGGCCGTCGTCGGGTGGCCCGTCGCGGTCGCCGACGCCCGTCCCGAGGTCAAGGCGCAGGCCAGGCTCGTACTGGCCCGCGAGGGCGGGAACGGTGCGGTTCGTGAGATCTGTGACCGTATACTCGCTGCGCGTCCGGGTGAAGTCACCTCCAGTACGGCAGCTGCCCAGGCCCCCGTCGTCGCCGGTTAGTCCCGACGACACGTAACAGCACTACCCTGTGCTAGACCCTTTCGGAAGGACCTTCTTATGAGCGCGACGAACGCGCAGCCCGCGCCGGTCACTATCGGCGACCTGCAGGTCGGCGCCGACCAGCCCGTGTACGTGATCGGTGAGATCGGCATCAACCACAACGGTGACGTCGAGATCGCCAAGAAGCTGATCGATGTCGCGGTCGAGGCCGGATGCCAGGCCGTGAAGTTCCAGAAGCGCACTCCGGAGATCAGCACGCCGAAGGACCAGCGTGACAAGATCCGTCAGACGCCCTGGGGCGAGATGACGTACCTCGAGTACAAGTACAAGGTTGAGTTCGAGGAGCCCGAGTACACGGAGATCGACGCGTACGCCAAGGAGAAGGGCGTCCAGTGGTTCGCCTCTCCGTGGGACGCCCCCTCGGTGGACTTCCTGGAGAAGATGGGCGTGCCGACCCACAAGGTCGCCTCCGCCTCCGTGACGGACCACGAGATGCTCCGTGCGCTCGCCGCCACCGGCAAGCCGATCATCCTCTCGACCGGTATGTCGACGCTGGAGCAGATCGACGCGGCCGTGGAGATCCTGGACACGAGCAAGCTCGTGATCCTGCACGCCACGTCGACCTACCCGCTCCCCCCCGAGGAGGCGAACCTGCGCACCATCACGACGCTGCAGGAGCGCTACGGCGTGCCCGTCGGCTACTCGGGCCACGAGACCGGCCTGCAGATCTCGCTCGCGGCCGTGGCGCTGGGCGCCGTCGCCGTGGAGCGGCACATCACGCTCGACCGCGCCATGTGGGGCTCGGACCACGCCTCCTCGCTCGAGCCCAAGGGGCTGGAGAACCTGGTGCGCGACATCCGCATCCTCGAGAAGGCTCTCGGTGACGGCCAGAAGCGCGTCATGCCCGGCGAGTTCTCGCCGATGTCGCGTCTGCGTCGCGTCGACGCCTGACACCTGGCGCCTGAACCCAGGCGGAGGCCCTATGCTCGGGCGCACATCGCCTGAGCCGAGGCACCAAGCGGACCCGGTGGCCACTAGGCCCTGAGCCCGTGAAGTACATCGTCGGAGGCGGGTGCCGCACATGCGGTACCCGCCTCTGATGTTCCCGGATCTGTCAGAACACAAGACTGTGGGCCACAGCGGCCCGGCCATCGCGTCGACGAGAGGAGGCCTCGTGCCCGAGCGGGTAGAGGCGGCGAGCATGCCGTTGGTGACGGTGGTGGCCGTCGTACGTGACGAGGAGCCCTACCTCGAGGCGATGGTGCGCTCCATCCTGAACCAGGACTACCCCCACCCCCTGCACATGGTGCTCGCGGTGGGACCCTCCAAGGACCGGACCCGGGAGATCGCCGACAAGCTGGCGGTCGAGACAGGTCGCGTCACCGTGGTGGACAACCCGACGGGCTCCAAGCCGCTCGGCCTGAACGCGGGCCTGGAGCGCATGCCCGACGGGCACTCGATCTTCGTGCGCGTGGACGGCCACACCGTGGCCGAGCCCACGTACGTGCGCCGCGCGGTGGAGGCCCTCCAGGCCGCGGGCGCGGACGGCGTCGGCGGGCAGATGCTCCCCGTGGGCGACACCCCCGTCCAGAAGGCCGTGGCGCGCGCCATGAGCCACCCGGCCGGGCTGGGCGCCGCGTCGTTCCACACGGGCGGCAGCGCCGGGCCCGCCGAGACCGTCTACCTGGGCACGTTCCGTCGCGAGGCCCTGGAGCGCGTGGGTGGCTACTCGCCCGTGTACGTGCGGGCCCAGGACTGGGAGCTGTGCCTGCGCCTGCGCAACAGCGGCAGCCTGCTGTGGTTCGACCCCTCGCTCGTGGTCGAGTACAAGCCGCGCCGCACGCTGGGCGCCGTCGCCACGCAGTTCTGGCGCACCGGCATGTGGCGGCGCGAGGTGGTGCGCCGCAACCCCGGCACCGCCAACCTGCGCTACCTGGCCCCGCCGACGGCCGTCGTCGCGATCGGCCTCTCGATCCTGCTGGTCGTGGCCGGGGCGATCACGGGCCTGACGCCGCTCCTGGTGCTCGGCCTCGTCGCGCCCGTCACGTACGCGCTCGGCGTGGTCGCCGCCGCGGCGCACGCCGCGACGCGCAAGCCGCGGCTCGACGTCCGCTCGGCCCTCGTGCTGCCGGTCACCCTGATGACCATGCACATGGCATGGGGGGCCGGGTTCCTGCGGGGCCTGACCGAGCGCGTCCGCACGGACGACGGCGTCTGACATCAGACCTGGCGCCCGGCTCCTGACGCCGGGGACCACCGAGGCGCCCACCCTGTGCGGGGTGGGCGCCTCGGTGCTCGAGCGGGATCTTCTCAGGCGTGCAGACGGCGTCGTGCGACGA
>NZ_KI911603.1:14595-14724 GCF_000515355.1 Promicromonospora kroppenstedtii DSM 19349 | reverse complement strand
TTCCGCGACGAGCAGCCCGACCACCTCGGCGGCGTACGGCAGATCGTCCTCGTCCATGGCCGTCTCGACGAGGGCCAGCGCCTTGCCGAAGACGCCGGGTGGGCGGGCCCAGGTGGTCCGCCCGGTGGT
>NZ_KI911603.1:9941-14495 GCF_000515355.1 Promicromonospora kroppenstedtii DSM 19349 | reverse complement strand
CGCGGGTCAGGCCGCGCCGCAGGGGCGCCGTCGCCTGGAAGAGCCCCGAGAAGGCGTCGCCGACCAGCCAGACCGGCTCGTGGGCGGTGAGCGCCGTCCGCCGTCCGGCCAGGTCCGCCGTGAACCCGTCGGGCAGTCCGAAGCGCCGGACCTCCTCCAGGGCGTCGCCCAGCGCGGGCACGTCGTCGCGGACGTGGACCCGGGTGGGGGCCCCGCCGAGCCCCGCGGCGTGGGCCTCGATGGTGCACAGCAGCTGCAGCGGAGACTCGACCAGCGCTCCCGCGAGCCGCGTCGGTCGCGGCGGGTCGTGATGGACGGTCGACACGAGGGGAAGTGTCTCACGGCGAGGGAAGGCGAGGACCCGCCAGGCCCCTGACCTGGGGAGTCCGACGGATCTGGTAGGTTTTCGCGGCGACCCGCTAGGCTTTTGATGGTCGGTCGAAACCGGCCTGCCCTCCACAGACAGGTATTTCACACACCGTGAGCACACCCACCACCGATGCGGCCGCAGCCGGTGTCCGCCCCTCCCGCGGCGGTGCGCCGAAGCCGCCGCCGCCGTTGGTCCCCGAGACCACCTCGGCCGAGCGAGCGGCCCTGGCGGAGCAGTACGGCCTGCGCCGTCTGAACGTCCGCCCGCCACTCCGTGAGTACATCCGGGACCTGGCCGGGCGCTGGAACTTCATCCGCGTCCTGGCGACGTCGACGGCCTACGCCAAGAACCAGAGCAACTACCTCGGCCAGCTCTGGGCCGTGCTGAACCCGATCCTGAACGCGGCCGTCTACGTGCTGATCTTCGGGGTCCTGCTGGGCGTCAACCGGCACGTCGAGAACTCCATCGCGTTCATCGTGATCGGCGTCTTCATCTTCCGGTTCATCGAGTCGTCGGTCACCGGCGGCGCCAAGTCGATCAGCGGCAAGACCCAGCTGCTGCGGTCGCTGCACTTCCCCAGGGCCGTGCTGCCCATGTCGACCGTGCTGTCGCTGCTCGCGACGCTCGTGCCGGCGCTGGCGGTCATGTGCGTCATCGTGCTGCTGAGCGGGCTCATCCCCGGCTACCAGATGATGACGATCACGTGGTGGTGGCTGCTCCTGCCCGCCGCCGTCACGCTGCTGTGGATCTTCAACACGGGCCTGGCGTTCTTCATGGCCCGGATCGTGGCCACCACGCCTGACCTCGACAACATCATCGGCTTCGTCATGCGCGTGGTGATGTACGGGTCGGGCGTGATCTTCCCGCTGGCCGGCTACATCGAGCGGATGGGCATCTCGGAGGGCGCCAAGGTCGTGCTCGGCGGCATCCTCGAGTACCAGCCCGTCGCGGTCTACCTGTACCTGGTGCGCTCGTGCCTGACGCAGGAGCCGTCCATCCCGCAGAGCGGGCTCATGTGGGCGCTCGGCGCCGCCTGGGCAGTAGTGATCTTCGTGATCGGCTTCGTCGTCTTCTGGCGGGGCGAGGAGAGGTACGGACGTGACTGAGGCCGACGCACACATGGACTTCGACCTCGAGCTCGAGCCCGAGGACATCGGCGAGACGCCGCCCGAGACACCGATCGGCGACCCCTGCCTCGTGGTGGACGACCTGCACGTCGTCTACCGCGTCATCGGCGGCCGTGCCAAGAAGGAGGCGGCCAAGGGCGCGAACGTCCGCGAGGTGGAGGTCAAGCAGTCCTTCTTCCGTCGCCTGATCAGCTCCAGCCGCCAGCACGTCGGCGCGGTGAGCGAGGTGCACGCCGTGCGCGGCATCTCGTTCACCGTCCGGCACGGCGAGTCGGTCGGGATCGTGGGCGTCAACGGCTCCGGCAAGAGCACGCTGCTGCGCGCGATCGCCGGCCTGATGCCGCCGAAGTCCGGCAGCGTCCACGTCTCGGGCGAGCCGTCGCTGCTCGGCGTCAACGCGGCGCTCATGCCGCAGCTCACGGGCGAGCGGAACATCATGATCGGCGGCCTGGCCCTGGGCCTGACGCCCAAGCAGGTCGAGGAGCGCTTCGACGACGTCGTGGAGTTCGCCGGGATCGGTGACTTCGTGTACCTCCCGATGAAGACCTACTCCTCGGGCATGGGCGCCCGGCTGCGCTTCGCCATCTCGTCAGCCGCGTCGCCGGACATCCTGATGATCGACGAGGCGCTCGCCACGGGCGACGCCGCCTTCAAGGCGCGGTCCAAGGCCCGGATCGAGGAGGTGCGCGAGAACGCCGGCACGGTGTTCCTCGTCAGTCACTCGATCTCGACGATCGAGGCGATGTGTACCCGCACGCTGTGGGTGCACGAGGGCAAGCTCGTGATGGACGGCCCCACCATGGAGGTCGCCGAGCGGTACAAGGAGTTCGTCCGGGCCCAGCGCCCGCAGGGCCGCAAGGGCGGCCGCCGTCCCGGCAACCGGAACGGCAACGGCAACGGGAAGGGCGCGGCCCGCAAGGTGGACGCCTGACGGCCGCCGCCCGGCACGACGCGCGGGCCGGAGCGGCAGTGGGCCGCGGAGCACGAAGGGCCGCATCCCCTCGGGGGTGGCGGCCCTTCGCGCGTGCGGCCGGTCGTCAGTGCGAGTCGGCCAGCTCGATCAGGGTGGCGTGGTCCTTCTCGAACCGCGCCGTGTACTCGTCGTACAGGAGCTGGTCCACGCCGTTCGCCGCACGGAGCCGGGTCACGGCCGCGGACTCCTCGGTGCCGCGGTCCGGCTGACCGGACGCGCCGCGGTGGCCCACACGGTCGGCGATGAGCGCGCCTGTCGAGGCCGCCGCGGCGAGGTGGCTGGCCTCCAGGTGGCGCATCGTGCCGACGAGGTGGAACCGCTCGTCGAGCGTCTCCCGGCACATGCGCAGCAGGTCGTCCTCGCTCAGGCGGGCCGTCGCCTCGAGCCAGTACATCTCCTCCTCGGCCCGGATGGACTCGAACTGGCCGGCGCCCGCGAACCGCTTGCCGAAGGGGACGCGGAGGTCCGGGTGTGTCGTGACGATCTGGCGGGCGAGCATGTTCGTCATGCCGTGCTCGAGCGTGTACGCGATGTGGTCGTCGAACGTCGGGGACTTGTCGAGCGTCGGCACGATCCCCGGGGTGGAGAGCCGCTTGAAGTAGCCGGAGCGGATCTGCGACACCGGGTCGCGCAGCACCGTGAAGTAGCTGAGCTCCCGGCCGGGGAACGTCAGCGGGAACGGGTGGTGCTGGTGCACCATCATCAGCCGCTCGGCGTCCTCCGCGGACATCTCCAGCGCGTGCTCGATCTGCAGCAGGCCGTGCCGCCGGTTGATCTGCACCATCCGGCCCCACGGGACGAGCCGCTTGAGCGCGACGACCATGCTGGTGCCGCCCGAGAACGGCAGGTGGAAGAACACGGGCAGCGCCGCGCCGCCGGGCGCCTGCCGCTGCAGCCGGGCGTACTCCACGGAGAGGGCGTCCTCGCCCCAGACGGTCAGGTGTGCGTCGTCGTCCGCGTCCGGCGGGAACTGCTTGTCGAGCCGCTCGGCCAGTGCGCGCGCGAGGTCCTCACGCCCTGCCCCCGCGAGCGCGGTGACCAGGATCAGCCAGTCCTTGTGCTTCGGGCCGCCGACCACGAACTCCGGCTCGATGTCGACCACCTCGTCGAACCGCCCGGCCGCGGCGAGCAGCACGGGCAGCCAGTTCTTGGCGCCCTCGTTGCCGAAGGCGGTGGCCAGTGTCGAGACGATCCCGATGATCATGCCGTCCCAGTCGCTGAACCGCTTGGTCAGCGCACGGCGGCGCATGGCGGCTACCTCGAGCCTGGTGACCTCCTCGCCACGGGCGTGCCGCACCATGAGGTCCGAGAACTCCTTGAGCACCTCGTCCCTGCGGTTGCGGCCGACCACCTCGGGGCCGAAGGCGCCCCGGAACTTGGCGCCCGTCACCCGTCCCCTGGAGTAGCCCTGTCGCCAGTCCAGCGTTCTCGTCCTAGTCATCAACTGCTCCAGTTCCATCTGATCTACGTGCCGTCGCCCCTGGCGTCTCCGCGACGGCATGGCCGCGGCCGGGTGTGTTCCGCTACCCGGTCGCACTGAGGTGGGCGCGTACGGCGCCCACTGCCGTGTCGACGGACACGACTGACGTATCGATGACGAGCTCGGCGTCGTCGGGCTCCTCGTAGGGTGAGGAGATGCCCGTGAACTCGGCGATCTCGCCGGCCCGCGCCCGGGCGTAGAAGCCCTTGCGGTCGCGGGCCTCGCACACCTCGAGCGGCGTGCTGACGTGCACCAGGACGAACCTGGCCCCGGCGTCCTCGGCCATGGCCCGGACCTTCGCCCGGCCGGCCGCGAACGGCGCGATCGGGGCCGCCACGGCGATGCCGCCGTGCTTGGCCACGAGCGCGGCCACGTAGCCGATGCGTTCCACGTTGGTCTCGCGGGACTCGCGGTCGAAGCCGAGCCCCTTCGAGAGGTGCTGGCGCACCTCGTCGCCGTCCAGCAGCGTGGTGCCCTGGCCGTCGTCCTCCAGCTCGGCGGCCAGCGCACGCGCCACCGTCGACTTGCCGGAGCCCGACAGGCCCGTGAAGAACACGACGGTTCCCCGCCGGTGGCCGCCGCTCGCGGCGCGCACCACCTCGGC
>NZ_KI911603.1:8670-9841 GCF_000515355.1 Promicromonospora kroppenstedtii DSM 19349 | reverse complement strand
CCGCGGCTGGGCCGGCCGCGGATGGGGCGGGCGCCCCGCCGCGCACCACGCACATCCCCGAGCTCCACGGCCTGCGCGGGCTCGCCCTCGCGCTGGTGGTGGCGTTCCACCTGTTCGGCAACGGCCGGGTCTCCGGCGGCGTCGACGTCTTCCTGGTGCTGTCCGGGTTCCTCGCCACGGGATCCCTGCTGCGCCGGGCCGAGCGGCGCCAGCTCCGCCTGGGCGAGCACTACGGGCGCACGTTCTCCCGGCTCGTGCCGCCGGCCCTGGTGGTGCTCGTCGCGACGGCTGCGCTCACCTGGTGGGTCATGCCGCGCGGCAGCTGGATGCAGACCGGCCGGGAGATCCTGGCCTCGGCCCTGTACTACGTGAACTGGGAGATGATCGCCGGCCAGCTCGTCTATGGCGCCGCCGGCCCCCAGACCAGCCCGCTGCAGCACTTCTGGTCCATGTCCGTGCAGGGGCAGTTCTTCCTGGCCTGGCCGGTCGTGGTGCTGATCGTGGTGGCGCTCGCCCGCACGGCCCGGATCTCCGCGCGCGGCCTGCTGCTCGTGGCGGTCGGCGCCGCGACCGTCGCGTCCTTCGTCTTCGCGCAGGAACTGCACGGCTCGGACCAGCCGGTCGCCTACTTCCACACCTGGGCCCGGTTCTGGGAGCTCGGGCTGGGCGGGTTCCTCGCGCTCGTGCTGCCCTGGGTGCGCCTGCCCGGCGCCCTGCGGCCGCTGCTCGGCTGGGCCGGGCTGGCGCTGGTGGTCTCCAGCGGTTTTGTGCTCGACGGCGGGGCGCTGTTCCCTGGTTACGGGGCCCTGTGGCCGGTCGGTGGGGCGCTGCTCGTGCTGCTGGGCTCGGGCGGCAGCGCCGGCTGGGGCCCGCGCGGGCTGCTGCGGGTGGCCCCGCTGCGCTTCGTCGCGGACATCTCCTACGCGCTCTACCTGTGGCACTGGCCGCTGCTCATCGCCTACCTGCACCGCACCGGCCAGGACCGGGTGGACCTGCTGGGTGCTGCACTCATCATGGCGGCGTCCGTGGCACTGTCCTGGCTCACCACCGTGCTCGTCGGCAACCCCGCCCAGCGGTTCCGTGAGCGGTTCGGCGGCGGGCGCGCGCTGGTGGCCGCCATGGTCAGCGTGGCTCTCGTGGCCGGCGGCGCCGTCGCCGGGCTGGCCGCGCT
>NZ_KI911603.1:2816-8570 GCF_000515355.1 Promicromonospora kroppenstedtii DSM 19349 | reverse complement strand
TCCTGCCCGCGCCAGCGGTCGCCGCCCGGGACCGGCCCGCCGTCGACGGCGACGGGTGCATCGAGGGCAGCTCGCACACGCCGGGTTCGGAGGAGCCGCTGACGTGCGTCCTGACCGACCCGCCCGCCCCGGAGCGGGTGGTCGTGATGGTGGGCGACTCGCACACCATCCAGTGGACCCCGGCGATGACCGAGATCGGCGAGCAGGAGAACTGGCGGGTGGTCCTGCTGGCGCGGCGCGGCTGCCGCCTGGCGGCCTCCGAGCTGCCGACCGACCCCGCGAACATGTGCTGGGCCTGGCGGGCCAACGCGGTGGAGCTGCTGGAGCAGCTCCGGCCCGACGCGGTCATGGTGGTCGGCAGCCGTACCTCGCCGGACGAGCCCGGGGACGTCATGGATCCGGCCGAGGCGCTCGCCTGGCAGCGCCTGGCGGAGTCCGGGATCCGCGTCGTGACGCTGCGGGACAACCCGCGGTTCGGGTTCGACGTCCCGGCGTGCGTGGAGGAGGCGCCCGCCGCCGGGTGCTCCCGGCCCCGGGACGAGGTGTACTCGGCCGTGAACCCGGTCCGGGGCGCCGAGGGGGTCCCGCCGTCGGCCGTGCACCTCGACCTGACGCGGTTCATCTGCGCCGAGCAGCTCTGCGAGGGTGTGGTCGGGAACGTGCTGATCTACCGCGACGACAACCACATGACCGCCACCTACGCCGCGACCCTGGCCCGCCCGCTGCACCAGGCGCTGCGTGCGAAGGCCAGGTGGCTGTTCGCGGAGCCGGCGAGGACTCCGCTCGCGAACGTGTCAGACCCTCAGGTCACGGAAGGGGCCTGAGGGTCTGACACGTTCGGGCGTGCTCGGGGTCAGCGGTGCACGGCGTCCAGGGCGTCGGCGATGCCGTCACCGTAGAAGCTGTTCTCCGCCAGGGTGCCCACGCAGGCCGGGCCGGCCGTCGTGGTCGTGCACTCGTGGTCGTCTGCCTGTGCGCGCACGGCGGCCTCCAGCTTGGCCGGCGTCCAGCGCGGGTGTGCGGACTTCATCAGCGCGAGCACGCCCGCGACGTGCGGCGACGCCATCGAGGTGCCGCTCTTGAGGCCCCACGTGCCGTCGAGCTCGGTCGACAGGATCGAGCTGCCCGGCGCGGAGACGTCGATCTTGCCGAGGCCGCGGTTCGAGAACGAGCTGAGGTTGCCTGCCTGGGTCAGCGACGAGACGGAGACGACCCCGTCGAGCTCGGTCGGGATGTCCTCGCAGCCGGAGTTGATGGTCCGCTGGACCGCCGTCGAGTCGTTCGGGCTCGAGTTGTCGGTGGTGTTGTTCGCCAGGTCGGTCGACGCGTTGCCGGCTGCGGCGGCGTGCACCACGCCCCGCGTGGTCGAGAACTCCACCGCGCGGCGCACGGCCTCCTTGGCGGCGGCCTGGTCGGGCTGGTCCGAGCACCAGTACATGAACGGGTCCACGTAGTACGAGTTGTTCGTGACGTCCATGCGCTCCAGGCCGGCCCACACGAAGCCGCAGACCGCGTACTCGGGGTAGATGTACCCGTCATCGTTCACGACCTTGACCGAGGCGAGCTTGACGCCCGGGGCCACGCCCACGATGCCGGTGCCGTTCTGCGCCGCGGCGATGGTGCCGGCCACGTGCGTGCCGTGGTCCGAGGTGGTGGGCAGCCAGCCGGTCGCCGACAGGTCGGGCCGGCCGCCGTCGGTGCAGTTCACCGACTGGTCGGCGTCGACCTGGGAGGCCAGGTCAGGGTGCGCCGCGTCGATGCCGGAGTCCAGCACGCCCACGGTCACGCGGGACGAGCCCGGGTTGACCTCGATCGCCTGGTCTGCCTTGATCATCTCCATGTCCCACTGCGTGACCTCGCCCGGGTCGGGGTCGGCCGCGGTGGACCGCGACGGCCCGTCGACCGTGCCGCCCACGGAGTCCTTCTGGCCCTTGCCCACCACGGTCCGGCTCTCCTTGGCGCCCGCCGGGGCGTCCGCGCCGGGCGTGCCCTCGGTGGGGGAGACGGTCCGGGTGGCACCCACCGACTCGATGACGCCGATGCGGTCGGCCGCCAGCACGTCGTCGCGGAACGAGCCGTTGGCCGAGTGCACCACGACGACGCCGATCTGTGGCCAGCTCTGCACGACCACGCCGTCCGCCCGCTTGATCGCCTTGGTGGCGAGCACGGTCTGGGCGACGCCGGAGCGCTCGGTGTTCACGACGTACGAGAACAGGGCGCCGTCCGGCGTGACGATCGGCACCGGCGTCGACTCCGGCTCGTCCACCGCGTTGCCGGCGACGCCGCCGAGCGCCGTGAGCGCGAGCGTCGTCGCCGTGGCGAGGGCGGCTACGCGCCGGGATGGGGAGATGCGCATGGGTTTCACTCTCCTTGAGGTACACGGGCCCCGGAGGGCATTGCCCGCAACCTACCGTGTGTGGAGAAATCTGCCTTGCGCTGCCGGATGTGAAACCTCGGTGCAGGCGGGAGTCGTGCGGCCCTCCGGAGGCGGGTGAACTGACCCAGTTGTGACATTCTTGCCCGGCATCTCTCCCTTCTCCCTACAGAGCGAAGAGCCCGACATCTCCATGACGGTAACGACCTCCACCGCCCCAGTCGCCGGCCCTGGACCGCAGGCCGTGTCCAGTCCCCCGCAGACCCGGAAGTTCCGGTCCGAGGTGCAGGCGCTCCGCGCGCTCGCGGTACTCCTCGTGCTCGTCTACCACATCGACCCCGAGGTGCTGCCGGGCGGCTACATCGGCGTCGACGTCTTCTTCGTGATCTCCGGGTTCCTGATCACGGGCCACCTGTGGCGCGAGGCCTCGACCACGGGGTCGGTGAGCCTCAAGAAGTTCTGGGCCGCGCGCGCCCGGCGCATCCTGCCCGCCTCGATCGTCACCACCGTCGGCGTGATCGTGCTCGCCCAGCTGCTGCTCCCGCGCTCCCTCGTGGAGAACTGGTGGCACCAGGCGATCGCCTCGATCTTCTACGTCGAGAACTGGGCGCTCGCCAACGATGCCGTCGACTACCAGGCCGCGTCGAACGACCCCACCGCGTTCCAGCACTTCTGGTCCCTCGGCGTGGAGGAGCAGTTCTACCTCGTCTGGCCGCTGCTCGTGCTGCTCGCGGTCGTGCTGTGGCGCCGGGCGCGCCGTGTCGCGACGTCGCCGAACCCGCAGGTCCTGCGCGGCCTGTTGCTGGTGGTCTTCTGCCTCGTGGGCCTCGCCTCGTTCGTCTGGGGCGTCCAGCAGTCCCTGGCCGGCGACCCCGTCGCCTACTACTCGACCTTCACCCGCGTCTGGGAGCTCGCGGCCGGCGGCATCCTTGCCCTCGTGATCCGCGACACGGCCCGGTGGGCGCCGCTGCGCAACACCCTCGCGATCTTCGGCGTCGCGATCATCGTCGTGGCGGCCTGCGTGCTCGACGACGCGACGCCGTTCCCCGGGACCGCCGCGCTGCTGCCTACCCTGGGCGCCTGCGCCGTCATCGCGGCCGGCCGCACGTCCGGCGCCGGGTCGATGCGCGCGATCGTCGAGACCTGGGCCGTTCAACGCGTCGGCGACATCTCGTACTCCCTGTACCTCTGGCACTTCCCGGTGGTCGTGTACTTCGGCATCTACACCGGCCGCGACCCGGGTGTCACGGACGTGCTCGCCATGCTCGTCGTGTCCGTCGCGCTCGCCGTGGCCAGCTACACGCTCGTGGAGCAGCCCGTCCGGCGCTCGCAGTGGTTCCGGGCCGACGGCCGCATGCTCGTGGCCGCCCTGGTCTCGATGGCCCTCGTGGCCGGCCTCGCGGCGACCCTGCCGCTCAAGATCCGGGCGACCAACGAGCAGTGGGACCAGAACGCGTCGCTCATCTCCGGCCAGGAGGGGGAGCGGGTCGCCGAGGCGCTCCAGACCGGGTTCGTCCCGTTCGTCGGCGGCGACACCGCGATGAAGCCCAACCCGCTCAAGGCTGACTACGACAAGGGCGAGACGCTGGGCCGCTGCCTCGGGTCGGCGGCGGGGCCGGCGACCGAGCCCTGCGAGTACGGCGAGACGGAGAACCCGACCGCCACGATCGCCGTCGTCGGGGACTCGCACGCCGGCGTGCTGGCGGGTCCCGTCATCGCCGTGGCCAAGGAGCGCGGCTGGCGCGTCCTGACCTACCTGCACGGCTCCTGCCCGTTCACGGCCGACCGACGGGCCGACGGCGACAACGGGCTCGTCGAGGGCTGCGCCGAGTCCAACGCGCGCACCCGCGACGAGCTGCGCGAGCTCGACCCCGACCTCGTCGTCACGACATACCTGGAGCGCACCAAGTTCGAGGGGCTCCCCGAGGAGAAGCAGCCGGGCGCCGCCGGCCTGGCCGAGGTGTGGAACGAGCTCGCGGACCGCGGGACGCGGGTCGTCGTGGTCCGCGACAACCCGCTGGCCCGGTCCGACGTGATGGAGTGCGTCAGCGACAACTACGCGACGCCGGAGAAGTGCGGCAAGCCGCGCGCCGAGGCGTTCGCGGGCCGCGACGTGGTGCCCGCCGCCGCGGAGCTCGCGCCGCGGGCCAAGATCGTCGACCTGTCGGAGCGGTACTGCGACGACACCGTGTGCCCGGCGGTGATCGGCAACGTGCTGGTCTACCGCGACGACCACCACGTCACGCGCACCTACATGGCCCAGCTCACGGACGATCTGCGCAAGGCCCTGCCGAAGCAGCCGGCCAGGTAGCCCGCCGGTTCCTGACCGCCGTCGCCCCGGCCCCTCGCGAGGGGCCGGGGCGATCGTCGTCGCTCGTCCGGGCATGGCCCCGAGGGGCGTCCGAGGCGCTGGATCCCGCAGCGCGGGTGATTTTGTTTATCCGATATACCCGATAGGGTAAGTGAGTCGCGTCGGGCCGGGACGGCTCAGCTGTCCGCCCAGACGCTCCACCGCCCCCGAGACAGCGAAGAGCGCGCACAGCATGACGGCAACGACGACCCGGCCGGCCGCACCGCCCGACCCGACCGGCGTGCGGACCGCGGCCCCGCCGCGCACGTTCCGGCCCGAGGTCCAGGCCCTGCGGGCCCTGGCGGTGCTCCTGGTCATCGTCTACCACGTGGATCCCGCGCTCCTGCCGGGCGGCTACATCGGGGTGGACGTCTTCTTCGTGATCTCCGGGTTCCTCATCACGGGCCACCTGTGGCGCGAGGCGTCGTCGACCGGCCGGGTCAGCCTCCGGAAGTTCTGGGCCGCGCGCGCCCGGCGCATCCTGCCCGCCTCGCTCGTCGCGACGGTCGGCACCATCGGCGTCGCCCTGGTGCTGCTTCCGCTGGACCTGCTCCAGCTCTGGTGGCGGCAAGCGCTCGCCTCGGTCTTCTACGTCGAGAACTGGGCCCTGGCGGCCGACGCCGTCGACTACCAGGCCGCGGGCAACGAGCCCACGGCGTTCCAGCACTTCTGGTCGCTCGGCGTCGAGGAGCAGTTCTACCTCTTCTGGCCCCTTCTGGTGGTCCTCGCGCTGGGCCTGTGGTCGCTGCGCGGCGGACGACGCGCGGTCGGCGAGGTCCGGGACGCCGGGGGCCTGCGCCGCCTGCTGCTGGTGGTCTTCGGTGTGGTGGTCGTCGCGTCGCTCGTGTGGAGCGTGGCCGAGGTCCGCGCGGACAACCCCGTGGCCTACTACTCGACGCTCACCCGCGTCTGGGAACTGGGCGCCGGCGGCCTGCTGGCGCTGCTGATGCGCGACACCGAGCGGTTCCGCGCGCTGCGCAGCACCCTCGCGGTGGGCGGCGTGGCCGCCGTCGTGGCCGCGGCCTGCCTC
>NZ_KI911603.1:2516-2716 GCF_000515355.1 Promicromonospora kroppenstedtii DSM 19349 | reverse complement strand
CGCCGGTTCGCCGCGGGCTTCACCGCGCTGCGGGTGCGCGCCGGCGTGTGGACCCCCTGGCTGGACGACGTGCTGGCGCAGGGGCTGCGCAGCGGCGTCGTCCTGCCGGACACCGACGGCCTGCTGGAGCAGGGGCCGTTCAAGGTGGTCACCGATGGTTCGCTCAACACGCGCACCGCCTACTGCCACGACCCGTACCC
>NZ_KI911603.1:1004-2416 GCF_000515355.1 Promicromonospora kroppenstedtii DSM 19349 | reverse complement strand
CCACGAGCGCCGCGGGCAGCAGCCGCGCGAGGGTCCGGGCGTAGTGCGCCGCGAGCCGGAGCGTGCCGCCCTCGGCCCGGCGCACCAGCGGCCCGGTCGCGAAGTACCCGGACAGCACCAGGAACACGTCCACGCCGCCCGAGACCCGGCCCTGGCCGAACAGGTGGAACGCGACCACGAGGAGCAGGGCGAGTCCGCGGAGGCCGTCGACCGCGCCGACCCGGACGGTCGGGGTGGCGGCACCGGGGGCTGGGGGGTGAGACACGTCGGTACCGTAGGGACCCCGCCTTACGGTCGGGTTGACCGGAGGTCACGGCCGGGTCTCGACCCATCCCTGGCAGCTCGTCAGCAGGCAGCCGGCCGCCATAACCATGTCGTTGACTGTCGACGGTCGCCTGCTGAACCCCGGTCAGCCCACGGCGGGCGACCCGCGGTCCGTCTGGACTCCGATGGTGGTTCGATGACCCTGTGATCCACACGAGCGACTACGAGATCCAGGACGAGGCCCGCGTGCGCGACCTGGTCCGCACCCACGGCTGGGCCACCCTCGTCTCGGTGGCCGACGACGGCGCCCCGGTCGCCTCCCACCTGCCGGTCCTGCTGGAGGACACGCCGCCGGGGGAGCCGATGAGCCTGCTCACCCACGTCGGCCGGCCCGACGAGGTGCTGCACTCGCTGGACAGCGGGCGGGAGTCGCTGCTGATCGTGCAGGGCCCGCACGGCTACGTCTCGCCCGGCTGGTACGAGATGACGCCGGCCGTGCCCACCTGGGACTACCTCGCCGTGCACCTGTGGTGCACCGTCGAGCTGCTCGGGCCGGAGGAGTCGTACGGCGTCCTGTCCGACACCGTGGACCGGTACGAGTCGGTCATGCCCCGGCCCGTGCGGCTGCCGAGCGTCGAGGAGTACGCGCACCGCATCGCCAAGGGCGCCGCCGGGTTCCGCCTGCGCGTCGTCCGCTGGCAGGGCAAGGCCAAGCTGAGCCAGGACAAGCCGCGCGAGGTGGTGGAACGCGTGGTCACGGCACTGGAGTCGGACCCGCACTACGCCCAGCCGGCACTCGCGGCCGAGGTCCGCACCGAGCTCGCCCGCCGCCCGGCGGACGCCCCGTGACCGCCGCCCTGCTCCTTGCGAACGCCCGCCTGGTGGGCGGGGCGTCGAGCGTAGGGTCCGTCGGCGCATCGGGGGGTGTTGCGGCGCCGAAGCCTACGTTCGACGGGCTCGTCGACGTGCTGGTGCGGGACGGGTCGGTTGTCGCGATGGATGCGGCCGGGAGGGTCGGCGCGGACGGCGCCGAGCGGGTCGACCTGGGCGGGCGCACCCTCATGCCCGGGCTCTGGGACGCGCACGTGCACCTCACGCAGTGGGCGCTGGTGCGGCGCCGGCTCGACCTGTCGGGCGCGCGCTCGGCC
>NZ_KI911603.1:0-904 GCF_000515355.1 Promicromonospora kroppenstedtii DSM 19349 | reverse complement strand
CACGACGGTCGACTTGCCCGAGCCGGACTGGCCCACGATCGCCACCCGCTCCCCGCGCGCGACGTCGAGGTCGACGCCGCGCACGACGGGGATGTCGCCGTAGGCGACCTCCAGGCCGCGTACGCGCAGGAGAGGTGGACTCGACAGGCTCGATCCGGGGTCCGGGCTCGACCCGCGCGTGGTGTCAGCGTCCTGCGGCATAGCCCTGCGCTCCTCTCGGGTTGGCGGCCGCCCCCAGCAGGCCCGTGGCCGGGTCGCGGGTCACGGCGGACAGGCGCCCCAGCGCCCAGTCGCCAGCCCGGGTCACCACGTGGCCGCGGCCCTCCAGGGCGGTGATGACGTCCTCGCCGAGCCGGTCCTCCACGACGGCGCCGCCCGGCGTCCAGGTGCGCGGCCAGAAGGAGCCGGGGAACGACGTCGTGTGCAGGGCCGGCGCGTCGATCGCCTGCTGCGGGGTGTACCCGCCCACCAGCACGCGCAGCAGGAACAGGAGCTGCCACTGGTCCTGCTGGTCGCCACCCGGCGAGCCCAGTGCGATCACCGGCTCGCCGTCGCGCAGCACGAGCGTGGGCGTGAGCGTGGTCCGCGGTCGCCGTCCCGGGGTCAGGGCCGACGGCGACGCCTCGTCCAGCCACGTCATCTGCAGCCGCGTGCCGAGGCAGAAGCCCAGGCCCGGCACCGTGGGGGAGGACTGCAGCCAGCCGCCCGACGGCGTGGCCGAGACCATGTTGCCCCAGCGGTCCACGACGTCGATGTGGCACGTGTCGCCGCGGGTGGCGCCGGTGTGCTCGGGGGAGTCGGGGGTCTCGACGGGCTCGACCAGCGAACCCCGGGTCGAGCCCGTCGGGACCTCGACCGTCGGCTCGCCCACGCCCGACGCCGCGCCGCCCCCGGGCGCGCCCGG
>NZ_KI911602.1:2010-2176 GCF_000515355.1 Promicromonospora kroppenstedtii DSM 19349 | reverse complement strand
GACCTCGAGTCCGTGGGCATGAACATGCCGGAGACGTTCGCGGAGTTCGCGGCGCTCAAGGAGAAGGCGCGCTGGGAGCTCGGCGGGACCAAGCCGCCGGCCACGGGCGCGGTACCGACCCTCACCGGCGCGATCCCGGCCGTGACGGACCAGGTCGCCGCCGTCG
>NZ_KI911602.1:1650-1910 GCF_000515355.1 Promicromonospora kroppenstedtii DSM 19349 | reverse complement strand
TCAAGGACGGCCCGATGTCGGGCTGGCTGCACCGCCGCCTCTCCGAGCTGTACGACTACCTGTGCGTGGACGAGCCCGCCGGGCTGGACCTGCACGAGCGCGCCGTGACCCGCGAGGGCCTGATCAAGCACGGGCCGGAGGAGATCGAGCAGCCGGTGCTGCCCGGCGTCGAGGACTGGGCGCTCGGCTGGGACGCCGACGACCGGCTGGACCAGCTCCTGGAGCTCGCGCGCGAGACGCAGGCTCGCCTGGCCGAGGCG
>NZ_KI911602.1:0-1550 GCF_000515355.1 Promicromonospora kroppenstedtii DSM 19349 | reverse complement strand
CGTCGTCGTACGCCGCGGTGGTCACCGGGCGGATGGCCGCTGACCCGGCGCGGGACACGTTGATCCTGCTCGCGGCGGTGAGTGCCGCCGTCGTGGCGCTGGACGCCGTGACCTGGCTGGTGGTGCAGCGCGGCGTGGCCCGCGCGGAGGCGGTCCTGAGGTCCGACCTGGCGGCGGCCGCCCTGGGCCAGCCGCTGCCCGCACTGGAGGACCAGGCGGTGGGCGAGCTCCTGGACCGGGTCAACAGCGATCCGCAGCGGCTCACCCGGGCGATCAGCGGGATCGGCATCACGCTGGGCCAGGCGGGGATCAGCCTCGTGGTCGGGTGGGTGGCCGCGGGCCTGGTCTGGTGGCCGGCCTGGTTGGCGTTCCCGCTGGTCGCGGCTGCTGTGCTGGTGTTCGCGCGCCGGTCGGCGCGGCCGCTGCGCGACCTGAGCAGGCGCAGCTCGGAGGCAGCCTCGGAGCACATGGCGCAGTTCGAGGAGGCCGTGGCGGCCCGGGACGACCTGCGCACCGCTCAGGGGCAGCCGTACGTGTTGCGGCGGTACGCCGAGCTGGCTGCGCGCCAGATCCGGCTCCGGGAGGAGTGGTCGGTGGCGTTCTCGCGCGTGCGGCTGCGCACGGAGCTGCCGCTGGACGCCCTGGTGGGCGCGGTGCTCGTGGGCGGGGTCTGGGCTGTGACCGGCGGGGCGCTCGACCTCGCGCGGCTGGTCACGCTGTGGCTGCTCGTGACGGGGTTCGTCGGCCGGGTCGACGTGCTCGGCCGGTTGCTGCCCCGGGTCGAGGAGGCGATCGGCACCTTCCACCGCGTACGCGACCTGCTGGCCGCACCGCAGGAGCCCGAGGGCGGCGCGCCGTTCCCCGTCCGGGCGGGCGGCGTCGAGGTCGAGCTGCGCGACCTGACCTTCTCCTACGGCGGGGGCTTCGCCCTGGGCCCGCTGTCCCTGACAGTCCCGGCAGGCACCACGTGCGCGCTCGTGGGGCGTACGGGCTCGGGCAAGACGACGCTGACCAAGGTGCTCTCCCGTGCGGTCGACCCGCCCGCGGGCACCGTGTTCCTGGACGGCCGGGACATCACCGGCCTGGACGTGCACGGGCTGCGCACGCGCGTGGGCGTCGTGGGTCAGCGCACGGAGATCCTCGCGGCGACCCTCGCCGACAACATCACGCTGTGGGCGCCCGTCCCCGCCGCCCGGGTGGAGCAGGCGGTGGACGCGCTCGGCCTGCGGGCCTGGGTCGCGTCGCTGCCCGACGGCCTCGCGACGCGCCTGGGGTCCGACGGGGTGACCCTGTCCGCGGGCGAGGAGCAGCTCGTGGCCTTCGCGCGGCTCCTGGTGCGCGACGTCGAGGTGGTCGTGCTCGACGAGGCCACCGCCCGCATGGACCCCGCGACGGCGGAACGGGTCACCCTGGCCGCGCAGGCCCTCCTGGCAGGGCGGACGGCGATCGTGGTGGCGCACCGGCTGCCCACCGCACGCCATGCCGACACCGTGGCCGTGCTGGACGGCGGCCGGCTCGTGGAGCACGGGGCCTGGGACCGCCTCGCGGCC
>NZ_KI911601.1:742-2042 GCF_000515355.1 Promicromonospora kroppenstedtii DSM 19349 | reverse complement strand
TGCCGCGGAGGCCGCCGACGCGCTCGCCGAGGCCCGCGCGCACCGCCGCAGCCTGGAGCACGTGGTGGCCGAGCTCGGGGACGCGCCGACCAACGCGATCCCGCTGGCGCACCGGCAGGAGCTGGAGAAGCGCTACGCCGCCGTCCGCAAGACCGTCACGCACGAGGTGATCGACGACGTCTCCCTGACCGTGTCCCGCACGCTGGACGCGGAGCGCGAGGCCGGGCTGCGCACGTCGGGCGCCGCCGAGCGGGAGATCGTCGGGCTGCTGTCCGAGTTCCGCCGCCGCTGGCCCGCCATCACACGGGACCTCACGGCACAGGTGGGCGACCGCGCCCGGTACCTGGAGGTGCTGGAGCGCATCCGCACCTCCAGGCTGCCCGAGCAGGAGGCCCGGTTCTCCGACCTGCTCACCGACCAGGCGCGCCGCGCGCTGCGGAAGCTCGCCGCGGAGGTCCGGCAGGCGCCCGCGACCATCCGCGAGCGCATCGTCGGCGTCAACACGTCGCTGCGGCGTTCGCCCTTCGACACCGACCGGTTCCTCGAGATCCGCGTCAAGGAGCGGCGCCCGGCAGCCGTCGAGGAGTTCCTGACCACGCTCGACGCCCTCACCGGCGACACCGAGCCGGAGTACGAGGTACTGGAGCGACTGGTGCGCCGGCTCGGGTCCAGCGACCCGGCCGACCGCGCGTGGCGGTCCCTGTGCCTGGACACGCGGCGGCACGTGCACTTCACGGGCGTCGAGGTCACCGCGGGCGGCATCGCGCTGGCCGTGCACGACTCCTCCGCCGGCCTGTCCGGCGGCCAGCGCCAGAAGCTCGTGGTGTTCTGCCTGGCCGCCGCGCTGCGGTACCAGCTCGCCGGGGCGTCGGACTCCGCGACGCCCGCCTACGGCACGATCCTGCTGGACGAGGCCTTCGACAAGGCCGACACCGCGTTCACGCGCACCGCGATGGACACCTTCGCCGCGTTCGGGTTCCACATGATCCTGGCCACACCGCTCAAGCTGCTCCAGACGCTGGAGGACTACGTGGGCGGCATCGGCCTGGCGACCTGCCGCGAGATGCGGGAGTCGCGGGTGGACGTGGTGCTCCTGGAGACCCCGCTGCCCGACGTCGACCCGGTCGCCACGGCGACCCGGGGCGGGGGCGGCGGTTCGGGCAGCGGTGGTGGTTCGGCCGGCAACGGTGGCTCCGGTTCGTCCGGTGGGACCACGCCGGGGGACGGCGGGACGCCGACGTCCGGTGGTCCGGCGCCGACGAGCGCAGCGGTCACCCCGGCGCCCACCGCGCCGCAGACC
>NZ_KI911601.1:0-642 GCF_000515355.1 Promicromonospora kroppenstedtii DSM 19349 | reverse complement strand
CGAGCCGCCACCGACGGTCAGGGCGAGACGGCAGACGCGCCGGGCTCCCCCGGGACCGACGAGGCCCCCGCACGCCCGCGCACCTCGATCGCGCGTGCCGTGTGGAGCACGCTGCGCGCCCGGCCGCACGGCATGCTGGTCCCGGCGGTCGTGTTCGAGGTGGCCGACTACCTGACCTCGACCGGGCTGGTGGTCGGCTGGCTGTGGGCGTCGGCCGTCGTGGGCCTGGAGCAGGGCTCGGCGCCCTGGCTGCTCGTGGGCGCCATCCTCGCGGCCATCGTGGCCAACACCCTGCTCCCGCTCACGGTCCGGCTGACGAGCACCCGCTGGTGGGTCGACTCCCGGATGCGGCTGCACCTCTCCCTGCTGCGCGGGCAGACGGCGCAGCGACGCACCGTCCGCGACGCACCCGGGGAGATCGCGGCCCGCGCGCAGGAGGACTACCGGCTCACCGGCCACACCCAGGCATGGACCGAGGTGCTGACGGCGCCGCTCACCCTCGCCGTCCTGGTGGTCCTGAGCGGAAGCTGGCTCGCCGGCGCGATCGGCCTGGCCATGGCGGGGCTCATGTTCGCGGCGCAGGTGCTCGGCAGCCGGTCCGTTGCCGCGGCGGCACGGCGGGCCGGCGACGCCGCCGCGGAG
>NZ_KI911600.1:2670-3168 GCF_000515355.1 Promicromonospora kroppenstedtii DSM 19349 | reverse complement strand
TGCCCGCCAGCCCCGTCGCGGCGAGCGCGGTGGTGAGCAGGGCGGCGCTGGCTCGCGCCGCCCAGGTTCGTGCGGTGAACATGGGTCTCCTGACGTCGTCGTCGGCTCGGCACGGAGGCCGAGGGGAGGAACCCGCCCAGCAAACCGCCCGCCGGGGCCGCACGGAATGCAGAGGACGACGCACCCGCCTGGACGATCCGACTCTGGAGCGACCGGGCGAGGCCCCGTCGGACCAGCCCCCGGCCGGCAACCTCAGCGGTCGTGGAGGCCGTTCCGGAAGTCCGTCGGGCTGCAGGAGTGCACGCTGCGGAACTGCCGCGAGAAGTAGAACGGGTCGGGGTAGCCCACCGACCGCGCGATGTCGGCCACGGGCAGCTCGGTGGTGATCAGCAGCTCGCACGCCCGGGCCATCCGCAGCCGCTTGACGTACTCGACCACGCCGCCGCCGGTCGCCGCCCGGAACCGGGCCGAGAAGTGCGACGTGCTCAGCCCGAACCG
>NZ_KI911600.1:1504-2570 GCF_000515355.1 Promicromonospora kroppenstedtii DSM 19349 | reverse complement strand
GGCGGTCCGCGACCGGCCCGCCCCGCGGCTCCGCCGGCCCAAGCCCGCCCGCTCGCCGTGGCTGCACGTCGCGATGGTCCCGGTCACGCTGCTGTGGCTCAGCCCCATCGTCTTCGTGCTGTTCGTCGCGATCCGCTCCTACGACGACATCGCGGGCCGCGGCCTGGGCGCGTTCCCGGCGTCGTTCAGCCTCGACGGCTTCGCCACGGCGCTCACCCAGGGCGGCGTGCTGCGCTCGCTCGGCAACAGCGTGCTCGTCACCGTGTGCGCCGTCGTCGCCTCGCTCGCCCTGTCGTCCTTCGCCGCCTACGCCCTGAGCCGGTTCGACATCCCGTTCCGGCGGACCATCCTGCTCACCATGCTCGCCGGGAACCTGCTGCCCCCGCAGATCCTGCTCGTCCCGGTCTCGTCCATCACCGAGGCCATCGGCATCGGCGACACGCTCACCGCGCTCGTCGTGGTCCAGGTGGGGTTCGGCATCGGCTTCTACACCTTCGTGCTGCACGGGTTCATGCGCAGCCTCCCGAACGAGGTCTTCGAGGCCGCGCGGCTCGACGGCGCGGGCCCTGGCGGCATCTTCTGGCGCATCGTGCTGCCCCTGTCGCGGCCGTCGCTGGCGGCGCTCGCGGCCCTGGCCACCACCTGGATCTTCAACGACCTGATCTGGGCGATGACGGTGCTGCGTACGGAGGCCAAGTTCCCCATCACCGCGGCCCTGCTCAACCTGCAGGGCGGGTTCGCGAGCGCGTGGAACGTGGTCGCGGCGGGCGCGCTGATCGCGGCCGTGCCGACGGCGATCGTGTTCTTCCTGTTCCAGAAGCAGTTCGTGTCCGGACTTCTCGTAGGAGCCAACAAGTGACCTGGATTCTCCCGACCCGTACGGGTCAGTACGTCGTGGGCGAGGCGCCGCGGGGGGCCGGGCTGGTCGCCGTCGGCTGGGGACCCGCCGCCGCGGAGGCGACGGCGCCCGTGGCGGCGACGTCCTCCTTCGAGGCCGACCTCGATCTGCTCCCGCTGGAAGCCACCGCGCTCGGCACCCGCAACGTGCACGGCGCCGAGCTCGTGG
>NZ_KI911600.1:0-1404 GCF_000515355.1 Promicromonospora kroppenstedtii DSM 19349 | reverse complement strand
CTGGGCGCCGCGGGCGTAGCCGTGGGACCCGCGGTGCGCAGCGGGCTCGGCGAGGTGCGCGCGGCCCTGTCCCGGGTCGCACCCGCGGTGGTGCCGGACGACCGTGGCTTCCGCTACTTCAGCGTCGTCGGCTCCGTGCCCCGCAAGGACGCGACGACCTACCGGCTCACCGTCGGCGGGCTCGTCGACCGGCCCGCGACGTACACGCTCGACCAGCTCGCGGCGCTGCCGCAGACCACGGTCGTGCACGACGCCGTGTGCACCGACGGCTGGCAGGTCGACGCGGTGCCGTTCACCGGTGTGCTGCTGCGCGACCTGCTGGACGCCGCCGGGGTGCGGGACGAGGGCGCCGCCGTCCGGTTCACCTGCTTCGACGGCGCCTACTCGGAGAGCCTCACCCTGGAGCAGGCGCGCCGGTCGGACGTCGTGGTCGCGCTGCGGATGTTCGACGAGCCGGTCCCGCACGACAGCGGCGGCCCGGTGCGGCTCTTCGTCGCGCCGATGTACTTCTACAAGTCGGCGAAGTGGCTCTCCGGGATCGAGGTCACCAGCCAGGTCCAGCAGGGGTACTGGGAGGACTACGGCTATCCCGTGGACGGCTGGCTGCCCGGCGAGGAGCCGGTCGGTGCCTGAGCGCGTGCTCCGGTTCAGCCCCGCCGAGCGGGCCGTCCACCGGGCGACCGGGCTGCTGTTCCTGGTCTGCCTGCTCACCGCGGTCGCGCTCTACGTGGCGCCCGTCGCGCAGCTCGTGGGCCGGCGGCACGTGGTCGAGACCCTCCACGAGTGGTCCGGGATCCTGCTGCCGGTGCCCGCCCTGCTCGGGCTCTGGTCCGGCCCGTTCCGGGCCGACCTGCGGCGCCTCGACCGGTTCACCCCGCAGGACCGGCGCTGGCTGGCGAGCCTGCGGTCACCGGACCCGCACCGCGGGCGGCTCGCGGGGAAGTTCAACGCCGGCCAGAAGCTCTGGGCGGCCTGGCTCGCGGGTGCCGTCCTGGTCATGCTCGGCACCGGACTGCTGCTGTGGTTCAAGTTCGCGCTCGGGTTCGTCCCGCGCGCCGGCGTCGTGCTCGTCCACGACGCCGGCGCCTACGCGCTCGCCGTCGTCGTCGCCGGCCACGTGCTCAAGGCGCTCGCCGACCCGGAGGCCCGGCGCGGCATGCGCACCGGGTCCGTCCGGCGGTCGTGGGCGGCGCGGGAGCATGCCCTCTGGCTCGGTCAGAAACCGAAGTCCCCGATCCCGCCGCCCCCGTACGACGGCGGCTCGTCGTCGCCCTCGGCGCCCCAGGCCTCCCACGCCGCGGACGACGCCGCGTAGGTGGCGACGACGCCGAGGATCGCGGCGCTGACCGCGCTGCTCAGGGCTGCTCCCGGCCCGTCCGTGCCCAGCACCTGGGCGAGCCCGCC
>NZ_KI911599.1:2236-2528 GCF_000515355.1 Promicromonospora kroppenstedtii DSM 19349 | reverse complement strand
ACACCGCCGTCGGGCAGGTCCACGGGGCCGCCGCCGGTCGGCTCCAGCGTGTCGAGGCTGCGGATCTCCAGGGTCCCGGCGGCGGCGTCCGCCACGGCGAGGGTGCGGCTGGAGCCGACGGCGAGCGCCGTGACGCTCAGGTCCGTCTCGGCCTTGGTGCGGAACGCGAGGCGCTGCTCGGCGGGACGCGCCGCGCCGTCGTCGGACTCCAGGACGGCGAGGTCCCGTCCGGCCAGGTTGATGGTGCCGATCCGGTTGCGGTCGCTGGTGGCGTCGTGCCAGGCGATGACCA
>NZ_KI911599.1:0-2136 GCF_000515355.1 Promicromonospora kroppenstedtii DSM 19349 | reverse complement strand
GTGGCGCCGTCGACGGCGGCCCGCATGCCGTCGGCCTGGCGGCCCTCGACGGTGCCGAGGTTGATCAGCAGCCCGCCGGCGACGCCGGCCATGATCGGCGCCTCCTCGGGGTCGGCGACCATGGCGGGCGCGGCGCCCGCGGCGAGCAGGACGTTCGCGGTGAAGCCCGTGACCACGACGTTGGTCACGCAGTGCACCAGTGGGGCGGTGTCGCGCACCGCGGTGACGACCGACGCGACGGCGTCGGGCAGGACTGAGCCCATGAGGCGTTCCCTTCGCTAGCACTACCTAGATCAGGTTCCACGGGTGCATCTCAGCCGGGCTGGTGCCCGGCGCCCCGCGCCATTGGGTGCCGACCTTATACGGCTTCGGCCGGTGTCCGGAACTGTCGGTGCGTGCTGGAAGGGGAGGGGGTCAGGCCCGGTGCTGCAGCCCGTCGACGAGCAGGTCGAGCATGCGGCGGCCGTGGTCGGGCTCCTCGTCGTTCATGGTCACCGACAGCTTGGACACGGCGTAGAGCAGGTCCTTGGGGCTGGCGACGGCGCGGATGGCGCCGGCCGCAGCGGCGGCGTCGAGCAGAGAGCCGACGGCGGGGCCGAGCCGGCCCATGAAGTACGCGGGCAGCGCGTCGAACGTCGGGTCGCCGGAGTGCAGCGCGGAGGCGAGCCCGCGCTTGGTCGCGAGGAACTCGGTGTACCGGTGGAGCCACTTCTCCAGTGCGACGACGGGTTCGTGGGCGGCGGCCAGTGCGGGAGCGGCGTCGGCGGTGGCGTCGACCTCGGCCTGGAAGACGGCCTTGACCAGGTCGGACCGCTTGGGGAAGTGGCGGTAGAGCGTGCCGACGCCGACGCCCGCGAGGTCGGCGATCTCCTTCGCGGGCGCGTCCACGCCGGACGTGCCGAAGACCTGCTTGGCGGCGTCGAGCAGTGCGTCGATGTTGCGCTGCGCGTCGCGGCGCAGCGGTCGCTGCTCTGTGTGCTGGGTCACTTCTCTCCCGATCCGTTGCTAACCGGAACGTCTTTCCATATAGTTCTGGAAGAGCGTTCCGCTTAGCTCCAGACTACGGCATCGCCGGTGCGCTCACCAGACCTCTCGACCCCAGGAGGGCCTCATGCAGTACCGCAACCTCGGCCGGACCGGCATCAAGGTCAGCCCCTACGCGCTCGGCGCGATGATGTTCGGCGCGATCGGCAACCCCGACCACGACGAGTCGGTCAAGATCATCCACAAGGCGCTCGACGCGGGCATCAACTTCATCGACACGGCCGACGCCTACTCGCGAGGCGAGTCCGAGGAGATCGTGGGCAAGGCGCTCAAGGGCCGGCGCGACGACGTCGTCCTGGCTACCAAGGTGCACCTGCCCATGAGCGACGACCCCAACCACCGCGGCAACTCCCGGCGCTGGATCATCGCCGAGGTCGAGAACTCGCTGCGCCGCCTCGGCACGGACCACATCGACCTGTACCAGATCCACCGCCCCGACCCCGACACCGACGTCGAGGACACGCTCGCCGCGCTGACCTACCTGGTCAACTCCGGCAAGGTGCGCGCCATCGGCTCGTCCACCATGCCCGCCGCCGACATCGTCCAGGCGCAGTGGGTCGCCGAGCGGCGGGGCCTGGAGCGGTTCCGCACCGAGCAGCCGCCGTACTCGATCCTGAACCGCGGCATCGAGCGCGACGTACTGCCGGTGGCCCAGCAGTACGGCATGGGCACGCTGGTCTGGAGCCCGCTCGCCGGCGGCATGCTCACCGGCCGGTACCGCAAGGGTCAGGCCAGCGACGCGCACCGGGCGCAGTTCGGCTTCAGGCACCTCCAGGACGAGCAGCGCCTCGACGTCGTCGAGCAGCTCATCCCCGTCGCCGAGGAGGCCGGGATGCCGCTGAACCATCTCGCGATGGCGTTCGCGATCGCGCACCCGGGCGTCACCTCCGCGATCATCGGACCGCGCACCATGGAGCACCTCGACAGCGCGCTCGCCGGCGCCGAGGTCAGCCTGAGCGACGAGATCCTCGACCGGATCGACGCCATCGTGCCGCCGGGAACCGACGTCGGCCGCCTGGACGCGGCCTACGACCCGCCCGCGATCCTGCAGCCCACCCTGCGCCGCCGCCCGGCGGAGCAGCGCGCGGCGGC
>NZ_KI911598.1:4992-6177 GCF_000515355.1 Promicromonospora kroppenstedtii DSM 19349 | reverse complement strand
CGGGCGCCGTCGTGACGGCCGACGTGCCGGACTTCGCGCTCGTCGCCGGGGTACCCGCCCGCCGCATCCGCTGGGTCGGCCGCGCCGGCGTGCCGCTCGAGCGCACCACCGGTGACGGCTGGCGCTGTCCGGTCACCGGGGACGAGTTCACGGAGACCGACGGGGTGCTGCACGAGGCGTCGTCGAACGCGTCTTTTCGCCACTGAATGGTGCTCGGTTATTTCTTTTCCCGACTGCTGTCTCACCTCTTCACCGAAAAGGGTGAAGTGCCGGGTGAAGGGTCCGGAAAAAGCCGTCGGGCAGACGACAGAATACGGTGACCCTCATATTATCGTGATCAAGAAATAGCAACGAGAACCGGGCACACACCACGCCCCGAGGCTGCTGTCGTAAGGCCCGGACCACCACCCCCCGGCTCCACCAGGGCGCGTAGACGCGCCGCGATCCAGTGCGCCCAAAACTCATTCCTGGCCAGAGGGAAGGAAGGAATCGACGTGGCGAGCCAGACGATAGGTGGCGGTTTCGAAATTCGCCCGCAAACCGCCGAGAAAAGGGTGAAGAATGCGACGTCGCGCGGTTTTCACGACGTCCGCGCGCAGCGCGCTCACCCGCAGTGGCAGGTGCGTTATCGCGCACGGCTGCGCTACACCGACACGGCCGTCGTCCTCGCCTCGGTGATCCTCGCGTCCGTGCTCGACGCGACCCTCCTGGCCGGCACCCCCGGGCACCCCGGCCTCCTCGGTTCCCTCGTCGTGTCGGCCCTGGTGGCGGTGGTCTGGATCGGGGCCGTGGCCGCGCGCAGCTCGTACGACCTGCGGGTCGTGGGCCGCGACCACACGGAGTACCGGCGCATCTTCGCCGCCACGTGCACCGCGGTGAGCGTGCTCGTGCTCCTGGCCTGGCTCACCGGAGCGGTAGAGCCCCGGGACGTGCTCGCGCAGGCGATCATGCTGCCGCTCGGGCTCGCGGGGCTGATCGGCTCCCGCTACGGCTGGCGGCAGTGGGTGGCCCGCACACGGAGCCGCGGCACGGGCTGCATGACGCCCGTCCTGGTGGTGGGGCACCGCGAGCAGGCCGAGCGCGTGGTCCGCCGGCTCAACGGCGCGCCGCACCGCGGGTTCGTGGTGGTGGGCGCCTGCCTGCCGTCCGGCGAGACGCCCGCCGGCGAGACCGCACCCGGCGAGG
>NZ_KI911598.1:1988-4892 GCF_000515355.1 Promicromonospora kroppenstedtii DSM 19349 | reverse complement strand
GCGAGCTCGAGGTCGCGCAGCTGCTCCCCCGGCGCCAGGCTGCCGTCGACGATCGCGTCGCGCAGCCGGCCGTAGACGTCGTCGCGCAGGAGCCGGCGATCGATCGCGGGCACGCTCCTTGGAATGGGCATGCAATATATTAGATACGGCGCACCGGGCCCTGGCAAGGTCGGCAGTCCGCCTCGGGCGCGGCAGTTTGCACCGCAGACTCGGCAGTTGGCTTCCAGATCGGTCCAGCCCTGTGCCGACCTCAATGCCAACTGCCGAACACTGCGGCGTGCCAATGCCACCTACCTGACACTGCGGCGAGGATCCCGTACCCAGGTCGGTCGCTAAGTACCGGGCGCACCGACGCTCGGGCGGCGTGCTGACAGGTGGACGGCGTGCTGACAGCCGAGCGGCCAGCTGGCAAACGAGCGGCGCTACGCGCTTGGCACACTATTCCAGAGTGGCGGCATCGGCAGTCCGCCTCGGGCGCGGCAGTTTGCACCGCAGACTCGGCAGTTGGCTTCGAGATCGGTCCAGGCCTGTGCCGATGTCGATGCCAACTGCCGAGCCTTGATGCCAACTGCCGAACCGGGGCGGCCGGCCGGAGGCCTGCCGACCCCGCCGCCCCGCGCCCCACCCCCTGCCACACCCCGCGCCAGCCGGTTTCCCGACCTTTCCAGTAGGGAAACACATAGGCAACATTGATGCACCCAATAGACATCCACTATATGGACATGGTCTTCCACCCGTCCGAACCCGCGGTTACGGTCTTCGCCATGACCAAGGCAGCGCGCATCTCCCTCGTGACACCCCGTCACGAGATGCCCATGTGTGCCACGCCGACCTGTGCCTGCGACCGCTGTCGCAGCTGTCAGCCCTGACGCGCCCCTCGCCCCCTGCAAGGTCAGCGCGCGCCGCCGGCCCGCAGCGCTGAGTCCCTGGTCATCCCCGGGAACCGGCTACCTGTGCCCGCACGACGCGCACCACTCCCCCCAGCAACGCTCCACGCCCGCGCGCCCCGCACCGAACAGGACCCCGCACATGGTGAACACGGCCCCCACCCCGCCCGAGACCCGCACCCCGGCACGGCGCACGCCCACGACGTCGAAGCGCCCCGCCCGGCCGAACGGCCAGTGGAAGGTCGACGGCACCGCGCCGCTGAACCACAACGAGGAGTTCAAGCAGGAGTCGGACCCGCTGGAGGTGCGCGACCGCATCGAGCGCATCTACGCCAAGGAGGGCTTCGACGCGATCCCCGGTGACGATCTGCACGGCCGGTTCCGCTGGTGGGGCCTGTACACGCAGCGCAAGCCCGGGATCGACGGCGGCCGCACCGCCCAGCTCGAGCCGCACGAGCTCGAGGACAAGTACTTCATGCTGCGCGTGCGGATCGACGGCGGCGCCCTGACCACCGAGCAGCTGCGCACCATCGCGGGCATCAGCACCGAGTTCGGCCGCGGGTCGGCGGACATCACCGACCGGCAGAACCTCCAGCTGCACTGGATCGAGGTCGAGTCGGTCCCGGAGATCTGGCGCCGGCTGGAGGCCGTGGGGCTGAGCACCACGGAGGCCTGCGGCGACGTGCCGCGCGTCATCCTCGGCAGCCCCGTGGCGGGCGTCGCCAAGGACGAGCTGATCGACCCGACACCCGTGATCGAGCAGATCCAGGAGCGCTTCATCGGGGACCCGGCCCTGGCCAACCTGCCGCGCAAGTTCAAGTCGGCGATCACGGGCCACCCCAGCCTCGACGTCGTGCACGAGATCAACGACATCTCGTTCGTCGCCGTGGACCACCCCGAGCTCGGCATCGGCTACGACCTGTGGGTGGGCGGCGCGCTGTCGACGGCACCGCGCCTCGCGGAGCGCCTGAACGTGTTCGTCACCGAGGAGCAGGCGCCCGACGTCTGGCACGGCGTGGTGCGGATCTTCCGCGACTACGGCTACCGCCGGCTGCGCAACAAGGCGCGCCTGAAGTTCCTGCTCGCCGACTGGGGCACGGAGAAGTTCCGCCAGGTCCTGCAGGACGAGTACCTCGGCTACGCGCTGCCCGACGGCGTCGCCCCGCCCGCGCCCGCCTCGCTCGGGCTCGACGAGCGTGGCGACCACGTGGGTGTGTACGAGCAGCACGACGGGCGCTTCTACGTGGGCGCCGCGCCGACCGTCGGCCGGGTCTCGGGCGAGACCCTGGCCGAGCTGGCCGACCTCGCCGAGGCGCACGGCAGCAGCCGGGTACGCCTGACGCCGCAGCAGAAGCTGCTCGTCCTGGACGTCGCGCAGGAGCAGGTCGAGCCCCTGATCGCGGGCCTGGCCGAGCTCGGCCTCCAGGCCCGGCCCAGCCCGTTCCGCCGCAACACCATCGCGTGCACCGGCATCGAGTACTGCAAGCTCGCGATCGTCGAGACCAAGGCGACGTCGGCCGCGGCGATCACGCAGCTCGAGGAGCGCCTGGGCGACCTGAGCCACCTCAAGCCGCTGAGCCTGCACGTCAACGGCTGCCCCAACTCGTGCGCGCGGATCCAGACGGCCGACATCGGTCTCAAGGGCCAGCTCGTCATGGACGACGACGGCAACCAGGTGCCCGGCTTCCAGGTGCACCTGGGCGGCGGCCTGGCCTCGACGGACCGGGACGACGCCGGGCTCGGGCGCACCGTGCGCGGGCTCAAGGTGACCGCCGACGGCATCGGCGACTACGTGGAGCGGGTCGTGCGCCGGTTCGAGGCCGACCACGACGGCGACGAGACGTTCGCGCAGTGGGCACACCGCGCCGACGAGGAGGCCCTCCGATGACGGCCACCGACGAGGCGCCCGCCTCCTCTCTCGCGCTCTCCGGGCTCGGCCACGGCGAGAACCCGCGCCTGGCGCGAGTCCGCGCCCGCGCCGCCGCCCGCGAGAGCACCCGTGAGGCACGCCGGTCCG
>NZ_KI911598.1:464-1888 GCF_000515355.1 Promicromonospora kroppenstedtii DSM 19349 | reverse complement strand
CCAGCCGGCCCAGCCGCAGGTCGCGCCCAAGCGCGGCCCGCGCGTGGGCACGGCGGTCTGGGGCCTGATCGTCATCGCGGTCGGCCTGGGCATCCTCGCGGTCGCGGCCGGGGTGGTGTTCGACCTGGGCGTCGCCCTGATCGTGCTGCTGGGTGCCGCGGGCGTGATCCTGGTGGCCGGGTCCGTCATCTCCAGCGTCCGACGGCGCTAGGGGGTCCGGGCCAGCCGGCGTAGTGCTCCCCCGATCACACCCAGGACGATCCCGAGCCCGACCACCAGGGCACAGACCCCGAACGCGACCACCGAGGTGAACAGCGACGCACGCAGGAACGACGCGTCCATCACGGTGTCGCGGACGGGGTCGTCCTGTTCCAGCTCGGCATAGGTGGCCCCGCCGGACGCCTCGAGCGCGTGATGGTTGATGATGTCCGCCTGGGCATAGGCCGTGAGCGGACCCTGCACCTGCTGACCTGCGAAGACGCCTCCCATGAACGTGGAGTCGTCGGACACGGTGATCTTCTCGGCCGACAGCTGCGTCGCCACGAGGATCCACACGGCGATCCCGGCCACGATCATGATGATCCCGGCCACGATCACGAACACACCAGCACCCTTGACCCCTTTTGCGGGGACATTCGTGTAGTCGGTCATCTTTCCACGCTAAGTACGAACTACCCGGACCGCGCGGCGTAGCACCGTGCGGCAACCCCGCCGGTGCGAGGATGTCGGGCGTGCGCATCACCCACGTCTCCGACACCTACCTGCCGCTGCTGGGCGGGATCGAGGCCCAGGTGAGCCGCCTGGCCGCGCAGCAGGTCGCGGCGGGCCACCAGGTCGAGGTCCTCACGACGACGCCCGCCCGTCCTGGTGCGCACGGGGTGAGCACCGCCGTCGAGGACGGCGTCACGGTGCACCGCATCGCCGCCCGCGTCCCGTGCGGCTGGCCGATACACCCCCGCTCCACCGCCCACGTGACCACGCACCTGCGCGCGGCGATCGCCCGGGGCGAGCAGCCCGACGTCGTCCACCTGCACATGGGGGTGCTCGCCCCCACCGCACAGGCCGCGCTGCGACCGGTGACCCGGCTGGGGCTGCCCGCCGTGCTGACCGTGCACAGCGTGTGGGGCGGGGCGTCGCGCCTGTTCGCCGCCGCCGACGTCGTCACGGGCTGGTCGCGCTGGCCGGTGCGCTGGTCCGCGGTCAGTGAGCTGACGGCGGACCCGTTGCGGCAGCTGCTGCCCGACGGCGGCGACGTCGCGATCCTGCCCAACGGCCTGGACCTGGAGTCGTGGCGGATACCGCGGACCGAGCGCGGGAACCGGCCCGAGGGTGCCGCCGTGCACGTCGTGGCGGCCGCGCGGTTCGCACCCCGCAAGCGCATGCTGCCGCTGCTGGCAGCCGTCGCCTCCGCGGTGGGCCGGCTG
>NZ_KI911598.1:262-364 GCF_000515355.1 Promicromonospora kroppenstedtii DSM 19349 | reverse complement strand
CGCGTGCCGCACCTCGGCGCCGATCAGCAGGCCGGAGAGGTAGTCGGCCACCTCCGTACCAGCGAGGCGGCCGGCCAGCACGAGCGTGCGGGCCGTGAACAG
>NZ_KI911598.1:0-162 GCF_000515355.1 Promicromonospora kroppenstedtii DSM 19349 | reverse complement strand
CCGACGCCTCGGTGCCGGTCTCCCCCTCCGCCAGGCGCGCGAGGATGCTGTCGCCCATCAGGAGGCCGTAGAGCTCGCCGGTCATGGCGGTGGTGAAGCCCGTGACCCGGCCGCCGTCCAGCCGTACCCACTTCGAGTGCGTCCCGGGAAGCACCACGGTCT
>NZ_KI911597.1:3830-4088 GCF_000515355.1 Promicromonospora kroppenstedtii DSM 19349 | reverse complement strand
CCCGCGCGCCACGGCCACCGCGCACAGCAGGGCCACGACCACGGCGGCGGACCAGAAGACGGCGTCGGGCAGGCGGAGCTCCAGCCAGCCGAAGTTGCCGAAGAACGACCGGGTCAGGCCGGTGACGACGACCCGCAGGAAGTACCAGAGGCCGCGGGGCTCGTCGTCCGGGAACCGGTCCGGGATGCCCACCGGCTGCACCGTGCCCAGCACCAGCAGGTTGCGCAGCCACCACCAGCCGCCGACGGCGAACGCCAC
>NZ_KI911597.1:3533-3730 GCF_000515355.1 Promicromonospora kroppenstedtii DSM 19349 | reverse complement strand
CGTCGAACAACCGCAGCCCGAGCAGCTGGTGGTCCCACCGCGCCTCGGCCAGGCCCGTGACGTGCAGGTAGCCCGCGGCGACCGCGTAGTACAGGGGCGGGTGCTGGGTCATCTGGTCCACGGCCTCGGGGTCGAGGTGCCGCGTGCTGGTCCCGGGCGGCAGCGGTTCGGCCAGGGCGTTGGCGCCGGTCACGGTG
>NZ_KI911597.1:1097-3433 GCF_000515355.1 Promicromonospora kroppenstedtii DSM 19349 | reverse complement strand
CGGGCCCGACGTGGTCGTCACCGACACGCCGGAGCGCTGGGCCGACGCCGGGGCGGACCTCGTCGTCGTCTCCCTGCCCGCGCTCGCCCGCCGGTACGACGGCGAGCTGCCGCCCGGCGCGATCGACGCCGCCTCGGCCGTGATGACCTACGGCGACGTGATCGGCTGGGTGCCCGACGTCGACCCGGACCAGGACGCGCTGGTGACCGCAGCGGGCGCCGTCGGGCACAAGGGCCTGGTTCCGGAGCCCGGCGACGGCGCGCGGGTGCTCGTGGACGGGCGCGGTGCCGTGGCCGACGTGCTGCGAGCGCTGCTCGGCATCTGGGCCGGCGGCGGCTCGGTGGTCCTCACCTCGGCCGGGACCGCCGCCGCCCTCGAGGCGGACGACACGCGCCGCGAGCGGCTGCGCTCCACGGAACGGGTCGACTGAGCGGATCGGCCGAACGGATCGGCTGAACCACAGCGCTCCTCCACGAACCCTCTACGGTCCGCCCCCGGGCGGTGCGCCGCCGTGCAACATGCAGTCTCTAGGATCGGTGACCGTGACATTTCCCGACTTCAGCGCCGCAGGTGCGACGAACCCCTCGCGGGGGCCGTCGCACGCCCGGAAGCTGAGACACCTGGGCGGCGCGCCGCGTGTGGTGGCACTGGTGGTCGTCGCGGCCCTCTCCCTCGGGATCGCAGGCGGGGCGACGGCGGTGACCCAGCTGACCGGGAACATCGAGACCGCCGACATGGCCGCCCTCGGTACGAACCGGCCCAAGCAGGTGCTCCCCAAGGACCCCAACGCCGGCATTCCGCTGAACATCGTGGTGATGGGCAGCGACTCGCGCAGCGGTGACAACGACGCCCTGGCGGGCGGCGGCGAGATCGGCGCCCGCTCCGACACCACCGTCGTCATGCACATCTCGGGCGACCGGTCGCGGATCGAGATGATCTCGATCCCCCGCGACTCCACGGTGGACGTCCCGAGCTGCACCACGACCGACGGCGCGACCACGGCCGAGCTGTACGGGACCAAGTTCAACGCCGCCTTCTCGCAGGGCGTGCAGGCCGGCGGCGAGGTCGCCGACGGCGCCCTGTGCGCGGTCAAGACGATCGAGGAGCTCACCGGCGTGTACATGGACGGCTTCATCGTCGTCGACTTCGCCGGCTTCTCCTCGATGATCGACGCCGTCGGCGGCGTCGACGTCTGCGTCGAGCAGGAGATCTACTCCGCGGAGGCGAACCACCTCTCGCTCTCCCCCGGCACCCACACCCTCCAGGGGCAGAAGGCCCTCGACTACGCCCGGGCCCGCAAGGGTCCGGGGCTCGGCGACGGGTCCGACCTCGGCCGGATCGGCAGGCAGCAGGAGGTCATGGCCTCGCTCGCCCGCAAGGTGCTGAGCCAGGACGTGCTGACGAACCCGTCGAAGACGCTCAAGTTCCTCAAGGCGGTCACCGGATCGCTCACCATGAACGACGAGCTGGCCAGCATCGACGGACTCGCCGGGTTGGCCTACTCCATGCGGAACGTACGGCCTGACACGATCACTTTCATGACCGTCCCCAACGAGTACGACCCGAACAACGCGGCTAACGTCGTATGGACGGACGAGGCCGTACAGCTGTGGGACGACGTCAAGCACGACAAGCCCCTCACCGACGACCCGGACGAGCCGTCGGCAGACCCCTCGGGGTCGGCCACCGAGGGCGGGACCACGGGCGAGGAGGCCACGGGGACGGACTCGGGCAGCGAGACGGGGACCGACGCCGAGGCCGGCGACGACTCCTCGGCCGAGCCCACACCGGCCTCGACCGAGATCAAGCAGGCCGGTGAAGAGGCCTTCACCGGCGCCGACACCACCAAGGTCTGCGGCTGAGCCCATGTCAGATCCCAGAACGTCGAAGCGATCGGCCTCCTCGGCCGACGACGACGTCACGCGCGTCCGGATCCCGCCCAGCTTCACGCCGCAGGGCGTGAGCGGGCGTCCGGGCGCCGACGACGCGATCCCGGTCGGTGACACGGGCGAGCGCCCGCGCACCCTGCCCGGCGCGGCGTCGAGCAGGCAGCAGCAGGGCGGACCCGCGAATGCGGAGACGCCCGGCGTCGGGATTCCCGGCGTCGGTGGCGCCCACCGCATCGGACGGCCGGAAGGCTCCGACGAAGCGCGCTCAGAACCACGTATCCGTAGACAGTCTTCACGGGAGGTACCGGTGTCCGGCGATCGCAGGGGAACGAATCCCCCGCCTGTTCCACCACGTAGGTCGGGCATGCCCGCACGCGGCGAGGCAGCCGGGCAGGTGCCGCGCTCGATCCCGCCTCGCCAGGCGCCCCACGGCGGCGGCCAGCCGCC
>NZ_KI911597.1:0-997 GCF_000515355.1 Promicromonospora kroppenstedtii DSM 19349 | reverse complement strand
GGCTCCGCCGACCCGGCGGAGCAGCCCTCCGCCGGGTACGGCCTGCTGGGCATGCGGGAGCGCGCCGAGATGTTCGGCGGGACGCTCACGGCAGGGCCGCGCCGGGGCGGCGGGTTCTCGGTCCGGTTCGTCGTGCCGATCCCGCGCGCCGAACGCCCCGCGGCCGCCGAGACCATCGAGCCCGCCGAACCCGCGGAGCCGGGCCAGGCCACCACCGAACCGAGCACGACGACCGAGGAGAACGATGACTGACGCCCTGGACACGCCCGTACGGGTGGCCCTGGTCGACGACCAGCCGCTGGTGCGCGCGGGCCTGCGGATGGTGATCGACTCCCAGCCCGACCTGCGGGTGGTGGTCGAGGCCGACGACGGCCGGGACGCGCTGCGCCTGCTCGCCGGCACGGCGTCCGACGTGGTGCTGATGGACGTGCGCATGCCGGGCATGGACGGCCTGACCGCGACCCGGGCGCTGCTGGGCGACGGAGGCGTCGCGGCGGGCGACCCCCGCGTCGTCGTGCTCACGACGTTCGACCTGGACGAATACGTGCTGGACGCGATCCGGGCCGGCGCCAGCGGGTTCCTGCTCAAGGACGCCCAGCCGGAGGAGCTGCTCACCGCGATCCGCACGGTGCACCAGGGCGACGCGGTGATCGCGCCGTCGTCCACGCGGCGGCTGATGGAGCGCCTGGTCACGGCGTTGCCGCCGGAGGAGGCGGCGGGCCCGCAGGAGGCGCTGGCCGGCCTGACGGGCCGCGAACGCGAGGTGCTGGTGCTGATGGCGCGCGGGCGGTCCAACACGGAGATCGCCGGGGACCTGTTCGTCGCGGAGGCGACGGTCAAGACACACGTGGGCCGCATCCTGGCCAAGCTCGACGCGCGCGACCGCGTGCAGGCGGTGGTGACCGCCTACGAGACGGGCCTGGTGCGGCCCGGCTCGTAGCCGGCCCGGCTCAGTCCGCCGCGAGCGCCGCGACCGGCCGGGTCCGGACGGCGGCCC
>NZ_KI911596.1:1461-1594 GCF_000515355.1 Promicromonospora kroppenstedtii DSM 19349 | reverse complement strand
CCCCGAGCGCCTCGCGCCCCGGAACCTCGCGCCCCGGAACCCGGGAGGAGCAGCGCATGCGTGAGCACACCCTGCGTACCGGCACGCGGCTGACCGAGCTCGGCTTCGGTGCCGCGCAGCTCGGCAACCTCTA
>NZ_KI911596.1:0-1361 GCF_000515355.1 Promicromonospora kroppenstedtii DSM 19349 | reverse complement strand
CCTCGCCGACTGGGCGGCGGCCATCGACGCCGTCGCGGCCTCGCCGAACGTGACGGCCAAGCTGTCCGGCCTGGTCACCGAGGCGTCCTGGACCGGCTGGTCGGCCGAGGGCCTGCGCCCCGCCGTCGAGCACGCGCTCGCGGCCTTCGGGGCGGGCCGGCTCATGTTCGGCTCCGACTGGCCGGTCAGCCTGCTGGCCGCCGCCCGCTACGACACGTGGGTCGAGACGCTGTCGGGTCTCCTGGCCGGTCTGCCGCCGGCCGCGCAGGAAGCGATCTGGCACGGCACGGCGCGTCGCGTGTACGGCCTGCCCGCCTCCGTGACCCAAGAACCCCGGCAAGAAGAGGAGCAAGGATGAAGTTCGCCCGGATCGGAACCCCCGGCCAGGAGCGACCCGTGGTGCACGACGGCGACGGATGGCGGGACCTGAGCCCGCTCACGGCGAACCTCGACGGAGCCTTCCTCGCCGCCGACGGCGTGGCGCGCACCCGCGCGGCCCTGACGGCCGGGACGCTCGCCGAGGTCGACGTGGACGGCGAGCGGTTCGGCGCCCCGGTGGCGCGGCCGTCCGCCGTCGTCTGCGTGGGCATGAACTACGCGGCGCACGCCGCGGAGTCCGGCTCCGCCCCGCCGGAGCGCCCGGTGATCTTCCTCAAGACGCCGAACACCGTGGCCGGGCCGGACGATGTCGTCACCATCCCGCGGGGCAGCCGCAAGACGGACTGGGAGGTGGAGCTCGCGGTGGTGATCGGCCGCCGCGCGAGCTACCTCGACTCGCCCGAGCAGGCACGCGACGTGATCGCCGGGTACACCGTGGCCAACGACCTGTCGGAGCGCGCGTGGCAGATCGAGGAGTCCGGCGGCCAGTGGTCCAAGGGCAAGAACGCCCCCGGCTTCACGCCGCTCGGCCCGTGGCTCGTCACGCCCGACGAGGTGGACGGGGCCGGCACCGGGCTGCGGCTGCGCTCCTTCGTCAACGGCGAGCCGCGCCAGGACTCGTCCACGGCCGACCTGATCTTCGGCGTCGACGTGCTGGTGCACACCCTCAGCCAGTACCTCGCCCTGGAGCCCGGTGACGTGCTGCTGACCGGCACGCCCGAGGGCGTCGCGCTGTCGGGCCGGTTCCCGTACCTGCGCCCGGGCGACGTCGTCTCGGTCGAGATCGAGGGCCTGGGCCGCCAGCGCCAGGAGTACGTGGCGTGGGAGCCGGAGGTGCGCGCATGACCGCCTTCGACGGCCTCGTCGCCGTCGTCACGGGCGGGTCCTCCGGCATCGGCGCCGCGATCGTGCGCCGGCTGCGAGCGGGCGGGGCCCGGGTCGCGGTGTTCGACGTCGACCCCGACGCGGCCGACGCCGACCTC
>NZ_KI911595.1:1768-1984 GCF_000515355.1 Promicromonospora kroppenstedtii DSM 19349 | reverse complement strand
AGCACCTCGGCGTCGGCGAGCAGCCGGCGCGCGGCGCCCGAACCGGTCTCGGTGACCACCTGCTCGACGTCGACGTCGAGCACCGCGGTGATCCGGGCGAGGGCGTCCGGGGTGAAGATCTGGCCCACGAGGGACGGCGGCCCGAAGGCGAGGACCGCGCGGGGGCGCTGGGTCATGGGGTGGTCATCCTCCTTGGCTGGACCGGGCGGTCAGGGG
>NZ_KI911595.1:0-1668 GCF_000515355.1 Promicromonospora kroppenstedtii DSM 19349 | reverse complement strand
CCGGGCCCGCCGGCCCGGCGCCGACGATCGCGACGTCCGCGATCACGCCCTCGGGGATCGAGTCGAACCCGCCGTAGATCGCCTCGGTGACGGCGGCCGGGGTCGCCGCGGACAGCGCCTGGCCCCGGAACGTGCTGACCACGGGCAGCTCGGCGCCCGGGCCGGCGGCCTCGAGGATCGCCTGCGCGTCGTCGTCGTCCGGCTCGAGGGAGCGGTAGGGGAAGCCGAGGCGCTCCAGGAGGTCCCGGATCGCCGCGGCGTTCCGGTCGCTGGGCCCCGCCACGACGTCCGTCACCGTGACGACCGGGCGGCCCACCGACCAGCCCCACTCCGAGAGCAGCTCGATCAGCGCGGTGTGGAACTCCTCGTCGCGCGGCCCTCGCGGGAGAATGACGTACGTGTCCAGCTCGCGGCGCGTCATCGCCTCGCGCAGCTCGTCCAGGCTGTCGTTGAAGTACTCGAACGGGACGAGCGAGACCCGCCGGGAGGTCGCGACGACGGCGGGCAGCTGGTGCAGCAGCTCGATCGCCGTGCCGTCGGGCAGGTGGTGCTCGGCGGCGACCATCGCGACCTGCGCGCCCTCGCCGACGAGCTCCCGTGCCCGGTCGAGGCACGCGGCCACGCCACCCGTCAGCTCGATCCGGTAGTCGCGGTCATACCGGGCGCGGAACTCCTGCTCGACGACGTCGGCGTGCTCGCCGCCTGCCAGCAGGATGACTGGCCTGTCGTCCATGGCGCCCAGCGTAGACGGTGGCGCGTCGTCGGTTTGCCGCAGCCGTTGACCGGCTTCCGAGGTTCTGTTCAAGCCACGATGCTGCAACGTTTCAAGCTCGTTCCCACGGGCCGGAGCTCGTGGCCTGAACAGAACCTCAGGAGCGGACGCCCCTCGTCGCGGGCGCCTCGCCGGAGTTCACCCGCTCGCGCTCCACCGAGGACGTCGCCGTCAGCCGGCGTCGACGCACGGGGTACTGGATCGGGTTGGCGACCGTCCACGCGGCTCCGGCGCAGATCATCTCCTTGTACCGGGCCGCGAGGCGGCCGCCCGGGGCCGCGGGCCGGGCCTGGTCGTCGGCCGTGACGAACTGGATGATCGCGTCCCGGCGGCCCAGGCTGATGCACTGGTGCACGTAGGCCAGCGGCATGCGTGGCAGCCGGCCGCCGGTCAGGCGCGCCGCGATGGAGTCGGCGGCCTGCCAGGCCATCGGGATGCCGGAGGCGCACGACATGCGCAGCGGGTTTCCGAGGGGGCCGTCGGCCTGGGCGGCGTCGCCCACGGCGTAGACGTCCGGGTGGGAGACCGAGCGCATGGTCCCGTCGACGACGATGCGCCCGCGATCGGTCAGCTCCAGGGCGGTCGCGGCGGCGATCGGGTGGGCGGCGAACCCGGTGGTCCACACGGCGACGTCGGCCGCGAGGGTGGCTCCGTCGGCGGTGACGACGCCGGTGGCGGTGACCCGGGCGACGTCGGTGTGCTCGTGGACCGTGACGCCGAGCCGGCCGAGCACCTTGCGCAGGTGCCGCTGCCCGGCGTCCGACAGCCATGCGCCCAGGTCGCCGCGGACGGCGAGGGCGACGTCCAGGTCGGGTCGGGCCTCCGCGATCTCGGTGACCGCCTCGATGCCGGTCAGCCCGCCGCCGACCACCACCACGCGGCCGCCGGGTTCGAGC
>NZ_KI911594.1:29101-33236 GCF_000515355.1 Promicromonospora kroppenstedtii DSM 19349 | reverse complement strand
CGGCTGCCGCGCGGCTGGCGCCAGCGCGTCGCCGTCGCTCTGGAGCAGGTGGGCCTGGCCGACCGCGTGCACGACCCCGTGCACCTGCTGTCGGGCGGGCAGCAGCAGCGCATCCTCATCGCGCGCGCCCTGGTGCGCGAGCCGGACCTGCTGGTCCTGGACGAGCCCGTGGCCGGCGTCGACATGGCGAGCCAGGAGGCGTTCGCGGCCACGATGAGGCGCCTGGTCGACGGCGGTCTCACCGTGCTCGTCGTGCTGCACGAGCTGGGCGAGCTCGAGCCGCTGGTCACGCGCGCCGTCGTGCTGCGGCACGGCAAGGTGGTGCACGACGGCGCCCCGCCGCCCGCCCGCCATGACCACGACCGTGCGGGGCACCGCCACCAGCACCCGCACGCCGACGACAACACCCTGGACGCCGAGTCCCGGGCCCTGGACCTGGAGGTGCGCCCGTGATCATGCTCATGCTGACCGACCCGTTCATGCAGCGGGCGCTCATCGCCGCGCTCCTGGTCGGCGTCACCGCGCCCGTGGTCGGCACCTACCTGGTGCAGCGCAAGCTCTCCCTGCTCGGCGACGGCATCGGGCACGTGGCCCTCACCGGCGTCGCGCTGGGCTGGCTCGTGGGCGCGGGCATGGGCCTGACGCCCAACGACGCCCTCGCGATCCCTGGCGCCGTGGTCGCCGCCGTGGTCGGCTCCGTGCTCATCGAGGTCGTCCGTCGCCGCGGCCGCACCTCCGGCGACCTCGCTCTGGCCATCATGTTCTACGGCGGCATCGCCGGCGGCGTGCTGCTCATCGGCATCGCGGGCGGTTCCTCGGGCAACCTCATGCAGTACCTGTTCGGCTCGATCTCCACCGTGTCCGACGCCGACCTCTGGCTCACCGTCGTGCTCTCGCTCGTGGTGCTCACCGTCGGCGTCGGGCTGCGGCACGCGCTGTTCGCCGTCAGCCACGACGAGGACTTCGCCACCGCCTCGGGCCTGCCCGTCTGGGCGCTGAACGTGGTGGTCGCCGTCGTCTCCGCGCTGACCGTGACCGTGGCCATGCGCGTCGTGGGCCTGCTGCTGGTCAGCGCGCTCATGATCGTGCCCGTCGCGATCGCCCAGCAGGTCACGCACGCGTTCGGGCGCACCATGCTCACCGCCTGCGTCGTCGGCGTGGTGGTCTGCCTGACGGGCCTCAGCATCACCTACTGGTACAACGTCTCGCCGGGCGCGACTATCGTGGTGCTCGCCATCGGGGTCTACGCGGTGGTCTCCATGCTGGCGCCCCTGCTGAGCCGGCGGCGACCCGTGCACGACCCGCATCCCGACCTGCCCGACGACGTCGACCTGCCCGCGGCCGCCACCGAACGTGCGGCCGCCGCCGCGAAGGAGTGCCGCTGATGACCGCACGCATGACCCGCCAGCGCGCCGCCGTCGTCGAGACCCTCGACGAGATGGCGGACTTCCGCTCGGCCCAGCAACTGCACGAGGCCCTGCGTGCCCGCGGCGAGTCCGTGGGGCTGGCGACCGTCTACCGGGCGCTCCAGGCGCTCGCGGAGGCGAGCGAGGTGGACGTGCTGCGCGCGGAGGACGGCGAGAGCCTGTACCGCCGCTGCGCCCGCCGCGAGCACCACCACCACCTGGTGTGCCGCGTGTGCGGCCGCACCGTCGAGATCGACGGCCCCACGGTCGAGGCCTGGGCCTCGAAGGTGGCCGCGGCCCAGGGTTTCGACGACATCGAGCACACCATCGAGCTGTGGGGCACGTGCGCGGACTGCCGCGCCGCCGCACGGTGACCCGCGCACTGTGATCTGACGGCGCAGCCGGCCCGCTTCGGCACCTGATTCCACCGACCTCGGGGTGTATCGCAAGAACAATTCCGGTGTGGACCCATCTCGGCCGGAGTGCGTGGCAGGATGCGTGCATGACCTCACCACGGCGCCCCGCGGACCGCCGGGGCCCGCTGCCCGCCCGCGCCGAGGTGGTGGTGGTCGGCGGCGGCGCGCTCGGCGCGTCGGTGGCGTTCCACCTCGCCGAGGACGGCGTGGACGTGCTCCTCCTGGAGGCCGAGGAGCTGGCCTCGGGCAGCTCGGGCAAGCCCATCGGGGGAGTGCGCGCGCAGTTCTCCGACCCGGCCAACGTCGACCTGGGCAACCGCAGCCTGGACCTGTACGAGGACTTCGCCGTCCGCCCCGGCGCGGACATCGGGCTGCAGCAGCCGGGCTACCTGTTTCTCCTGCCGGACGCCGACGACGTCGCGCTGTTCGAGGAGTCCGTGGCGATGCAGAACGAGCACGGGGTCACCAGCCGCATGCTCGGCCACGACGAGGTGCGCCGCCTCAACCCGTACGTCGACGCCGACCGCTACGCCGGGGCGGCGTACGCCGCGCGCGACGGGTTCGCCTACCCCCACGCCGTCGTCGAGGGCTACGCGGCGGGCGCCGAGCGGCACGGTGCGACCGTCCGCACCCACGTGACCGTGCAGGACGTCGAGACGCGGGCCGACGCCGTCGTCGCGGTCTGGACCGACCAGGGCCGGGTACGCACGGGCGCCGTCGTGCTGTGCACCGGCGCGTGGACCCGTGACCTGGCCACGAAGGCAGGCCTCGACCTGCCCGTGGACCCGTACCGGCGGCAGATCGGGTTCACGCCGCGGCTGGACCCCGCGCCGCCGCGCATCCCGTTCACGATCGACTACGGCACCACGTTCTACTTCCACAACGCGGAGCCCGGCGGCCTGCTGCTCGGCATCGCGGACCCCGAGACGCCGATCGCGTTCGAGCGCACCTACGACCCGGGCTGGCTGCCGCTGCTGCGCGGGGCGATCGGGGGCTGCGCGCCCGGGCTGACCGACGTGCCGGTCGCGCGCGGCTGGGCCGGGCTGTACGAGATGACGCCGGACCACAACGCCCTGATCGGCGAGGCGACCGGCGTGCCCGGCCGCGTGCTGTACGCCACGGGCTTCTCCGGGCACGGGTTCCTGCAGGCCCCCGCCGTCGGCGAGGTGGTGCGCGACCTGTACGCGGGCCGCCCCCCGGCGATCGACGTGTCCGGGTTCAGCGCGGACCGGTTCGCCGCGGACGACGAGCCCACTCCGCCCACCACCAGCACCCGCACCACGAGCCCAGGGCGACGAGGCCCTGAGGCGAACATCATCTGAAGGACAAGGAGAGACCGATGCCGGCACCGGCGTTCCTCGAACCCTGGCAGCTGCGGGCCGCGTTCGCGCGCAGCCTCTCGGACATGTACGGCAAGGAGGTGCCCGCCTACACCACGCTGCTCGACGTGTCGCACGAGGTCAACGCAGACTTCGTGACGCAGCACGGCGCGGACGCCGAGCGGCTCGGCTCCATCGCGCGCGTCACCGCGGAGCGGCACGGCGCCATCCGGGTCGGCACCCCCACCGAGATGTCCCAGGTGGCGCGGATCTTCGGCGCCATGGGCATGCGGCCGGTCGGCTTCTACGACCTGCGGGACGCGTCCTCCAGCTCGGTCCCCGTGATCTCCACGGCATTCCGCCCGATCGAGCGGTCCGAGCTGGCCCGCAACCCGTTCCGGGTCTTCACGTCGATGCTGGTGACCGCCGACCGCCGGTTCTTCACCGCCGACCTGGAGCGGCGGCTGGAGAACTTCCTCGGCGCCCGCACGCTGTTCGGCCCGGACCTGCTCGCGCTGGCCGACCGCGCCGAGGCCGACGGCGGCCTGCCCGAGGACCACGCCGCCGAGTTCCTGCGCCTGGCCACAGCGGCGTTCGAGCTGTCCGCCGAGCCCGTGGACCAGGCCTGGTACCGCGAGCTGGAGGCGGTCAGCGCCGTGGCGGCCGACATCGGCGGCATCGCCTCCACGCACATCAACCACCTCACGCCTCGCGTGCTGGACATCGACGACCTGTACGCGCGCATGGAGGCGCGTGGCATCACGATGATCGACGCGATCCAGGGCCCGCCGCGCTGGGAGGGCCCGGACGTGCTGCTGCGGCAGACGTCGTTCCGCGCCCTGGCCGAGCCCCGCACCTTCCGTACCGCCGACGGCGAGATCGTCAGCGACTCCCTGCGCGTGCGGTTCGGCGAGGTCGAGGCCCGCGGCATCGCCCTGACCCGCGCCGGCCGCGCCGCGTACGACGCCGCCGTGGTCGAGATCGACGAGGCGGC
>NZ_KI911594.1:28241-29001 GCF_000515355.1 Promicromonospora kroppenstedtii DSM 19349 | reverse complement strand
TCGGCGGACCTCGACCTCGCCGTGCGCGGCGCGGTGTTCTCCGCGGCGGGCACGGCCGGGCAGCGCTGCACCTCGCTGCGCCGTCTGATCGTGCACGAGTCGATCGTGGACGACGTCGTCGCGCGGCTCGCCAAGGTCTACAGCGGCCTGCCCGTGGGCGACCCGCGCACCGAGGGCACCCTGGTGGGCCCGCTGGTCGACGCCGGCGCGCGCGACCGCATGCTGGCCGCCGTCGACGAGGCCGTGACCGCGGGCGGCGAGCTCGTCGTGGGCGGCACCGCCGTCTCGGTCCCGGGCGCGGAGGACGCCGCGTACGTGCACCCGGCGATCGTCCGGATGCCGGAGCAGGCCGACGTCGTCAAGCGCGAGACGTTCGCCCCGATCCTGTACGTGCTGACCTACTCGGAGCTGTCCGAGGCGATCGCCGTGCATAACGACGTCCCGCAGGGCCTGTCGTCCTCGATCTTCACGCTGGACGTGCGCGAGGCGGAGACGTTCCTGTCCGAGGTCGGCTCTGACTGCGGCATCGTGAACGTCAACATCGGCACCTCCGGCGCGGAGATCGGCGGCGCGTTCGGCGGCGAGAAGTCGACCGGCGGCGGCCGCGAGTCCGGCTCGGACGCGTGGAAGCAGTACATGCGCCGGGCGACGAACACCGTGAACTACTCGACCGAGCTGCCGCTGGCGCAGGGCGTCAACTTCGGCTGACCGGCTCCGACCGGCCCCGCCGGACGGGCGACGGCCCGGCTCCACGCGTCAG
>NZ_KI911594.1:27005-28141 GCF_000515355.1 Promicromonospora kroppenstedtii DSM 19349 | reverse complement strand
GGCCGCCGCGGCCCGCGCCGACGACCCGGGCTTCACGGAGGCGCAGCGCCAGCAGCTCGCGCGCGCCGTCTGGCAGCGGACCTTCCCGACGACCGAGGCGGCGCTCGCCGACCAGGAGCTCGGCTGGTTCACCTACGAGGTGGACCCGGCCGGCGCGGGCGTGGTCCGCCAGCCGATCGTCTACGAGGACTTCCTGCCCCGCTCCGCGGCGGGCATCTTCCAGTCCAACCTGACCTCCGACGGCGCCAAGGACGCGAGCCAGGAGGGCACGGACCGGGACGCGGACTGGATGGCGGGCGCGCTCGGCCGCGACCTGAACGACCCCTTCGACCTGTACGCCGACCAGGTGGCCAGGTCCCTGGCCAGCGCCGCCGAGACCCTCGGTGTCGACCCGGCCACCCTCACCACCACCCACCGCACAACGGGAGCAACGCGATGACCAGCACCACCACCGACAGCCCGCTGACGACCGAGCTGCGCGACACCGCGCTGGCCGCCCTGGAGCGGCTGGGCGCCACCGTGCCCGCGGGCACGGGCCTGCCCGTCGTGTCGCCCCTGTCCGGGCAGACGCTGCTGGAGCTGCGCCGCGACGGCGCCCCCGAGGCCGCGACCGCCGTCGGCGAGGCCGCAGAGGCCTTCACGACGTGGCGCTCGGTGCCCGCCCCGGTACGCGGCCAGGTCGTCAAGCGTCTGGGCGAGCTGCTCACCGAGCACAAGGCCGACCTCGCGGAGCTCGTCACCATCGAGGCGGGCAAGATCACCAGCGAGGCCCTGGGCGAGGTCCAGGAGATGATCGACATCTGCGACTTCGCCGTCGGGCTCTCGCGGCAGGTCGGGGGCCGCACCATGCCGTCCGAGCGGCCCGGCCACCGCCTGATGGAGACGTGGCACCCGATGGGCGTCGTCGGCGTGATCAGCGCCTTCAACTTCCCGGTCGCGGTGTGGTCGTGGAACACGGCCGTCGCGCTGGTCTGCGGCGACACCGTGGTGTGGAAGCCGAGCGAGAAGACCCTGCTGTCCGCCGTCGGCGCGGCCGCGCTGCTCGACCGGGCGCTGGCCGAGGCCGGCTTCCCGACCGGCGTCTCGCAGCTCCTGCTGGGCGACCGCGAGGCCGGCGAGGCCCTGGTGGCCGACCC
>NZ_KI911594.1:21924-26905 GCF_000515355.1 Promicromonospora kroppenstedtii DSM 19349 | reverse complement strand
TGCGGCGGCTGCGCGCCCGGGTCGCGGCCGACACCTCGCGGCGGAACCGGGTGCGGAACTCGCTCTCGCCGGTGCGCTCCGGGTGGATCACCTTGATCGCGAGCAGGCGGCCGCTGCGGGTCGCCCCGAGGTACACCACGCCCATGCCGCCCCGGCCCAGCCGGCCGCGGATCTCGTAGCCGCCGATCTCGGGCGGGTCGTCCGCGGTGGTGGGGGTGATCTCGGGCGCGCTGACACGGCGCGCGACGTCGGACAGCACGGAAGGAGCGTAACGGACCTGGTCAGGTTCACCCGCCGCCAGGGGAGTCCTACCCGCCGCTGACGCTCAGCTCGGCCTCGCGCAGCCTGGCCTCGAACTCCTCGGACAGGTCACGCGAGTCGAGCCAGCCGTACGGCAGGTGCGGGGTCTTGGGGGAGCCCGCGCGTCCGCGGGGCCCCTCGGCGTCCTCGCCGGGGTACGGCGCGTCCAGGTCCAGGGCGTCGAGCCGCTCGCGGAGCTCGTCCAGGGTGTCGATCAGGGCGAGCGAGTGCCGCTTCTCACCGCCGACGGCGTATCCCTTGAGGTACCAGGCCATGTGCTTGCGCAGGTCGCGCATGCCCTTGCCCTCGTCGCCGTCGAAGTACTCGACCATGAGCAGGCCGTGCCGGTAGATCGTGTCGGCCACCTCGCGCAGCCCTGGCCGCACCCGCAGGTCGGAGCCGTTGAACGCGGCGGCCAGGTCGGCGAACAGCCAGGGGCGACCCTGGCAGCCCCGGCCCACGACGACGCCGTCGGCCCCGGTCTGCTCGACCATGCGCACGGCGTCCTCGGCGGACCAGATGTCGCCGTTGCCGAGCACCGGGATGGTGCGCACGGCCTCCTTGAGGCGTGCGATGGCCTCCCACTCGGCCTGCCCGGAGTAGTGCTGGGCGGCGGTCCGGGCGTGCAGGGACACGGCGGCGACGCCGAGCGACTCCGCGATCCGGCCGGCCTCGAGGTAGGTGAGGTGGTCGTCGTCGATGCCCTTGCGCATCTTGATGGTCACGGGCACGCCGTGCGGCTCGGCGGCCTCGACCGCCGCCTTGACGATGTCCGTGAAGAGCTGGCGCTTCCACGGCAGGGCGGCGCCGCCGCCCTTGCGCGTCACCTTGGGCACCGGGCAGCCGAAGTTCAGGTCGACGTGGTCGGCCCGGTCCTCGCCGGCGATGATCTTCACGGCCGCGCCCACGGTCGCCGGGTCCACGCCGTACACCTGCGCCGAGCGCGGCGTCTCCTCCGGGCCGAACGTGACGATCCGCAGGGCCTCCACGTTGCGCTCCACGAGCGCGCGGCTGGTCACCATCTCCGCGACGTAAAGGCCCGGGTCGAAGCCGGCCGACCGGCCGGCCTCGCGGCAGAGCGTGCGGAAGGCGCGGTTGGTCACGCCGGCCATCGGTGCGAGCACCACCGGCGTGCCCACCGTGATGGGCCCGATCTGGAGGGGCTTGAGCAGCGAGGTCGGGGCGAGCGCGGAAGTCACGGGTCCATTCTGGCGCACACCGCCGGGAGGCCGCTGCGACGCGGGCCACAGGCCCGCCTTGAACGGTGAAACATCTTTTGCCGACCTCTGTCGGACATGCTTCTAATTGCACTGCTGGGACGTCGTGGAGGCGCGACGCTCCGGGACGTGAAACCGGGCAACCGGACCGTGCACGAGCGCATGGGGGTCTCGCGATGGCGCAGCATTCCGAGAGCAGCACGCAGGGCCGTACGGCCAAGATCAGCGTGGCCACGCTGACCGCCATGGTCGTGGGCTCCATGGTGGGCGCCGGCGTCTTCTCGCTGCCGAGCCGCTTCGCCGGCGAGACCGGGGTGCTGGGCGCGCTGATCTCCTGGGCGATCGCCGGTACCGGCATGCTCATGCTCGCCTTCGTGTTCCAGCGGCTCGCGATCCGCAAGCCCAACCTCGACTCCGGGGTCTACGCCTACGCGAAGGCCGGGTTCGGCGAGTACCTCGGTTTCTTCTCGGCCTTCGGCTACTGGGCGAGCGCGTGCGTCGGCAACGTCACCTACTGGATCCTCATCATGTCGACGCTGGGCGCGGTGCTGCCCGTGCTGGGGGAGGGCGACACCCTCGTGGCGTTCGTCGCGTCGTCCGCCTGCGTGTGGGGGTTCTACCTGCTCGTGCGCCGCGGCGTGAAGGAGGCGACGACGATCAACCGCATCGTCACCGTCGCCAAGCTGGTGCCGATCATCATGTTCGTGCTCATCGCGGCCTTCCTGCTCGACCCCCAGGTGCTCGCGGAGAACTTCCAGGGCTACGGCATCACCGGCCCGCTGTTCGACCAGGTGCGCGGCACCATGCTCGCCACGGTCTTCGTGTTCCTCGGCGTCGAGGGAGCGAGCGTCTACTCGCGGCACGCGCGGCGCCGGGAGGACGTCGGCCGGGCGACCGTGCTCGGCTTCCTCATGGTGCTCGCCATCTTCGCGTCGGTCACCATCGTGTCCTACGGCATCCTCCCGATGCAGGAGATCGCGGACCTGCGCCAGCCGTCGATGGCGGGGGTCCTGGAGGCGGCCGTCGGCGGCTGGGGCGCCGTCTTCGTGAGCGTGGGCCTGATCGTGTCCGTGCTCGGCGCCTACCTCGCGTGGACCCTGATGTCGTCCGAGGTGCTGTTCGTCGCGGCCAAGGACCGGGACATGCCGCGGTTCCTCGCGACGTCCGACGCGAACGACGTGCCCCGCGCCGCCCTCCTGATGACGACCGTGCTGATCCAGGTGGTCCTGTTCGTCACGCTGCTGTCCGACGACGCGTTCACGTTCGCGCTCGACCTCACCAGCGCCCTGTCGCTCATCCCGTTCCTGCTCGCCGCCGGCTTCGCACTCAAGCTGGCGCTGGGCCGCGGCGGGCCGGCGGAGGGCAGCCGCACCACGGGCGACCTCGTCATCGCGTCCCTCGCCGTGCTCTACACGGCGTTCCTGCTCTTCGCGGCCGGGCTCACGTTCGTGCTGCTGTCGTTCGTGATCTACGCCCCGGCCACGGTCCTGTTCGCGATGACGCGGCGCGAGCAGAACCGGCGCGTGTTCAGCCGGGGTGAGCTGGTGATCTTCGTCGTGTCGGTGGTCGGCGCGGTGATCGGCGTCGTCGCGCTCGCCACGGGCACGATCTCCATCTGAAGGCGATCTCCGTCCGAAAGGGAAGACCATGACGATCCAGAGCGACGACACGACGCGGCCCTCGGCGGCCTACGGGGTGCACTCGGAGGTCGGGCGCCTGCGCAAGGTGCTGGTCTGCCGCCCGGGCCTGGCCCACCGGCGGCTCACGCCCACCACCTCGGACGACCTCTTGTTCGACGACGTGCTGTGGGTGGACCGGGCGATCGAGCACCACGCCGGGTTCGTCGCCGACCTGCGGTCCCGGGACGTCGACGTCGTGGAGCTGCACGACGTGCTCGCCGCGACCATGCGGGTGCCCGGGGCACGGGACTGGCTGCTGGACCGCAAGATCGTGCCGGGCGTGGTCGGCACCGGCATGATCGACGCGACCCGCGAGTTCCTGGAGGGCCTGGCCCCGGAGCAGCTCGCCGAGTACCTGATCGGCGGCCTGGCCACGCAGGACGTGCCCGACCTGCCGGCCGCCCACCGCTCGCTCGCGGAGTACACGCTCGACTCCCGCGAGTACCTGATGGCGCCCGTGCCCAACACCCTGTTCACGCGGGACACGACCTGCTGGCTCTACGGCGGCGTGACGCTCAACCCCCTGTACTGGCCGGCCCGGCACGACGAGACGCTGCTGATGAAGGCCGTCTACGAGTTCCACCCGGACTTCGTGGGGTCCACCGTCTGGTGGGGCGACCCGGAGACCGACCACCAGCGGGCCACGCTGGAGGGCGGCGACGTGATGCCCGTGGGCAACGGCACCGTGCTGGTGGGCATGAGCGAGCGCACCTCCCGGCAGGCGATCACGCAGGTCGCCGCTGCCCTGTTCGCGGGCGGCGCGGCGCGGCAGGTGGTCGTGGCGGGCATGCCCAAGCTCCGCTCGGCCATGCACCTGGACACGGTCATGACCTTCGCCGACGTCGACACCGTGACCGTCTATCCCCGCATCGTCGAGGCGATCCACGCGTTCGTGCTGCGGCCGGGCAGCCCCTCGACGGGCTCAGGACGGCGCACCGGCGAGGTCGACGTCACGGACGAGGGCGACACCCCGTTCCTGGACGTCGTGGCGCGTGAGACCGGGCTCGGCGAGCTGCGCGTGATCGAGACCGGCGGCGACGTGTACGAGTCCGAGCGTCAGCAGTGGGACAGTGGGAACAACGCGGTAGCGGTGGAGCCCGGGGTCGTGTTCACGTACGACCGCAACACGACCACCAACGACCTGCTGCGCAAGGCCGGCATCGAGGTCATCGAGATCAACGGCGCCGAGCTGGGGCGGGGCCGCGGTGGCGGCCACTGCATGACCTGCCCGATCGTCCGCGACCCGGCCTTCTGAGCGCGCGGTCCCGGTTCGCCCCGGCGCCCGTGGCCGGGCAAGATACGGCCTGACCTGATCTTTGGCCATGGGTAGTTCAATCGTGGACTGGCCCCGTGCCCGGGGATACGGTTCGGCTGCGGTATGCCGAGGGTCGTTGACGGGTGTCGAAGAGGGAGTTGCGCATGGCCGGCCGGATTCTGGAGCTTGACGCAAGACAATGGGCTGCGGTGACGGCCGAGGCGAGGGACGGCGGCGGGACGACCGCCGTGGGCACGGCGCTCGCGGAGCACCTGGGTGCGCCCGTGCGCGCGACCCTGATCGCCACGTCCGGCTCGAGCGGCACGGTGACCCGCCTGACCCTGATCGGCGACCACGCGCTGCTGGTGATCCAGGTGATCGCCGAGCGCGACGGGGAGACCTTCCTGGCGCCCGGCGCCGAGCTGCGGTTCGCCACGGCCGACGAGCTGTGGCCCGCGCTGACCGCCGCTCTGCCTCCGTTCGAGGCCCTGCGGGCCCCGGCGTCGGCCGTGCCCGGCCCCGCGCTCGGC
>NZ_KI911594.1:15391-21824 GCF_000515355.1 Promicromonospora kroppenstedtii DSM 19349 | reverse complement strand
CGGAAGAAGGACGGGTCCTGCCGCACGTCGTCGGGCAGGGCGGTATGGTCGGGCAGGCCCAGCTCCTCGCCCTGGTACACGTACGCCGAGCCCGGCAGGCCGAGCATGAGCAGCGTCGCGGCGCGGGCGCGGCGCAGGCCGAGCGCGGCGTCGGGCTGCGGGTCGGTCGCGCCGATGCCGTTGAGCTGACGCCCGCCGATCTCTTCCAGGCCGAAGCGCGAGGCGTGCCGCACCACGTCGTGGTTGGACAGCACCCAGGTGGTGGGGGCGCCGACGGCCTCCATGGTGCTCAGCGACGCGTTGACGACGGTACGCACGGTCGCGGCGTCCCAGGGCGCCGTGAGGAACGAGAAGTTGAAGGCCTGGTGCATCTCGTCCGGGCGCACGTAGCGGGCCAGGCGGCTCAGCGGCTCGACCCAGGCCTCGGCCACGAGGCAGCGGTCGCCGTCGTACTCGGCGAGCACCTTGTGCCAGGCGCGGTAGATGTCGTGCACGCCGTCCTGGTCGAACATGGGGCCGCGGTTGCCCGCGCCCGTGGAGCCGTCCTCGGGGGCGCCCGGGTCGGACTCGGAGGCCTCCTCGACGGTGCCCTCGACCATCGCGACCTGGCCGTCCCAGTCGGGCAGGCCCGGGGCCTTGATCATGCCGTGCGCGACGTCGACGCGGAACCCGTCCACGCCCCGGTCGAGCCAGAACCGCAGCACGCCCTCGAACTCGGCGCGGACCTCCGGGTTCTCCCAGTTCAGGTCCGGCTGCGTCGAGTCGAACAGGTGCAGGTACCACTGCGGGCCGAGCGGGCCGTCGTCCTCGCGCGGCGCCAGCCGCGTCCACGCCGGGCCGCCGAAGATCGACTGCCAGTTGTTCGGCACCTCGTCGCCGGCGGGACCGCGCCCGTCGCGGAACATGTACCGCTCGCGCTCGGCCGAGCCGGGCGCGGCGGCCAGCGCCTCCTGGAACCAGGCGTGCTGGTCGGAGGAGTGGTTGGGCACGAGGTCGACGATGACCTTCAGACCGCGCTCGTGGGCGCCGGCGAGCATCTCGTCGAAGTCGGCGAGCGTGCCGAACAGCGGGTCGATGTCGCGGTAGTCGGCGACGTCGTAGCCCGCGTCCTTCTGGGGCGAGCGGTAGAACGGGCTCAGCCAGACGGCGTCCACACCGAGCTGCGCCAGGTGGTCCAGCTTGGCGGTGACGCCCGGCAGGTCGCCGGTCCCGTCGCCGTCACCGTCCGCGAACGAGCGCGGGTAGACCTGGTAGATCACCGCGTCGCGCCACCACTCGCCGCTGGTCGCGGGGGTGTGGGCGGGCGCGCCGGCGGTGAGGTCGACGGTGCTGAGCGAGGTCGTGCTGGTCACGTGTGGCGTCCTCAGGGGTCGGGAAAAGGGGCTGTAACGCTTGCAGCAAGCGTACGGGAGGAATCGCCCCCGATCGGCCAGTGTGCTGCGTCAGACAGCCCTCAGGCGGTGGCGTGCGGGGCCGCGCCCGTCGAACCGCGCACCACCAGCTCGGGGGTGAACAACAGTTCCGAGCGCGGCGCGCGCTCGCCCTGGATCTCGGTGAGCAGTGCGCTCACGGCCGCGTGCGCCATGTCGGCCACGGGCTGCCGCACCGTCGTCAGCGGTGGGTCGGTGAACGCCACCAGGGGCGAGTCGTCGTAGCCGACGACGCTCACGTCGTCGGGCACGGAGAGGCCACGGGCGTGTGCTGCGCGCACGGCGCCGAGCGCCATCAGGTCGGACCCGCAGACCACGGCGGTGTGCCCGGCGTCGAACAGCTCGCCGGCCGCGGCCTGGCCGCCCTCCAGCGTGTAGAGCGTGAGGCTGACGTGCGCGCGCGCCTCCTCCTCGGTGTCCGCGAGGCCGTGCCGCAGGAGCTGGGCCACGAAGGCCTCGATCTTGCGCTTGGCCGGCACGAACCGGTCCGGCCCGATGGCCATGCCGATGCTGCGGTGGCCCAGCGCCACCAGGTGCCGCACCGAGAGCTCGATGCTGGCGCTGTCATCCGGCGACACGAACGGGGCGTCGATGCCCTCGGCGTAGCCGTTGATGAGCACGATCGGCAGGCCGCGGCCGCGCAGCCGCTGGTAGCGCTCCGTGGAAGCGCGCGTGTCGGCGTGCTTGCCGGACACGAACACGATGCCGTCGACCGCGTGGTCGATCAGGGTCTCGACGTACTCGTCCTCGGTGGTGCCGCCCGGCGACTGCGTGCACAGCAGCGGCGTGTACCCGCGCGAGGCGAGCTGCGACTCGATGGCCTGCGCGAACGCAGGGAAGACCGGGTTGGACAGCTCGGGGACCACCAGGCCGATGAGGCCGGCGGGTCGGGCCCGCAGCGCGGACGGGCGCTCGTAGCCCAGCACGTCGAGGGCCGCGAGCACCGCCTGCCGGGTCTCGCCGGCCACGCCGGGCTTGCCGTTGAGCACGCGCGACACGGTCGCGGTGGAGACCCCAGCCTGCTCGGCGAGGTCGGTCAGTCGGGTGCGCACGCCTGGCAGCCTAAGTGACATGTGACCTCCTCGTCCCGGGTGATCCACGGGTGTCGCGCCCCTGTCGCGCCCCGCGGTCGCCGCCGTCGTCCTGGTAACGGCTGCAAGCGGTGCTGAAACTTTATCGCAACTTCTTGCATAATGGGCCGCTGTGCCCGTACGGTTCGGGCATCGAAACCCAGGCCCGACGTCGGGCCGCGAACCATCGGGAGTGACGATGCGACGGAGCATCCTGACCGCCGCTGTCCTGACCACGACGCTGGCGCTGGCCGCCTGCGCGGGCGGCGCGGAGGAGCAAGCGGGCGGCGAGGAGTCGGCCGCACCGAACGGCGAGGGTGCCACCCTCACCGTGTGGGTCGACGAGACCCGCCAGGCCGCCGTGGAGGAGGCCGCTGTCGGCTTCGAGGAGACCACGGGCGCCGACGTCGAGGTGGTCCTGAAGAACTTCGAGGACATCCGCCCCGACTTCCTGGCGCAGGTGCCCACGGGCAAGGGCCCGGACATCACGGTCGGCGCGCACGACTGGCTGGGCGAGCTCACGACCAACGGCGTCGTGGCCCCGATCGAGCTCGGCGACACGGCCGACAAGTTCGAGCCGGTCTCCGTCTCGGCGTTCACGCAGGACGGCCAGGTCTACGGCCTGCCCTACGCGGTGGAGAACATCGCGCTCATACGCAACACGGAGCTCGCCCCGGAGGCGCCCGCCACCTGGGACGACGCGATCGCGGCCGGCAAGGACGCCGGCACCAAGTACCCGCTGCTGATCCAGACCTCCACCGAGGGTGACCCTTACACCTTCTACCCGCTGCAGACGTCGTTCGGCGCCCCGGTCTTCGAGCAGAACGCGGACGGCTCGTACAAGCCCGAGCTCGCCCTCGGGGGCGAGGGCGGCACCGCCTTCGCCGAGTGGCTCGCGGAGCAGGGCGACGCCGGCAACCTGAGCACCGACGTCACCTACGACATCGCGCTGGCGGCCTTCGCCAAGGGCGAGTCGCCGTTCATCGTGGGCGGCCCGTGGATGCTGGAGTCGTTCGGCGACCTCGACCTGTCGATCGACCCGATCCCGAGCGCCGGCGGCGAGCCCGCCCAGCCGTTCGTGGGCGTGGCCGGCTTCTACGTGAGCGCGCAGAGCGAGAACGCGCTGCTCGCCAACGACTTCCTGGTCAACTACATGGCCACCCCCGAGGCGCAGCTCGCGCTGTACGAGGCGGGCGACCGTCCGCCGGCCCTCATCGAGGCCGCCGACACCGCCTCCGAGGACCCGATCACCGCGGGCTTCCGTGAGGTCGGCGCCGACGCGGTCCCGATGCCGTCGCTGCCCGAGATGGGCGCCGTGTGGGCGTACTGGGGCGTGACCGAGGCCGCGATCGTCTCCGGCAAGTCCGACCCGGCGAAGGCCTGGGACAAGATGGTCGCCGACATCCAGGGCGAGATCGGTTGATGTACTCACCCGTGACCCGGGGCTCCGGCCGCACCGGCTGGAGCCCCGGGTTTCTCGTCAAGCTCGTCCTGATCGCCCTGGTCGACGCCCTGGGCGTCTACGCGGTGCTCGCCGCCTGGGGCGCGGAGTCCTGGGGCGTGCTGGCCGCCATGGTGGCGCTCCTGATCGTCGCCAACTGGGCCTACTTCTCCAAGCGCGCGCTGCCGCTCAAGTACATCCTGCCCGGCCTCGCGTTCCTGCTCGTCTACCAGGTGTACGTGGTGGCCTACACGGGCTACGTCGCGTTCACGAACTACGGTGACGGGCACAACTCCACCAAGGAGCAGGCCATCGAGGCCCTCCTGGTGCAGAACGAGCGCCGCGTGGAGGGCTCGCCGTCGGCGCCCCTGACGGTGGTGGCCGACGGCGACACGCTCGGCTTCGCGATCGTCTCGCCCGACGGCGCGGTGCAGGCCGGCACGGCCGACCAGCCGCTGGAGCCCGTGGACGGCGCCTCCGTCGACGCCGGCCAGGTCACCGCGCTGCCCGGCTACGACGTGCTGGAGTACGCCGCCGTCCTGGAGCGGCAGCAGGAGGTCACCGAGCTGCGGGTGCCGGTGTCGGACGACCCGAACGAGGGCTCGGTCCGCACCCAGGACGCCCGCACCGGCTATGTGTTCACGTCCACGCTGGAGTATGACTCGGCGTCCGACACGATGACCGACACCACCACTGGCGTGACGTACACACCCAACGACGACGGCCAGTTCGAGGCCGCCGACGGCACCACGCTGCCCGTGGGCTGGCGCGTGCTGGTGGGCCTGGACAACTTCGTCACCGCGTTCGGCGACGACCGGTACGCCGGGCCGTTCGGCAAGATCCTGGTGTGGACGTTCGCTTTCGCCGTGCTCTCGGTCGCGTCCACGTTCCTGCTCGGCCTGTTCCTGGCGATCGCGTTCAACGACGCCCGCCTGCGCGGCCGCCGGATCTACCGGACGCTCGTCATCCTGCCGTACGCGATCCCGGGGTTCCTGGCGGCCCTGCTGTGGTCGGGCATGCTCAACCGGTCCCACGGGTTCGTCAACGAGGTGCTGCTCGGCGGGGCCTCGATCCCGTGGCTCACCGACCCCGTGCTGGCCAAGCTGGCCGTGCTGGGCGTGAACCTGTGGCTTGGTTTCCCGTACATGTTCCTGATCTGCACGGGCGCGCTGCAGTCGCTGCCGACCGACGTGCTGGAGGCCGCGAAGATCGACGGCGCCGGCCGCTGGCGCACGTGGCGGTCCATCACGCTGCCGCTGCTGCTGGTCGCGACGGCGCCGCTGCTCATCTCGTCGTTCGCGTTCAACTTCAACAACTTCACGCTGATCTACATGCTCACGGGCGGCGGCCCGCGGTTCGACGACGCCTCGGTGCCGCTGGGGCACACGGACATCCTCATCTCGATGGTGTACTCGGTCTCCGGGCTCGACGGCACGGCGGCCAAGGACTACGGCCTGGCCAGCGCCCTGTCGATCGTCATCTTCCTGGTGGTCGCGACCATCTCCGCCCTCGCGTTCCGGCGCACCCGATCGCTCGAGGAGATCGCCTGATGAACTCGCGCACAGCACACGTCGCCCGGCGTCCCGGGCAGCGCGCCCGCTGGTTCTCCGAGATCGGCTGGCGGCATCTGGTCGGCATCATCGCCGTGGTCTACGCGGGCTTCCCGCTCGTCTACGTGGTCTCCGCCTCCCTGGCTGACGGCGGCACCCTGACCGGCTCGAACGAGCTGTTCGCGTCGGTGTCGGGGGCCAACTACGCGGCGCTCGCCGGCACGCGGTTCTGGACCTGGATGGCCAACACCCTGGTGGTGGCGGTCGCGACGGGCGCCGGCACCGTGCTCATGGGCGCGGCGGCCGCGTACGCCTTCTCCCGGTTCCGGTTCAGCGGACGCCGCGTGGGGCTCACGGCCCTGCTGGTGATCCAGATGTTCCCGCAGATGCTCGCGTTCGTGGCCATCTTCCTGCTGCTCATCTCGCTCGGGAACGTGGTGCCGGGCCTGGGCCTGGACTCCAAGCTGTCGCTGATCTGCGTGTACCTGGGCGGGGCGCTCGGTGTGAACACGTTCCTCATGTACGGGTTCTTCAACACCGTGCCGCGGGAGATCGACGAGGCCGCGAAGATCGACGGCGCCTCGCACGCCCAGATCTACTGGACCATCGTGCTGCGCCTGACCGCGCCGATCCTCGCCGTGGTGGGGCTGCTGAGCTTCATCAGCACGTTCGGCGAGTTCATCATCGCGCGGGTGCTGCTCCAGTCGGAGGACAGCTGGACGCTCGCCGTGGGCCTCTACGGCTGGGTCTCCTCGCTGCAGGACGCCAACTGGGGCCTGTTCACCGCCGGCGCCGTGATCTCGGCGGTGCCGGTGCTCGCGCTGTTCCTGTTCCTGCAGAAGTACATCGTGGGCGGCCTGACGGCGGGCTCCGTCAAGGGCTGAGTGGGCCCCGTCTACGAGCCCGGGGCCACCAGCCGCCGGTGCAGTGCGATCGCCGACA
>NZ_KI911594.1:11068-15291 GCF_000515355.1 Promicromonospora kroppenstedtii DSM 19349 | reverse complement strand
CGATCCGGGCGGCCGGGGGTGTGGCCGTCGGGCGCGAGCTGTCGGCCGCGCAGTGGGTCGCGGCGGTGCTGGAGCAGTCCCCGGAGTCGGTGGCGATCGTGGTGACCCAGCTGTCGGTCGCGTCGCTCCCCGAGGACCGGGAGGCGGCCGTCGCGGCGTTCGTCGAGGGCCTGGTGCGGCGCGTCGTCGACCTGGGTCTCAAGCGCCGGGTCGACGACGCGCGCAGCCGCCTGCAGCGGCTGGACCCGTCCGACGAGAGCGCCTACAACGCGGCGTTCGCCGAGCTGCTCGCGATCGAGAGCGAGCGCAGGGCGCTGCGCGAGAGCGCATGAGGGCCGGGTTGGCTGCTGAGGTCGCCACTCTCCTGCGACGCTGCTTCTGAGGTCGGCACTTTGCATCGAGATCGGTCCAGCGCTGGACCGATCTCGATGCAGACTGCCGAACTGGCAGGTCCGGGGTCAGGGGAGTGCCGACCCGCAGCGGGTCAGGCCGGCGCCGGGTGGTCCCTGCCCAGGAGGTCCGCGTCCAGGGACACCGCCGCGAGCTGGCCCGACGCCGCCGCCATGAGCACCGACGCCATCGGCCCCGGCATCGCCGCGGTGTGCGCCATGTCGCCGGCCGCGAACACGCCGGGCAGGCTGGTGCGGGCCATCGCGTCGACCTCGACGGCACCCGACGGCAGCAGCGTCAGCCCGAGCTGCTCCGCGAACGGCGCCCGCTGACCGAACTCGGCGGCCACGAAGATGCCGCCCACCTCCTCGTCCGGCCCGTCCGCGAGGACGACGCGCGCGCCGTCGGCCGTGGGCACGAGCTCCTTGATGGGTTCGGGCCGCACGGCCACCCCGCCGTCGGCCAGGAGGGTGCGGGTGTCGGCGTCGAGGTCGCCGCCGTCGGCCAGGACGGTCAGGCGGCTCGCGATGCGCTCCAGCAGGAACGCGACCCGGGCGACGTGCGGCCCGCTGCCGAGGACGGCGACGGGCTTGCCGCTGAGCTCGTGCCCGTGGCAGTAGGGGCACACGGCCGCGACGGTGCCGAACAGCGGCTCCAGCCCGGGGATCGAGGGCAGGGTGTCGCGCAGGCCGGTCGCGAGCACGACGCCGCGGGTGGTCAGGTGCTCTCCGCCCACCTCGACCCGGAACCCGGCGCCGTCGGGCGCGACGGCGGTCGCGGCGCCCTCTCGGACGGTCACCGTCGCGTAGCCGGCGAGCTCGCCGCGGGCAACGGCGCGGAACTCCGCCGGGGGCCGGCCGTCGTTGGTCACCACGTTGTGCATGTGCTCGGCGGTGGCGTTGCGGTACTCGCCGGAGTCGAGCAGCAGCACGCGCCGGTGCATGCGGCCGAGCGTGAGGGCGGCCTGCAGCCCGGCGGGACCGCCGCCGATCACGACGGCGTCGTAGGAGTTCAGTGGGGGTGTGGCAGACATGGCAGGGCTCCGTTTCCCGGGACGTCTTGCGGTACCACCCCAGGATGTGACTTCATGTTGACATGAAGTCAAGCGAGACCTGGTCGGTCGGCGAGACGGCCCGTCGGTTCGGGCTGGAGACCCATGTGCTGCGCTACTGGGAGGACGAGGACCTGCTGCGGCCCGCGCGCGACGGCGCCGGGCGGCGGCGCTACGGGCGGGACGACGTCGTGCGGGTGGGCGTCATCGTGCGCAGCAAGGCGGCGGGCATGAGCCTGGAGCAGGTGCGGGTCATGCTCGACGCCGGGGCGTACGACCGGCACCAGGTCCTGGAGGCGCACATCGCGGACCTGGACCGCCGGATGGCCGACATGGCGGCGTCCCGCGCGATGACGGAGCACGCGCTGCAGTGCCGCGCGCACGACATCGCGACCTGCCCCGGGTTCCGCAAGCACGTGCAGGACGTGCTCGACGGAGTCCGGGAGGGCTTCGCGGTCACGCCGACCGCGTAACCGTCACACGGACTGCGTGACCTTCGGGTTGTCGCGGGGGAGCAGCAGCACCGTCCCGATCATCACGGCGGCGCAGGCCACGACGCACCAGAAGACCAGGTGCATGGCGTTCGCCAGCCCCGCCCCCTCGGGCGTGCCGTCCGCGCCGACGACGGTCAGGGCGTTGACCACCGCGCCGAGCGCGGCAACTCCGACGGCCTGCCCGATCGACCGGGCGAACATGTTGGTGGCGGTCACCGCGCCGCGCTCGCCCCAGCCCACGCTGTGCTGGGCGGCGAGCAGGGTCGGCACGGCCACGAGGCCCATGCCCAGCCCGATCACGAACACGGCGGCCGAGATCTGCCAGACGGCGGCGTCGGCGTCGAGCAGGAGGGTGAGCAGCGCCCCCGCCAGCACGACCACCGAGCCGATGGTGCTGGTCCAGCGGAAGCCGATCGCGAGGTAGACGCGCCCCGACAGGGTGGCCGCGATGGGCCAGCCGAGCGTGAGTGCGGCCAGCGCGAACCCGGCCACCAGCGGCCCGACGCCGAGCACACCCTGCGCGTAGATCGGGATGTAGGTGGACAGGCCGAGCGTGATGACGCCGACCATCAGCGACGCCGCCGTCGACGCGCCCACCACGCGGCGGCGCAGCAGCCGCAGGTCGAAGATCGGGTGCGGGTTGCGGCGCGCGGCCAGGGCGAACGCGACCAGCAGCGCCACCGCGGCGACGAAGATCGCGATCGACTGCGCGGAGGCCCAGCCCCAGGCGTGGCCGCCCTCCAGCAGTCCGAGCACGAGCAGCGTGCTGCCACCCGTGAGCAGCACGGCGCCCACGTAGTCGACGGGCTCGCGGGCGCCGTCGCGCTCCTTCTCGTGGAACTTGCGCCAGATCGCGAACAGGGCCACGGCCCCGATCGGCACGTTGACCCAGAAGATCCAGCGCCAGCTCACGAACTGGCTGAACACGCCGCCCAGCGTCGGGCCGAGCACCGAGGAGACCGCCCACACGCTGGCCATGTAGCCCTGCGTCCTGGCGCGCTCGGCGAGCGTGTAGATGTCGCTCGTGATCGTCATGGACATCGGCAGGATCGCGCCCGCGCCCAGGCCCTGCAGCACCCGGAACCAGATCAGGGCCGGCATGCTCCACGCCACGGCGCACAGGACCGACCCGAGCACGAACAACGCGATGCCGACGAGGATCACGCGCTTGCGGCCGAACACGTCGGCCAGCCGCCCGTACAGCGGGACGGTCACGGCCTGGGCCAGCGTGTACGCGGAGAAGAGCCAGGGGACCTGCTCGAACGCGCCGAGCTCGCGTGCGATCGTGGTCGAGGCCGTGGCGAGGATCGTGGCGTCGAGCGCCACCAGCGCCGTGGCGAGCATGAGTGCGCCGAGGATGGGACCACGGTCGCCGCGCAGGCCGAGCCGCGTGTCGGTGGTGGTGGACGTCGCGGTCATGCCTGGGGTTCCGGGGTGTGCTGCACGACACGTACAAGGTTGCCCGGGGCACCGCCTATTCCCGGTCATCGGGTGTTTTATTCCCGGCGGTTGCCCGGCCAGCCCTCCGGCGGGATGTCGCGCCCGCCGTCAGGTACGGAGTCGGCAAGGCGGGTGAGCGTCGCGAAGAACGCCCCGACGTCGTCCTCGCCGGGGCCGATCGCGTCCCGCAGGGTCCGGTCGAACTCGATCGCCTGCGTCTTGAGCCGGCGGAAGAGCGCCTCGCCCGCCTCGGTGACCTCGATGCGTTGCACGCGCCGGTTGTTCTCCTGGCGGCTGCGGACGATCAGCCCCCTGTCCTCCATGCCGCGCAGGTGGTGCGTGAGGGTGGCCTCCCGGATGCCGACGGCGTGCGCCAGCTCGCGCTGGGTGGCGGGTGTGCCCTGGTGCACGGCGAGCAGGATGTGCCAGACCTGCCAGGTCGCGCCCTGCTCCGAGAGGTGCGCGTCGAACGCCCGCATCACGCGGTGCACGGACTGCCACATCGCGACCGCGACGGGGACCGGACCCGGGTTCACCCCCTGTGCGGTGTCGCCTGGATCGCCGTCCGCCCGCCCGCTTGGTTGCATGGACGAAGGGTAGTTCGACCGTCACCAAAATGCATTGACGCCTAATCCTTAGATGTCTAACGTTGGCGGTCTGGAAGTTTCGGCACCTCAGACGGAGGCTCGACGATGGCCACGCAGGAAACCCCCGGCACCACAGGCACCTCACCCGAGGCGCTCGACGAAGCCCTCGCACCGCTGGCGGCCGCGCTCGGCGACCGTCTGCTCACCCCCGCGGCGGACACGTTCGCCGACATGGCGGCAGTGTTCGTGGGCGGCCCGCCG
>NZ_KI911594.1:9786-10968 GCF_000515355.1 Promicromonospora kroppenstedtii DSM 19349 | reverse complement strand
GTGCGCCGGGACCGCCGCCCGGATGGTGCCCGAGGACTGCGTGCGGGCGTCGGTCCAGGCGTCGAGCACCTCGAACGACCGGCCGCGCAGGCCCAGGTCACGGGCGGTGGTGGCGATCTCGGCGGCCCGGTCGCCGCGGTTCAGCAGCGCGACGGCGACCGACCCGTCGGCCAGCGGCTTGGTCCACGTCTCGGTGGTACCCGCGGGGCCGACCCGGGTGCCCTGGACGCCGAGCCGGTCCTGGTCGATCGCCAGCACGTCCTCGTCGAGCAGGATGTCCATCGACTCCTGGCTCAGGGTGCGCGGGTCGCTGGAGATGACCAGCGGCGCGGCCGCGACCGTCCACAGCGACATCTGCGTGCGGAACTCCTCGGTGGTCATGCCGAGCTCCGGCCCGAGGTAGTCGGGGTCGCTGAACCGCCCCGGTCCCGCGACCTCGGGGTGCCGCGCGTTCGCGTCGAAGTTGCGCAGCACGTCCTTGAACTGGATCTGCCCCACGAACCCGACGTCGGTGTAGGTGCGCCACGACTCCGCGATGTCCGGCGCGTAGGTCCACGACCAGGTGGACTGCTGCTCCTGGGGATAGTCGCCCCAGTCCGGCGAGGTCACAGGGTTGCACAGGTTGAAGATCATCGACCGGCCGGAACTGTTGTTCCGCAGCGCCTGCGCGAACTCCGTGAACGCCTCCTGCGGGTCCAGGTCGGCCGTGATGCCGCACAGGAAGTCGACCTTGACGGCGTCGTAGCCCCACGCCGCGAAGGTGTCGGCGTCGGTCTGGTAGTGGCCGCCGCTGCCCAGGCCGCACGTGCCCGGGATGTACGGGCCCGCGTCGGTGTAGATGCCGGCGCGCAGGCCGCGGTCGTGGATCTCGTCGGCCAGTGCGGCCATGCCGTCCGGGAAGCGCTCGGCGTCGCCCTGCAGCAGGCCGTCGTCGCCGCGAGGCACGTCGGCCTGCCAGCCGCCGTCGAGCCACACGATGTCGTAGCCGGCGTCCGCGAGGCCGGACGAGACCAGGAAGTCGGCCACGTCCAGGACCTCGTCGGCGGTGAAGTCGCCGCCCAGGCCGTAGTAGGTGTTCCAGCCCTGGTAGGGCGTGGGGCTGGGACTCGGCGCGGTTCCGGCGGCGGGCGCCGCGTTCGTGGCCGGGGCGGCCGAGGCGGTGCCCGCCAGCCCCGTCGCGGC
>NZ_KI911594.1:7107-9686 GCF_000515355.1 Promicromonospora kroppenstedtii DSM 19349 | reverse complement strand
ACGGGCTCGCCCCGCACCGGGCTGCCCGCGGCGGCGTCCGCCCCGAGCTGGGCGAGCACCGACCAGGCGGCACCCGCGCACCGCAGCAGGCTGGGGTAGGTCTCGTCGGTCTCCAGGGCGTCGACCACGCGTTCGAGGTCGGCGACCACGCGCACCAGGTCGTGCACCTCGACGACGGCGACGTCGTCCGGGCCGGCGTGCCGGGCCAGGTCGCGCTCGAACTCGCCCGCGTCATCGCCCCGGGCGTGCATCCACCAGATCGTCCATGGGTCGTCGTCGTCCGCCCAGTACTCGTGCGGCACGCCCGCGGGAATGACGAGCGCCTGAGCAGCGCCGATACGATGCAGGCCGCCCGGTGTGCGGCACCAGCCGCGCCCCGCCGAGGACACGATGACGATGGTCCCCACGGCGCCCCGCGCACGGACCCGGCCGTGGTTGGCCGCGTGCGGAAAGTAGCCCGCGTCGGTGACCAGCAGGCGGGAGGTGGGGCCCGCCTGCGACGTCGCGCGGACCACGGTGGTCGGCAGCACCCGCAGGCGCTGTCCCGGGAAGCCGTCACGGATGCGCACCCCTGGAGGGTAGCCCCGAGGGGCCGCCCGCGTCAGCCGGCGTCGCACCCTGCGAATCGTCGGATCGTCCAGGCAGTTAAGTCGATACGTCGCTTCCCGGGGTGCCCCCGGGGTTCGTAGCGTCGGTCCCATGCTCGATGTGGAGTCCGTGCTCGAACTGCCCGACCGGCCCGGCGACCTGGCCGGCCGGGCCGCGGCCGCCTGGGAGGCGCCGCTCAACCTGACCACCTATGCGCCCCTGCCGCCCGACCGGTTCCCGGCGTACCTGGACCGGCGGGTGTACCAGGGGTCGTCCGGCCGCGTGTACCCGCTGCCGTTCCACCACCAGATCGCCGACGAGCCGCACCAGCGGGCCTGGCGCGCGGTGCACCTGGAGAACGAGTGGCTGCGCGTGGTCGTGCTGCCGGAGCTCGGCGGGCGCATCCACGTGGCCCGGGAGCGCGGCAGCGGCCGCGACCTGTTCTGGACCAACCCGGTGATCAAGCCCGCCCTCGTGGGGCTGGCCGGGCCGTGGGTGGCCGGGGGCGTGGAGCTCAACTGGCCGCAGCACCACCGCCCCGCGACCTACCTCCCGGTGGACGTCGAGATCGAGGAGGAGCCCGACGGCGCCGTCGTCGTCTGGTGCTCCGACCACGACCCGTTCACGCGGATGAAGGGCATGCACGGCGTGCGCCTGCGCCCCGACAGCGCCGTGCTGGAGCTGACCGTGCGGCTGTACAACCGCAGCGAGCTGCCGCAGTCGTTCCTCTGGTGGGCCAACGTGGCCGCGAAGGTGGACGACGACTACCAGTCGTTCTTCCCGCACGACGTGACCTACGTGGCCGACCACGCCCGGCGCGCGATCACCGCGTTCCCGCACGCCGACCGCCCCTACTACGGCGTGGACTACCCGGCGCTGGCGAGCCGGGGCGGCGACCGCCTCGACTGGTACCGCAACATCCCGGTGCCGACGTCGTACATGTGCCTGGGCAGCGACGAGGAGTTCTTCGGCGGGTACGACCACGCGTCGGGCCTCGGGTTCGTGCACGTGGCGGACCGCGCCATCTCGCCGGGCAAGAAGCAGTGGACCTGGGGCAACGCCCCGTTCGGGCACGCCTGGGACGCCAACCTGGCCGACGACGGCTCGCACTACGTGGAGCTCATGGCGGGGGTGTTCACCGACAACCAGCCCGACTTCGCCTACCTCGCCCCCGGCGAGACCAAGGTGTTCTCCCAGTACTGGTACCCGGTGCGCGACGTCGGCCCGGTGGACCGGGCCACGCTCGACGCCGCGGTCCGGCTGGAGCGGTCGGGTCCCGACGGCGCGGCGACCACGGCGCGCGTCGGCGTCGTCGTGCCGCGGCCCCTGGACGATCTGACGGTCACGCTGTCGGCCGACGGCGCGGTGCTCACGACCGACGTCGTCGACGTCGACCCGACGCGCCCGGCGCTGCTGGAGCACGAGGTCCCGGCCGGGACCGGGCCCGTGACGGTGACGGTCACCCACGGCGATCGTGTACTGGTCGCCTGGACCGAGATCGCGGCCGCCCATCCCCTTCGAGACCTAAGTTTCTCCTCTTTGGACGGTCTCAAAGACAAGAAACTTAGGCCTCAAAGGGATGGGGCCGAGGGTGAGGCAGCCGAGGGTGAGGCGGCCGACGGTGGGGTGGCCGACGGTGGGGTGGCCGACGGCGGCGAGCCCGACCCCGCCGAGGAGCCCCCCGCCCCCGACGAGGTGGGCACCGTCGAGGAGCTGGCCCTGATCGCCGCGCACCTGGACCTGTACCGGCACGCCACACGCGCCCCCGAGCCGTACTGGCACGAGGCGCTGCGCCGCGACCCGGGGCACGTGGACAGCCTGGTGGGCCTCGGCCGCCGCGCCTACGTGGCGGGCGACCCCGAGCGGGCCCGCGACCACCTGGAGCGCGCCGTCGAGCGGCTGACCCGGCTGCACCGCAGCCCCCGCGACACTACGGCGCTCTACCTGCTGGGCCTGGTGCGCGAGCAGCTCGGCGACGACGCGGGTGCCTA
>NZ_KI911594.1:5334-7007 GCF_000515355.1 Promicromonospora kroppenstedtii DSM 19349 | reverse complement strand
CCTGCCGGCGGAGGAGTGGCGGACGGCCGACCAGGTGGCCCGGCTCGCCGAGCGGGTGAACGCCCTGGCGGCGCTCGCGGCCGAGCGCGGGCTGGAGTTCGGGTACCACAACCACGCCTGGGAGCTGAGCACCCGCATCGACGGCCGGCACGCCCTGGAGGTGTTCGTGGACCACCTGGCGCCCGAGGTGGTCCTGGAGGTGGACACGTACTGGGCGGTCGTCGGGGGAGCGGACGCCCCGGCCCTCCTGACCGCGCTGGGCGACCGGGTGCGCCTCATCCACGTCAAGGACGGCACGCTCGACGGCGACGTCGACCGGCAGCAGCCCGCCGGCGCGGGCGAGGTGGACGTGCCCGGCATCCTGGCGGCCGCCCCGGCGGCGACCCGCGTCATCGAGTTCGACACGTACGGCGGCGACGTCTTCGACGGCATCGCGCGGTCGCTGGCCTGGCTGACGGAGCACGACCGATGAGCCGGCCGGGCGCCGCGGGCGTCGGCATCGTCGGCGCGGGCAACATCTCGACCCAGTACCTGGAGAACCTGACCCGGTTCGCCGACGTCGAGGTCCGGTTCGTCGCCGACCTCGACCTCGCGCGCGCCGCCGAGCGGGCCCGCGAGTACGGCGTGGCGGCGTCGGGCAGCGTGGACGAGCTGCTGGCCCGGGACGACGTCGACGTCGTCGTCAACCTCACCGTCCCCGCGGTGCACACCGAGGTGGGGCACCGCATCCTCGCCGCGGGCAAGCACGTGTGGAGCGAGAAGCCCGTCGCCCTGGACCGGGACGCCGCGGCGGCCCTCCTGGCGGACGCCGAGGCGCGCGGCCTGCGCGTCGCGTGCGCCCCGGACACGGTGCTGGGCGCGGGCATCCAGACGGCGCTGCGGGCCATCGCGCGCGGCGACATCGGGGAGCCGCTCACGGCGACCACGATGTTCCACGTGCCCGGGCCGGAGTCGTGGCACCCCAGCCCCGACTTCCTGTTCGCGCGCGGCGCCGGCCCGCTGTTCGACATGGGGCCCTACTACGTGACCACGCTCGTGCACGTGCTGGGCTCCGCGACCCGGGTCCAGGCGGTGGCCTCGACCTCCCGCCAGAGCCGCACCATCGGCAGCGGCCCCCGCGCCGGCGAGGCGTTCCCCGTCGAGGTGCCGACCCACCACGCCGCCCTGATCGAGTTCGGCGAGGGTCGCTCGGCCCAGTCGACGTTCTCGTTCCAGCACGCGCTGCCCCGCAGCGGGTTCGTCGAGGTCAACGGCACCGAGGGCACCATCGTGCTGCCCGACCCCAACGGGTTCGACGGCGCCTCCACGCTCTGGACGTACGGCTCCGACGAGCCGGCGGCGCTGCCGGCCGTGGGCCCCGAGTTCGGCCGCGGCGCCGGTGTCGTCGACCTGGTGCGCTCGACCCGCGACGGCGGCACCGAACGGGCGTCGGGCGCCGTCGCCGCGCACGTCCTGGACATCCTGCTCGGCGTCCGGGACGCGGCGGAGACGGGGCAGCCGGTGAAGATCAGCTCAGCCGTCGACCCGATCGCCCCGCTCCCGGAGGGCTGGGACCCGGCGGCGGCTACGGGGTAGGGCCGGGCAGGAGCCGCTCCAGCAGGGCCAGCGACCGCCGGACGTCGACGGCCTCCGGGTCCAGCAGCCACTGGAGCTGCAGCCCGTCCGACGCCGCC
>NZ_KI911594.1:2747-5234 GCF_000515355.1 Promicromonospora kroppenstedtii DSM 19349 | reverse complement strand
CCCGCAACGTGCACGGCGCCGAGCTCGTGGTGCGTCGCGCCGACGGCGTGCGCGGCGCCCGCCTCGCCCGCGTGGGTGAGGTCTCCCTCACCCGGGACGCCGACGGCGGCACGCACCTGGCCTGCCCGCTCGCCGACGAGGTGCTGGGCCTGGCCGTGACCCTGCACATCCGCACGCACCCCGCCCACGACGTCGTGGAGAAGTGGGCCGACCTGCGCAACCACTCGGAGCAGCCGATCGAGCTGCTGCGCGGCTGGGGCGGGGCGTTCAACGTGCCGACGTCGGGACCGGCGCACGTGGACCTGCTCGGCGGGGCGTGGTCGCGGGAGTTCACGCCGTTCCGCGCGTCGCTCGGCGCCGGTACGCTGAGCATCGGCAGCCGGCAGGGCATCACGAGCCACACGTACGCGCCGGTGGTGACGCTCGTGCTCGCGGGAACGGACGGGGTGGCCCGCCCCGCGCGAACGGACGCCCCCGTCCGTTTCGGCGTCGCGCTCGCGTACAGCGGCTCCTGGCGGATGGCGCTCGACGCCGTCCCGTTCGCCGACCACGTCCGGGTCTCCGCCGGGCCGGACGACGAGTCGGGCATCCTCACGCTGGAACCCGCCGCCGCGCTCACCACCCCGGTGCTGGCGGGCGTGCGCGTCGAGGGCGACGTCGACGACCTGGCCCACGCCTGGCACGCCTACCAGGCGACGCTGGCCCGCACGCGGGGCCCCGAGCACCGTCCCGTCGTCTACAACTCGTGGTTCGCCACCACGTTCGACGTCCGCGTGGAGCACCAGCTCCGGCTCGCCGAGGCCGCCGCGCAGGCGGGCGCGGAGGTGTTCGTGGTGGACGACGGCTGGTTCCGCGGCCGCACGACCGACCGGGCCGCACTCGGCGACTGGGAGGTCGACACGGAGCGCATCCCCGGCGGCCTCGGGCCGCTCGCCGACGGCGTCAAGGCCCTCGGCATGCGCTTCGGCCTGTGGGTCGAGCCCGAGGCGGTGAGCCCCGACAGCGACCTGTACCGCACGCACCCGGAGTGGGCGCACCAGGTGGACGGGCGTCCGCTGGAGACGCTGCGGCACCAGTACATGCTCAACCTGGGCCTGCCCGAGGTCGAGGAGTGGGTGCTCGGCACGCTGCGCCGCCTGCTCACCGAGACCGACATCAGCTACCTCAAGTGGGACATGAACCGCTCGATCGCCGACGGCGGGCGCACCGCCCCGGGCGGCGACGACTGGTCCTGGCGGCACACCCAGGCCTACTACCGCGTGCTCGACGCATTGCGCGCCGAGTTCCCGCACGTCACCGTCGAGGCGTGCGCGGGCGGCGGCGGCCGGATCGACCACGCGGTGCTCGCCCGGACCGACGTCGTCTGGCCCAGCGACGAGACGGGGCCGCGAGACCGGCTCGCGATCCAGCACGGGTTCCTGGGCGTGCTGCCCGCGTGGACCATGAGCTCGTGGGTCACCGACCTGCCCGACCTGCTCGACCCCGACCGGGAGAGCGCGCCGGCGAGCCTGGAGTTCCGGTTCGTGGTCGCCATGGCGGGGGTGCTCGGCATCGGCGCGGACCTGCTGGCCTGGGACGACGCGACCCGGGAGCGCGCGGCGTCGTTCGTCGAGCTGTACCGCGAGATCCGGCCGGTGGTGCACACGGGGCTGACCCGGCGGCACGGCTTGCCGGCCGACCCCGCGTGCGCGGTCCAGTACACGGGGGAGGACGCCGTGGTCGTGCTGGCCTGGCGCCGCGCCGGGGAGGCCCCGCTCACGGTCCACCTCGGCGACCTCGACCCGGACGCCCGCTACCGGGTCCGGGGCACCGACGAGACCCGCACGGGCAAGGAGCTCGCGACCGACGGCCTCGTCGTCCCGTGGACCTGGCGGGACTGCGACGTCGTGCTCCTGGACCGGGTGTGAGCGAACCCGGTACGAGCGAATCCGGTGCGGACGAACCCGGTGCGAGCCGCCGGCCGCTCACCGTCCGCACCGACCCGGCCCTGGGCGGCCGCTGGACCTCGCTGGCGACGCCGGAGCGCGAATGGCTCTGGCGCAACCCGCGGGTCTCAGACACCCAGCGGGCCGGCGTCGTGCCCGGCGACCCGTTCGCCGACGCGGGCGGCGGCGAGGAGTGCCTCCCCACGATCGGCGGTCCGAGCGACCACGGCGAGGTGTGGTCACGACCCTGGACCGCCGACGGCGGCGACGGCACGGCGGTCCGGGTCGAGGCCGGTGACCTCGCCCTCACCCGCCGCCTCACCACGCACGACGGCGAGGTCCGCGCCGACTACACGATCACCGGCCCGCCGGGCGCGCCCCTGCTGCACGCCGTCCACCTCCTGCTCGACGTCGGCCCGGACGCCCGCCTGGAGGTGCCCGGCCACCCGGACGCCCTGGTGGTCGAGTGGCCCGAGCCGGGCGCGACGACGCACACCACCTGGCCCGACGGCGGGGGAGTGCCGCTCGACGTGCTGGGCCCGGACGACGGCACCGCCCGCTG
>NZ_KI911594.1:2074-2647 GCF_000515355.1 Promicromonospora kroppenstedtii DSM 19349 | reverse complement strand
GTCGCGACCGACCGGCTCGACGTCGTGGACGGCGCCGACCGGCTCCGGCTGCGCTGGGGCACGCCCTGCGCGGCCCCGCTCTCCCTGGTCGTGTGGCGCAACCTGGGCGGCTGGCCGGAGACCGGCCCCTACCGCTCGATCGGCGTCGAACCCATGCTCGGCGCCGAGACCAACCTCGACCGCGCGACCCCGGACCGGCTGGCCCGCCTGGACCGGGCGGGCCGGCTGACGTGGTGGCTGACGGTGACGGCGACGCTCTCGGCGAAGAATCTTCCACTGTAAGAATTTCGTCGATAGGCTCGTCGGCGGCTCACCGACGAGCCGGGTTCACCGACGAACTAGGGGGTTCCATGCCGACGACGACGCCGACATCCGTGCAGCTCTACTCGGTCCGAGACGCAGTCGCCCACGACCTTCCCGGCACCATCGCGCGCCTCGCCGAGATCGGCCTCGGGTACGTGGAGCCGTACGCCTTCCACGAGCGCACCGACGAGTTCCGGCGGGCGTTCGCGGCGGCGGGCGTGGCGGCGCCGTCGGGCCACGCGCCCGTGCTCGCCGCGGAGGAACCCTCGG
>NZ_KI911594.1:287-1974 GCF_000515355.1 Promicromonospora kroppenstedtii DSM 19349 | reverse complement strand
ACGGCTCGTCGCGTCTGCGCTGAGCCGGTCGAACACCACCGCTCGCTCGGCCGGGGTCAGCCGCTCGAAGGCCGCGACGTGCACCTGCTCGACGGTCTGCGAGGGGGCGGACCGCAGCATGCGCTCGGTGCGGTCGAGGGCTCCGGCGTCGGCCGGCCGGTCAGGCCGGCTCATCGTCGGCCCCCACGATCCGGTAGCCCCGCTCGGCGAGGGCCCGGGCCATGTGCTCGGCGTACCACTCGGGCCAGGCCTCGTCGTACACGCCGCCCAGCTCCTGCTCCTCGTGGACCCCGTGCGCCGCCGCGGCGCGCTTGAGCAGGTCCAGCAGGATCTCGTTCGCTGCCGGGTCGGGTGCGCTCGTCATGTCCGTCACCGGCCCGGGAGGCGGTCGACGATCTGCTGGAGCACCCACTCGTTGCCGTCCGGGTCGGCGAACGACGCGAACGACGCGTAGCTGTCGTGCTCCGGGTGCGGGCCGGGCACGCGGTTCTGAGTGCCTGCCCAGTGGAAGACGCCGTCCTGGTCGTGCCAGATCTCGCTGACGTCGGCGCCGTGCTCCACGAGCTCGGCCCGGGCCGCGGCGATGTCCGACACGACCAGGTGCAGGCCGCGCACGGAGCCCGGTGTGGCGTCGGTCAGGTGCTCGCCGAAGATGATCGAGGCGGCCGACCCGGGCGGGGTCAGCTGCACGACCCGCAGGCCGCGCTCGGTGGAGAAGTCGGCGTCCTGGCGCCAGCCGAGCTGCCCGTAGAAGGCCTTGGCACGGTCCACGTCGGCGACGGGCAGGACGACGACCTCGAGCTTGAGTTCCATGATTCGCTCCGTTTTCTGGGGGTTCTGCGGTGGGGGTGTGGTCGGGGATGGGGAACTGGGGAACTACCTGGCCTGCAGCGGGCCCGCGAAGGACTTGCGGAGGGAGGAGGGGCCGACGAGGGGGAGCAGCGCCGCGAGCAGCTTGCGCTGGAGGGTCTGGGGCTGACGGGTCAGCTCGATGTCGATCCGGCTGCCGCCGTCGTCGGGGGTGACCTGGAAGACCCAGCCGCCGCCGGGCCCGAACACCTTCGAGTCCAGTGTGCTGATGTCCACGCGACCGCGCTCGGCGTCCCACTCGTAGCGGGCGCGCTCCCAGGCGGCGGCGGTGCCCTCGGTCACCTCGGCCCAGGACTCGCCCTGCTCGTGGACGGTCAGGTGGTCGGCGTCGATCGTGGGCCAAGCCTCGGCCCGGGCTGGGCTGAAGTCGGTCAGGACGGCCATGGCGGCCTCGGGAGAGAGCGTCGAGTCGAGGTGAAAGCGGACGGCGGTCATGGTCATGCTCCTCAGTTTGGGTAACCGGTCTGAGCGGTTACTGCGATGACCAGAAATATGGCACACGATGCGTAACCCGTCAAACGGGTTACAGAGACTTGTGCGTCACTCCGTCACCGTTCAGAATGGTTACGTGAACCACGCCTTCCCCTGCGGGACGCTCGCGCTCGACTTCCTCGGCACCCTGCGCGCCCGCCGCAATCCCGTGCCGGCCGAGAAGCTGGCCACGCCCGAGCTCCTCGACGACTGGTTCGTCGAGTCGGGCATGCTCGACGCCGCCCCCCGCGCCGACGACGCCGACCTCGCCGCCGCCGTCGAGCTGCGCGAGTCGCTCTACCTGCTCGTCGAGGACCGGCTGGGCGGGCGCGCGGCGCTCGCGGCC
>NZ_KI911594.1:0-187 GCF_000515355.1 Promicromonospora kroppenstedtii DSM 19349 | reverse complement strand
GATCCCGCTCGGCACCGTGACCGCGGCGGCCCGGGAACGCCGGGACGGCGCACTGTTCGTGCTCAACGCAGCGCCGTCACGCGACCTGCCCGAGGCGCTCTGGGAGCAGGTCGACGTGCTCGTGGTCAACGAGCACGAGGCCGCGGACCTGGCGCCGCCGGGGCTCCGGCGCCGCGACGCCCGAGGA
>NZ_KI911593.1:37560-37725 GCF_000515355.1 Promicromonospora kroppenstedtii DSM 19349 | reverse complement strand
AAGTCGTTCTGCGTGCCGTGCCCCTTGGTGAAGGCGAGCGTGCCGGGGGTCGGGGCGGCGGGCACGGGGCTGGTCGCGGGCTGCGTCATGACCCCAGGCTACGGCGCACGGGCTCGGACCCGGCAACCGGCAGGGTCCCGGCGTCGGCGTCGGCCACGATCTGCA
>NZ_KI911593.1:34853-37460 GCF_000515355.1 Promicromonospora kroppenstedtii DSM 19349 | reverse complement strand
CCGGCCTCACCACCGGCCGCCCAGCCGCTCTCCCCGCCGCCCTCCTGGGCGGCCGGACGGCCCCGACGCTTCCCCACGCCGGGACCGTCCGATGGATCACCGTACTGCACGTCAGAACGGTGCCTTCTCGGCGGCTGCCTCCGCCTTGGCGGCGGTGGACTTGGCCGCCGTCGTCTTGGTGGCGGTCTTCGCCCGCGTGGTGGTCGACTTCGTGGCCTTGGCGGTGGTGGTCGTCCGCGAGGACGAGCTGGCCGCCGCGACGGTGCCCGTGGGCCCGTCACCCTCTGTCGCCGACGGGAGCGGGGCGCCCGCGGCCGGGTCCGCCGGGGCGTCGACCTTCGGTCCGACGCCCAGCTTCTCCTTGACACGCTTCTCGATGTCGTTGGCGAGGTCCGGGTTGTCGCGCAGGAAGGACCGCGCGTTCTCCTTGCCCTGGCCGAGCTGGTCGCCCTCGTAGGTGAACCACGAGCCGGACTTGCGCACGAAGCCATGCTCCACGCCCATGTCGATGAGCCCGCCCTCGCGGGAGATGCCCACCCCGTACAGGATGTCGAACTCAGCCTGCTTGAACGGCGGCGCCATCTTGTTCTTGACGACCTTGACGCGGGTACGGTTACCGACCGCGTCCGTACCCTCCTTGAGGGTCTCGATGCGCCGGATGTCGAGGCGGACCGAGGCGTAGAACTTCAGCGCCTTGCCACCGGTGGTGGTCTCGGGCGAGCCGAAGAACACACCGATCTTCTCGCGGAGCTGGTTGATGAAGATGGCGGTGGTGCCGGACGCGCTGAGCGCACCGGTGATCTTGCGCAGTGCCTGGGACATCAGGCGGGCCTGGAGACCCACGTGGCTGTCACCCATCTCGCCCTCGATCTCGGCCTTCGGCGTCAGGGCCGCGACGGAGTCGATGACGATGATGTCGAGCGCACCGGAGCGGATCAGCATGTCCGTGATCTCCAGAGCCTGCTCACCGGTGTCCGGCTGCGAGACCAGGAGGGCGTCGGTGTCGACGCCGAGCTTCTTGGCGTACTCCGGGTCGAGCGCGTGCTCCGCGTCGATGAACGCCGCGATGCCGCCCTGGCGCTGGGCGTTGGCCACCGCGTGCAGCGCGATGGTCGTCTTGCCCGAGGACTCGGGGCCGTAGACCTCCACGATGCGGCCGCGGGGCAGACCCCCGATGCCGAGCGCGACGTCCAGGGCGATCGAACCGGTGGGGACCACCTCGATGGGCGCGCGGGTCTCTTCGCCGAGGCGCATGACCGAGCCCTTGCCGAAGTTACGGTCGATCTGTGCGAGGGCCGCCTCGAGGGCCTTCTCGCGGTCTGCTGGTGCGGGCATGTGCAACACCTTCGGTTTCGGGGCGCTGTGTGCGCCGACATGGATGGCTCTGTACGTCGTTGCCGACCGTACGCGGAGCCACTGACACGGACGCCTGCTCCGGCCGCCGCCTGTGGACGACGTTCCGGAATCCGTGCCTGTGGTCAAAGTCTAGCCGAACGCGTGTTCGAGGCAAGGCAGGACACACCGGGGTGTCGCGGGACATCTCGGCGAGCCCGGGGCGGGCTGCCGACAAAGCGGTGGCGGGCTGTCAGCGACGCGGCGGCGCCTGCCGGTACTTGTCGGTGCCCCACCGGTCGGCGTCCGGCACGTCCAGCGCGTCGCACAGCGCGTGCCACACGTCACGCGGCTCGTCACCGTCCTCCAGGGCCGCCACAGGAGTCCGCCCGTCCAGCGTCGGGAGCACCTGCTCGCGCGCCAGGGCCCGCCCGTAGGCAGGACCGAACACCTCGTCGACCAGCTGCCAGAAATCCCGTTCGCGCACCCGTCAACCCTACGACGCCGGCAGACCTCCCCCGGCCCGTGTCAGTGGTCGGGGACACAATGGGGACCATGCCCACGCCCGACGACCCGCTCTCCCGGTTCGGCCCGGCCACCCGTACCTGGTTCACGGGTGCGTTCGCCCAGCCCACCCCCGCCCAGGCCGGCGCGTGGGACGCCGTGTCGCGCGACCAGCACGCGCTGGTGGTGGCGCCGACCGGGTCGGGCAAGACGCTCGCGGCGTTCCTCTGGTCGATCGACCGCATCATGTCGGCGCCGCCGCCCGAGGACCGGGCGCACCGCTGCCGGGTGCTGTACGTGTCGCCGCTGAAGGCCCTGGCCGCGGACGTCCAGCGCAACCTGCGCTCCCCGCTGACGGGCATCCGGCAGGCCGCGGCCCGGGAGGGCATCGAGGTCCCCGAGGTCACCGTCGGCATGCGCACGGGCGACACGCCCGCGAGCGAGCGGCGCGCGTTCGCCACGCGCCCTCCGGACATCCTGGTCACCACGCCGGAATCGCTCTTCCTCATCCTCACCTCCTCGGCCCGCGCCGGGCTCGCGGGCGTCGAGACCGTGGTGCTCGACGAGATCCACGCCGTGGCGGGCACCAAGCGCGGCGCCCACCTGGCGCTGAGCCTGGAGCGCCTCGACGCCCTCCTCGAGCGGCCCGCGCAGCGCATCGGCCTGTCCGCCACGGTGCGCCCGGTCGAGGCCGTCTCGCGGTTCCTCGGCGGCGGCCGCACCGGACCCGCCGCGCGCGAGGTCGTCGTCGTGCAGCCGCCGTCGCACAAG
>NZ_KI911593.1:31507-34753 GCF_000515355.1 Promicromonospora kroppenstedtii DSM 19349 | reverse complement strand
GCACCGCCCGGCGGCTCATGGAGCGCAGCGTCGCCGTCGGCCGGGCGCGCGGGCTGGGCGCTGTCGAGATGCACGTGCACGGCCGCGCGGGCCGGCCGTGCCATCGGTGCGGCACTCCGATCGCCGTCGGTACGGCCAACGAGAAACCCTACGAGCGGCCCGTCTACTGGTGCCCCACCTGCCAGGCACCAGGCCCGGAGTGACGCCGGCGTCGCTCAGGAGGACAGGCCGGCGGAGACATGACGAGGGCGGAGCACCAGGTGCTCCGCCCTCGTCCTGAGGCGCTGCTCGCGGGCAGCTGCCAGGTCAGCCCACCGGCGCCAGGTCGGACTGCTCGACGTCCCGCCGCGCTGCGGTCCGCTCGCCTCCCCTGGCCAGCAGCCCGGCGACGAAGTCCGCCGGGATCGTGTCCGGGATCTGGAATCCTTCGGCAACCGCCACGCGGTCGCTCACCTCACGCAGCACCAAGGACAGTGGCACGTCGAGCGCTTCGCAGATGGAACCCAGAAGTTCGGACGATGCCTCCTTCTGCCCTCGCTCCACCTCGCTGAGGTAACCCAGCGACACCCGCGCCGCCGACGACACCTCGCGGAGGGTGCGCCCCTGACGCTGCCGCGTGTCTCGCAGCACGTCTCCGATTTCTCGCCGTAGTACGACCATCTCGCGCCCCCTTTCAGTGCCTGTCCCTGTCCTCACGCCCTGTCCTGGTTGGACCGGCCGTGCCTTGCGTGTGGTACGTCCCCCGGGTGCGGAGGTCGTTCTACCGTACCCCGCGCTCGAAGAGTTCTTGCGCCGGCCCCGAGTGGTCGGCTTGTTCGTGATCACACCGGGACCAACGCCGCTGGTATGAGCCTTGTTCCCGAAGTGTGCCCGCGTCAAGCCCTGTGCAAGATTAAGCCAAGAAGTTTCACTTGTCTGTAACTTCAGGGAGCCCAACTTGCTCCGCATCACTTTTTTCACCCGGCAGCTCGCTGACGAGCACGGACGCGAGCTCGATCACGCCGCGGGCGGCGGCGTCGATGATCTGGGGCCGGTCGCCCGACAGGTCCAGGCGATGCACCTCGGACGCCAGCGGGGTGCTGACTGCGACGAAGACCACACCGGGCGCCTGACCGTCCTGCGGGTCCGGACCGGCCACGCCCGTCGTCGCGAGGCCGACGTCGGCACCCGTGGCCGTGCGCACGCCGGCAGCCATCTGGGCGGCCACCGCCTCGTCCACGGCCCCGCGCTCGGCGAGCAGGTCGGCGTCCACGCCGAGCAGCCCGGCCTTCAGGTCGGTGGCGTAGGCCACGACGCCGCCACGCAGCACCTTGGAGGCGCCCGGGACCGACACGAGCGTCGCCGTGACGAGCCCTCCCGTGAGCGACTCGGCCACGCCGATGGTCCACCCACGGGCGGCTGCCGCCTCCAGCAGGCGCGGCGCCGTCATGACTGCGCTGCCCGGGCCCGCGCGTCGCGGCGGATCTTCCAGCCCTGGTAGACGTACTCGAGGCCCGTCACGACCGTCACGACGAACGCGGCCAGCAGGACGACCCAGGCGATCACGGTGAGCCAGTCGAGACCGTCACGCGGGAGCAGGAACAGGGAGATCGCCACCGTCTGCAGCACCGTCTTGAGCTTGCCGCCCCGGGACGCGGGCATCACCTCGTACTTGAGCATGCCCATGCGCATGAAGGTGATGCCCAGCTCGCGCACCAGGATGATCACGGGGATCCACCAGGGCAGCTCGCCCAGCGGGATCCAGAGCAGGATCAGCGCGGCGCCCACGAGCAGCTTGTCCGCGATCGGGTCGAGGAGCTTGCCCAGGTCGGTGATGAGCCCTCGCGACCGCGCGAGGTAGCCGTCGACCTTGTCCGACACCGCCGCGACCACGAAGATCGCCGTGGCCACGAGCCGCCACGTCGTGTCGTCCCCGCCTTCGACGAGAAGTGCCCAGGCAAAGAACGGGACCATGGCGATGCGAATCATCGTGACGATGTTCGCAATGTTCCAGGGCGACGGAGCGTCGGTGACCATTGCCCAAGCCTAGCCGCGGATCATCCGCTCCCCGGACCGCACGGGGTCTCCCGGGTGGCTACCGCTCCCTCGCCCGGCGCGTCCGCTCGCTCCCCCGCCAGGCCTGGAATAGCATCCGGAGGTGGCCAACGTCGGCGCCCTGCGGCTCGTCGCGTCCGCGATCGTGACCTGCGCACTCGTCATCACGGCCGCGGGCTGCACGCCCCTTGCCGGCCCGGGCTCCGCACCGGCCTCCGCCGGCTCGGGCACCCCGGGGAGGACGTCGACCCCGGTCGCCTCGTCCGCGTCCGCGACGCCGTCACCCACCCCGTCCCCCACCCCGCAGGACGTCGAGCTCACGCTGCTCGCCGGCGGCGACGTGCTCACCCACACGCCCGTGAACGACTCCGCGACCGGGCCGGACGGCATCGACTACTCGCCGCTGCTGGCGGGCATCGACCCCTGGGTGGAGCGCGCGGACCTGGCCCTGTGCCACCTGGAGGTGCCGGTCGCACCGCCCGGCACGCAGCCGTCGGGCTACCCGGTGTTCCGCGCGCCGCAGGAGATCGTCCGCGACCTGGGCGAGCAGGGCTGGGACGGCTGCTCGACGGCGTCAAACCACTCGGCCGACTCGGGGTTCGACGGCATCGCGGCGACCCTCGACGCGCTGGACGACGCCGGGATGGGTCACGTCGGCACGGCCCGCGACGAGCGCGAGTCGCTCGAACCCCAGCTCTACGAGCTGCGCCGGGAGGGCCGGACCGTCACGATCGCGCACCTGGCCGCGGCCTACGGGCTGAACGGCCTGGAGCCGCCCGCCGGCCCCTGGTCGGTGGACCTCATCGACGCCGGCCGGATCGTCGAGCAGGCCCGGGCGGCCCGGGCGGCGGGCGCGGACCTGGTGGTGGTGAGCCTGCACGACGGCACCGAGTACGTCACCGAGCCCACCGAGCACCAGCGGAAGACCGTCCGGGCGCTGGCCCGCTCGCGGCAGGTGGACCTGGTGATCGGGCATCACGCGCACGTGCCGCAACCGCTGACGCGCCTGCGCGGCGGGCCGGGCGGCGACGGGATGTGGGTGGCCTACGGCCTCGGCAACCTGCTGTCCAACCAGGGCAAGGAGTGCTGTGTGGCCGCGTCCGCCGTCGGGCTGCTGCTCGTGACGGACGTCGTCCAGCCGCCGGACGGCCCGGCCCGGGTCACGGACGCCCGCTGGGCCGCGACCACGGTCGACCGCGCCGCCGGGCACCG
>NZ_KI911593.1:31305-31407 GCF_000515355.1 Promicromonospora kroppenstedtii DSM 19349 | reverse complement strand
GACGTCGCCGACGGCCCTGCCGACGAGATGCCCGCCACCGTCCGCGAGGCGATCGACCGGTACGAGAGTGCCCGGGACGCCGAGGACCTCGACGGGATGCGG
>NZ_KI911593.1:27275-31205 GCF_000515355.1 Promicromonospora kroppenstedtii DSM 19349 | reverse complement strand
TGCGGGGGTGAGGTGCGGACCGGGCCCGGTTCAGGCGCCCGCGGTCCGCCAGGCCTCGACGTCGGCCAGGTATGCCGCGGCCCGGTCGCGGGGCAGGAACGAGCCCTCGAAGGACGCCGCCGCGAGCGCCGCCCGCTGGTCGCGGGTCAGGCCGAAGGCGGCGGTGACGGGGTCGTCGACGTCGTCCACGTAGGCGCCGAAGTAGGGCGGGTCGTCGGAGTTGACGCTGACGAGCATGCCGGCGCCGATCATGTCCGGCAACGGGTGCTCGGCGAGGGAGCGGACGGCGCGCAGGCGCACGTTGGAGACGGGGCACACGGTGAACGGGACCTGCTCGGCCGCGACACGAGCGACGAGGGCGGGGTCCTGGACGACGGCGATGCCGTGGTCGATCCGCTCGGCGTGCAGCAGGTCGAGGGCGTCCCGGACGTTCGCGGCCGGGCCTTCCTCCCCTGCGTGCGCGGTGCGGCGCAGGCCGGCGGCCTCGGCCCGGGCGTAGAGGTCGGCGAACAGGCCGGGTGGGTAGCCGATCTCGGCGTTGTCCAGCCCGATGCCGACGATCGGCGCGTCCATGGCGAGCAGCCGCTCGAGGACGTCGAGCGCGTCGGCGACGGGCTTGTCGCGGTGGAACGCGGCGATGAGGAGCGTGGAGACCCCGTGGTCGGCCTCGGCACGCTCCAGGACGCCGGTGATGCCGCCCACCACAGCCTCGAGCGGCACGCCGCGCACGAGGTGCGCCTGCGGGTCGAAGCTGATCTCCGCGTGCCGCACCCCGGCGCGGGCGGCGCGGACGAGGTAGGCGCGCGTGAGGTCGGCGAAGTCGGCCTCGGTGCGCAGCACCGCCATGTTGGCGGTGTACAGGTCGAGGAACGCGGGCAGGTCCGCGAAGTCGTAGGCGGCGCGCAGGCTCTCCGGGTCCGGGTACGGCAGCTCGACACCGTTGCGGGCGGCGAGCTCGAAGGCCAGGTCCGGCTCCAGCGTGCCTTCGAGGTGCACGTGCAGCTCGGCCCGGGGCGGGCGGGACGACGGCGCGGGTGAGGTCATGAGGGCAGGTTACGTGCCGGACTTTCGTGGGGGCTGTCAGTGTGCGCCACTAGCATCGCGCCCACCATGACGACGCAAGAGACCCCGACGGATTCACCGCACACGTTCCAGGTCGACCTCCGCGGGTTGGTGGACCTGTTGTCCCAGCACCTGTACGCCAGCCCGCGCGTCTACGTCCGCGAGCTGCTCCAGAACGGCGTCGATGCCATCACGGCGCGGCGCGCCCTCGACCCGGACGCCCCGGGCACGGTACGCATCCAGGCCACCGGCACGTCGGTGCGGGTCACCGACTCCGGGATCGGGCTGACCGAGCCGGAGGTGCACCAGCTCCTGGCCACGATCGGCCGCAGCTCCAAGCGTGAGAGCCTGGCCGAGGCCCGCAAGGAGTTCCTCGGCCAGTTCGGCATCGGACTGCTGGCCTGCTTCGTCGTGGCCGAGACCATCCGGGTGGTGAGCCGGTCGGCCCGCACGCCGGACGCGCTGCCCGTCGAGTGGGTGGCCCGCGGCGACGGTTCGTACACGGTGCGCACCCTGGACGTCGCCGAGCACCCCGAGCCGGGCACCACGGTGCACCTGGAGGCCCGCCGCGGCAGCGAGCAGTGGTTCGAGGCCGACACCGTGGCCGATCTCGCCGCCGACTTCGGGGCCCTGCTCCCGTACGACGTCCGGGTGGGCGACGAGCCGATCACCGGGCAGCGCCCGCCGTGGGAGGCCCCGCACACCAGCCCGACAGCGCGGGCCGCCGCCCTGTCCGCGTACTGCCAGGACACGTTCGGCTTCGCGCCGCTCGACTCGATCGAGCTGGACCTGCCGCTGGTCGGCATCCGCGGCGTCGCCTACGTGCTGCCGGGCGTCGTCAGCCCGGCCCAGCGCGGCGGGCACCGCGTGCACCTCAAGGGCATGCTGCTGACCGATCGCGCCGAGACGCTGCTGCCCGACTGGGCGTTCTTCGTGCGGTGCGTGCTGGACACCGACGCGCTGCGCCCCACGGCCAGCCGCGAGCAGCTCTACGAGGACGAGACGCTCGCCGCCGTCCGCGACGCGCTGGGCGACCGGGTCAGGGGCTGGCTCGCGCAGCTCGCGACCACGTCTCCGGAGCGCCTGCGGCGCTTCCTGGCCGTGCACCACCTGGGGGTCAAGGCGCTGGCCCTGCACGACGAGGACGTGCTGCGCACCATGCTGCCGTGGCTGCCGTTCGAGACGTCGGAGGGCGAGCTCACGCTCGACGACCTGGCCCGGCGGCATCCCACCGTGCACTTCACGCGCACCGTCGACGAGTTCCGGCAGGTGTCCGCCATCGCGGCGGCGCAGGGCATGGCCGTGGTCAACGGCGGGTACACCTACGACGCCGCCCTGGTGCAGGCGCTCCCCCTGGCCCGGCCCGGGGTGGCGGTCGAGGAGCTCGACGCGTCGGTCGTGACGGCGCACCTCGACCACCTGGACCCGGCCGCCGAGCTGGCGCTGGCCCCGTTCCTGGCCACGGCCCGGGTCCGACTGGACCCGCTGGACTGCGACGTCGTGGTACGTGCCTTCCACCCGGCGTCGCTGGCCGCGGTACACCTGGACGACCGGTCCGCGCGGCACGAACGAGCCCGGGCCGAGGCCGAGAGCGAGGCCGACGACCTGTGGGCCGGCATCCTCGGGTCCCTGCGCGACGAGGCGCCGCGCGCCCGGCTCGTGCTGAACCACCTCAACCCGCTGGTGCGGCGCATCGCGGGGCTGCCCGACCCGGACCTGGCGGGCGTGGCCGTCGAGGCCCTGTACGGGCAGTCGCTGCTCCAGGCGCGCCGGCCCCTGCGCCCCGTGGACCAGGCCCTCGTGAACCGTGCGTTCGGCGAGCTCCTGGAATGGGCCACGCCCAGCCCGCCGCCGACCCGCGACGACCGGCCCGGCGACCGCGCCGACGACACCCAGGAGAACGACCGATGAGCCAGATCACCGACCTCGCGACCCTCCAGGAGGCGATCTGGGAGAACAACCAGCGCCCCCACGGCACCTCGCAGGCCGCAGCCGCCGAGAACATCCTCGACCAGGCGGCGCAGCTCGGCCCGAAGGCGGAGATCAAGGCGGTCTTCCACCTGATCAGCGCCTACGAGTTCAGCGCCGACCGGCACAAGGTGCTGGTCCCGTTCGCGCGCGCCCTGCGGCTGTGGGACCAGGACCCGAGCGTCTTCGACGCGTCCGCCACCCATTCCTTGTTCTGGGACTTCAAATGGGTCACCACGGGCATGCTCGACCTGCCGCGGGTGCCCCTGGCCGCGATCGAGAACTGGCTCACCGAGATGGACCGGCGTTACCGGCTGGCCGGACACACCGAGCGGGCCGTGCGGATGTCCGAGTTCTACATCGCCGACCACATCGGTGACACCGAGCGGGCGCAGCGGGCGTTCGACGGCTGGCTCGCCGCAGAGCGCGGCGAGCTGGCCGACTGCCACGCCTGCGAGACCGCGCGGCAGGGCGAGTTCTTCTCCGACGGCGGCGACGACGCGAAGGCGGTGCGGCACTGGACCCCCGTCCTGGACGGCCGGCTGACCTGCGCCGAGGAGCCGCACCGCGCGCTGGCCCGCTCGCTCCTGCCACTGGTGCGGCTCGGCCGCCTCGACGAGGCCCGGGCGAACCACATGCGCGGCTACCCCATGGTCAAGGGCTCGGAGAGCCTGATGCACTCGGTGGCCAAGCACATCGAGTTCTGCACACTGACCGGCAACGAGGCCCGTGCGCTGGAGCTCCTGGCCGACACCCCCGGGTACTTCCAGGCCGACGGCGAGCCCGAGCCGCGGATGGGCTTCTACGCCGTGACCGCGCTGCTCATGGACCGCCTGGTCGCCCTCGGCCGCGGCGACCTGCCGGTCACCGGCCCCGCCGGGCGCACCTGGACCGCCGCCG
>NZ_KI911593.1:25295-27175 GCF_000515355.1 Promicromonospora kroppenstedtii DSM 19349 | reverse complement strand
GCCTGGCGCGCCGTGCCGCCGCGCGAGCGGTCCGAGCTGCTGCGCGCCGTCTTCGACCGCATCGTCGCCCGCGCCGATGACGTCGCCGCGCTCATCACCGCCGAGGCCGGCAAGCCCCTGGCCGAGGCCCGCGCCGAGGTGGTCTACGGAGCCGAGTTCCTGCGCTGGTTCGCCGAGCAGGCGGTGCGTGCCGACGGACTGGTGCGCACCGCACCGGCGGGCGGCAACAAGCAGTACGTCAGCCGCCGGCCCGTGGGCCCGTCGCTGCTGATCACGCCCTGGAACTTCCCGATCGCGATGGCGACCCGCAAGATCGCGCCCGCGCTCGCGGCCGGCTGCACCGTGGTGGTCAAGCCGTCCGAGCTCACCCCGATGACCACCCTGCTGGTCGCCGAGATCATCCGCTCGGAGGCCGAGTCGCGCGGCCTGCCGACAGGCATCGTCAACGTGGTCCCGACCACCCGGGCCGGCGCCGTCACCGAGCCGCTGTTCGACGACCCGCGTCTGCGCAAGGTCTCGTTCACCGGCTCCACCCGGGTGGGGCAGGTCCTGCTGGCCCAGGCCTCGAAGAACGTGCTGCGCAGCTCCATGGAGCTGGGTGGCAACGCACCCTTCGTCGTGTTCGAGGACGCCGACGTCGACGCCGCGGTGCAGGGCGCGCTGATCGCCAAGCTGCGCAACGCCGGCCAGTCCTGCGTCGCGGCCAACCGCTTCCTGGTGCACGACGCCGTCGCGCGCACCTTCGCGGACAAGTTCGCGACCGCGGTGGGCGAGCTCGTGACGGCCCCGGGCGCGCAGCCCGGCGCCCAGGTGGGCCCGCTCATCAACGAGGCCGCCGTCGAGAAGGTCTCGGGCCTCGTGGACGACGCCGCCGCGCACGGCGCCCAGGTGCTCACCGGCGGCTCCCGCCTGGAGCGACCCGGCCACTTCTTCGAGCCCACTGTGCTCACCGGGGTCAGCGGCGACGCGCGGATCGTCACCGAGGAGATCTTCGGCCCGGTCGCGCCGATCGTGGCCTTCGGGTCCGACGACGAGGCCTACGAGCTGGCCAACGGCACCCCGTTCGGACTGGCCGCCTACGCCTACACGACCTCGCTCGCCCGCGCCCAGCGCGCGATGGACGAGATCGAGGCCGGGATGATCGGCATCAACCGCGGTCTGGTGTCCGACGCGAGCGCGCCGTTCGGCGGCGTGAAGTCCTCCGGCCTGGGCCGCGAGGGCGCGGAGGCGGGCATGGAGGAGTACCAGGAGACCGTGTACGTGGCCCTGTAGCGCGTCCGGCCTGCGGTCGCCGCACCGGGCCCGGTGTGGCGACCGCGTAGCCTCACGGCGTGAAGGTCCTCCCCACCGACCCGGCGGCCCGGGCCGCCGTCCGCCAGGGCGTGAGCGTCTCCGTGGCCACCGGCCTCTACGGCATCTCGTTCGGCGCCCTGTCCGTGGCGGCCGGCGTCGGCCTCGGCCCGACCATGGCGCTGAGCCTGCTCATGTTCTCCGGCGGCTCGCAGTTCGCGCTGATCGGCGTGATCGGCGCCGCGGGCACACCGGTGGCGGCGATCGCCACCGCCACCCTGCTCGGCCTGCGCAACACCCTCTACGGCGCCGTGGTCTCGCCGCTGCTCCAGGTGCGCGGTTGGCGCCGGCTCGCGGCCGCCCAGGTCACGATCGACGAGTCGACGGCGGTCGCCGTGGCCCAGCCCGACCCGGCCGTGTCCCGCATCGGGTTCTGGGTCACCGGGCTCGGCGTCTACGTGCTCTGGAACGCGTTCGTGCTGCTCGGCGCCCTGGCCGGCGACGCACTGGGCGACCCGCGCGCCTGGGGGCTGGACGCCGCCGCCGCGGCCGCGTTCCTCGCACTGGTCTGGCCCCGGCTGGCACCACGC
>NZ_KI911593.1:23818-25195 GCF_000515355.1 Promicromonospora kroppenstedtii DSM 19349 | reverse complement strand
GGCCGTGCTCATCCCCTTCGTCCCGCCCGGCATCCCGGTGCTCGCGGCGGCCGCCGTGGCGATCGTCGTCGGGCTGGTGGCGCCGGCATCGGTGCCCGCCGAGGCGCCGTCCGACCCGGCCGGAGACACACCCGCCGACGAACCCGAGACCGACCGGGAGCCCGCCCGATGACCACCGCCGCCCTCTGGACCACCGTGCTGGTGGCCTCCCTGGCCTGCTTCGCGCTCAAGCTCGGCGGGCACCTGGTCCCGCGCTCATGGCTCGCCTCCGAGCGGGTCTCGCGCGTCACGACCCTCGTCACGGTGGCGCTGCTCGTGTCGCTCGTCGTGGTCCAGGGCTTCGCGGACGGCCGCACCCTCGTGGTCGACGCCCGTGTCCCAGCCCTGGCCGTCGCAGCCCTCGCCCTGGCCCTGCGCGCCCCGTTCATCCTGGTGGTGGTCCTGGCGGCCGCCACGGCTGCCGGCCTCCGCGCCCTCGGCTGGGGCTGACCCGACGCCGGCCGGCGGGGTGCCGCTAGGGTTGAGCGTGGCCCTTTTTCGCGAGACCGCCGATGTGTCCGTCCGCCCCGCCGTCGCCGGTGACGAAGCGGCGGTGACCGACGTCCAGGTCGCCGCGTGGCGCGCCACGGGTGTGCTGGGCGAGGGGGTGCTCGACCAGCTCGACGTCCCCGCGATGCGCGAGCGCTGGGCCTCGGCGATCACGTCGCCACCCGGGCCGGGGTTCGCCGTGCTGGTGGCGCTCGCCGGTCCCAAGGTCGTGGGGTTCGCCGCGGTCTCCCCCGGCCAGGTGCTCTCCCTCGAGGTGCTGCCCGAGTCGCAGCGCGGCGGGCACGGCTCTCGGCTGCTGGCGGCCGCCGTCGACCGGCTGCGCTCCGACGGCTCCGACACCGTGACCACCTGGGCACTGGTGGACGACACCGCCCGCGCGCAGTTCCTCGAGGCCAGCGGCCTCGGCGAGGACGGCCGCAGCCGCACCCTGGCGACCGGGGTGCGCGAGGTCGTCGAGCACCGCTGGTCCGCCCAGATCTGACGCCGCCGCGCCGCGTGGCCGGGGCAGTCGTGTTCGGCAGGCGAACTCAAGGTTTCACGCCCGCGTGACAGTCCCGTGACACGACCTTGCGACCATCGACTGCATGGGGATCCGCACGGAGTACTTCGCAGCACCCACCGACGAGGTGGCGGCGACGGCGCTCCACACGCCCGGAGGGCCGTCAGAGCCCGACCTGCGCACCGACCAGCCCCGGTTCGACGCCGTCGCGGTGCCGTCCGTGGACCCGTTCGTGATGCTCGGCGGGCTCGCCGGCGTGCTGTCCGGCCGGCCGTACGCCGAGGTCACGGCGCACCCGCGGCACGGCGCGCTGGTCGGCAGCGGCGGGG
>NZ_KI911593.1:22690-23718 GCF_000515355.1 Promicromonospora kroppenstedtii DSM 19349 | reverse complement strand
GCGGACGCCGCCTCGGCCGCCTCCGCGAACCGGCGCACCTGGTCCGGCCGCGCCACGAGCTGCGGGACGACGACGTCGTGCCCGGCGCGCAGGTGCTCCACCGCCATGACGAGCCCGAGCGACCGGGCCGAGCCGGCTGTGTCTCCTGGCGGGCCGCTGATCAGCGCGCGGACCACGTCGATGTCGAGGTTCAGCGTGCCCGGCCGGCGGGCCGCCCAGGCAGCGGCGAGCGTGGACTTGCCCACCCCGGGCAGCCCGTTGAGCAGGACGAGCCGGGTCACCGCTCGACCAGCACGCCGTCCTCGTCCGCGTGGACCATGGCGCCCGGGCGGAACAGCACACCGCCGATCTCGACGGGCTCGTCCAGCACGCCCGCGCCGGCCTTCGCCGACTTGCGCGGGTTGGTGCCGAGCGCCTTGACGCCGAGCCGCAGCCCGCCGATCGCCACCGAGTCACGGATCGCGCCGTGGATGATCGCCCCTGCCCAGCCGTTCTCGACCGCCGCCGCGGCGATGAGGTCGCCCATCAGGGCGCTGCGGAGCGAGCCGCCGCCGTCGACCACCAGGACCGCACCCTCACCCGGCGTCTGCGTCACCGCCTTGACCAGCGCGTTGTCCTCGTGGCACCGCACGGTGCGCACCGGGCCGGAGAAGGTCCGCACTCCGCCGAAGTCGCGCAGCTGCAGGGCGAGCGAGGCCAGCGCCTCGCCGTGCTCGTCGTACAGGTCGGCCGTCGCGGTCATCGTGATCCCCCGTCTCGTTGGCGTGGGCCAGACGATACTCGGTCCCGGATCCGGGACCCGACGCGCTTGCGCCGGAGTGGATACTCGGAATATGACGGCGACGACGCTCTCCCCCGCCCTCGTGGCGCACCTGCCCACCGGCCTGCTCATCGACGGGCACTGGGGCCCCGCGTCGGGCCGCGCCACGTTCGAGGTCACCGACCCCGCCACCGCCCAGCCCATCTTCGACGTCTCGGACGCCACCGCCGCCGACGCCGTGCGCGCCCTCGACGCCGCGCACGCGGCC
>NZ_KI911593.1:17913-22590 GCF_000515355.1 Promicromonospora kroppenstedtii DSM 19349 | reverse complement strand
GCCTCGGCGGCCGGCTCGGCGGCGTCGGACGTGGCCGACTCCTCCTCGTCGGTCACGGCGACCAGCGAGAGCTTGCCGCGCGGGTCGATCTCGCCGATCTCGACCTGGACCTTCTGGCCGATGGACAGCACGTCGTCGACGTTCTCGACGCGCTTGCCGCCCACGAGCTTGCGGATCTGGCTGATGTGCAGCAGACCGTCCTTGCCCGGGGACAGCGAGATGAAGGCGCCGAACGACGTCGTCTTGACGACGGTGCCGACGAACCGCTCGCCCACCTCGGGGACGTGCGGGTTGGCGATCGCGTTGATCGCCGCGCGGGCGGCCTCGGCCGAGGGACCGTCAGTGGCACCGATGTACACGGTGCCGTCGTCCTCGATGGAGATGTCCGCGCCCGTCTCCTCCTGGATCTGGTTGATCATCTTGCCCTTCGGCCCGATGACCTCGCCGATCTTGTCGACCGGCACCTTCACGGTGATGACGCGCGGGGCGTTCGGAGACATCTCGTCGGGGACGTCGATCGCCTCGGCGAGCACCTCGAGGATCGTCAGGCGGGCGTCGCGCGCCTGGCCCAGGGCGGCCGCGAGGACCGACGCCGGGATGCCGTCGAGCTTGGTGTCGAGCTGGATGGCGGTGACGAACTCCTTGGTGCCGGCGACCTTGAAGTCCATGTCGCCGAACGCGTCCTCGGCGCCCAGGATGTCCGTCATCGCGGCGTAGCGGGTCTCGCCCTCCACGGTGTCGGAGACGAGGCCCATCGCGATGCCGGCGACCGGGGCGCGCAGCGGCACACCGGCGTTGAGCAGCGACAGCGTGCTGGCGCACACCGAACCCATGGACGTCGAGCCGTTGGAGCCGAGGGCCTCGGACACCTGGCGGATCGCGTAGGGGAACTCCTCGCGGCTCGGCAGGACCGGCACGATCGCGCGCTCGGCGAGCGCGCCGTGGCCGATCTCGCGGCGCTTCGGGCTGCCCACGCGGCCCGTCTCGCCGGTCGAGTACGGCGGGAAGTTGTAGTTGTGCATGTAGCGCTTGCGCGTCTCCGGACCGAGCGAGTCGATCTGCTGCTCCATGCGGAGCATGTTCAGCGTGGTGACACCCAGGATCTGGGTCTCGCCGCGCTCGAAGATCGCGGAGCCGTGCACGCGGGGCAGCACCTCGACCTCGGCCGAGAGGGTGCGGATGTCCGCGAGGCCACGGCCGTCGATGCGCACGCCGTCGGTCAGCACGCGCTGGCGCACGAGCTGCTTCTGCAGCGAGCGGAAGGCAGCGGAGAGCTCCTTCTCGCGGCCCTCGAACTGGGCGTCGAGCTGCTCGTGGACGGTCGCCTTGATCTCGTCGAGCGTGTTCTCGCGCTGCTGCTTGTCGGCGATCGTGAGTGCGTCGCGGGTGGTGCCGGAGACGGCGCCCTCCACGGCGGCGTAGGCGTCGGGCTGGTAGTCCGGGAAGAGCGGGAACTCCTGCGTCTCCTTGGCGGACTGGCCGGCGAGCTGGGCCTGCGCGTCGCACAGGGCCTTGATGAACGGCTTGGCCGCCTCGATGCCCTCGGCGACGACCTCCTCGGTCGGTGCGGCGACGCCCTCGTTCTTGATGAGGTTCCAGGCGCCGTCGGTGGCCTCGGCCTCGATCATGGCGATCGCGACGTCGTCACCGACGACACGGCCGGCCACGACCATGTCGAAGACCGCGCGCTCCTTGTCGGAGTACTTGGGGAACGCGACCCACTGGCCGTCGATCAGCGCGATGCGGACGGCGCCGACCGGGCCGTCGAACGGCAGGCTGGAGATCTGGGTCGACGCCGACGCGGCGTTGATCGCCAGCGTGTCGTAGGCGTCGTCCGGGTGGATCGCCATGACGGTGATGACGACCTGGACCTCGTTGCGCAGGCCCTTGACGAACAGGGGGCGCAGCGGGCGGTCGATCAGGCGGCAGGCCAGGATGGCCTCCGTCGAGGGACGGCCCTCACGGCGGAAGAACGAGCCGGGGATGCGGCCCGCGGCGTACATCCGCTCCTCGACGTCCACCGTCAGCGGGAAGAAGTCGAACTGGTCCTTGGGGTGCTTGCCGGCCGCGGTGGTCGACAGCAGCATGGTCTCGCCGTCGAGGTACGCGGCGACGGAGCCGGCGGCCTGCTTGGCGAGGCGCCCGGTCTCGAACCGGACGGTACGGGTGCCGAAGCGACCGTTGTCGATCACGGCCTCGGCGAACTGGATCTCGGGACCCTCCACGGGTGCCCTCCTTCTCTGTGGTGTTCTCTTGGAACGCCCCCGTGCCTGACGGTCATCGATCGAGGCCCACCGAGCCGCCGCTCGCGTGGAGCGGGAGACTCGGGAAGCCACTACCGAGGACCGGACGAGGTCACGGGCGGCGCTGTTGCGTTGTCGTACTACAGCATCTCACCAGACCAGCCCGGCCCCCGCGACGGGGGCCGGGCTGGTGGGAAGCATGATCAGCGACGCAGGCCGAGCTTGTCGACCAGGGCGCGGTAGCGCTCGATGTCGATCCCCTTGAGGTAACCCTGGAGACGACGGCGCTGACCCACGAGGAGCAGCAGGCCACGACGGCTGTGGTGGTCGTGCTTGTGCTCCTTCAGGTGGTCGGTGAGGTCCTTGATGCGCTGCGTGAGGAGCGCGATCTGCACCTCCGGCGAACCCGAGTCGCCCGGCTTGGTTCCGTACTCGGAAATGATCTGCTGCTTCGTGGCAGTGTCGAGCGGCATGGCTCTCCTTCGGTGTCGTTGCGCGGTGCTCCGGGACTGATTTCACCGGGGCGCTCTGGATCCGCGGCCGTTCTGACGGCGGCACCACATTACCAGTGCTTGACGACCCTGCCTGCCTGCGGACCGGACGCCGTGTGAGACTCTCGTCTCGGCCCAGCGCAGGTGGTCGGTAGTTTGTCAGGTGGTCGGCAACTCGAGTTGCCGACCACCTGACAAACTACCGACCACCCGTATCCGCCGACAGGGCTCACGCGCCGTCGTGGCCCGCGTACCCCGTGCCGTTGCGGCGGAAGACCGGGCCGGCCTCGTCCTGGCCGATCGGGAAGACCCCCGCGAACGCCAGGAGGTCCGAGATCGTCGTGACGAGGCGGCCGTCCTCGAACCGGACGCCGTACGCAGGCGTCCAGTCACCGCCGGGACGGCGCATGAACGACTCTGGGTCGAGCCGCAGCAGGTAGACGAACGTCTCCGCCAGGATGCGGCTGCCGACCTCGCCCAGGAAGTTGCCGTTGCCCTGGACCTCGGCCTCCTTGAGCACGTAGTACCAGAGCGGCGTGCCGTCCAGGTCGTCGAGCGCGGCCACGACCTCGGGTGCGGCGTTCTGCCGCAGCTGGGCGGGCGTGAGCGGGCGGGCCCGCAGCTCCTGGGCCACGGCCTCCCCCGTCGGGAGCGCGAGCATGTAGCCACGCAGCAGGTTGCGCTGCGCGAGCTGCTTGAGCAGTGCCTTGATCGGCTCGGTGGCCGCGTTGCCCTCGTTCAGGAGGTGGCCCAGGCCGTCCGCAAGGAACGGGTCGATCTTGCGGGCCATGCGGAACGACAGGGGGTCGCCCTTGTCGGTCAGCCGCGGCCACTCGACGGGCCAGTTGGACGGCAGTGCCGGCGCTGGGTTCGCCGGATTCGGGGACAGTCCGCCGTTGCCGGTGAACCGGAACAGCAGGTCGAGCGAGGCGACCCCGCCCGGGCCATTGCCGGTGAAGTTGACGTTGAAGTCGTAGGCGCCGCGCACCATCGAGTGCCCGAACCGGAAAGCCGCGACCGCGAACTCCAGCGGCATCGCCACGCGCCGCGCCGGCCGGAACAGCGTGGGCCCCGTCGCCAGGACGGAGTCCAGCACGCCCGACTTGGTCAGGGTGCGCAGGTAGTCGTTGACGACCAGCCACTGGTAGTGGAACCGCACCAGCTCCCTGGCCCGGTCGAACAGCTCGCGCTGGGTCACCGCGCACCACGGCTCGTACCGCGCCACCCAGTCCACGACGGCGTTGTGGAACCGGATCATCGCCACGTGGAACTGCGCCACGATCAGGTTCTCGTCGTTGCGGCTGTCGGGGATGAGGGGCATGCGCTCGCTGCCCGGCGCGGTGCTGCGCGGCAGGTCGCGTTGCGGGTCGTCGCCGGGGGCGATGAGCGAGAACGGCCCGAACGGCTCGGTGCCGATGCGGCCGAGCCGCAGCTTGGCCGAGTTCGGCACGTACGCGGCCTCGCTGCGCGTGGTACCCCGGTCCTTCTCGCCCTCGAACCGGGGACCGGACCCGTACAGGCTGTCCAGGTCGAGCAGCGGGTTGCGCCCGTTGTGCAGGCTGCGCCGCACCGCGTCGGGCTCGAACGCGCGGAACGGCTCGCTCACGATGTCGCCGAGGGCCTGGTCGCCGCCGGGGCCGCTGCCGTCGTCCGGGCCGTTGGTGTTGAGCGTGATGTCGTGGTCGATGAACTGGCCCCAGTAGGTGTAGATGCTGGGGATCGTCGAGTCGCGCGGCGGTGCGGCGGGTGCCCCGGGAGCCGGTGCCCCTGCGGGCGCCTCGATCATGCCCGCGCCGAGCCGCAGCAGGGCGTCCCGGGTGCGGGCCACGTCGTCGCCCACCGGCAGGTGCGCGGCCGGGAAGTCCCGCGCGAGGTCGCGCAGCAGGTAGTCGAACGACGTCGTCGCGTCGAACCGCTGCTCGCGCAGGTCGCGGCGCACCGCG
>NZ_KI911593.1:14405-17813 GCF_000515355.1 Promicromonospora kroppenstedtii DSM 19349 | reverse complement strand
GCCAGCGGGTAGCCGCCCACGCGGGTGCGGCGCAGCGCCGTGAGGTGACCGCCGGTGCCGAGGGCGGCACCGAGGTCACGCGCCAGGGCGCGCACGTAGGTGCCGGACGAGACGGTGACGCGCACGTCGACGTCGACCACGGGCACCTCCCGGGTGGGGCCGTCGCCAGGTTCCGCGGCGGTCGGGGCGATGCCAGGTTCGGCCGCGTTCGGCGCGATGCCAGGTTCGGTGGCCGCGTCGTCGGCCTCGACGTACACGTCCGCCAGGTCGCCGTCCGGCACCTTCGCCGTGGCCCGGCGGACGTCCAGCACCTCGAACCGGGAGACGGTGACAGGCCGCGCCTTGAGCGCGACCTCCTCCCCCGCCCGGACGCGCGCGTAGGCGCGCTTGCCGTCCACCTTGATCGCGGACACTGACGTGGGCACCTGCAGGATGTCGCCGGTCAGGTCCGCGACCGCCGCGTCCAGCGCGGCCCGCTCCACCTGACCGACGACGCCCGGGTCGGCCACGGCGACGACGGACCCCTCCGCGTCGTCCGTGGCGGTGGCCACGCCCAGCCGGATCGTGGCGTCGTAGTCCTTGTCCGCGCCCACGACGTACGTGAGCAGGCGAGTCGCCTTGCCGATGCCGAGCACGAGCACCCCGGTCGCCATCGGGTCCAGCGTGCCGGCGTGGCCGACCTTGCGGGTGCCGGCCAGGCGGCGCATCCGGCCGACGACGTCGTGGCTGGTCCAGCCCTGCGGCTTGTCGACCACGACGAACCCGTCGGCCGCCGTCGGACGGCGGGCCGGAGCCTGCTGGGAGGGGGAAATCATGGGTACCAGTATCGCGCGGGCCGGGTGTGCCGCACGGCACAACCGACCCGCGCGAGCGCGAGGGCCGAGGTCACTCGGACTCGTCGTCCTCGCGCGGCTTCTTGTAGGGGTCCTCGTCGCCCGCGTACCGGGCTCCGGCACGCAGTGCCTCGAGCTCGGCGTCCCGCTTGCGCGCCTCGATCAGCGCGGCGTCGAGGTGGGCCGCCGTCTCGGGGACCGAGTCCAGGTGGAACTCGATGGTGGGCGTCAGGCGCACACCGGTCTGCTTGCCCACCTCCGAACGGATCATGCCCGTGGCGCTCTTCAGCGCCGCGGCCGTGCCGTCCCGGTCCTCGTCCGAGCCGTAGACCGTGTAGAACACCGAGGCGTTCTGCAGGTCGCCGGTGACCCGGACGTCCGTGACCGTCACGAAACCGAGCCGCGGGTCCTTGATCCGCGTGTCGATCATCTGCGCGACGATCACCTTGATGCGGTCGGCGAGCTTACGGGCTCGCGGGTTGTCGACCATCACTGCTTCCTTTCCGGGATGACCGAGCCGGAGCCCGGCGCACCTGTCAGCAGCTCCCGGAGGTGTCAGACGTACAGATCACTCTGGTGACCTGTCCGTCTGACACGTGAGATCGGGTCTGACACGTGCACCGGGCTCCGGCTCGGTGAGGAACGTCAGTCGCGCGGCTTCTCGCGCATCTCGAAGGTCTCGATGGTGTCGCCCTCAGTGACGTCGTTGAACGACCCGAGACCGATACCGCACTCGAAGCCCTCGCGGACCTCGGTGACGTCGTCCTTCTCGCGGCGCAGCGACTCGATCGAGAGGTTGTCGCCCACGACCGTGCCGTTGCGCAGCACGCGCGCCTTGGCGTTGCGGCGGATGACGCCCGAGCGGACCACCGAACCGGCGATGTTGCCGAACTTCGAGGAACGGAAGACCTGACGGATCTCCGCGGTCCCGAGCTGGACCTCCTCGTACTCCGGCTTGAGCATGCCCTTGAGGGCCGCCTCGACGTCCTCGATCGCCTTGTAGATGACCGAGTAGAACTTGACGTCCACGCCCTCGCGCTCCGCCAGCTCCTCGACGCGCTCGCCGTACTTCACGTTGAAGCCGATGATCACGGCGCTGTCGACGGTGGCCAGGTTGACGTCGTTCTGCGTGATCGCACCCACACCACGGTGGATGACGCGCAGCTCGACCTCGTCGCCCACGTCGATCTTGAGCAGCGCGTCCTCGAGTGCCTCGACGGCACCGGACACGTCACCCTTGAGGATGAGGTTGAGGCTCTCGACCTTGCCCTTCTTGAGCTCGGTGTCGAAGTCCTCGAGGCTGATCCGCTTGCGACGCTTGGCCAGCGTCGCGGCGCGCTCGGCCGCCTCGCGCTTCTCGGCGATCTGCCGTGCGGTCCGGTCGTCCGGCGCCACGAGGAACGTGTCGCCGGCGCTCGGGACGCTCGTCAGACCGAGCACCTGCACCGGGCGGGCCGGCAGAGCCGCCTCGACCGCGTTGCCGTGCTCGTCGAACATCGCACGGACACGGCCGTGGGCCGTACCGGCGACGATCGAGTCACCGACGTGCAGCGTGCCCGACTGGACCAGCACCGTGGCCACGGGGCCACGGCCCTTGTCGAGGTTGGCCTCGATCGCGACGCCGCGCGCGTCCTTGGTCGGGTTGGCGCGCAGGTCGAGAGCCGCGTCGGCGGTCAGCAGGACGGCCTCGACGAGGTCGTCGATGCCGATCCCCGGCTTGGCCGCGACGTCGACGAACATCGTGTCGCCGCCGTACTCCTCGGCCACCAGGTTGTACTCGGTGAGCTGCTGACGCACCTTCGCCGGGTTGGCGCCCTCGACGTCGATCTTGTTGACGGCGACGACGATCGGCACGCCCGCGGCCTGCGCGTGGTTCACGGCCTCGACCGTCTGCGGCATCACGCCGTCGTCGGCCGCGACCACGAGGATCGCGATGTCCGTGACCTGCGCACCACGGGCACGCATGGCGGTGAACGCCTCGTGACCCGGGGTGTCGATGAACGTGATGGCGCGCTCGACGCCCTCGTGCTCGTGCGTGATCTGGTAGGCACCGATGTGCTGGGTGATGCCACCGTGCTCGCCCGCGACGACGTCCGACTTGCGGATGGCGTCGAGTAGCTTCGTCTTACCGTGGTCGACGTGACCCATGACGGTCACGACCGGCGGACGCGCGGCCAGGTCCTCGTCGGACTCGCCCGCCTCCTCGGCCTCCAGGTCGATGTCGAAGGCCCCGAGCAGCTCGCGGTCCTCCTCCTCGGCCGAGACCATCTCGATGACGTAGCCGAGCTCCTGGGCCAGCGTGCCGAACGTGTCCTCGTCCAGGGACTGCGTGGCCGTGGCCATCTCGCCCAGGTGGAACAGCACGGTCACGAGCGCCGCGGGGTTCGCGTCGATCTTGTCGGCGAAGTCGTTCAGCGACGCGCCGTGGCGCAGCCGGACGACCGTGGTGCCGTTGCCGCGAGGAACCTGCACGCCGCCGAGCGACGGCGCCTGCATCGCCTCGAACTCCTGGCGCTTCGCCCGACGCGACTTGCGTCCGCGGACCGGCTTGCCGCCGGCACGCCCGAAGGCACCC
>NZ_KI911593.1:6878-14305 GCF_000515355.1 Promicromonospora kroppenstedtii DSM 19349 | reverse complement strand
GCCGAGGACCTGTCCGCCCTGATCCTGACCGAGGACACCGCGGGCTACGCGCTCGAGGTGCGCGCCGCGCAGTCCAGCGGCGACACCCGCACCAGGACGCACGACCGCGCGGCACTGCACCGCGCGCGGGCGCAGGCCTGGGCGCTGGTCGCCGGTGTCGACGGGACCGACCAGGACCCGCGCCGCGTCGCGTACGACGTCCCCGGCTCGGAGACGCCGACGACGGACCTGGCCCGCGACCTGGAGACCGGCCTCGCGCAGGACTACGCGACGCTGGTCGGCCTCTCCGAGCCGGGCACCCGCGCCGTCCTGGTCGCGCTGCTGACCGACTCCACGCTGTCCGCCGCCCGCTGGGGCGCCCCGGCGGTCCCGTTCCCGGGGCTGCCGGAGCGGGCCTGACGGCCGACCTCACGTCGTACGACCGGGACGCGACTGACGACCCGGGAGGCACCGGGCCGGCCCCGGCGAGGGGCGGCCCGGTGGAGGGACTCAGGCGAGGAGCGCCGCGACCTTCTCGGCCACGACGTCCACGATCCCGTCGACCGGGAACTGCTCCGCCTCGCCCGCACGCGGCTTGACCTCGACCACGCCGTCGGCGAGACCCTTGCCGACCACGACCACGAGCGGGGCGCCGAGCAGCTCGGCGTCCTTGAACTTCACGCCCGGCGACGTCTTGCCGGCCCGGTCGTCGTAGAGCACCTCGACCCCGCGGGTGGCGAGCTCCTGCGCGATCTTCTCGGCCGCGTCGAACACCGCGGCCTCCTTGCCCGCGGCGACCACGTGCACGTGGACCGGGGCGACGTGCGCCGGCCAGGCCAGGCCGCGCTCGTCGTGGTTGGCCTCGGCCAGCGCGGCCAGGGCACGCGTGACGCCGACCCCGTACGAACCCATGGTCACGACGGCCTGCTTGCCGTTCTCGTCGAGCACGACCAGGCCCAGGGCCTCGGCGTACTTGCGGCCGAGCTGGAAGATGTGGCCCATCTCGATGCCGCGGGCGAGCTCCAGCGGGCCGGAGCCGTCGGGCGCCGGGTCGCCGGCGCGCACCTCGGCGGCCTCGACGGTGCCGTCAGCCGTGAAGTCCCGGCCGGCCACCAGGTCGAACACGTGCTTGCCCGGCTCGTTGGCGCCGGTGATCCAGCGGGTGCCGGGCACCACGCGGGGGTCCAGCAGGTAGCGGATGGCCGGGACCTTCTCACCGTCCTCGCCCTCGATCTGCTCCCCCTGGGGACCGAGCGCCTGCGGCCCGATGTAGCCCTTGACCAGCTGGGGGAACTTCTTGAAGTCCTCGTCGGTGGCGGCCTCGGGCTCGGCCGGCGTCAGTGCCGCCTCGATGCGCTTGAGGTCGACCTCGCGGTCGCCGGGCAGGCCGACGACGACCAGCTCGCGGGTGCCGTCGGGCTGCACGAGCGCGAGCACCACGTTCTTCAGGGTGTCGGCGGCGGTCCAGGCCCGGTCGGGGCGCGGGAACTTCGCGTTCGCGACGTCGACCAGCGTGGCGATGGTCGGGGTGTCCGGGGTGTCCTCGACGTGGGCCGCGGGGGCGTCGTCGTACGGGATCGCCTCGGGGACCGGGGTGACCACGGCCTCCACGTTGGCGGCGTAGCCGCCGGCCGAGCGCACGAACGTGTCCTCGCCGATCGGCGAGGGCGAGAGGAACTCCTCGGAGCGCGAGCCGCCCATGGCGCCCGACATGGCAGAGACGATCACGTAGTCCAGGCCGAGGCGCGTGAAGATCTTCTCGTACGCCTCGCGGTGCTTCTGGTAGCTGACGTCGAGGCCCTCGTCCTTGACGTCGAAGGAGTACGAGTCCTTCATGATGAACTCGCGCCCGCGGATCAGTCCCGCGCGGGGGCGTGCCTCGTCGCGGTACTTGGTCTGGATCTGGAAGAGCGTGACCGGCAGGTCCTTGTACGACGAGTACAGGTCCTTGACCAGGAGCGCGAACATCTCCTCGTGCGTGGGCGCGAGCAGGTAGTCGGCGTCCTTGCGGTCCTTGAGGCGGAACAGGCCGGCGCCGTACTCCTCCCAGCGGCCCGTCGCCTCGTAGGGCTCCCGCGGCAGCAGCGCCGGGAAGTGCACCTCCTGGCCGCCGATCGCGACCATCTCCTCGCGGACGATCGCCTCGATCTTGGCCAGCACCCGCAGACCGAGCGGCAGCCACGAGTAGATGCCCGGGGCGGCCCGGCGGATGTACCCGGCCCGCACGAGGAGCTTGTGGCTGGCGACCTCGGCCTCGGCCGGGTCCTCGCGCAGGGTACGGACGAAGAGGGACGACATGCGCAGCACGTCGCCCTGAGTGAGGCGTGCGGAAGACATGGGGCACAGCCTATCCGCGCGGGGCCCTGCGGCTCGCCCGGAATTAGTGGTGCATGCCTTGCCGTGCGCCGCGAAGTCTCGGAGGATGAGGCCATGCCGGAGCTGCCCGAGGTCGCCGCGCTCGCCGACTTCCTGCGCGCGCGGACCGCGGGACGCACGGTCAGCGCGGTGGAGGTGGGCTCGATCGCGGCGCTCAAGACGTTCGACCCGCAGCCCGCGGCGCTCGCCGGAGGCCGGGTGTCGGACGTCGCCCGGCACGGCAAGTGGCTGGACCTTCAGGTCTCACTCGCCGGCTCGGAGGCCGACGGCGCCCCGCTCCACCTGGTCTTCCATCTCTCGCGTGGCGGCTGGGTGCGCTGGTCGGACGCCCTGCCCACCACACCCGTCAGGCCGTCGCTGGGCGGTTCCAGCCGGGGCGCCGTGCTCGCGCTGCGCGTGCGACTGGACGACGGCTCCGGCTTCGACCTGACCGAGGCGGGCACGCGCAAGCGGCTCGCCGTGCACGTGGTCCGCGACCCGGCCGAGATCGAGATGATCGCCTCCCTGGGCGTGGAACCGCTCGACCCCGGGTTCACGACCGAGGTGCTGGCCGGGCTGCTGGCGGCGAAGAACCAGCAGGTCAAAGGCCTCCTGCGGGACCAGCGCGCCATCGCTGGCATCGGCAACGCCTACAGCGACGAGATCCTGCTCGTGGGCCGGTTCAGCCCGTACAAGCTGACGGGCTCGTTCACGCCCGAGGAGACCGCCCGGCTGCACACCGCCATCGGCGACGTGCTCACGGAGGCGATCGCGGCGGCGTCCGGCAAGCCGGCCAAGGAGCTCAAGGACGCCAAGCGCGCGGGGATGCGGGTGCACGGTCGCACGGGTCAGCCCTGCCCGGGGTGGGACGGGACGCCGTGCGGCGACACGGTGCACGAGGTGTCGTTCGCGGACCGGTCGATGCAGTACTGCCCGACGTGCCAGACGGGCGGTAAGCCGCTGGCGGACCGCCGGATGTCCAAGCTGCTGCGCTGACGGGCGTCGCCGGCCGTGGTCCGGGTCGCCGGTCAGCGCGCGACTACTTCTTCTTCGAGGCCTAAGTTTCTTCGCTTTGCGGCGCGCGAAAGCGAAGAAACTTAGGCCTCGAAGGGGAGGGTCAGCCAGCGAAAAGTCAGAACAGGACCGTCGCGAACGTGCCGACCTGCTCGAAGCCGACACGCCGGTAGGCCGCCACGGCGCGCTCGTTGTAGGCGTTCACGTAGAGCGACACGATCGGCGCGACGGTGGCGCGGGTCGCGTCGACCACCGCCGCCATGCCCGACTCGGACCAGCCACGGCCGCGGAACGCCGGCTCGACCCAGACGCCCTGCACCTGGGCGACCCCGCCGGCCACGGCGCCGAGCTCGGCCTTGAAGCCGACGGCGGGCCGCCCGTCGCCGTCGGGCACGAGGCGGACGAACGACCGGCCCTCGGAGATGAGCGAGCGCACCCGCTCCGCGTACGCGGAGCCGCCCGAGGCGATCGGCGAGTAGCCGACCTCCTCGGTGAACATGCGCACGCAGGCGGGCAGCACGAGGTCCAGCTCGGCCGGCACGGAACGGCGGACCGTGGGCTCGGCCGGCACGGCGGGCGCGGTGCCGATGGCCATCGACGGCTGGTCGGCGCGCACGTCACGGGCCGGGGGCCAGTACGGGGACAGCCGCTCCCACAGCCCGAGCGCAGCCCGCTGCTCCCCCACGATCGACGACGACCGCCGCCCGTAGAGACGGGCGACGGTCGTGAAGGCGGCGAGCGCCTCGGCGCGGCGGGCGGGATCGGCGATCGGGACCACGGGCACCAGGTTGGCGCCGGACCAGCAGACCGCCTCCAGCGGGCCGACGGCGGGGAACCCCCACGCCTGGCCCGCGGCGGCACCGAACCCGGAGCGGAACGCGATCTCCAGCCGGGCGGTGGCGAGCACCGAGGCGACGGGATCCAGGGCGCAGACCGCCAGCGCCTGCGGCAGGTCGTTCCGGGTCAGCGCCCGGGCGACCACCTCGCCGGTGCCGTCCGCGCGAATGTCCCGTTCGCCCGGTTCGTGCGGTCCGTCAGGGCGCGCCCCGGCCGGAACCGGGGTGCGCCACCGAGACATGCCTTGCTCCGTTCGAGTCTGACCCTTCAGTATCGCCCGAGCCTGGGATCCGGCGCGGCTCAGCCGACCGAGACGACCGGCGAACCGGCCTGTGCCTCATTCTCCGGCGTGGGCATCTCATCCGCGATCCGCATCGCCTCTTCGATGAGCGTCTCGACGATCATCGCCTCGGGGACGGTCTTGATGACCTCGCCCTTGACGAAGATCTGGCCCTTGCCGTTGCCGGACGCCACGCCGAGGTCGGCCTCGCGGGCCTCACCCGGGCCGTTGACGACGCAGCCCATGACGGCGACGCGCAGCGGGACGGTCATGCCCTCCAGGCCTGCGGTGACCTTCTCGGCGAGCGTGTACACGTCCACCTGGGCGCGACCGCACGACGGGCAGGACACGATCTCGAGCTTGCGGGGGCGCAGGTTGAGCGCCTGCAGGATCTGGTTGCCGACCTTGACCTCCTCGACCGGCGGGGCCGAGAGGGAGACGCGGATCGTGTCGCCGATGCCCTTGCTGAGCAGGGCGCCGAACGCGGTGGCCGACTTGATGGTGCCCTGGAAGGCGGGGCCGGCCTCGGTGACACCGAGGTGCAGGGGCCAGTCGCCGCGCTCGGAGAGCAGCTCGTAGGCGCGCACCATGACCACGGGGTCGTTGTGCTTGACCGAGATCTTGAAGTCGTGGAAGTCGTGCTCCTCGAAGAGGCTGGCCTCCCACACGGCCGACTCCACCAGGGCCTCCGGGGTGGGCTTGCCGTACTTCTCCAGGATGCGCTTGTCGAGCGAGCCGGCGTTGACGCCGATGCGCAGCGAGACGCCGGCGTCCTTCGCGGCGGCCGCGATCTGCTTGACCTGGTCGTCGAACTTGCGGATGTTGCCCGGGTTGACGCGGACGGCGGCGCAGCCGGCGTCGATCGCGGCGTACACGTACTTGGGCTGGAAGTGGATGTCCGCGATCACGGGGATCTGCGACTTCTTCGCGATGATCGGCAGCGCCTCCGCGTCGTCGGCGCTCGGGACGGCGACGCGCACGATGTCGCAGCCCGCCGTGGTGAGCTCCGCGATCTGCTGGAGGGTCGCGTTGATGTCGGTGGTGGGCGTGGTGGTCATCGACTGCACGCTGATGGGTGCGTCACCGCCCACCTCGACCTTGCCGACCTTGATCTTGCGGGTCTTGCGGCGAGGGGCGAGGACCGGCGGGGGTGCTGCTGGCATGCCGAGGCTGATTGCGGTCACGAACTCAAGTATCCACTCTTCGAAGGGGTCAAAACGTACTTCGTGCGCGGCGTCACGTGATTCGCACGGGATCCACCAGGTCCGCCACGATGAGCACGCCGCCCACCCCGAGCAGGACGAGGAAGACCACGTAGGCCACGGGGGTCATGCGGGCGACGTCGGCCGGGCCGGGCAGGACCGCTGCCCCGCGCACCCGGGCGACCGTGCGCTTGCCGCCCTCGTAGAGGGCGTTGACCAGGTGCCCGCCGTCGAGCGGCAGCAGCGGGATGAGGTTGAAGACGAACAGCGCGATGTTCAGGCTGGCGAGCAGGCTCAGGTAGATCATCACGCGGTCGAGGATCGCCTCGTCCAGCGCCATGATCTGGCCGCTGATGCGTGCGACACCCACCATGGACTGCACCGAGTCCTGCGAGCGCTCCTCGGAGGTGAAGGCCTGGGTGGCGGCGTCGGCGACCCGGACCGGGAGGGTGGCCACCATGGTCGCCGTCTGCCACGTCATGTTGCCGACCTCGGGCAGCACGCGGGAGATGGGCTGGGGTTCGCGGACCTGGAGCGGGGAGAAGCCCACGAACCCGCCCGGCTCGGTGAGCGGCTCGCCGTCGGCACCCAGGACGGCGGCGCCCTGCTCGTCCACGACGGGGCGCTCGGTCTCGGCGGGGGTGACCTCGAGCGTGACACGCTCGCCGTCGCGGAGCACCACGACGTCGGACTCGCGGCCCGCGGAGTCGTTGATGAGGCCGACCAGCTGCTGCCAGCCGGTCACCTCGGTGCCGCCGAACGAGACCACCTCGTCGCCCGGCCGGAGCCCGGCCGCGGCGGCGGGCGCGGCGGGCCGACCCTCGCAGTCGTCGCCGGCGGCGCCTGACGTCGCGGACGCCGGGACGCACTCGGAGAGCTGCGCGACCGTGGTCGAGACGGCGGGCAGGCCGTAGCCGATCAGGATGACCGCCATGAGGAACGTGGCGATCACGAGGTTCATGAACGGCCCACCGAACATGACCACGAGCTTCTTGGGCGTGGAGAGGTTGTAGAAGGCGCGGTGCTCCTCACCGGGCCGCACCTCGGCGACCGACGCGTCACGCGCGTCCGCCACGAGCTCGTTCCAGAAGCCCTTCTTGCGCGGCGTGCCCTCGGGGGCGGGCGGCATCATGCCGACCAGGCGCACGAAACCGCCCAGCGGGATGGCCTTGATCCCGTACTCGGTCTCGCCCTTGGTGCGCGACCAGAGGGTGGGGCCGAAGCCCACCATGTACTGGCTCACGCGGACGCCGAACTTCTTGGCCGGGATCATGTGCCCCAGCTCGTGCAGGCCGACGGAGACGATGACGCCGACCAGCAGGACGAGCACACCAACGATGTGCGGAACGATGCTCACGGGACCGAGACTACGACACCTGGCTGACAGCCTGACGGAGCCCGCACGGCTCCCCTCCGTACGGCCACCCGACGTTCACCTCGCGGCGAGAACATGGTTATTCCTTGAAACTCTGGTTACCGATCATTAACCTGACGACATGTCGGTTTCGTCTGTCCCGGGGTACCGGGAGCTGCACGCGCACGGCCCGGCCTCCCTCGCGGAGAGCCTGACCTCGATCTTCCAGACCGAGGCCTGGTCCGCCGCGGACGGTGACTCCCGCGTGGCCCGGCAGCTGCGTGAGATCGGCGTGGACGTCAGCGAGATCTGGGCGGCCTCGCGCTGGAACATGGGCGACGACGGCGACGCGCCGAACCGCCGCCACCCCGTGCCGGGCGACCCGCGCGGCCCGCAGACCGCCGCC
>NZ_KI911593.1:2572-6778 GCF_000515355.1 Promicromonospora kroppenstedtii DSM 19349 | reverse complement strand
GGCCCGGGCGGCGTCCGAGGCGATGGCGGGCGAACCGGCGCGGCTCGGCCCCGCGCTCGACGGCCTGCGCGCCGCCGAGACCGACCGGCACCTGAACTACATCCTGGCCAGCGAGCTGCGCTCCTACCGGATGCACCTGACACAGCTGCACCGCAACCTCGATTCGACCTGGCTCACCCTCGACCGGCTGCGGACGGTCTACGTCTACCCGTTCGGGCTGCGCGACGTGCGGCCGGCCGCCGCGGTCACGGCGATCCGGCGGCTCGCGCACCGCGACGAGCGCCCCGAGCTGCTCGGTGTCCAGGCCTTCGCCGTGCGCGGCCGCCTCAAGATGGACGACGTCTGGGCGAGCGTGGACCGGGCGGCACGCCCCTACGGCGGCGCGTCGCTGTCGATGCCCAATGTCCGTCTGGAGCAGCCCGACGGGACGTTCATCGCCGAGCTGTCCTGTGACGTGCGGTTCACCGAGTTCGGCAACCACTACGTGCGGTTCCGCTACTCCTCACGCGACCAGTCGCCGCAGCAGGTCCGCGACGCGCGGTTCCGGCTGTCCAACCTGCACGCCGACATCCGGGTGCGGTGGATCGCGCTGGACGGCTCGCCCGTCGACGTCGACCCCGGAGGCGCCCTGCCGCCCGAGCGCCTCTTCGACCTGGCCGACCTGCTCCAACGCGCGACGGCGGACCTGGTCCGCGAGGGCACCGAGATCGCCCAGGGACGAGCGCACGTGGTCACCACCGTCTACGAGGCGAGCCGGGGCCGCGGCCCGGCGGCGCCGCCGGAACGACGCACGCCGGTCTCCATGGGTGACGAGATGCTGGCCGCGTTCGGCTCGCAGGTGCTGCTGCAGCCCGTGTCGTACGGCACGGCCACGCTGTGCGACTGGACACTGCCCCAGCGCAACCCCGTGCTGCTGGAGGGGGTGCGGCACCTGGGCGACGTCGTGGCGGTGGCCACCAACTCGACCACCGTGGCGCTGGTCGGCACGGCGCACTTCAAGATCTCCCAGTACGGGTCGCTCGCCGAGTTCGTGGCCAGCCTCAACGGACTGTTCAGCGCCTGGAACGCCACGCTGGCCGACCACCTGCGCACCGTCGCGGCCATGCTCGCCGACCACGACGTGAACAACGGCGCCGACCTGGCCGCCCGCAAGGAGGGGCTCACCCGCGAGCAGCTGCGGCTGCACGAGTTCGCGTCCGAGGTGCGCACCACGCTGACCACGATCACCTCCCCCACATTCCTCGCGTCCGCGCTGGAGTCGCGCATGCTGAACCAGCTGCTGCACGCCTCGCGGTTCGAGCAGCAGGCCGCCGGGGTCACCGAGCGGCTGCGCGAGCTGCTCCAGGAACCTATCGCGGCTCGCCTCGCCGCGCTCGAACGCCTGCACAACGACCGCGAGCGGGCGGCCGAGGCGCGGCGCGAGCGCTCCCGCCGTCGGCTGATGGACGGCACGCTGTCGGCAATCACGGTGTTCGCCGGTGTCTACGCTCTGATCGGCACGGTCCAGGTGGCGCTGGACGCGTCGCTGATCGGTCCGATCCAGGCGGTCACGGCCACCGCGCTGGTCACGGTAGGTGCGCTGGTGACGGGCTGGGCGGTCTTCAGCTGGACGAGCCGCCGGTGACCCTCCGCCCGCACGCGTCAGACCCGCAGATCTCTCGGGTGACCTGAACGTCTGCCACGTAGCCTGGTCGGGTCGGCCGCTACGACAGGAGACTTCCATGACCGGATCCCCTGTGCCCACCCCTGGCGGGGCGCACGTCACACCACGCGGCACCCCGCGGGACGACGCCGCGCGGCGGCACCTCTGGGGCCACTTCACGCGGCAGTCCGCCTGGGACGCCGGGGTGCCGACGCTGGTGCGCGGCGAGGGCCACCACGTCTGGGACGCGGCCGGCCGCCGGTACATCGACGGACTGTCGGGGCTGTTCGTGGTCCAGGCCGGGCACGGCCGCCGGGCGCTCGCCGAGGCGGCGGCCAGGCAGGCCGGCGAGCTCGCCTACTTCCCGCTGTGGTCGTTCGCGCACCCACCGGCCATCGACCTGGCCGAACGGCTGGCCGACCTGGCACCGGGCGACCTGAACCGCGTTTTCTTCACGACCGGCGGCTCCGAGGCCGTGGAGACGGCGTTCAAGCTGGCCAAGCAGTACTGGAAGCTGCAGGGCAGACCGGGCAAGCACAAGGTGATCTCCCGGAACATCGCCTACCACGGCACCACGCACGGTGCGCTGTCCGTGACGGGCCTGCCGGGGCTCAAGGCGCCGTTCGAGCCGCTGGTGCCGGGCGCGTTCAAGGTGCCGAACACCGACATCTACCGGGCGTCCGAGGACCTGCGCGACGACCCGAAGGCGTTCGGCCGGTGGGCCGCCGACCAGATCGAGGTGCTCATCGAGACGGAGGGCCCGGACTCGGTGGCCGCCGTCTTCCTGGAGCCCGTGCAGAACGCGGGCGGCTGTTTCCCGCCCCCACCGGGATACTTCGAGCGGGTGCGCGAGATCTGCGACCGGCACGACGTGCTGCTGGTCTCCGACGAGGTGATCTGCGCGTTCGGCCGGACCGGCTCGATCTTCGCGTGCGACGACTTCGGCTACGTGCCCGACATGATCACGTGCGCCAAGGGCATGGCGTCGGGCTACTCCCCGATCGGCGCCTGCCTGGTCTCCGACCGGGTGTACGAGCCGTTCGCCCACGGTTCGACGACCTTTGCCCACGGGTACACGTTCGGCGGGCACCCGGTCTCCGCCGCGGTGGCGATGGCGAACCTCGACCTGTTCGACCAGGAGGACCTGACGGGGCGGGTCAAGGAGAACGCGCCTGCGTTCCGGTCCACCCTGGAGCGGCTGTACGACCTGCCGATCGTGGGCGACGTGCGCGGGGCCGGGTACTTCTACGCGATCGAGCTCGTCCGGGACAAGGCCACGCGGGAGACCTTCTCGGGCGACGATGCCGAGCGCCTGCTGCGCGGGTTCCTCACCCCGGCCCTGTTCGAGGCGGGGCTGTACTGCCGCGCCGACGACCGCGGCGATCCGGTGGTGCAGCTCGCGCCGCCGCTGACGATCGGGCAGCCGGAGTTCGACGAGATCGAGCAGATCCTGCGCGGGGTGCTGAGCGAGGCGTGGACGCGGCTGTGACGGGTTGGGCGGGGCGCTCGGCGACGCCGCGGGCGCTCCGCCCGGCCCGCCCGCGAGGTGCGCTTCTACTCAGCTATCAGGCCCGAAACTGACGTGTTTTTTGGGCGTAATGGCTGGGTAGAAGCGCACCTTCGGGCGCGGCGTGCGGTTCGGCACCGCTGGGGTCACCTCTCGTGTCAGGGCTTCCGGACGGCGGTGGGCCGTAGGCGGACCGGCCCCACGCCGCGCGCGACGGCACCCACGAGGCGGTCGTCCTCGGCTTCGTGACGCAGCCGGATGTTCCGGAGCCGGGTGCCGGCCGGCACGACGGCGGACGACCCCTTGCCCGAGAGCCTCTTGAGGACGATCACAGTGTCGCCGTCGGCCAGGGGTGTCCCGGCGGCGTCCCGGATCACGGCGGCCCAGTCGCTCGGTTCCGGCTCCGACGGTGCGCCTCGCAGACGGCGGAGCTCCTTGTCCCGCCGCGCGGCCTCCCGGGCCAGGGCGAGCCGACATCGGTGCTCGTCCCGGTCGAGCTCGGGCTCGCCGGCCAGGCGGATGACCCGGTTGCTCCGAGGATCGACGTACGGAACCCGGTCCGGCGTCCGGTACGCGGTCGTGTACCCGGCGCGCAGCTCTGCCGCCTGGAGTCCGTAGCGCACCCAGAGGTCACAGGCGGACGCCACGAGCATTGTTGCCCCGGTAAGCGCCGCGAAGGTCTTCAGCACGACAGGAGTCGCGTCCGGAGCAGCGGTCGCGGCCGTGATGAAGAAGAAGACAACACCGAGCAGAAGGACGAGCACCGAGAACAGACCGATGACCGAGACAGTACGGACCGACGGCCCTGGGATCCGCCGCGCGCGAATCTCGGGGTTCCATGTCTTCGTCACCACGACCCCGCATCCATCACCGCAAACCGGACAGATGTGCTGGACTCTAGCGGCCCGCCCGCGAGGTGCGCTTCTACCCAGCCATCAGGCCCGAAACTGACGCGTTTTTTGGGCGTGATGGCTGGGTAGAAGCGCACCAGCGGACGCAGCGGGCGCAGCCCGGCTGGGTCAGGCCGCCGCCGCGCGCTGCTCCGCCGGGCGGCGGC
>NZ_KI911593.1:757-2472 GCF_000515355.1 Promicromonospora kroppenstedtii DSM 19349 | reverse complement strand
CACGACGACTGCTCCCCGGGCCGCGAGCGCCGCCGCGATGAGGTCGGCGGCGGGCGCGCGGCCCACGACGATCGCGTGCCCGCGCATGCGACGGGTGCGCATGAGCACGAACTGGTCGGCGAACAGCGAGCGCACCGCCTCGAAGACGGCGTAACCGGTGGCGACCGGGGCGAGGAACCGGGCGGCCTGGAGCTGCCAGGGCAGGTCGCCGCCCTGGTTCGTGGCCTCGGCGCCGAGCACGAAGAGCTGGACGGAGTAGTAGACGAGGTCCCAGGCGCTGGTGCCCCACTCGAAGTCGGGCGAGGTGCGGTAGATCCAGAAGCCCCACAGGCCCAGGCCGAACGCGACGCCGAACAGGGCGACGAAACCGGCGCGGACCCAGGAGCGGCGCACGCGCAGCCGCCGGGGACCGTCGGGCGGGACGACCAGCTCCGGAGCCATCTTGGTGCCTTCCTCGTCGGGCGAGCCAACCATGCTTAACCGTGCATTTCACCACGAAGGTGACTAGCGTCATGACCTGCGGCGACACTACACACCAGGGGATATGTTTCTCCCGGTCCGCAAACATTCGCCGAGGAAAGGCTGCGGGAGCAGGATGACCGACCGGATTGTCCGCTCCCTGCTACCGACCAGCCGTGCCGGGCGGGTGGCCCGGAACAGCCGCGCGCACGCCGCCCCGCCCTCCGGCGGCTACGACGCCTTCCTGTCCTACAGCCGGGACTCCGACGGCGAGTTCGCGCCCGCGTTCCACGCGGAGCTCCTCGACTTCGACAAGCGCGACGACGTGCCGGACCTGAACGTCTTCCTGGACCGGACAGGTCTGGCGAACAACCCGAGCCTCTGGGACGCGATCGAGCGCAAGCTCGAACGGTCCGACTACCTCATCCTGTTCGCCTCGGAGGGCGCCGCGAGCTCGAAGTACGTGGCCAAGGAGGTCGCGTGGTGGCTCGACCACCGCGGTCCGGAGACCCTGTTGGTGGCGCTGACCAGCGGCAAGATCGTCTGGGACCAGACGGCGAACGAGATCGACGCGATCAGCACCACGGCGTTGCCCGCGCCGCTGGTGGAGCGGATCGACCACGAGCCCAAGTGGACCGACCTGACGAGGCTGCGCCAGCGCCGGTTCTGGCGGCACCACCCCGATCGGCCGGGGGTGCTCGCCGAGCTGGTGGCGCCGCTGCGCGGCGCGGACGTCAGCACCGAGGAGATCCTCAGCGCGCACATCGCCCGGCAGAGCTCGGCGGGCCTGCGCAACCGGCTGGTGAACATGGCCCTGGCGGTCATGCTCGTCCTGTCGATCGGCGCGTTCGCGTACGCGCAGCGGGAGGCGGACCGCGCGAACGAGGCGGTGAACGCCAACGAGGCGCACCTGCTGGGCGCGACATCGCACGTGGTGCACCAGGACGACCCCGCCACGGCGCAGCTGCTGGCGGTCGAGGCGGTGCGGCGGCTGCGGGACGGGCAGACCCGCACCGCGCTGTTCAACGCGGTGACCGCCAACGAGCCCGCGGACCCGTACCTGCTGCGCACCGTGGACGTCCCGGAGGAGACCGGGCTCGCCGACGTCGCACCGACCGCGGCCGGCGTCGTCGGCCGGACCGAGACCGGGGACCTGGTGCGCTGGAACCCCGACGACGGCGCGCCCACCGTGCTGCGCGGCGACCGCACGCCCTTCGGCTCGGTCACGGGTTCGGGGCGCGCGGGCCCCGTCGTGT
>NZ_KI911593.1:0-657 GCF_000515355.1 Promicromonospora kroppenstedtii DSM 19349 | reverse complement strand
AGGCGCCCGCCGCGGCGTGACGCCGGCGGCGGGGCGCCTGCGGGCGGCCCGGTTCCTGGCCTGGGCTCAGGCCGGGAACGAGTCCACGGCGTCGTCCACGCCGTCGCCGTCGACGTCCACGGAGATGGTCCGCGTACCGCCGGCGGTCTCCACGACGACGTCGGGCACGCCGTCGCCGTCGGTGTCGTACAGCTCGACGTCAGGCACGCCGTCGCCGTCGTAGTCCTCGAACTGGGCGTCCACGACGCCGTCGCCATCGGTGTCTGCGACCTCGACGTCCGTGATGCCGTCGCCGTCGAGGTCGTACTTGCCGGGCTTGTCGGCCAGGAACTCGGACACGTGCTTCTCCTTGCTGATCGCTGTCTCGGGTCGTGCTCGGTACTCCCCCGATCATGCACCACCCGGGCCTGACCGAAATTTCGCTCGCTTCGCCTCGCGGGTGAAATAGGTGGCGCCTACATTCGGGGCATGGTGACCCAGGCCCGCAGTTCCCGACGCCGCGCCGCCCCTCCTGGCAGCGACCACGTGCCGCCCTCCTGGTCGTCTCGGGCACGGCCGTCGCCGCCGTCGCGCCGAGCACCGGGTCCGGCCCGGACCTCGCCGCCCAGGCCTGGTCCGTCGATCTCGACGCCCTCGGCCCGGACGACGCCGGGTTGC
>NZ_KI911592.1:1787-2738 GCF_000515355.1 Promicromonospora kroppenstedtii DSM 19349 | reverse complement strand
GCACCCGCCCCGACGCCGTGGTCCTGATCGGGGGCGACGGCGCCCGCGCGGTCCTCACGCGCCTCGGAGCCCACAGCGTGCGGGTGGCCGGGTCCGTCGCCGAGGGCGTGCCGCTCGGACACCTCGAAGGCGGGCCCGCGCACGGCACCGTCGTCGTCACCAAGGCGGGCGGGTTCGGCACCCGCCGGACCGTCGTCGACGTCCTCGAAAGCCTGAGATCGTACTCTTCGCACCAGGAGGTAAACCCTTGAGCATCCCCACCCTCGCCGTCACGCTCGGCGACGTCGCAGGCATCGGCCCGGAGATCACGGCCAAGGCCCTGCTCGGCCACGACGACCTGCGCGCCCTGTGCGTACCCGTGGTCGTGGGTGACGCCGGTGCGCTGCGCCGCGCCGTGGCCGCGATCGGCGGCGACCCGGAGCGGGTCCGCGTGATCGCGTCCCCGGCCGAGGCCACCAACACGCCGGGCACGATCGAGCTGCTCCAGACCGGACCGTCGCTGGCCGACGTCCCGGTCGGCGAGATCAGCGCGGCGGCCGGCGACGGCGCCTACCGGTTCGTCGTCGAGGCCTGCCGGCTGGCCCGGGAGGGCCAGGTGGACGGCATCGTCACGCCGCCGCTGAACAAGGCCGCGATGCACGCCGGCGGGCACAGGTGGCCCGGGCACACGGAGCTGCTCGCCCACGAGTTCGGGGTCAAGAACTTCAGCCTCGTGCTGTCGGCCGGTGACCTGTACTTCTTCCACCTGACGACGCACGTCTCGCTGCGCCGGGCCATCGAGGACATCACGCCGGAGCGCACCCGCGACGTGCTCGACCTGGCGGGCGCGTTCACGGCGGCGCTGGGCCGCCCGGACGAGGCCATCGGGCTCGCGGGCCTGAACCCGCACGCCGGCGAGAACCGCCTGTTCGGCGACGAGGACGCCGACGTGCTGGCCCCCGCGGTCGAGGC
>NZ_KI911592.1:0-1687 GCF_000515355.1 Promicromonospora kroppenstedtii DSM 19349 | reverse complement strand
AGCTCCAGCAGCGCGAGGGGGTTGCCGCGCGTCTCGGCGAGGATGCGCTCCCGGACGTGGCCGTCGACCGGGCCGGGCAGCACGGTGTCGAGCAGCGCCGTCGCGTCGTCGGCGGGCAGGCCGGCGACGCGTAGCTCGGGCAGGCCCGGCAGCACCTCCTCGTCGCCCGGGCTGCGCAGGGCGAAGACCAGGGCGACCGACTCGGCCTCCAGGCGGCGGGCCACGAAGGTCAGGATCACCTGCGACATGCGGTCGACCCACTGCAGGTCGTCCACGAGGCAGACCAGCGGCCGCTCCGCGGCGGCCTCGGCGAACAGCCCGAGCACGGCGAGCCCCACGAGGAGCGCCTCGGGCGGCTCGCCGGGGCTCAGCCCGAACGCGGTGGCCAGCGTGTCGCGCTGTGGCTCCGGAAGCCGGTCGAGGTGGTCGAGCAGCGGCGCGCAGAGGTGCTGGAGCGCCGAGTAGGCGATCTCGGACTCCGGCTCCACACCGACCGTGCGGACCACCCGGGCGGTCCCGGCCCTAGCGGCCAGGTGGTCCAGCAGCGCGGACTTGCCGATACCGGCCTCGCCCCGCAGCACCAGCACACGGCTGTGCCCGGCCCGGACCTCGCGCAGCAGCTCGTCGAGCGTGCCGGTCTCACGCCGCCTGCCGCGCAGCACGCTTCCCACCGTCTCGCTCGCCACACGCACCTCCTCGCGGAGGTTACACCGGGCGGTTTCTCAGCCCGGGCGGCCGCTCACAGCCGGTCGGCGTCGACGACGGCGCGGGCGAAGGCCGCGGGTGCCTCCTGCGGCACGTTGTGGCCGACCCCGCGGAACGTGCGGTGGTCGTACGGCCCGGTGAACATGGCGCGGTAGCCCGCGCCCTCGCCCGGCGGCGTGAACGGGTCCTGCTCGCCGTCGATCGTCACGGTCGGCACCGCGATCTTCGGCCCGGCCGCGAGCCGCGCCTCGACGTCGTCGAACCGGGGGTCGCCGTCGGCCAGGCCGAGGCGCCAGCGGTAGTTGTGCAGCACGATCGCGGCATAGTCGGGGTTGGTGAACGCGGCCGCCGTCCGGTCGAAGGTGGCGTCGTCGAACCGCCAGGTGGGCGAGCTGAACGTCCACACCACGCGGGCCAGCTCCTTGCGGTAGTGCTCGTCCTGCAGCCCCAGCCGCCCGCGCTCGGTGGCAAAGTAGTACTGGTACCACCACGCCCACTCCCGCTCGGGCTCGATGGGCGTCTCGTTGGCCGCGCGGTTGGTGATGAGGTAGCCGGTGACCGACACGAGCGCGCGGACCCGCTCGGGCCACAGGGCGGCGACGATGTCGGCGGTCCGCGAGCCCCAGTCGTACCCGGCCAGCACCGCGCGGCGGACGTGCAGGGCGTCCAGCAGCGCGACGACGTCCCGCGCGACCACGTACTGCTGCGCGTTGCGGAACGTGTCGGGCGACAGGAACGTGGTGCTGCCGTGGCCGCGCAGGTACGGCACGATCACGCGGTAGCCGCGCGCGGCGAGCAGGGGCGCGACCTCGGCGTAGCTGTGGATGTCGTACGGCCAGCCGTGCAGCAGCACCACCGGGGTGCCCCCGGCGGGCCCCAGCTCCGCGTACCCGACGTCGAGCTCGCCGGCCCGGACCTGCTTGATCACGGGGAACGACGGCGGCGTGGCGGCCGGGGCCGGGCGGGCGGCCACGGGCTCCGC
>NZ_KI911591.1:8091-9186 GCF_000515355.1 Promicromonospora kroppenstedtii DSM 19349 | reverse complement strand
GGGCCCTGGGTGGTCGAACCGGGCCGCCTGCCTATCGATCAGAAGGTGCACCGAGCGGAGGCCGAGCCCCGACTACCTCGCCGGGCAGATAGACGACTGACGCCGGGCGAGAGGCCGGAGGCCCCCGATGGTGTAGAAGGTGTAGAAGGTGTACCTCTCTCTAGTTACTTCTTCAAGAACTACTTTCTTGAGGGGTAACCAGGGAGACCTACAACTTCTACACCTTCTACACCCTGAGGGTTGCGCAAGTGCCCTTGCGTGGCTACGCTGGTGCCATGGCCGGAGGAACCCGGCCCAACTGACCAGGAGGACACCATGGGCAACGAGCCCCGCACGGACATCCCGACCGTCACCGTCGAGTGCGCCTGCAAGCACTGCAAGGCGTTCGCCGCTCGCACGGGCCAGGCCCTCCCCTGCGGGCGGAGGTCAACGAGAAGATGGCCGCCGCAATCTGCGGCACGGCCAAGGGCCGCCACTCGATGGTGCAGAAGGCCCACCAGCCGCCGTTCGGCCGCATGGACGCCATGCAGGCCAAGATGGGCCCGTGGGTCGCCTGACCATGCTCCGCCGCCTAGCCCGCGCGCTCGCTACCCTCGCCCTCGACGTCCTGGCCTTCGCCGTGGGCGTCGTGGTGGGCGGCGATCCCGCTCGCCGTCCTGATCTTCTGGCTCGCCGACCGCTACCTGTACTGACCGCCCGCCTCCTACATACCCCAAGGAGCACACCATGAGCGACACCCCCGCCCAGATCAGGGCCCTCTACGACACCGACCCGGACCGCGACGCCTACGAGGCCATCGCCGAGGCCGTCGATACGGCAATCACCGCCCGCGACCACCTGATCCACGCCCTCACCGCCCGCGCCCTGGAGACCGGTGGTCAGGTCGCCGCGATCCGCGCCTTCGCCGACCGCCACCGCAACCGACCCGGCGAAGTCAGCGCACAGGGCATGGTCCGCATGCTCGACAACATCGTCGGGAAGTCCGACGCCCCGATCGTCGCCGAGCTGCCCCGCGCTCGCCCATCGTGCGCGCCGCCAACGAGGACGGCTCCTACACGATGTCGGACGGCCACCGCCACACGCTCCGTGCCGAGG
>NZ_KI911591.1:7165-7991 GCF_000515355.1 Promicromonospora kroppenstedtii DSM 19349 | reverse complement strand
GCGTGCTCCGGCGTGACGGGTACAGGTGCATGGCCCGCACACAGGGCAGGGCCGTGTGTGGCATGCCTGCCCCGTACGTAGGCAAGGACGACGCCGACGAGGTAGTCGCACTCGTGCCCCACGCCACGCACCTGAGCAGGTGCGCTGACATGGGTAACGCTGATCCTCGGCGCGACCTCATGTCGTACCGCAACGCACGCGCTGCCCTGAAGGCGCGCACTCGTAAGCACGGCACGCCTTGTTGGCTGTGCGGTCAACCCTTCGACTGGTCCTTGCACCACCTCGACGCGATGGCCTTCACTGCCGACCACGTAACGCCACTGGCACGCGGCGGGCGACATCACGGGCCCGCTGAAGCCTGCTCACAGGCGCTGTAACAGCCGCAGGAACGACGGCAGACACGAGACGCGGCTCCCCACCACCCGACGCTCGGTAGGCCGCTCACGGCCCGCCCAGGCATCGATAGGCCCCCTGGGGGATGACCCCTCGGGGTGGCCTGCACGTCGTCTCTTGGCATACGGCGTTTCTCTCCCCACGATCTCACATCCACAGTTAGGCCTCTGACCTGGGGTTTTACACCTCGGCCGAGTGAGCCTCGAGATACGCCTAGAGGAGTGCCCTGTGAGCCGCCCCAGCCTCTCCGCGGCCGTCTCCGGCGGCTCCCACCGCGCGTCCCTCGAACGCCCTCCGCGACTACCTCGCGGACGCGCTCGACCAGACCGACACGCCCCCCGCGACCAAGCCCCCGCTTGCCCAACCGCCTTCAGGCGGTCCTGGCCGAGCTCGCCGAGATGGACAAGGAGGGCGACGATGAACTCGACGACCT
>NZ_KI911591.1:5992-7065 GCF_000515355.1 Promicromonospora kroppenstedtii DSM 19349 | reverse complement strand
AGTCCCTCTGTGAAGGTCCGCCACCCGCACATCTACCCGCCCGTCGTGATCGACGTCGCCGACGAGCGCGTCGAGTCGCACCTCGCGGCGGGCTGGCTTCTCGACGAGGCCCCGGCCGACGAAGAGGCCGAAACCCTACCCCCGAACGCCCCCGACGGACACGCCGCGCGGGGCTCTGACTCCCAGAAGGAGACCGCAGCATGAGCAACTCTGCGAACATCGTCGCGGGCAAGCCGCTCGCGACCGGCGGCGTCCGCATCGGCCCGCTCGGCGCCACCGCCCCGACCGACGCCACGACCGCCCTCGACGCTGCCTTCGTCAGCGCCGGCTACGTCGGCGAGGACGGCCTGACCGAGACGACCGACCGGTCGACCGAGAAGGTCAAGGCCTGGGGCGGTGACATCGTCAAGGTCCTCCAGACCGATTTCTCCGTCTCGTACAGCTTCACCTTCCTGGAGACGCTGAACACCGACGTGCTGAAGGCCGTCTACGGCGACGACAACGTCACCGTGACCGCCGCGACCCCGTCGCCGGCACCCTCCGGACCGTGAAGATCAACGCCGACGTGCTCCCGCACAAGTCGTTCGTCTTCGAGATGAAGGACGGCGACGCGAAGATCCGCATCCACGTCCCGGACGGCCAGGTGAACGAGGTCGGCGAGGTGACCTACAACGACGGCGAGCTCATCGGCTACACGGTGACCATCGAGGCGTTCCGTGACACGGACCTCAACGCCAACGCCGTGAAGTACATCGACGACGGCAAGCCGACCGCCTGACCTGTCGCGCAAGGCCCCTTGCGCGCCTCTAGCTACCCCTCCCGGAGCCCCCGCTAGGCCCGCTCCGGGAGGGGCTCTTCTTTGCTCCACCCCTGGGCCTAGCACCACCACGAACGAAAGGGCCTAGCAGCCATGAGCGACACCACCAAGACCGCCGACCTGTTCTCCTTCGACCACAACGGCGAGACCTACACCTTCGAGAAGTCCCTCTCCGTCGTCCGCTCGCCGAAGTGGCTCCGTGCCAACCGCCGGCGCGACGAGCTCGACCTCACCTTCACGATCCTGGAGGAGGTCG
>NZ_KI911591.1:3321-5892 GCF_000515355.1 Promicromonospora kroppenstedtii DSM 19349 | reverse complement strand
TTCAGCTCATCGCCGGCGACATGTCCTTCGAGGCGCTGGTCGGCAACATCACGATCTCCCCGTCGCCCAAGACGCGCGCGGGCGAGGTCTACAAGAACGTCTCGTTCGACTTCTGGCAGGTGGGGGACGTCCCCTTCGACGCCGTCGTCTGACCGTAAGGAGCCCCGCGCCACATGATGACTCTAGGGCTCACCACAGAGGAGCGGAGGGCGTACGAAGCGGCCTCGCTCCTCGCACACGCGGCGCGATCGACGTTGACGTCCTGACCCTGAACGGCGGCGTCCGTGTCGTCCGTCTCGCACACGCTCCTTGACGGGCAGGTGAACGTCGATGCCGACGCCGAGGTCACGCGGTCCGCGCCCCTGACCTTCCTCGACCCGAGCCACTCCCTGAACTTCGACACCGACAGCCCCGACGACGGCGCCATCTACGCCGACCGGATGATCCGCGTTCGCTACGGCGTGCACGTCGAGGAGCTCGACCGGTACGTCTTCGCGACGGTCTTCACGGGCCCCGTGACCGGGCTGTCCCGGGAGGGCGTCACGGTCACGGTCGAAGCACAGGGCAAGGAGGCACTAGCTCTCGGCGCCGTGTGGACCCCGATCACGCTCCGCAAGGGGATGACGGTCGTGGGCGCCATCCGCGTGCTCATGAGCAGCCGCGCCGGCGAGACCCGCTTCTCCATCCCGGACTTCCGCAACTCGTACGGCAAGCGCCTGACCCTGCCGAAGGCCCGGTCCCTGGACCGCTTCGCTCAGGTGTGGTCCGCCGCCCGGAGCCTGTCCCGCTCGATCGACAAACAGCTCTTCTACAACGGCGCCGGCATCCTCGTGATGCGGAACCACTCCCGGGCCGTGAAGTACGTCTTCAAGCCGGGCACGGGCGGCAGCATCGTTAGCGAAGTCGCGATCAACTACCAGATGGCGGACGTCAAGAACACGATCTCCGTCAAGGGGCAGCCGCCGAACGGGAAGATGGGCGCCGTATCGGCGACCGTCGTCGCCCCGCGGAGCCACCCCCTGTCCCCGTTCCGCATGGGCCGGGAAGGCGCGCCGCGCTACCTGGTCGAGCGGGTGGAGAACGCCTCGATCCGCTCCCACGCCGCGGCGAAGGAGTACGCCGAACGCCTCCTGGAATCGCGCATCCGCGAGGCCGTGGAGGTCTCCTTCGACGCGCTCCCGGTCCCGCATCTCGACCCTGACGACATGGTCAGCGTCCAGACGCCGGACTTCACGCTGAAGTTCCGCCTCCGGAAGTTCGCGATCCCGCTCGCGCCGAACGGTGCGCCGCCCATGCCGGTCGGCTACCTGAAGCGCCTCACGCCCAGCAAGAAGACCATTCGACGAAGGGGCAAGCGATGACGTACGACCTCACCGGGCGCGTTGCCGCCGTGAACACCGTGCCCCTTGGCGGCACGCTCGCCGAGGAGGCGCCCGCGGGAGCGACCGTGCCCCTCGTCGAGGACACGGCCGACTTCGACCCGGACGGCGGCGCCCTCCTCCTGGGCGGCGCCGAGGTAGTCACGTACACCAGCGCTGACGACGAGTCGGGGAGAGGTCATCCTCGCCGCCCCCACGGCCGCACTGTGGGAGATCGACACCCGCGTTGACGTCTGGGACGCCGCGACGTCGGCCCCCGTCGTCGAGACGCTCGCGCAGATCCTCGTCGAAGGCATCGAGCAGGCCGGCGACTCGCTCGTCGCGACCGTCGACCACGCCCTGATCCCCTACCCCCCGACGGGCATCCGCGACCCGACCCCGAGTCAGGCGTCATCGGCGAGGCCGTCGCGCTCGCGTACCGCGGCGACGAGCTCGTTGTCCTGAACATCATCGGGCAGGCCCCGGTCATGGATGGCTCCGTGATCGACCCCTCGACGCTCCCGCCGTCGGGCGGCCCCGAGCCGGAGGAGCCCGTCACCCCGGGCGCCCCCACGACTCACCCCCGGATTCGGCGCGCTCATGCTCCGCTGGGCCGGCGTCGTGCACCCGAACCCTGTCGTCTACGAGGTGCACATCTCCGCGACGTCGCCCGTAGTCCCCAGCGCCGCGACCCTCGCCGGCGAACTGGCCGGTACCACCATGACCGTGCGCAGCTTCGGCACCCCCGAGACCACGCTCGCCTACGGGACGACCTACCACGTAGCCCTCATCGCGAAGGACTCGGTCGACGAGACCTTCGCCTCGGCCCTCGGGCCGGAGGCCTCGGGCATGCCCGCGCAGGTCCCGAGTGCCGCCATCGACGAGGCCGTCACCGACGCCATTGCCGAGGCCCAGAGCGACGCGGACGCCGCGCAGCTCACGGCCGACGGTAAGAACACGATCACCTACGGCAGCGCGGCGCCGACGTCCACCACGCCCGGCCGCCCCCGGCGACATCTTCTGGGTGCGCTCCGGCTCGACGATCACCGCGCAGTACCTGTGCACGGTCGGCACGGGCGCGCCCACGGGCAACACCGGGGCCGCTCAGACGCTCACCAACGCGACCATCTCGACGCTCGACGCCGCGAAGGTCACTACGGGGCACACTCTCCGCTGCCCGCATCGCCGCGAAGTCGATGACGCTGGACAAGCT
>NZ_KI911591.1:1963-3221 GCF_000515355.1 Promicromonospora kroppenstedtii DSM 19349 | reverse complement strand
CGTCTGGTCCGAGACCCACGGCTACGCCGGCAGTTTCGACTTCATCGCGAAGGTCACCGACCCCGACACGGGCGAGCGGATGACCACCATCGGTGACTGGAAACAACGCGCTCCGGCGTGCACGCCGAGGTCGCGCTCCAGGAGACGGCGTACAAGAACGCCGACTACATCATCCTCCCGGACGGCACGAAGGCCGACATCCCGCACCTCGACGCGGGCATCGTCGTGCACGCCCGCCCCGAGGGCGGTCAGGTGGTCCCTGCGCGGATCGACGACAGCCTCTTCGAGATCTTCCTCGCACTCCGGCAGATCTGGGAGTGGGACCGGGAGACGTCGAAGAGTGTCCTCGGCAACGGCGTCGCGATCGAGTCGATCGTCGAGGAGACCGGCCGCCGGGGTGGTCGCCGATGAGCGACCTCACCTTCCGATCTGGTGAGGCAGTCCAGGTAGAGCGGGACTTCCTCCCGTGGCCCGGGGAGGACGTCCGCGTCGCGTTCTTCGTGCCGGACGCTGACGACCTCGACCTCTTCCTCTCGCCCGACGAGGCCGACAACTTCGCCGCACTGCTCACCGAAAAGGCCGCCGAGGTGCGGCAGATCAACAAGGAGGCCAACCGTGCCTGAGATCTCCCGCGAAGACGCCATCTGGCTTGCCGGCCTCCTCGAAGGGGAGGGGACTTTCGACCTCCACCGCAAGAAGTACCCGCGCGTCCGCGTCGGCATGTCCGACCGCGACGTCGTCGGTCGCGCCGCCACCCTCATGGGCGCCCAGGTCCGGCTGTCGCTGAAGCCGTACCCCAACGCGGCCATGTTCCACGCGGAGGTATCCGGGACGAAGGCCGTAGCGGTCATGGAGGCAGTGCTCCAGCACATGGGCGCCCGTCGCTCCGCCAAGATCGCCACGGTCCTCGGCTGGGCGCGGCTCGCCACGGACGCTTCCGGCGCCCCGGGCCGAAGATCTCGCGGCCCCCGGCCACGCCCATGCCGGCCTGACCCACCACGCAAGGGCCTCCCGCAACTCGTGTGAGCCGCACCCGGCCCCCAGGCCGATTCCTACTCCGACACCGCGCAAGCCAACAGGCGCCGCGCCCACCTTCCACAGAAGGACGAGAACCCACATGGCACTGAAGATCTTCGGCGACGAGACCGGCGAGAACGCCCCCAAGAAGAAGTCGAGCTTCTCGGACGACGTCGTCGGCCGCTTCCGCTCCGGCTACGTCGAGAACGACCGCCCAGTCGCGCTGAGCGACTGGCGCGTC
>NZ_KI911591.1:0-1863 GCF_000515355.1 Promicromonospora kroppenstedtii DSM 19349 | reverse complement strand
CCTTCCGCGACGTCCGCGCCGCGGTCGGCGCCGACTCGCTCGACGCGGAGACCGACGACGCCGACGGCAGCGCGAAGGAGAAGGGCTACGGCGTCACCGCTGCCCCGATCTTCGCCCCTCCCCGTGGTCGACGTCGAGGACAAGATCCTCGTCGACATGGCCTTCGCCGCCATGACCGACGACGGAGGCCCGCCATCTGCGAGCTCGCCTACGGCTTCACCGAGTACGAGCCGGTCCCCGACCCCGGACGATCGGCCACCGCATGGGCCTCTCGAAGGCGACCGTGCAGCGCAAGCGTCAGAAGGCGCTTGGCCAGTCACGCAAGGCCCTTGGCGTGGCTCTCGCGGAGGAGAACTGACATGGACACCATCACCTTCCTGCACCCGGCGACCCGCGTCCGCATGACGGGCGACGTCGTCGACACCCAGGTCCAGACCGGCGAGCTCCTCGTCGAGCGCACCGACGACGGCTCGCGCGTGTGGGTCAAGCCGGGTGATGTGCGGTGAGCGAGCACCTCCACGTGAGCATCCCGCCCGCCCGCTTCCGCGCCTCGGGCGAGCCGCCCGACGTCGCCGAGGTCGAGCGCGTGCGCGAGCCAGCTAAGCCGACGGCCTACACGATCGCCCCTACCGACGAGACGTGCTCCCTGCATCCGCACGACCACCTGTGGTGGGTCGAGATCTCGACGGGCGAGGCTGCCCTCTGGTGCGACCGTTGCGGCACGTCGAACCTGCCGGCTCGCCCCCACGCGAACCCACACCCCGCCCGCGCTACACCTGGCGCGCGTTCCTCACCGACCTGAGAGGCCTCCTCCGACCGTGATCGTTGTCCACACCAAGCCTCGTTGCGTCCAGTGCGACGCCGTGAAGCGCTACCTCGACCGCCACGGCCTGGAGTTCGTCGAGGTCCCGCTCACCCCCGCCTCGACCGCCGCCTTCCAGGCCGCCGGCATCCTCGCCGCCCCGTCGTCGAGCTGCCCGGCGAGGAGCCCTTCGGCGGGTTCCGCGCGCCGTTGCTCGACGCCTGGCGGGTGAAGAACGGAGGGAAGTAGCCACGTGAGTTGCGCAAGGTGCCTTGCGTGACTTACGGTAGAGGCACTCCCCCAGGGAGCCGGATCGGCCGGCTTCCACGTCCGGCCTCGGGCCAGGAAGGAGGGCCCTCATGGCCTCCACGACTGTCACCCCGAGCACCTTCGCTGTGCTGACCGACTCGGTCGAGGCCGCTGGCCGTTCCGGGTCGAGATCCGGGGCACCGAGTACGTGCTCGACACGTACGGCTGGGGCGTTCGGCGGCGACGCGCGCGGCGAGTACATGACCCTCCCCGTCTTCCCCGTCGGCGGAGGCGACCGCCGGAAGGTGACCGTCCGCGACAACACACCCGCGCGCGTGCTGTCGTACGTCGGCAACTGGGACCCGAACCGCGAGGTCTTCGTCTGACCCACCCCCGCCAGGCCCCCGCCCCTACCTGGGACGGGGGCCTTCGTCGTTTCGTGACTCCGTCCCCCGCAAGACCTTCCCGGCAACGGAGTTACGAGGTATCGTCCCAGCATGACCGACCACGCCTATACGCGGATCTCATTCGACTCCCGAGTCTCCGGCTCGATCGCCAAGCAACGCGCGCGGCTCGCCCGCCACTCCCCGACGCCGTCGTCTACGAGGAGCGCTCCGTCTCCGGCGCGAAGGTGCCCTTCGCCGACCGGGACGAGGGAGCCCGGCTCCTCGCCGCCCTCCAGCCCGGCGACCGCGTGCTCGCGACGAAGATCGACCGCGTCGCTCGCAACGTCCGCGACCTCCTTGACCTCGTCGAGCGCATCGAGCGCGAGGGCGCGTCTATCGTCTTCGTCGACCAGTCGATCGACACGA
>NZ_KI911590.1:1119-1454 GCF_000515355.1 Promicromonospora kroppenstedtii DSM 19349 | reverse complement strand
GACACCCTTGGCCTCGTCGATCGCGCGGTTGCGCGCCGCGTAGGTGCCGGCGTTCTGGGTCTGCACCAGGACCCACGACGTGCAGGCCACCCCGAGGGGTCATCCCCCAGGGGGCCGTATCGATGCCTGGGCGGGCCGTGAGCGGCCTACCAGCGTCGGGTGGTGGGGAGCCGCGTCTCGTGTCTGCCGTCGTTCCTGCGGCTGTTACAGCGCCTGTGAGCAGGCTTCAGCGGGCCCGTGATGTGCCCGCCGCGTGCCAGTGGCGTTACGTGGTCGGCAGTGAAGGCCATCGCGTCGAGGTGGTGCAAGGACCAGTCGAAGGGTTGACCGCACAG
>NZ_KI911590.1:0-1019 GCF_000515355.1 Promicromonospora kroppenstedtii DSM 19349 | reverse complement strand
GGGCAGCTCGGCGACGATCGGGGCGTCGGACTTCCCGACGATGTTGTCGAGCATGCGGACCATGCCCTGTGCGCTGACTTCGCCGGGTCGGTTGCGGTGGCGGTCGGCGAAGGCGCGGATCGCGGCGACCTGACCACCGGTCTCCGAGGGCGCGGGCGGTGAGGGCGTGGATCGAGGTGGTCGCGGGCGGTGATTGCCGTATCGACGGCCTCGGCGATGGCCTCGTAGGCGTCGCGGTCCGGGTCGGTGTCGTAGAGGGCCCTGATCTGGGCGGGGGTGTCGCTCATGGTGTGCTCCTTGGGGTATGTAGGAGGCGGGCGGTCAGTACAGGTAGCGGTCGGCGAGCCAGAAGATCAGGACGGCGAGCGGGATGCCGCCCACCACGACGCCCACGGCGAAGGCCAGGACGTCGAGGGCGAGGGTAGCGAGCGCGCGGGCTAGGCGGCGGAGCATGGTCAGGCGACCCACGGGCCCATCTTGGCCTGCATGGCGTCCATGCGGCCGAACGGCGGCTGGTGGGCCTTCTGCACCATCGAGTGGCGGCCCTTGGCCGTGCCGCAGATTGCGGCGGCCATCTTCTCGTTGACCTCCGCCCGCAGGGGGAGGCCTGGCCCGTGCGAGCGGCGAACGCCTTGCAGTGCTTGCAGGCGCACTCGACGGTGACGGTCGGGATGTCCGTGCGGGGCTCGTTGCCCATGGTGTCCTCCTGGCCAGTTGGGCCGGTTCCTCCGGCCATGGCACCAGCGTAGCCACGCAAGGGCACTTGCGCAACCCTCAGGGTGTAGAAGGTGTAGAAGTTGTAGGTCTCCCTGGTTACCCCTCAAGAAGTAGTTCTTGAAGAAGTAACTAGAGAGAGGTACACCTTCTACACCTTCTACACCATCGGGGGCCTCCGATCTCTCGCCCGGCGTCAGTCGTCTATCTGCCCGGCGAGGTAGTCGGGCTCGGCCTCCGCTCGGTGCACCTTCTGATCGATAGGCAGGCGGCCCGGTTCGACCACCCAGGGCCCGACCCGGAGG
>NZ_KI911589.1:8011-9406 GCF_000515355.1 Promicromonospora kroppenstedtii DSM 19349 | reverse complement strand
GCCTCGTAGGCGTCGCGGTCCGGTCGGTGTCGTAGAGGGCCCTGATCTGGGCGGGGGTGTCGCTCATGGTGTGCTCCTTGGGGTATGTAGGAGGCGGGCGGTCAGTACAGGTAGCGGTCGGCGAGCCAGAAGATCAGGACGGCGAGCGGGATGCCGCCCACCACGACGCCCACGGCGAAGGCCAGGACGTCGAGGGCGAGGGTAGCGAGCGCGCGGGCTAGGCGGCGGAGCATGGTCAGGCGACCCACGGGGCCCATCTTGGCCTGCATGGCGTCCATGCGGCCGAACGGCGGCTGGTGGGCCTTCTGCACCATCGAGTGGCGGCCCTTGGCCGTGCCGCAGATTGCGGCGGCCATCTTCTCGTTGACCTCCGCCCGCAGGGGAGGGCCTGGCCCGTGCGAGCGGCGAACGCCTTGCAGTGCTTGCAGGCGCACTCGACGGTGACGGTCGGGATGTCCGTGCGGGGCTCGTTGCCCATGGTGTCCTCCTGGTCAGTTGGGCCGGTTCCTCCGGCCATGGCACCAGCGTAGCCACGCAAGGGCACTTGCGCAACCCTCAGGGTGTAGAAGGTGTAGAAGTTGTAGGTCTCCCTGGTTACCCCTCAAGAAAGTAGTTCTTGAAGAAGTAACTAGAGAGAGGTACACCTTCTACACCTTCTACACCATCGGGGGCCTCCGGCCTCTCGCCCGGCGTCAGTCGTCTATCTGCCCGGCGAGGTAGTCGGGCTCGGCCTCCGCTCGGTGCACCTTCTGATCGATAGGCAGGCGGCCCGGTTCGACCACCCCAGGGCCCGACCCGGAGGAGGAGCGAGGTCCGGTCCTCCTCGTCGGCTCGTTCCCAGACCTGAGCGAAGGTCTCGCCGGTCGGGACCTCTTCGGTCACGGTCGCGGTCGGGAGGGCCTCAGCATCGCGGAGGGCGGCCTTGGCGCGACGGTAGGCGCGATAGGTGGTGTCCTCGTCCTCGTCGGTGACGGCGGCATCCTGGGCAGCTCGGGGCAGCGTCGAGGCGGAGGCGGGCAAGCGCGACGGCTTCGTCTCGGACGGCGGTCGAGTCAGTCGTCACGCGCTCGAAGACGGGCAGCCGGCCGAAGCGGCGGAGGAACTCGGCCTCGACGTAGCGGTCGGCGTTGACGCGGATGACGGAGGCGGCGGGCTGGCCGGGCTCATGCCGGACGCCGCGGCACCGGTAGGTGGCGTGGGCCGGGTTGGCCGCGGCCTGGAAGTAGAGCCGCTCGCCGCACACGCCGCACTCGTAGGCGCGGCCGTGGCCCTCGGTCCGGGATCGGTGCGGCTTCGTCGGCCGGGCAAGGTGGCCCTGGAGCTTGCGCCACTCGGGGCAGGCTGAAGACGGCCATGTCGGGGTCGAGCCGGACGCCGTCGGACGTGGCGTCGAGG
>NZ_KI911589.1:5852-7911 GCF_000515355.1 Promicromonospora kroppenstedtii DSM 19349 | reverse complement strand
TGAAGTCGACGTCGCCGGGCTTCATCGTCGCGAGGTCGCGCATCGTCAGCCCGAGGGCCTCGACCACCTTCGGTGTCGGGCAGCCGGCGCGGCAGCGCACGAGGACCTTGCCCTTGTCGGCCACGGTCAGCCGGAGCGACTGGCGGGAGTCGGAGTGCGCCGGGCAGTGGACGAGGACGCCGTCGTCGGTGTGCTCGACGTCGTCGAACTTGGAGATGAGGTCGGCGAGGGTCTTGGTCACGCGGTCACCGCCTTCAGGAGTCGGGCACCGACGAACTCGGTGTAGGCAGGGGGGATTGCTTCGGCGAGGAGTACGCGGTCGTCGAGCCAGTCGATGCCCATAGCGGTCTGCCACTGCTCGACGCTGCCCTTGCCGCCACCGTTGCCGTAGACGGCGAAGTAAGGGCCCTCGTACCACTGGCCGTGCCGGTAGCCCGCGACACGGCCGCGGTGCGGGGCGTGCTCGGGCGCTTCGGTCGACCAGCGGCCAAGCTCGAAGTAGCGGTGCCGGATCACGCCGAGCCCGAACGTCTCGCCGCACAGGGTCAGATCCCGGCGCATGGTTGCGCCCTGGACGTTCTCGATCACGTACGGCAGGCCGACGGCGTCGAGGAGCTCGCGCGTCTCTGGGATCAGGTCGACGTGATCGTCCTTCCAGCCGCGGGCCCGGTTGCCCTTGGTGAGGGCGGTGTTCGCCTGGCACGGCGGCGAGGCGTGGATCGCCGCAAAAGTCGGAGCGCCGGAGGAACTCGACGGGGCGGCCAGGCGCGTTGCGGTCCTCGAACCAGACGTGCTCGCCGCGATCGAGGCGGCGGAGGATGTCGAGCGCGCTGGTCGAGCGGACCGGGAACGGGTAGTGGTCCGCGCGGTCCTGGTCGAGCTCGACGCCGTAGACGTCGAACCCGGCTCGGTGGTAGCCCATCGCGGCGCCACCGCCGGCGCTGTAGAGGTCGAGGATCTTAGGTCGTGCGTCGGTGGCCGTCACGCGGCTACCTCCTTCAGGTCGGGTCAGTCGGTGTCGAGGACGGAATCGGCCTGGAGGGGTCGTCACGGCTCGCACGAGTTGCGGGAAGTCGCCCCAGGCGCATCACGACGTAGGCGTCCTCGATCGGCTTCCGCGGGCGCTTGACCACGGCGACGCCGAAGGGCATGCGGGCGTGGCCCTTCTGGACGCGCACGCCCTCGACGCCCTCGCGGATGCCGGTGAGGATGTCGCGGTAGTTCTTGGCCTGGAGGACAAACGGCGGAGAGTGGATATCGCCGACGTCCTTGTCGCCCCTCCTGGCGCGGGCGGTAGGCGAAGATGCCGGCCTCGACGAGGTAATCGCGGACCTGGCGCTCGAACAGGGAGCCCTTGCGGGCGTTGGGGTTGGTCACGTAGCCGCCCCGCACGACGGGCAGGGGCTCGCTGAAGACGTCGCGGATGGAGCCCGAGGCGTCAGACGGGAAGGCGACCCCGTGCGGGAGGCCGTCCGGGCACTTCACGGCGTCGATGAGCGCGCTGCCCTCGGCCTCGACGGCGCTGACGAGGGTCACGAACGGATCCCACTCCTCGCCCTTGCCGAAGGCCGGCGCGAGCTCGGTCGAGAGCCACATCGCGAGCGGGTTCGACTCGGCGTCGAGGAGGCGGTTCTTGAACCGGCGCATCGCCGGCAGGTCGTGAGTCATGCAAGGCTCCTTGCGTGGATACGACGAAGGCCCCCCGGCGGTCCGGGTGGACTGACGGGGGCCTTCGAGGGGCGGTGCCGCTAGGCGGCGGGTGGATCAGGCCTTGCCGTGGAGGGTCAGCGTCGGCTTGGTGTAGCGGACCGTCTCGCCGGCGCGTTCGCCGTTCTTCGCGACGAAGGAGACCTCCTCCAGGGCGAGCGTGGCGCGCACCTTGGAGCCCGTCCTCGCTCAGGTCGGCGAGCTCCTCCTCGACCTCGTGGTAGGAGAGGTCCGAGACCAGCGACCAGGAGCCCGACTGGAACTTGAAGATCCCGAGGTCGGCTCGTCCGCCAGGCGGAACCAGAGCTGAATGCGCGGCTCGGCGCCGACGCCCTTCTTCGCCTCAGCCTTG
>NZ_KI911589.1:2800-5752 GCF_000515355.1 Promicromonospora kroppenstedtii DSM 19349 | reverse complement strand
GGCGCGGAGCGACCGGTAGAACTTGCTGGCGAACGCCAGGGGCGAGGCTGTCGGCGTCGCGCGCGGCGGACTTGGTCAGCCGGCCGCCGATGACGGTCTCGCGGAGGGAGCTGTCGGGGAGCATGCCGTTGAGTGCCATGTTCGCTAGGCCCTTCTGTTTTTGGGTATGAGAAAGGCCCGCTCCCCGGGAGGAGAGCGGGCCTTGCGGTGAGGGTGGATCAGGCGGGCGGAGCGGGGGCCAGGATCTGGCTCACTCCGAGGCCCCGCCGGACCTGTGCCGACACGGGCGGGGAGTCGGCCAGCAGCGCGAGGAGCGCTTCGAGCGCAGGCTCCAGGACAGGCGCGGGGAAGTAGCCGTAATCGCCCGTGTTGGGGATCTTGGCCGTGGCGTACACCGGGCCCTCCGCCGTCTGTAGCGTGAGCTCCACGACGTAGGTGTACAGGTCGCTCGTGTGTTCAGTGTCCGGGTCGGGGTCGGGGCAGACCATGCCATGCGGGCTCTCCCTTGGGGTTGAGGTCAGTGGAGTCAGAGGAGGTAGTTGATGGACGACAACGAGACGTTGACGCTCGCCGAGGTGCTGTGCCCGTTCATCTGAATCCGCCCGTCGTCAAGTACGCGGAGACGGGCGGCGACGGCTCTGCCTACGTAGAGGAAGCCGTCGCGGTAGGTCCCCGCCTCCGGACGGGCGGCGACCGATGTCGGGATCTGCACGGGGAACGTGTTGCCCGATGTCCCGGAGGTCCCGGCGGCCGTCCCCTTGAAGTAGACGGCGTCCCCGATGCGGCGCACCAGGGGCGGGTTTCCCGCCTCTGCGGAGAACCCCGACAGGACCATCATTGCCACCCACCCGGTGTCGTACGCTGACGTAAACTTGCCCGTGGCGTCGAACTCCAGCGGCCCCCAGCCGCCCCGACCCGTCGCCGCGGACCTCGAAGATCGACTTCGTTGAGTCCGACGGCATGGTCCGCGCCGAGCGCATACGCGCGGGCGTGGCGCCCGGGAAGTTGGACACCGACGGCGGGGCAGTGCCCGAGGTGACCAGGAGAGTTCCCCGGTCCCGGATCGCGCTGGTGTAGTTGACGGACTCCTGGAGCCACATCCCAGACCCGGAGGCAGGCGGTGCTGCTCCGGTCTTCCCGTAGATGCGGGAGATGTTCGGGTCGTCAGCGAGCCCCGTGTAGGGGACCTGTGCCGGTGTGATGCGCACCCACGACCGCTTCAGCGGCTGGAAGGTGCGGATACCGCCGATCACGGTCTCGTGCGTGCCGCCGGAGGTCTGGCCGTCGTAGAACGTCTGAGCCAGGTGCCACGTGTCGAGGGCCGAGTCGGTCCACGTCATCGCCGAGTGGCGGTAGGCGCGGTTGTCCAGCCCGAGCGTACGGAAGCGGGACGTGGTCGGGTCCCACCAGCCGGTGGCCTTCGACGATGGCGGGCTCCACGTCTCGGCGGGCTGGTGTACGCCGGACGCGTTGTAGACGCGGAAGGTCGACGTGCCGTTGTACGAGACGATGAAGCGCGCCGAGCCGAAGTCTGCGGCCGTCCGCATGAACGTCCAGGGGCTGTTGGTGAGCTGACCACCGACGGGCGTGCCGCTGGACACAACGGTCTCGGCGATCGTCGTCCCGCCTACGGGCGTGCTCGTGTCCATGCGGTAGAACCGGGGCCCGCCGCTGAACGACTCGACTACCCAGACGTTGTTGCCGTCCATGGCGAGCTGCGGCTCGCGGGACGTGTTCTGGCGGATGTACTGCCGGAACCGGTTGGTCTGCGTGTAGTCGTAGATGTACCACTCATCGTTACCCTCCCAGCGGAGCATGAACCGCCACTCGCCGTCAGTGCCCACGGCGCCAGACGTCACATGCCAGTCAGACGGGAGATCCCACAGGTCGTTGAACGTGCCGCTCAGGTTCATGTACCACACACGCGCGCCACCGGTCGGGACCCGCTGTATGAACGCGAAGGCGTTCCAGGCCGGCACGTAGCTGGCGCCGCTAATGAGCGAGGCGTCGAGCCCGAAGGTACCGAGGCTGCCCGTGCGAGGCGTGGTGTCCTGCGTGACGTTCTCCCAGAAGGAGCCCACCTGCGGGGCCGCCACGGGGCGGCGATCTGCTCGGCGAGCGAGATGACTGAGTCCTTCGCGAACTCGTTCAGCGTCGAGTAGAACGAAGCGCCGCCGGTCACTGTCAGGCCGTCGGCCTGCACCTCGCCGCGGAAGTAGGCGTCCTCGGAGGGGTCGGGGGCAGGTTGACGCGGGTCTCATCGGCGCTGTTGTAGAGCCCGGAGACCCGTTGGTATCCCGATCTCCACGCGCTGGCCGGCCTCCGCGGTAGTGATGCGGGAACCGAGGAGGAGGCTCCCCGGCGAACGCCTCACCGGTGATAGAGCCGGCGCTGATCTGGTCGGCCGTCACAGAGTCGACGGCGAGCGCACGCGCGGTGATCGAGCCGTCGACCACGAGCGAGGCGTCAGCCATGGGTCGCATGCTGACGTCGGCGACCTCGAACACGGAACCCACGGCGCCCGACGTGTGGATCGAGACAGACAGCTTGTCGTACGTTGTCGGCACGGTGAGGGTGCCCGTTAGGGTCACCCACTCGCCGGCAACGGCGTCTGCGGCGTCGAGGTCCTCGGTCACGGTCGGCCAGAAGTTGGCCGAGCCTGCGCGGTAGAGTCCCGCGCGGATACGGAGAAGCCCGGCGGTGCCGGACACGAGACGAGCCCGCATCGTAAAACCGGTGCTCTGCCCGTGCTCAACAGTCGTACCGCTCGCGGTCAGCTTGTACGCGTCATTCGTCGTGCCCTGGTCGGCCAACAGCGGCGTCACCCGCAGGACGTTTTGTCGTGACGGCGTCGGGGCCGTCGGTCACGCTGACGACCGTCGAGTTGCCGCCGCTCCACCCGGCCGGCGCGCCCGTGCCGATGCCGAAGTCGGGGTTGATGAGGAGGTTCTC
>NZ_KI911589.1:385-2700 GCF_000515355.1 Promicromonospora kroppenstedtii DSM 19349 | reverse complement strand
CGACCTTCAGGCGGAGGGTCTCCCACGCGCCGGACAGGCGCTCCAGCGCGCCGGCGGTGCCGCTCATGCGGGCCCTGGCGGCGTCCTCGGCGGCGCCCTGGTCCCTGGTCGCCTTGATGTACACGCCGAGGCCCTTCGCGCCCTCGGTCATGAGGACGGAGGCGGCGCGCGAGGCGTCCGACCCGAAGATCGTGTTGAGGGCCGTGGTGCGCTGGGGCCTCGGAGAGTCCGCCGAGGCCGTCCTTCAGTTGCTGTGCTACCTCCGTCAGCGAGACAAAGTTGCCGTTGGCGTCGGTGAAGTCGAGGTTGGCGTCCTTCATAGCCGTGGCGGCCTTGGCCGTCTGCGGCACGAGCCGCGAGAGCATCGTCTTCAGCGAGGTACCGGCGTCGCTCCCCTTGATGCCGGCGTTGTCGAACGCCGCGAGAGCGCCGACCGTGTCGTTCAGGTTGAGGCCTGCGTTCACGGCGCCGTGGGCCGACCTCGGCTCAGGGCGTGGCCGAGGGACGTCGACGGACGCGGTCGAGGCGTTCGCGCCGCCGGCGAGGGCGGCGGATACGACGTTCATCTGATCGCCGGAGAGCTTGAACGTGTTCAGCGCGTTCGAGGCGATCTCGGCAGCCGACGCGAGCGTCGTACCGCCTGCGGCGGCGAGCTGGAGTGTGCCCTCCAGTGCGCCGGCCTGGATCGTGGCGGCGCTCAGGCCGCCCTTGGCGAGCTCCTGCATGGCGTCGGCGGCCTCGTTAGCCGAGAACGACGTCGATGCGCCCAGGTCGAGGGCGAGCTTGTTCAGCTTCGCCATTTCCTTCTGCGGCGCGCCCAGGGTGGCAGCCGTGACGTTCATCGTCTGGGAGAACTTCTTCTCCAGGTTGACCGACGACGCGACGATGCCGCCGATCCCGGCGACGACGGCCAGCGCGGGCCCCGGAGGCCATCCATGCCCTCGCCGAACCTCTTGCCGAACCGCCGACCGGCCCGCTTACCGGACCGGTCGGCTTCGTTCTCGCTCGCCCCGAGCGCTTGCTTCACGCCCGGGGCGATCTTGCTGGTCTCCGGCAGGATCGGGAGGTAGGCAACGGCTAGCTCAACGGCCACGTCGGGCCTCCTCACATGGTCCCGGCGAGCCACGCCTCCATCTCGTCGATGGAGACAGCGCCCTTGCCGTAGGTGGTGCTCTCCGGCTCGACGCCGGGGCGGGGAATGGGCTTGGGGTACTCGTGACGCCGGCCTCCGCCGCGCTGCCAGTTCGCGACCCTCAGGGCGTCAGCGACCTCGGCCAGGAGGAGCGCGTCGAGCGACCACTCGTGGTCGTCGGGGTGCGTCGCCCGGTAGAAGGCCGAGGTGCGGGGAGGTGCCGGATCACGGCGTAGAGCTCGTGCCAGGCAAGGGCGTCGGTGCCCGCGTGACGAAGACGGAGCCCGAGGGCGATGAGGTCGGCCTCGATCGCCTCTCGGTGCTCGTCGTCGTCGAGCGTCTCCAGGAGGGCGTGCAGGTCGGCGAAGCCGAGCCCGTACACCGCCCGGATCACGCGGTCACTGAAACGCGGCGCTCAGCTCCCGCATGAGCTTCTTGCCGAACGCCTGGAACTCCTCGGAGGTCATCTCGTCGATGACCTCGACGACGTCCGCGCCGGCGACCTCCTCCAGGATCGTGAAGGTGAGGTCGAGCTCGTCGCGCCGGCGGTTGGCGACGGAGCCACTTCGGCGAGCGGACGACGGAGAGGGACTTCTCGAAGGTGTAGGTCTCGCCGTTGTGGTCGAAGGAGAACAGGTCGGCGGTCTTGGTGGTGTCGCTCATGGCTGCTAGGCCCTTTCGTTCGTGGTGGTGCTAGGCCCAGGGGTGGAGCAAAGAAGAGCCCCTCCGGAGCGGGCCTAGCGGGGGCTCCGGGAGGGGTAGCTAGAGGCGCGCAAGGGGCCTTGCGCGACAGGTCAGGCGTCGGCTTGCCGTCGTCGATGTACTTCACGGCGTTGGCGTTGAGGTCCGTGTCACGGAACGCCTCGATGGTCACCGTGTAGCCGATGAGCTCGCCGTCGTTGTAGGTCACCTCGCCGACCTCGTTCACCTGGCCTCCGGGACGTGGATGCGGATCTTCGCGTCGCCGTCCTTCATCTCGAAGACGAACGACTTGTGCGGGAGCACGTCGGCGTTGATCTTCACGGTCCGGAGGGTGCCGGCGGACGGGGTCGCGGCGGTCACGGTGACGTTGTCGTCGCCGTAGACGGCCTTCAGCACGTCGGTGTTCAGCGTCTCCAGGAAGGTGAAGCTGTACGAGACGGAGAAATCGGTCTGGAGGACCTTGACGATGTCACCGCCCCAG
>NZ_KI911589.1:0-285 GCF_000515355.1 Promicromonospora kroppenstedtii DSM 19349 | reverse complement strand
TTGTCCATCTCGGCGAGCTCGGCCAGGACCGGCCTGAAGGCGGTTGGGCGAAGCGGGGGCGTTTGGGTCGCGGGGGGCGTGTCGGTCTGGTCGAGCGCGTCCGCGAGGTAGTCGCGGAGGGCTTCGAGGGACGCGCGGTGGGAGCCGCCGGAGACGGCCGCGGAGAGGCTGGGGCGGCTCACAGGGCACTCCTCTAGGCGTATCTGAGGCTCACTCGGCCGAGGTGTAGAACTCCAGGTCAGAGGCCTAACTGTGGATGTGAGATCGTGGGGAGAGAAACGCCGT
>NZ_KI911588.1:1173-2094 GCF_000515355.1 Promicromonospora kroppenstedtii DSM 19349 | reverse complement strand
GTCGAGCCGGAGAGCACCACCTACGGCAAGGGCGCTGTCTCCATCGACGAGATGGAGGCGTGGCTCGCCGGGACCATGTGAGGAGGCCCGACGTGGCCGTTGAGCTAGCCGTTGCCTACCTCCCGATCCTGCCGGAGACCAGCAAGATCGCCCCGGGCGTGAAGCAAGCGCTCGGGGCGAGCGAGAACGAAGCCGACCGGTCCGGTAAGCGGGCCGGTCGGCGGTTCGGCGAAGAGGTTCGGCGAGGGCATGGATGGCCTCCGGGGGCCCGCGCTGGCCGTCGTCGCCGGGATCGGCGGCATCGTCGCGTCGTCGGTCAACCTGGAGAAGAAGTTCTCCCAGACGATGAACGTCACGGCTGCCACCCTGGGCGCGCCGCAGAAGGAAATGGCGAAGCTGAACAAGCTCGCCCTCGACCTGGGCGCATCGACGTCGTTCTCGGCTAACGAGGCCGCCGACGCCATGCAGGAGCTCGCCAAGGGCGGCCTGAGCGCCGCCACGATCCAGGCCGGCGCACTGAGGGCACACTCCAGCTCGCCGCCGCAGGCGGTACGACGCTCGCGTCGGCTGCCGAGATCGCCTCGAACGCGCTGAACACGTTCAAGCTCTCCGGCGATCAGATGAACGTCGTATCCGCCGCCCTCGCCGGCGGCGCGAACGCCTCGACCGCGTCCGTCGAGTCCCTCGGCCACGCCCTGAGCCAGGTCGGCCCAGGCGCCGTGAACGCAGGCCTCAACCTGAACGACACGGTCGGCGCTCTCGCGGCGTTCGACAACGCCGGCATCAAGGGGAGCGACGCCGGTACCTCGCTGAAGACGATGCTCTCGCGGCTCGTGCCGCAGACGGCCAAGGCCGCCACGGCTATGAAGGACGCCAACCTCGACTTCACCGACGCCAACGGCAACTTTGCTCGCTGACGGA
>NZ_KI911588.1:0-1073 GCF_000515355.1 Promicromonospora kroppenstedtii DSM 19349 | reverse complement strand
CTGACGACCCGAACATCTCCCGCATCTACGGGAAGACCGGAGCAGCACCGCCTGCCTCCGGGGTCTGGGATGTGGCTCCAGGAGTCCGTCAACTACACCAGCGCGATCCGGGACCGGGGAACTCTCCTGGTCACCTCGGGGCACTGCCCCGCCGTCGGTGTCCAACTTCCCGGGCGCCACGCCCGCGCGTATGCGCTCGGCGCGGACCATGCCGTCGGACTCAACGAAGTCGATCTTCGAGGTCCGCGGCGACGGGTCGGGGCGCTGGGGCCGCTGGAGTTCGACGCCACGGGCAAGTTTACGTCAGCGTACGACACCGGGTGGGTGGCAATGATGGTCCTGTCGGGGTTCTCCGCAGAGGCGGGAAACCGCCCCTCGGTGCGCCGCATCGGGGACGCCGTCTACTTCAAGGGGACGGCCGCCGGGACCTCCGGGACATCGGGCAACACGTTCCCCGTGCAGATCCCGACATCGGTCGCCGCCCGTCCGGAGGCGGGGACCTACCGCGACGGCTTCCTCTACGTAGGCACAGCCGTCGCCGCCCGTCTCCGCGTACTTGACGACGGGCGGATTCAGATGAACGGGCACCGCACCTCGGCGAGCGTCAACGTCTCGTTGTCGTCCATCAACTACCTCCTCTGACTCCACTGACCTCAACCCCAAGGGAGAGCCCGCATGGCATGGTCTGCCCCGACCCCCGACCCGGACACTGAACACACGAGCGACCTGTACACCTACGTCGTGGAGCTCACGCTACAGACGGCGGAGGGCCCGGTGTACGCCACGGCCAAGATCCCCAACACGGGCGATTACGGCTACTTCCCCGCGCCTGTCCTGGAGCCCGCGCTCGAAGCGCTCCTCGCGCTGCTGGCCGACTCCCCGCTCGTGTCGGCACAGGTCCGGCGGGGCCTCGGAGTGAGCCAGATCCTGGCCCCCGCTCCGCCCGCCTGATCCACCCTCACCGCAAGGCCCGCTCTCCTCCCGGGGAGCGGGCCTTTCTCATACCCAAAACAGAAGGGCCTAGCGAACATGGCACTCAACGGCATGCTCCCCGACAGCTCCCTCCGCGAGAC
>NZ_KI911587.1:972-3060 GCF_000515355.1 Promicromonospora kroppenstedtii DSM 19349 | reverse complement strand
CGCACGGACCGGCGGGCGGTACGCCGACGGGCGCCGGCTGCGCCCCGTGCGGCACCGCGGCGAGCACTACGCGTTCGACGGCCCGCTCAATGCGCTCCCGTTCGACGGCGGGATCGACGGAGAGCCGGTCATCGTCTCGCCCGGCGGCTCCGGGCGCGGGCTGGCGTTCGCCGGAGCGAACAGCGACGTCCAGCTCGCGCTCGCGCCGCTCACCGAGTCGAGCGTGCGCGACTACCGGGCCAAGGTGCACGCCGCCGCCCGCGCGTCGGGCCGGGCGCTGGAGCACGTCAAGGTGCTGTTCGCTGTTCGGCCGGTGCTCGTGTCCAGCCCGCAGGAGGCCGACCGGCTGGTGGCGGCGTCGGCCAACCCGGACGACGGCGCGCTGCTGCGCATCGCCGAGCAGCAGTCGAGCGACCTGGAGACCGACCTGACGGCGCTCGACCTCGACAAGCCGCTGCCCACGGGCCTGTTCGGCGACCACGTCTCGCACGGGTCGATCAAGCGGCTGGTGAGCGGGCACGACCTGGCCACCACACCGCTGCGCGTGCTGCTCGCCGGACTCGCCCGGCTGGGCCGCATCGCCGACCGCACGGGCTGGGTGGGTACGGCCGGCGAGCTGGCCGACCTCATCGAGGAACTGGGGGAGTGGGGCAACGACGGCGTGCTCCTGTGGGGCGACCTGCACCCCGTCACGGTGCACCGCACGCTCGACGAGCTGGTCCCGATCCTGCGCAGGCGCGGCATCCTGCGCACCGAGTGGGCCGACGGCGGCCTACGGGCCAACCTGCGGGCGTTCTGACCCCGCACCGGTCGTCGTGGGTCGTGCGCACCGTCATGACGATCTCGACGACCCTGACGACGTCGGGTCCGATGGCCCGCACCGTGCTGCTGGTCTCGACGCCGACGAGAGCCTCTGCCGCGCCGCCCTCGCTCTCGCGCCGGACCTCTCTGCCACGTCACACCCCACTGTCACACCCCGGCACCCGCGGTGACCTCACGCAGGATCTCCCGCCCCGCGGGCCAGGCACCGAGCCCGCTCGCGCCGTTCACGTGCCCGACGGGACCGATCCCGACCGCCGAGGCTCCCCAGACCGCCGCCTGGGGCCGGCACGGTCCTGCCGACGTCCGGCAGCATCCGGATGCGGTCGACCGCGCCCGCTGTCCAGCCAGATGTCGAGCGGCGCGTCCGTCGTCGTGGTCCTGACCAGGCGAGGCGGTGGCATTGGCTACGGCAACCTGCGCTGGTCAGCAGTCGACGCGGCCAATGGCGATGTTCGAGGCCGGGACCAGCAGCGGACCACAGGAGAACCCGAGGATGTTGCCGCCGGCGTCCGCGGGGATGGTGGCGGTCACGATCGGAACGTCTGGGATGCACCCTGGGTTGGTCGTGCTGCCGTTGTGGTGGCCGGGGAAAACAGGGTTCGGGATCCCCAGGGCGGGTGCGCCGGTGAACAGGGTGATGCTGCACGGGTCTCCGGCATCGGCCGCCGCGGCCGGGGTAGCCGCGGCGACGGTACCCGCGAGGGCAGCGGCGAGGCCGATCGTGGCGGCGGACGCGATTGCTGCTCGGATCTTCATGCGAGGCTCCTTCAAGCCGAGATGCTTCCGCGTGGGCGGATGGGGGACGAGCCGGCCGAGAGGTGCGTCGGCACTGACGCTCGTCTTCAGTAGATCCCCGAGCCCTTGCCACTTGGGCGGGACGCGTACGTGGCGCCGGAGGTGTGACCTGATCGCCGCTTCCGAGGTTCTGTTCAAGCCACGATGTTGCAACGTTTCAACCCTATTCCTGCGGGCAGGAGCTCGTGGTCTGAACAGAACCTCAGGAGCGAACGGCGCAGCACCCCTCGTTCACTGCGTGGTCCTGAACGCGTCGATGACGGGGATCCCGGCGGCGGCCGTGACCCGCCGGTGAGCTCTCGGCTCGACGACGCCGGGACCGCGACGCTCCGCAGCAGCTACGACCGGGATCCGCAGGGAACGTGCGGGACGTGGTCACCGCAACCGAGTGGGCACTCCCGCCCGCGACCTGAGCACGCGCCGGCGCGGCCGGGGGAGCTCGGGCCGGTCCGGCACCCGCAGCCGGCCGCC
>NZ_KI911587.1:0-872 GCF_000515355.1 Promicromonospora kroppenstedtii DSM 19349 | reverse complement strand
GTCGCCGGGGGCGGCGTCGCCGGTGCCGGTGCTGGCGTCGCCGGTGCCGGCGCGCCGCCCGGCGGACCTGACGACGCCGAGCTCGGTTCGACCGGTTTTGGCATCTCGACACGCCTCCCTGGCGGCTTCGGTTTCGCGAACGCTGTTCGTGAAGTGTAGGTTGCAGGAAATGCGAACGCCGTTCGCATAAACGGAGGGAGTTGCTCGTGGTCGAAACGGTGTGGGGCCCGACGCGTTACGCGCGGAACGGCCGGGTGGAGATCGCCTGGGACGAGCTGCTCGGGGCACAGGGCGATCCGCTGCTCCTGGTGATGGGCCTGGGCACCTCCCGCTTCTGGTGGCCGACCGGCCTCTGCCAGGCCTTCGCGGACGAGGGGTTCCGCGTGGTGCGCTACGATCAGCGCGACGCCGGGCAGTCGACCCGCATGCCGCCGTCCGGCACCGGGAACCCGTTCGCGGCGCTGTTCGGCGGGCGAGGGGCGGCCTACACCTCGGAGGACATGACCGACGACGCCGTCGCCGTCCTCGACGACCTGGGCTGGTCGGCCGCGTACGTCTTCGGCCACTCCCTGGGCGGCGCCGTCGCCCAGCGGATCACGCTGCGGCATCCGGACCGGGTGCGCGGCGTGGTGTCCTCGGCCGCTCTGCCCAGCGACGTGTCCGGCATCGGGGTGGCCCGGTACCTACGTCTCGGCCTGCTGGCGCGGCTGGCCCGCATGACCTTTCCGGAGGGGCGTGAAGGCGACGTCGCGGCCGGTCTGGCCGTGGCCCGCGGCGTGGCGTCGCCCGCCTACCCGTTCGACGAGTCGGCGGCGCGGGAGTGGATCGAGCGCGAGGTGGACAGCGGGCCGCGCGACCGCGCCGCGCAGAGC
>NZ_KI911586.1:537-1777 GCF_000515355.1 Promicromonospora kroppenstedtii DSM 19349 | reverse complement strand
CTTCGTGGGGTGACGGTGTCCCGGAGATCGAGCGACCTCGGGGCGATGAGTGCGAGTCACGCAAGGTGACTCATGTGTAACACGGCGCGAGAGGCGAATGCAAGGCGCTTTCGCAGGTCTTTAGATTTCTTCACCCGGGCAGATGCACGACAAAGCCCCCTACCGCTGGCAGATGCAGTGCGGTAGGGGGCTGTCGTCTAGTGCGGTACTACGCCGGGAGCCGCTCCGGCTCCACGGAGAGGGCCTCGGCGAGGTTGACGACGGACACGCCCATCGCCGTGGCGAGCGTGAGCTCGACGTCCGTTGCCGAGCCGATCTCCCAGCCCCGGGAGCTCGACGACGACGTCGGCTTCGAGCACGCGCTCGACGGTCCAGCGGAGACGACCCCGCGAGGTCATCCGGGCCCGAGACCGGCGTCCAGACGCTGTAGCCGGCGCGACGGAGCAGGCTCGCCGGCGTGTCGAAGTCGGAGTCGCGGGGTCCCGCGAGCCACGCCTTCATCGAGAGCCCTCGCCGTCGTAGCGGGTGAGTGCTCGGTCTAGCTCCCGGCGGCGCTCGGTCAGCGCCTTCGCTGCGTGTTCGAGCACGCGATCCGCTCGGGATGTTGCCCCCGCAAGGCCAGACGCCTGGCGTCTAGCACTGTGTCTGCCGTGGGGTCGGAGGGACGGCCGCCGGACGATCGCTCGGTAGTGTCGTCGCGGGGTCTCGGGACGGGAGACGCTTCCCACTGGCGGGCGTAAGCGTCCGGGAGTAGTGCGAGTAGTGCATCGGTCTCTTCTCGAATGACACGCGCGAGATGTGCAACGACGGAGTTGCCCGGGGCCTCGCTGGGGTTGCTGGGGGATGTTTCAGCCATTTAACGGACACTCCTCAGGATCGTGACGCGGAACAGTGGGTGAAGTGGGTCTCACTGGCGGGTGATTCACGCGGGGCGCCATAGCCATGTCCCCAACTGGGCCCATAAACCTCCGGCTCGGCGACGATCGGCACGCCGTAGAAGTCGGGGGTCTCCATGAGGCGGCCAATCTCGTGTATCGCCTCCTCGGCGTCGGCCGCGGGGGCCTCGGCGATCAGCTCGTCGTGGACCGGGAGCCGGAGCAGGTCGCCCATACCGGCGTCGAAGATGTCGACGATCGCCTGGGCGAGGAGGTCGCGGGCCGTGGACTGCACGACGTAGTTCGTCGCCGCGTAGATGCGGTCCCGGTCAAGGGGCAGGTGCCGGCCCGAGAGGGTGACGACT
>NZ_KI911586.1:0-437 GCF_000515355.1 Promicromonospora kroppenstedtii DSM 19349 | reverse complement strand
TGACGGCGAGCCGGTCGCCGATCATCTCGGCCACGGCCTCGACGGCGACGGGGTTCGTCGCGAGGCCGGCGCCCGCTTCAGCAGGTCGACGGCGGCGCTCTTGTCGTTCATGGCGAGCGTGACGACGGCGCCGATGTTGTTCACGGCGTACTCGGCGACGCTCTTCGAGGCCCAGAACTTCAGGAAGCCCTTGGGCAGCATGTTGAGGACGCTCGTCACGCCGGGCACCTTCCGAGCGCTCTCGGGGTGCACGTAGAGGCGGCTGCCGCCGCGCTTGATCGTGTTGATCTTCGGGTTCGTCACTAGGTGACTCCCTCTCTCGTTCGGTGGGGACGAGAGAGGAATCGGCCTGGGGGCCGGTGCGGCTCACCTTGCAGGCAAAACAGTTCGATGGTGTAGAAGGTGTAGAAGTTGTAGGTCTCCCTAGTTACCTCTCA
>NZ_KI911585.1:5422-6640 GCF_000515355.1 Promicromonospora kroppenstedtii DSM 19349 | reverse complement strand
GCGACGCGCCGAACCGGGCCGCCGAGGCCGTGAGCGCGGCGGCGCCGAGGGGCGCGAGGCTGTGGTGGATGGTCCAGAACGCGGCGGTCACGCGCCCGAGCAGCGCGTCGGGCGTGACCATCTGGCGCAGCGACATCGAGGAGACCGCGGCGAGCATCAGCCCGAACCAGAACGCGAGCACCGCGACCCCGATGACCAGCACGTCCTGGCTCAGGGCCAGGACCGCCGCCGCCGTGCCGCACAGTGTCATGGCGCCCAGCCAGAGCGCGCCGAACCCGAGCTTGCGGCGCAGCCACGCGGACATGGCCGCCGCGACGCACGTGCCGACACCGGCCGCGGCCATCACGTAGCCGACCACGGTCTCGCTCTGCCCCAGACCGTGCCGCACCTGGTAGATGATCACGTCGGTCAGGCCGAGGGTGACGAACGTGGTGATCGTCAGGAAGACGGTCAGGACCCGCAGCACCGGGTGGCGCCACAGGAACCGGGCACCCGTGACGAACCCCGTGCGCAGGTCCCGCCCGAGACCTGCCCGGTCCGACGCCGTGGGCGCCGTCCGCGTGAGCCGGACCGCGAGGAGGCCGAGCGCCGAGACGCCGAAGGTGGCGGCGTCGATCGCGATCGCCGCGGTGACGCCGAGCGCCGCCGCGACCAGGCCGGCGAGCGCCGGCCCGCCGATGCTGGCGAGCGAGGCCGTGGCCTGGAGCTTCCCGTTGGCCTCGGCCACCCGGTCGCGGCCCACGAGGTTCGGCACGGCCGTGATGTAGGTGATCTGGAAGAGCTGCCCGAACACCGACGCCACGCCCGCGACGACGAACAGCAGCCACACCTGCGGGTCGATCGCCCAGACGACGGGGACGGCGGCGAACAGGAGCAGACGCGCCACGTCGCACGCGATCAGCAGCCGGCGCCGGTCGAACCGGTCGACGATCGCCCCGCCCACCAGGCCCATCGAGAGCGACCCCACGGCCATGACGCTCGTCAGGAGGCCCATCTGCACCAGCGAGCCGGTGGCCTCCAGCATGAGCAGCGGGAACGCGATCACCGAGAACGAGTCGCCCAGCACCGAGAAGGTCTGGGTCCCCCAGAAGACGACGAAGTTCCGGTCACGTGCGAGGGATCGCCGGGTCACCCGTCGATCCTGTCGGAGCCGCTTGCGGCGGGCAACGGATTTGGGCGCGGCAGTTTCCGCAGCGGGTTCGGCAGTTGGCATCGAGA
>NZ_KI911585.1:0-5322 GCF_000515355.1 Promicromonospora kroppenstedtii DSM 19349 | reverse complement strand
GGTGGCGGCGCGGAGCTGCGCGGCGACCTCCTCGAGCCGTGCGGCGTCCCGGGCGACCAGCACCAGGTCGTGCCGGTCGGCGGCGAGCTGCCGCGCGAACTCCAGGCCGAGGCCCGCGGTCCCGCCGGTGATCAGTGCTGTGCTCATGCGGACGAGCCTAGCCAGTGCGTCTAGGCCTCCTCCGCCCGCTCGCGGCGCTTGAGCCAGATGCCCACGGCCAGGAGCACGATGATCGCCGCGTACGCGGTCGCGGCGAACGGGCTGGTCACGAGGTAGGACAGGTCGCCCTGGCTGATCGCGAGGGAGCGGCGCAACCGGTCCTCCGCCATCGGGCCCAGGATCATGCCGACCACGAGCGGCGCCACGGGGTACCCGTAGCGGCGCATGAAGAACCCGATCAGGCCGATGAGCACCAGGAGCAGCACGTCCACGGGCGCGAAGTTCAGCGCGTACGAGCCCAGCGCGCCGAACAGGAGGATGCCCGCGTACAGATAGTGCCGCGGGATGCGCAGCACCTTGACCCACATGCCCACCAGCGGCAGGTTCAGCACGACGAGCATGAGGTTGCCGACGTACAGGCTGGCGATGAGGGCCCACACCAGGGAGGACTCGTTCTGCAGCAGCATCGGGCCCGGCTGGATGCCGTAGGACTGGAACGCGACGATGATGATCGCCGCCGTCGCCGTCGTGGGCAGGCCCAGGGTGAGCAGCGGGACGAGCACGCCCGACGCCGCCGCGTTGTTCGCGGCCTCCGGGCCGGCCACGCCCTCGATCGCGCCCTTGCCGAACTGCTTGCGCCGGGGGCCGGCGAGCCGCCGCTCGGCGGCGTAGGACAGGAAGGTCGCGACGTCGGCGCCGCCCGCCGGGATGGTGCCGACGGGGAACCCGATGGCGGCGCCGCGCAGCCACGGCTTCCAGGAGCGGCGCCAGTCGTCGCGCTTCATCCAGGTGCGCCAGCCCTTCTCGACCGGGATGACCCTGATCGGTCCGTGGCGCATGCGTGAGCCCACGTACACCGCCTCACCGACGGCGAACAGGCCGACGGCGACCACGACCACGTCGATCCCGTCGGCGAGGTTGGGCACGCCGAACGTGAAGCGCTGCTGGCCGGTCAGCGTATCGGTGCCGATCAGCCCGAGGAACAGGCCGAGCGAGAGCGAGGCGAGGCCGCGCGGCACGGAGCTCCCGAGCAGGGCGCCCACGGTGACGAAGGCGACCACCATGAGGGCGAAGTAGTCGGGCTCGCCGAGCTGCACGGCCCAGCCGGCCACCACGGGAGCCAGGAACGTCAGCGCCACGGTGGCGATCGAGCCCGCCACGAACGAGCCGATGGCGGCGGTGGCGAGCGCGGCGGCGCCGCGTCCGGCGCGCGCCATCCTGTTGCCCTCGATCGCGGTCACGATCGACGCGGACTCGCCGGGGGTGTTGAGCAGGATCGACGTCGTCGACCCGCCGTACATGCCGCCGTAGTAGATGCCGGCGAAGACGATGATCGCCGCCGTCGGCTCCAGCGAGTAGGTCAGCGGCAGGAGCAGGGCGATGGTCATGGCCGGGCCGATGCCCGGCAGCACGCCGACCGCGGTACCGACGAACACGCCGAACAGCGCGTACAGCAGGTACATCGGGTGCAGCACGGTGGCGAAGCCCTCGATCAGGGCGGAGAAGTTATCCACGGAGGAACGGCACCCCTTCCAGCAGCGGACCGGCCGGGAGCGAGAGCCCCAGCAGCCCGCCGAAGATCACTTGGATGACCAGGCCCAGCACGAGCCCGGCCAGGGCGGCGCGCCACCAGGGCCGGGCGCCCAGCACGACGGCGGCGCCGCCGAACAGCAGGGCGGCGGCGAACGGCCAGCCCACGGCGTTGATGGCGAACACGTGCACCACCAGGATCACGACCAGCAGCACCACGGTGAGCCAGTCGGTGCGGACCGAGGGGTCGACGTCCTCGCCGCCCTCCTCCTGACCGGTCCGGCCGCTCAGGATCAGCACGACGAGCACGACCCCGGCCGCGACGAGCATGCCGCCCACCAGGTAGGGGAAGGCCCGGGGGCCGAGGGTGTTGCTCGAGCCCGGGACGGTGATGCTCCCGGCGGCCACCAGCACGTACACGCCGAGCGCGGTGGTGGCCAGGGCGAGCACGAGCTCGCCCCACCGGCGCGGCGGCGGTTCGACGGCGCCCGGCGGCGGAGGTGCGTCCTCCGCCGTCGGGCCACCGGGCGGAACGGGCGCGTCAGGCGCCATGTCGTCGCTGGTCACCTGACGAGCCCGATGTCCTTGAGCACCGTCTGGATCTCGGCGATGTTGCCGTCGAGGTAGGTGTCGAACTCGTCCCCGGCGAGGAAGGCGTCGTCCCAGGCCTTCTCCTCGAGCGTGGCCTGCCAGGCGTCGGACTCGGCGAGCTCGGTGACGGCGCTGGTCAGCGCCTCCTTCTCGGCGTCGTCGATCGAGCCCGGGGCGACCACGCCGCGCCAGTTGGTCAGGACGACGTCGTAGCCGGCCTCGGTGAGGGTCGGGGTGTCCGGGAGCGCGTCGACGCGCTCGGCGCCGGAGACCGCGAGCGCCCGGAGCTTGCCGGCCTGGACCTGCTCGGCGTACTCGCTGACGCCGGAGATGCCGGCACTGACGTTGTTGCCGAGCAGCGCCGCCAGTGACTCGCCGCCGCCGGAGTACGCGATGTAGTTGAGGCTGCTCGCGATGTTGCCCGACGGCATGCCCGAGGCCTGGAGCAGCATGCCGGCGAGGATGTGGTCGGTGCCGCCGGCCGAGCCGCCGGTGATGGCGACTTCCTTGCCGTTCTCGTTGATGTCGTCGACGAGGTCGTCGATCGTCTGGTACTCCGACTCCGCCGGCACCACGATGACCTCCTGCTCCTCGGTGAGGCGCGCGATCGGGGTGGTCTGCTCGATCCGGGCCTGGGCCTCGTTGGTCTCGACCGCGCCCACCATGACCAGGCCCATCACCAGCAGGGTGTTCGGGTCGGTCTCGGTCGCGATCTTCGCCAGGCCCACGGTGCCGCCCGCACCGTCGACGTTGGTGACGGTGGCGGAGCCGACCAGCCCCTCCTCCTGCAGGTCGGCCTGCATGGCGCGGCCGGTCTGGTCCCAGCCGCCGCCGGGACCGGCGGGGACCACGATGCTGAGCTCGTCGATGGCGGCGTCGCCTCCGCCGCCGCCCGACTCCAGCATCGAACAGCCCGTGAGGGCCAGGGCCAGGACGATTCCGACGGGGGCAGCCCCGGACCGGATGATGCGCATGTCTCCTCCTTGAGCGGATGCGGGTACCGGAGCCGACCGCTTCGGCGGCTCTCGGACCACTTCGGCGAGAGCGTAGGGAGGGCGGGTCGTGGGGCCCCGGTTCTGGTCGCAAGAAAGGTTGTGGTCGTTTCGGTCACGCCGGGCGGCTACCGCGCGGGCTGTGACCCGGTGCACACTTGCGTCCGTGAAGAGAGCGATGACGCTCCGGGCGCAGCTTCTGGTGCTGCAGGTCGTCGTCGTGCTCGTGCTCGTGTGCGCGACCGGGCTGGTGGCCTCCGCCCTGCAGGAACGACAGCTTCGTGAGGCGTACGTGGACCGGATGGCCGGGGTCGCGCAGTCCGTGGCGCGTCTGCCCGCCATCCACGACGCGTTCGACGACGAGGACCCGTCCGCGACCATCCAGCCGATCGCCGAGGTGATCCGCGAGGCGTCGCAGGTCACCTACGTCGTGGTCACCGACGAGAACGGCGTGCGCTACTCCCACCCCGACCCCGACCAGATCGGGCAGCGCGTGTCGACCGACCCGTCCGTGCCGCTGTCCGGCCGGGTGTGGACGGGCACGCAGACCGGCACGCTCGGCACGTCGTGGCGCGTCAAGGTGCCCGTGTTCGGCGACGCCGCCGACGACTCCTCGCCCGCCCCCGTGATCGGCACCGCCAGCGTGGGAATCCTGGAGTCCGAGCTGCGGGCCGACCTGGACGACGACCGGGGCTGGCTGCTCGGCACGCTGGGCGCCGCCGCCGTGGTGGGGGCGTTCTGCGCGGCCTGGGTGACGCGGCTGGTGCGCCGGCGGATCTACCTGCTGGAGCCCGACGACATCGCGACGCTGCTGGAGACCCGGGGCCTCGCGGACGCCCTGCGTTCCCAGTCGCACGAGTTCGCCAACACCGTGCATGTCATCTCGGGGCTGCTGGAACTGGGCCGCACGGAGGAGGCGGTCGCCTTCATCGAACGGTCGGGTTACGGAGGGCTGCTCACCGCGTCCGCCGTCGCGCCGGGCGTGCGGTCCCCCGAGATCGCGGCGCTGCTCCTGGTCAAGGCGATCACGGCGCGGGAGCGGGGCGCGACCCTCGACGTCTCCGAGGACTCGGTGCTGGACGCGCCGGCCGGCCCCGACGACTCGTCGCTGCACACCGACGCCCTGGTGGTGCTCGGCAACCTGATCGACAACGCGGTGGACGCGGCGCGGCCCGAGGGCCGTGTCCGGGTGACGCTCCACGTCGAGGGCCCACACCTGGTGCTCCAGGTGGACGACGACGGCCCGGGCATCCCGGCACAGCTGCACCACCAGGTGTTCAAGGCCGGGTTCTCCACCAAGGTCCCGGCCGACCGGGAGCACAGTCGCGGGATCGGCCTGGCCCTGGTCCGGCGGGTCGTGGACCGGCGGGACGGCGAGGTGGTGATCGGTACCGGCGACCTCGGCGGGGCGCGCGTGCGGGTCGAGCTGCCGGTGCCGGTCGCCGTCGAGCGGGTGAGGGCCGGTGCTGTTGCGGGCGCGGCGGAGGGGAAGTCGTGACCGGGCGGGCGCGGACGCTGGTGGTCGAGGACGATCCGGTCGTCGCGACCGTGCACCGCGGCTTCGTGGAGAGCCACCCCCGGTTCGTGGTCGTCGGCGAGGCGCGGACCGGCGCGGACGCGCTGCGCCTCGCGGTCGCGCTGCGTCCCGACCTGGTGCTGCTCGACCTGCACCTGCCCGACTTCGGCGGTCTCGACGTGCTACGGAAGCTGCGGCACCTACCCGGACCCCCTGTCGACGTGGTCGCCACCACCGCCGCACGTGAGCTCGGCACCGTGCGGCAGGCCATGGCTGGCGGCGTGGTGGCCTACCTGGTCAAGCCCTTCACGTCGGCAGCCCTGCGGGAGCGGCTCGACGAGGTGTGGCAGCGCCGCGAGGACGTGCGCCGCGCCCAGGACACGCTCGACCAGGACGAGGTGGACCAGCTCCTGGCGGGACCGCGCTCCGCCGTCGGCCGGCTGCCCAAGGGACTGTCGGGCCGGAGCCGGGACCTGGTGCGGGACGCGCTGGCGGGGCTGTGCGGGGTGGGCGGTGCGGCCGGTGCGGCCGGTG
>NZ_KI911584.1:4449-5059 GCF_000515355.1 Promicromonospora kroppenstedtii DSM 19349 | reverse complement strand
CCGCGGCTCCGGCACGACGCGGGGCTGCCCCGGGCCGACGCCCGAGGGCGGGGCCGCGACGTCGACCTCCCACACGGCCGTGATGGCCGTGGGGCGGAGGTAGAGCGGCTTGCCGGAGCGGGCGGTGAGTTGGATGAACTCGATCACTGGCGGGCCCCCGCGTCGTGCAGGACGGTGAAGCCACCGTCGCGGATCAGCTCGACGGGCCACGGGCTGTCGAACTGGTTGAACCACTTCGCCGGGTGGTAGCCCTCGCCGAGGCGGCGGAGCTGTAGGGGCACGCTGCGGCCCCTGTCATGGCCCAGGATCATCGAGCCCGGCGTCAGTCGTCTATCTGCCCGGCGAGGTAGTCGGGCTCGGCCTCCGCTCGGTGCACCTTCTGATCGATAGGCAGGCGGCCCGGTTCGACCACCCAGGGCCCGACCCGGAGGAGGAGCGAGGTCCGGTCCTCCTCGTCGGCCCGTTCCCAGACCTGAGCGAAGGTCTCGCCGGTCGGGACCTCTTCGGTCACGGTCGCGGTCGGGAGGGCCTCAGCATCGCGGAGGGCGGCCTTGGCGCGACGGTAGGCGCGATAGGTGGTGTCCTCGTCCTCGTCGGTGACGGCGGCATC
>NZ_KI911584.1:2630-4349 GCF_000515355.1 Promicromonospora kroppenstedtii DSM 19349 | reverse complement strand
GGTCAGCTTCTCCACGTACGGGAGATCGAGGAGCATCCCTTGCGCTGAAGCAAGGCGAGGAGCGTCGCGAGGTGGTGCTCGAACTGCGAGAGGTGGTTCAGCCCGAGGTCCCGGACCATCGGCACGAGCTCGTCGAACAGGCGCCGGGCCGCGAGCGGGTCGAGGCCGGCGTACTCGACATAGACCGGTGGTCGATGTCGATCAGCGCCCAGCCGGTCTCCCTCGTCGCCTTGTACTCCTTGCGGAAGATCGCGTGTAGCTCCTTCTCCGTGTCGGGCACCGTCGGGTCGACGTAGATCTCGGCGAGCTCCTTCAGCCTCAGGCCCCGCCCCCCCTCGTGCCGCTGCCGCGGGTCGAGGAGGTGGGCCATGATGCGCGTGTCGAACGCGCGGGGGCCGAGCTCCTCGATCGTCACGCCGAAGTCGTGGTCGATGACCTGGAGGTCGAAAGGCGCGTTATGGAGGGTGAAGTGCCGCGGCTGCCGGAGGGCTCGCACGATCGCCTTCTCGAACATGTCGGCCCGGAGCACGTAGGCCGTGTCCCCGGTTGCCGAACTGCACGAGGCGGCAGGCGAAGCCGCGCGAGTAGATGTTGAGGCCGGTGGTCTCGGTGTCGAGGCCGAGCACCTTGTCGCCGCGGGCGAGGAAGTCGTCGAAGGCGTGGAGGTCGCGGGGCGCTCTCCACGTAGTTGATGGTCACCTCGTCGCCAGCGAGGCGGCGGGTTGTCGTTCTCATCGGGCGGGCCCTTTCGTTAGCGGGTGCACGAGACCCCCGCACCTCGTCGAGGAGATGCGGGGGCCGGGGGAGGGTCAGGAACGGAGGCCGGCCCAGCAGTCCGGGCAGGCGCCGAACCGCAGGGTTCCGTCGTCGGTGAACGCGAGCCAGCACGCCGGGCAGATGGATTCCGCCCGGTCGAGACCGAGACCCTCGGAGCCCTCCTCGCGGAGGGTCTCGGTCAGGGCGTCGGCGTAGACGTGCTGGGCCCGGCTGTAGGGCAGGACGAGCGCGGGCATGGCCGCTCCCTTCGGTCAGAGCACGTCGTCGAGGCTCGGGCCCTTGGACGGTGCATCGGGGGTTACAGGGAGGGAATCGGCCCGCGGCGCCGTATCGGCTCGCTCTTCTTCGGGGTCAATTCCCCTTGTCGGTCTGGCGCATGCGGCGGATGCCCTCGAACGCCATGCCCTGCTTCCCTCGGCGCTTCGGGTGGCCGCGCTCTTCCAGGGCCCGGAAGAACGTTTGCCGGGTCCAGACCTCGCGGGCGGGGAGGTTCTCCTCCGTGGCCCACGCGAGGTAGGCCTCGAAGAGGAGCTTCCCCTCGACGCGGCCGGCGCCGGAGTCGGCGACGTACACGCCGGGCAGGAAGCCCGCGAGAGCGTCGGACGTCTCGCGGTACTCGGACGTCGCGTTGCGCACGACGTCGGGCTCCTGGAGGCCGGACCGGAACCACTCGATCGAGCCGCGCACGGCCCACGCCAGGATGCCGGCGCGCTCCGCGAGGAGCTTCTCGCCGAGGCGGTGGTCGCGCTCCTCGGGGCGAAGAACCGCTCCCAGGGGATGAGCTTCACGCGGCGCCAGAGGCCCTCGTCCTGCCCCGCGAAACTCGGGCTTAAAGTTGGTCGCCAGCATGAGGAGGAACGTCGGGCGGAACTCGAAGAACTCCTTCCGCATGAGGCGCGCGGCGATCAGGTCCTTTCCGGTGACGCGCTTCAGCACGGCCTC
>NZ_KI911584.1:0-2530 GCF_000515355.1 Promicromonospora kroppenstedtii DSM 19349 | reverse complement strand
CACTCGACCACTCCCAACTTGTCGGCGCGCTCGACGCGGCCGGAGACGGGCTCGTTGCGGTACGCGCCGCCCCACGTCGCCCGATCCCGCGCACCGTTCAGGTGCGACGTGATGACGGCCTTCGCGGTGCGCTTCCGGTCCCAGGGGCCGAAGCGTCGCTCCTTGCCGTCGGCGTAGACGAGGACGGCCGAGAAGACGGCGTCGCGCTCGGCGTCGTCCTTGTAGCCCTCCCAGGCGGCGCCTACCTGCCTCACTCACCCACCGCCGCGAACTCGACGAGCGTCTTGTCGGTGGTCTCGTCGTACTCGGCCATGACCGGGCGCACGAGCCCGTGACGGGGCGAGTCGTAGAGCATCGGGTCGGCGTTGCGGACGTCGGCCGGGGTAGTGCAGGCGGCCGACGATCTCGGTCTCTTCCATGGTCAGTCCTCCGGTTCCGCGCACGAAGGCGGCCTTGCGGGTGAGGCGTGTCGCCTCGTTCCGGAGGTGGTTCGCCGCTTGGGGTCCTTGGCGTGCTTCGCCTGCGTAGCGAGCTCCTCGGCCTTCTTGTGGAGCTGGTCGATGGCCTTGTCGGGGCGGTCGAAGAAGCCCATGGTCAGCGGCCCCCGATCATCGTCACGGTGCCGTCGGCGTGCGTGATGCTGTAGCCGGTCGGCGTGGTGCGGACGACGACGGGCTTGTCGTCCTTGTCCAAGTAGGTTCCAGGGCGCATGGCGGCCTCCTTCGTGCGGTCTGTACTGCCTGACGAGGAGGTAATCGGCCTGGGCCACCGGAGCGGCTCACCCCAAAATGCGAAAAGCCCCCGCCTCGCGAGGAGGACGGGGGCTAGAGGCGTCAGTCGCCGGACGGGAGGCCCGACTTGGGGCGGCGTGGCGGCGAACCCGCCGGCGGCGAGGAAGGCCAGCGAGACGGCGACGATGTCCTCAGCGGACAGGCCATCGCCGACCAGCGGCCCGGTCACGGCCAGGGCGCCGGCCAGGCCAGCGAGGAGGCGTTCACGATGCGGTTCTTGAACATGGATCTCCGATCAGGGGGTGAGGTTGATGCTCTGGAGCAGGAGCACGAGCCCGCCGAGGACACCGACGCCGCCGCCAACGGCGGACAGGAGGCCCATCGGCGAGACGGTCTTGCGGTCCTCGACGATGCGGAGGCGGGCCTCGTGGTCGTCGAGTTTCGTGCCGTGCTGCCCGAGGACGAGGTCGAGCTTCGTCTCCATCCGGGCCAGAGCGACCCGGGTGTCGACGTTCTCGTCGTCAGGCCGAGGCCGGGGTCGATGCGGCCTTGACGGCGCGGGCGATGGCGGACTTCGTCCACTTGCCCACGACGCCGTTACGCAGGAAGTAGCCGCGGGCACGCTGGAAGCGGCGGACGAGGGCGTAGGTGCCCATGCCGAAGTCACCGTCGTCCGCGATCTCGATCCCGCGCTTCGCGTAGATCTTGTTCAGGTCGCGCTGGAGCTGCCGCACCTCGGGGCCGGACGAGCCCAGGCCGAGCGACCGGCCGCGGGGGCGGTTGATCGTGTGGCGCACGCGGGCACGGCCCGAGCGCTCCCAGTGCCACGCCTCCTCGCGGCCGCCACCCTGGCGGGCCCAGTAGGGGTGCTGCCAGCCGTACCGGCCGGCGTTCGCCCGCATCCACTCGTGCTCCGTGGAGCCGAAGCGGTTGATGTTCGAGGCGAAGTCCACGGCGAGGCCCCAGCCGTGGTTGGACGTGCCGGGGACGCGGCCAGGCCGGGGCCCGTTGCCGACGGGGCGGCGGCTGGTAGAGCCGCTGCTGCGACGCGAGGGTCCGGTAGGTGTCGGTGGCGCGGAGCGACCGGTAGAACTTGCTGGCGAACGCCAGGGCGAGGCTGTCGGCGTCGCGCGCGGCGGACTTGGTCAGCCGGCCGCCGATGACGGTCTCGCGGAGGGAGCTGTCGGGGAGCATGCCGTTGAGTGCCATGTTCGCTAGGCCCTTCTGTTTTTGGGTATGAGAAAGGCCCGCTCCCCGGGAGGAGAGCGGGCCTTGCGGTGAGGGTGGATCGAGGCGGGCGGAGCGGGGGCCAGGATCTGGCTCACTCCGCGGCCCCGCCGGACCTGTGCCGACACGAGCGGGGAGTCGGCCAGCAGCGCGAGGAGCGCTTCGAGCGCAGGCTCCAGGACAGGCGCGGGGAAGTAGCCGTAATCGCCCGTGCTGGGGATCTTGGCCGTGGCGTACACCGGGCCCTCCGCCGTCTGTAGCGTGAGCTCCACGACGTAGGTGTACAGGTCGCTCGTGTGTTCAGTGTCCGGGTCGGGGGTCGGGCAGACCATGCCATGCGGGCTCTCCCTTGGGGTTGAGGTCAGTGGAGTCAGAGGAGGTAGTTGATGGACGACAACGAGACGTTGACGCTCGCCGAGGTGCTGTGCCCGTTCATCTGAATCCGCCCGTCGCCAAGTACGCGGAGACGGGCGGCGACGGCTGTGCCTACGTAGAGGAAGCCGTCGCGGTAGGTCCCCGCCTCCGGACGGGCGGCGACCGATGTCGGGATCTGCACGGGGAACGTGTTGCCC
>NZ_KI911583.1:6608-10303 GCF_000515355.1 Promicromonospora kroppenstedtii DSM 19349 | reverse complement strand
CCCAGCTCGCAGTCCTGCCGGGCGAACCGGGGCAGCACGTGCGGCGCCGGCGGGTGTCGCCGGGAGACCTCGTCGAGCGCGTCGTCGAGGTCGAGCCGGCCCCGGCGCACGCGGGCCGCGAACGCCGGGTCCGTCAGGATCATGTGCAGGGTGCTCGCGATCCAGGCGATCTCGGCGTCGTGCCCCAGGCTGAACATCACTCCGATCGAGGCCATGACCTCGACGTCGTTCGCGTGGTTCGGGTGGTTCACCAGGGCCGTGGTCAGGTCCTCGCCGGGCTCGGCCCGGTGCGTCGCCACGAGCACCGCGAGCAGCGACTCCTGCTCCCGCGCCGCCGCACGGGCCTTCTCCTTGCCCGCGTACAGGGCCTCGGTGAGCTCGTGCATCTTGTTCCCGTCGGACAGGCTCATGCCGAACAGCTCGGTCATGACCATCACGGGGACCGCCACGGCGTAGTCGCGCACCAGGTCCGCCTCACCACGGGGCATGAGGCGGTCGATGATCGCCTCGCACGTCACCGCCACGGTGCGGGCCAGCCGCTTCTCGTCGACGGAACCGAGGGCGTCGTCGAGCGGGGCGCGCAGCCGGCGCTGCTGCATCCCGTCGAGGAAGTAGGCGTTCTCCCGCGGCGCCAGGGCGGCGAACACCCCGGAGTCCGCGGGCAGGGACCGCTCCTGGACGTAGCGCCAGTTGCGCGAGTTGCGTGAGAACAGCAGCTCGTTGCGCATCACGCTGCTGGCCTCGTCGTAGCCCAGCACGAGCCAGGCGGGCACGCCGGGCTCCAGGTCCATGGGGGCCACCGGACCCCACTCGTCCCGCAGCCGCTCGTACAGCTTGTGCGGGTCACGCGCGGTCGTGATGTCCGACAGCTGCATCCGGTCCGGGATCTCCTCCAGCCGCCGATGCAGCCTGTTGGCCAACGTCACGCGTTGACCTTCTGGAAGACCGGGAAGGTCATGGCGTGCTCGACCAGCGTGATGAGGGTCAGGACGGCGGACTGCCGGTCCCGGGCGTCGCACTCCACGATGGGCGTCTCCGGCAGCAGGTCCAGCGCCGCCCGGACCCGCTCGAGCGGGTAGTCCGGCGAGTCCGGGAACTGGTTGACGACCACCGCGAACGGGATCCTGGTGCGCAGCTCGAGCTGGTCCAGCACCTCGAAGCTGTCCTCGAGGTGCCGGGTGTCGATCATGACCAGCGCGCCCACGGCGCCGTCCGCCAGACCGGACCACAGGTCCCAGAACCGGCGCTGACCCGGGGTGCCGAACAGGTAGAGCGCGATGTCCTCGGTCACGGTGATGCGGCCGAAGTCCATCGCGACCGTCGTCGTGTCCTTGTTCGGCTGCCCCGGGTCGATGCCCACGCTCGCCGTCGTGATGCGCTCCTCGGTGCGCAGCGGGTCGATCTCGCTGACCGCGCCGATCAGCGTCGTCTTGCCCACCCCGAAGGCCCCCACGACGAGGATCTTGACCGACCGTGCGACGGTCGGTGCCAGATGCTGTCCGGGAACCGGTCGGTCAGAGCTTGCGGAGTCCATCGAGAATCTTCTCCAGGATGTCCTTGCCGGGCAGGACGTGCGCTTGGTGGTTGGAACGGATCGTCAGGTTTCCCGCGTCGACCAGGTCGGAGACCATGACCGCCACGAGACTCACGGGTAGCGCCAGGTACGCCGCCACCTCTGCCAGCGCGAGCGTGCCCTGGCACAGCTGCACGAGCTCACGCTCCAGCCGCCCCGCCGTCGAGAGCACCGGACGGCTCTCGACGGCGCGCACGAGTGTCTCCGGTCGCAACGTGTTTCGCGACGGATGCGCACGCCCCGAGGTGAGCACGTACGAGCGCACCGGGTGATCGCGGTACTCCTCGGTGTCCATCCCCTCGCCCCCTGTTGGTCGATCAGGTGTCGGTCGAGCTGGTGGTGCCTGAAACGGCCGGGCCACGGCGGGCCCGGGTACTGCTTTCCATGAAGCCGAAGCTGGTACCGGGATCAGCTGTTGATCCGGTCCGTGCCCAGCGTGCGCTCACCGATCATGAGCACCTGGGCCTGCATCTGCTGCGCAATCAGTGCCGGGTCGATCACCGTGTCCGTGATGACCGCCAGGCGGGAGCCGTCGCCGGCGCCCCGGACGAACAGGAAGCCGCCGTCGAACTCCACCATCACCTGGCGGATCGTGTCGCTGTTCCCGAACTCCCGGCTCATTCCGATCCCCAGCGCCGCTAGTCCGGCGCAAGCCGCCGCGACCTTGTCGGCCACGTCGAGCGGGGTCTGGTCGGTCCGAACCTTCATCAGCCCGTCGGAGGTGAGCACCACTACATGCCTGACCCCCCGTACACCACTGATGAGCTCGAGCATCCAGCTGTTGCCGTCGGTGCTCGTCATGCCGTCGGCCTGCGTAGTCATCGGTCCTCCGAAGTTCCGTCGGCGCCAGCCGACGGTTCGCTGCTGTCGTGTGAGTCCCCGAACCGCGCCTCGCTCGAGCTGAAGAAGGCGCCCATCCACTCGCCGGCCTCCTCGGCCGTCTGAGCGGGACCGGTGTCCTCGGTACGAGGCTCCGGCCTGGACTCGGCCCGGTCACCGGGCACGTCCACCTCTCCACGGCGGGACCGCCGCTGCGGAAGCGCAGCCGGCTCGGGGAACTCGTCATCCTCAGGGCGGGCTCGCCCAGGGCGTAGGGGCAGCTCGCCCGGGGCCTTCACGTGAGCACCGGCCACGGGCGTCTCCTCCTCGTCGTCGACCACGTCGCCGCGCACGCTGAGCGGCTCGACGGGTAGCACGGTCGCGGCGTCGGGCGCCGCGGGGGCTGGCCACTCGTCGTCCTCGGCGGGCTTCGCCGTGGGGAGCTCGGGCGCCTCCACGACGGCGGTGGCGGCGCGGCTGGAGGCCAGCGCGGCCACCCCCGTGGACGGCACGTGGGCGCTCGGCAGAGTGGCGGCCGGCGTGAGCATGCCGGACGGCACCACTGCCTCGGTGAGCTCGGCCGGGATCATGACGATCGCGCGCAGGCCGCCGTACACGGACTCGGTGACGTCCACGCGGAAGCCGTGCCGGCGGGCGTAGGTGCCGACCACGGCGAGGCCGGTCTGCGGGATCTCGCCCAGCTCGGTGATGCTGATCTCGCGCTTGCCGGAGGCGATGTCGCGCGCCTGCTCGAGCTGCTTGAGGTCGAGGCCCACGCCGCAGTCGTCGATCTCGACGACGGCACCACGTTGCACCTGGCGGAGAGCCACGAGCACCTGCGTGGTGGGCGGGGAGGACTGCGTGGCGTTGGACAGCAGCTCGGCCACGAGGTGGATGAGCGGCTCGACGATCCGAGCCGAGACGGCGACGCCGGGGTCACCCGACACCTCGACCCGGTGGAACGCCGTGATGCGGCTGGCGGCGCCCTTGACGACGTCGGGCAGCGGGAGCGGCTCGCTCCACTGCTGGCCCGGCCACTCACCGCACAGGGCCGCGAGGCTCTGCGCCTGGCGGGCCTGCTGGGCCGCCGCGTGGTCGACGCGCATGGAGGTCTGCAGGATGTCCGCGTCGGTGGGGTGGCGCTGCACCATGCGCGCCGCCTCCTCCTGGATGCGGTGCGCGGCGGCCTGGACCTTGCGGCTCAGGGCCACCACGGCCACCTGGACCGCGTCGCGCCGGGCGACCCGCTCCTCCTGGACCCGGGCGAGCATGCCGGCGGCCTCGTCGAGGCGGGCCTGCGCAC
>NZ_KI911583.1:5279-6508 GCF_000515355.1 Promicromonospora kroppenstedtii DSM 19349 | reverse complement strand
GCGTCGGGCACGACGGCGCCGTCCGGCACCCCGCCGTCCGCCGCCGCACCGCCCGCCGCGCCTTCGCCGCCAGGCAGCACGCCCTCGAACCACAGGGACTTCTCCCCCGCGATCCGGTCCACGCTCAGCAGCTCGGCCGGCCCCACGACCACGGTGTTCGTCGACGGCTGCACGTCCACCACGTAGCGTGCCCTGCCGTCGGCGGCGGGGCGCCCCAGGGCGAGCCCGCGCCGCTGCCCCACGGTGAAGGCGTAGGCGCCGTCGTGCTCGCCGACCACCTCGCCGTCGACGTCCACGACCTCGCCGGGGCGGGAGCCCAGGCGGTCGCGCAGGAAGCCGCGGGTGTCACCGTCGGCCACGAAGCAGATGTCGTAGGAGTCGGGCTTGGCCGAGACCGACAGGCCCCGGCGCTCGGCCTCGGCCCGAACCTCGTCCTTGGACGCGAAGCCGCCGAGCGGGAACATGGCCCGCGCCAGGCGCTCGGGCCCCGCCACGGCCAGCACGTACGACTGGTCCTTGGCGTCGTTCGGCGAGCGGTGCAGCTCGCGCACGGTGCGCGCGCCGCCGTCGGGCAGCGCGACCTCGCGCGTGACGATCTGCGCGTAGTGGCCGGTGGCCACGGCGTCGAACCCGAGGGCCGTCGCCTTGTCGAGCAGCGCCTCGAACTTGATGTGCTCGTTGCAGCGGACGCACGGGTTGGGGGTGCGACCCGCCTCGTACTCGGAGAGGAAGTCGGCGACGACGGTGTCCTCGAAGCGCTCGGACAGGTCCCACACGTAGTACGGGATGCCGAGCATGTCGGCGGCCCGGCGGGCGTCGCCGGCGTCCTCGATGGAGCAGCAGCCGCGCGAGCCGGTGCGGAACTGGTCCCGGTTGCGCGAGAGCGCCATGTGCACGCCCACGACGTCGTGCCCGGCCTCGACCGCGAGTGCGGCCGCGACCGCGGAGTCCACGCCGCCCGACATGGCGGCCAGCACCCTCACGAGGCACCGCCCATCGCGCGGCCGGACACGAGGCCCGCGGCCTGGGCCCGCGCCACGACCTGCGGCAGGGCGGCCACGAGCCGGTCGACGTCGGACTCGGTGGACGTCGCCCCGAGCGTGAAGCGCAGGGCACCACGGGCCTCGGCCTCGGGGACGCCCATGGCGAGCAGCACGTGCGACGGCTGCGGCACCCCGGCCTGGCACGCCGAGCCGGTGGATGCCTGCACGCCCGCGGAGTCCAGCAGG
>NZ_KI911583.1:3794-5179 GCF_000515355.1 Promicromonospora kroppenstedtii DSM 19349 | reverse complement strand
GGGGCCTCCGAGACGGGGTTCGCGGCGGAGGGCGCGCCGGGAGCCGGATTTGGCACCTCGGCGGCCGCCGCCTCCGCGGACGGCGCCGCCAGCTCGATCGTGTCCCACCCCGAGGTGCGCGCGTCGTAGGCCAGCAGCCGGCCCAGCGCCGGGTCCCCCGTGCCGGTCAGGAGCTTGACCGCCTCGACCGCCATGGTCGAGCCGACCACGCCGCAGGCAGGGCTCAGCACGCCCACCGTCTCGCAGGACTCCCCCTCGGGCGGCTGCGGGCCGAACACGTCGGGGTACGTGATCGCGTGCCCGTCCGGTGCGGCCGACCAGAACACGCTCACCTGACCGTCCCAGCCCAGCACCGTGCCCCAGACGACGGGCAGACCGAGGCCCGCGGCGGCGTCGGACACGGCGTAGCGCGTCTGATAGGTGTCGGAGCCGTCGACCACCAGGTGGTAGCCGCCCAGGATCTCGGCCGCGTTGTCCCTCGTGAGCCGCTCGCGGTGGGCGATCACCTCGACCTCGGGGGCCAGCCCGCGCAGCGCGTCGGCGGCCGACTCGGTCTTGCCGCGTCCGACGTCGGCCGCGGTGTGCAGCACCTGGCGCTGCAGGTTGGAGACGTCGACGGCGTCGTCGTCGATGATGCCGAGCGTGCCCACGCCCGCCGCCGCGAGGTACTGGAGCACCGGCGAGCCGAGGCCGCCCGCGCCGACGACGACCACCCGCGACGCGGCGAGACGTTCCTGGGCGTCGAGTCCGAAGCCGTCGAGCAGGAGGTGCCGCGCGACCCGGCGCCGCTCGGCGGGCCCGAGGCCGCGTGCGGGGATCACGAACGGCTCCATCACGTCATTCCACCACCTCGGAGGGGGCCGGCGCACCTTCCTGGTGCCGTCCCCTTCGAGGCCTGAGTTTCTTCGCTTTGCGGCAGCCGGGAGCGAAGAGACTCAGGCCTCGAAGGAGAACGGGCCCGGCCGCCCTGCGAGTCGGTCGGCAAGGCCGGCCCGGGAGCCGCCGGACCTCGACCCGGGCCTCAGCCCTTGTGCTTGCGGATCTCCGCCGCGGCCTGCGGGAGCACGTCGGCGAGCTGCCCCACGACGGCGAAGTCGCAGATCTCGAAGATCGGCGCCTCCGGGTCGCTGTTCACGGCGACGATCACCTGGGACGCCTGCATGCCGCCGCGGTGGTGGGGCGCGCCGGAGATGCCTGCGCCGATGTACAGCCGCGGGGCGATCGTGACGCCGGTCTGCCCCACGTACGAGTCCCACCAGCCCTCGAACGCAGCGTCGCGGGACGCGCCGACCGCGGCGCCGAGCGCGTCCGCGAGGTCCTCGACGGGACCGAAGTCGCCGTCGGTACCGCGCCCGCCGGCGACCACCACGGCGGCCTGGTCCAGC
>NZ_KI911583.1:0-3694 GCF_000515355.1 Promicromonospora kroppenstedtii DSM 19349 | reverse complement strand
GTGAGTCCCGCCGCGCGGGCCTCGCCGCCCGACACCGGGTCGGTCGCGACCACGGGCACGCCCGCCGCCTGGAAGGCGCGCGCGAGGGAGCCTCCGATCAGCCCCAGCCCGACGACGCCGACGCTCACCACAGCAGGCCCTGGTCGCGCGCCGGTGCCTCGTCCTTGGCCGACACCGAGCCGACCGGGACGTGGTCCGGGTCGAGCACGCCGTCGAGCGCACGGAAGCCGGCGCCGGCAGGGAACAGGCCGAGGGTCTTGAGGGCGTCGCCCGCGGCGAGCAGGTCACCCAGCACGTCCCGCGCGCCGGGGGCCCAGGGCGCCTCGTCGAAGGTCACCACGAACACGTACTTGCTCTCCTGCGCCTTCAGCGGACGCGTGATCAGGCTCGACATGTTCACGCCCCGGTCGCCGAACGCGGCGGTGATCCGCGCGAGCACGCCCGGCCCGGTCACCGACGGGGTGATGGCCAGCATCGTCTTCCAGCCCGTCTCACCGGCCGCGCGCGACCGCGCCAGGTGCGCGGCGGCGGCACTACGGCGGGTCAGCACCAGGAACCGGGTGCGGCCGCCACGGAAGTCCTCCACCGCCGTCGCGTAGGTGTCGAGGCCGTAGAGCTCCCCGCAGATCGTGGGGCCCAGGGCGATCGTCCCCGGTCCGGCGTCGCGGCAGGCCGCCGCGTTGGACGACGCCGGAGCGGTCCCGAGCCCCGTACCCGTCACGAACCCGGAGCACTGGGCCAGCCCGTGGGGATGCGCGGAGACCTCGGTCAGCTCGCCGTGGCCCGGCCGCACGAACGCGTCGAACGACACGTCGAGCGCCACCTCGTCGACGGCCACGACGTCCGCGCTGGACAGCAGCGTGTCCAGTGACGGCACCACGTAGCCCTCGACGGAGGACTCGATGGCGACCACGCCGACGTCGGCACCGCCCGCGGCGACGGCGTCGTGCACGTCGCGGACGGTGTCCAGGGGCTCGGCGGTCACGGCCTCGTCGTTCCCCGCGTCGGACGGCGCGTGCCCCCGCGCCCACTGCAGCGCGGCCTGGTGGGTGAACGTGCCCTCGGGCCCCAGGTAGGCGACCCGGGTGCCGCCGGGCGCCGTCATGCCCACCGCGGGGTCAGGGTGTCGGGCCCGGGCACGAACGACTCGCCCGGCAGCACGGCCAGCGTGCGGTGCGCGACGCCGCGGTCGGTCAGGGCGGCGACCAGCACGGACAGCTTGTCGGACGTGGGGCAGGAGAAGGACGCGAAGAACACGTGCGGCCCCTCCGACGACGGCTGGCTGCGCAGGTGGTCCAGGTCCAGCCCGGCGTCCGCGATGATCGCGAGGGTGGGCTGCAGGGAGCCGAGGTGGTCGTCGGCCGGACCGAACGCGAGCCACACCTGCGCAGGCGTCGTGAACGGGGGCCAGTCGTCCCGGGACTCCAGCAGCCCGTACCAGATGGGACCGCCCTCGGCGAGGGCCGCGCTGTCCGGCAGCTCCGCGAAGCCCGCCGGGACCCGCGGCCGCTCGATCACCAGGGACCCGCCCTCGCCGGCGAGCGCGATGCGCTCCTCGACGCTGGTACGGGTGGGCACCAGACGCGGGCTCACGCCGAGGCCGCGCAGCACGCTCGCGCAGTCCCGCATGCCCGCCTCGTCGATGACGACCTGACCCACCGTGGCCCCGGCGCCGACCCAGACCCACTGGCCCGGCACCGCGACGGCCGCCGTCATGATGAGCGACGGCGCGCCCTCCAGGAGGGCGCGCTCGAGGCCCGGCGCCGGGTGCTCCGGGTGTCCCAGGTGCACCACGGCCGCCAGGGCCTCGATGCTCGCGACCGTGGCGAGCGTGTCCGCCGTGGTCCCGAGGTCGAGCAGCTCGACCGGGTCGTTCCATCCCGCCATCCGCGCGGCAAGCACCGCGTGCGCGGGAGACTCCCGCTCGCTACGTCCTAGCATGTGCCGAACCTACCGCCGGTCAGGCGTCAGAGCCGCACCGTCAGTCGCACACAACGGGGTTGTCCGGGTTGTAGGAGTGGTTGAACGAGTTCTCCTTGACGACCTTGCCGTCGTGCAGCACCTTGCGCGAGATCGTCACGGTGAAGCCGTCCTCACCGCCCGGGTACGGCTGGCAGTCGGCCGACGAGTCGTGGATCGTCGTGGTGGGTACCACGTTCTGCTTGCCGCTCGTGCCGTCCTGCACCGTGTAGTACTTGGTGCTCCAGATGCGGACCGTCAGCTGGTTGCCCGACACGAACGCCTGCATGACGGCACCGTACGGGGTGTCGTTCTTGAACTTCATGTCCTTGGCGCCCACGTAGATCGTGGCTTCTCGACCGGCGGGGTAACGCGGGAACCAGAACGAGTGCGCGTGGTGCTCGACGTCGTCGAACCCGGCGAAGAAGCCCGCGTTGAAGGAGGTCGTGGCCATCTGCGAGAGGCCACCGCCCACCGCCTCCACGTGCCTGCCGTTCTCGATCACGCCGGCGTCGAAGTAGCCGTTCTCCAGGGTGATCGGGGCCAGTGCCTCCAGCAGGGAGAACGTCTCGCCCGGCTTGATGAGGTTGCCCGTGATCATCTCCGCGCCGCGCACCAGGTTCTGGGTGCGCACCGGCTCGGCGGTCAGCGGCGTGCTGAACTCCGAGATCACCTCCTTGACGCCCAGGGCCTCGAGCGACTCGACGGTGTCCTTCGGGTCCTGCTCGACCAGCTCGACCGAGGTCTCGCGGTCGTCACCGGTCGCCGCGATCCGCACGGCCTTGCCGGCCTGGGCGGGGTCCAGCGTGGTGCCCGACTTGCCGGCGACGACGGTCGGCTTGCCGCCCGCGAACTCGAAGTGCGCGTCGGAGGGGACCTCCAGCAGGTTGGTGGTGCCGTCGACGATCGCGGCGACCGTGGCGTCCCGGTCGATGATGACGACGAGATTGTCCTTCTTCTGCTCGAACCGGATGAGCCCCGCGAGCACGTCGGGCGTCAGCACCGGCTGCTGACCGCCCACGGACACCGTGACCGGTGCCGAGACGACCTTCTGCGCGACCGCGAACTGCTGCTCGGTCTGGGCCTGCGTGATCACCGGCTGGACGGGTTCGACCGGCAGGTCGAACGGGCCCTCGGCGTGCAGCCAGCGCTCCTGGATGATGCGCGAGGTCTCGCTCGTGACGATCCGCGTGCCCTCCTTCGCGTCGGTCTTGACGGCCTGGCCGTCCACGAACCCGACGGTGCCGTCCACGGGTTCCACGGCGAGCGACTCCTCGAGGCCCGCGACGGCGGCGTCGAACTTCTCCGCGTCGATGTCCAGGAGGAGCGGCTGCTCGGAACCGCCGAACATGTGCGCCCACATGCGCGTGGGGCTCAGCGAGAAGCCGGTGAGGTCGGCCGCAGTACCCTCGGCGTCGATCGCGAGACCGCTCTTCCCCGGGGAGAGCTGGGCCTTGCCCTCGCCGGCCGTGAGGTCGATCGGCTCCTTGAGGCGCGGGCCGAGCTGCTCCGTCAGTGCGGACGACGCCTCGGACGCGGTCATGCCGCCCACGTTCACGCCGGCGACCGTCGTGTCGCGCGGCACCGTGTCGCTCACGCTCCACGCCGAGAAGGCGTAGATCGCGAACAGCAGGACGACGCCCAGGACGGTGAACAGCGCGACCTTGGGGCCGCGACTCGGGGCGCCGTCGCCGGCGAGCCCGAAGAAGCCGTCCTGGCCCGCGGGGCCGGGGCC
>NZ_KI911582.1:7940-9272 GCF_000515355.1 Promicromonospora kroppenstedtii DSM 19349 | reverse complement strand
GACGTGCGCGAGTTCCTACGCGGCCTGGACTAAGGCCGCCCATATCTTCCAGCCGCCGGGCTGGGACGCAGTAACCCCAGCCCCGCACGGGGCGATCCGATCACCCGCACGGGAGGACGAAACACCATGAGCGACACCGCGAACACTGGCACCGAGGCTTCGGCCGAGGGCACCGCCCCGCCCCGACCGCCGAGGACCTGGCCGCCCAGCTCGAAGAGTGGAAGGGCCACGCCCGGAAGCACGAGGACAAGGCCAAGGCGAACGCCAAGGCCGCGACCGAGCTCGCCGAGCTGAAGCGATCTTCGATGTCCGACGCCGAGAAGGCAGCCGCCGACCTGGCGGCAGGGTCACAGGCCCTGACGGACGCCGTCACGCGCGCCGAGACGGCCGAGGCCGCGCTCATCCGCTACAAGATCGCCGTCGACCTGGAGCTCTCCAAGGAGGACGTCACTGTCCTGGACGGTGTCCAGGGCGACGAGAAGACCCTCCGAGCACTGGCCGAACGACTCGCGGGTCGCAAGTCCCCCGCCCCCAAGCCGACCCCGACACAGGGCCGGACCACGGGCGGCACCCCAGCGCGAAGGACTCCTTCGTCGAAGCGCTGGACGGGCTCTTCAACTGACCTGTCGCGCAAGGGTCCTCCCGTGACTCTCGCATCCCCCCTACATGAAAGGGCATAACCCATGCCTGCTGTTCCGCACTCCCGGGATGCCTCGGGCATCCTCCTGCCGGCCGAGGTCTCCTCGCAGATCTGGCAGGACGCCCAGGAGGCCTCTGTCGTCATGCAGAAGTCGACGCGCATCGACCTGCCCGGCGTCGGCATCGACGTCCCGCTGATCACCGGTGACCCCGTCGCCTCGTGGGTCGGCGAGACCGAGAAGATCAAGGTTGGCGAGGCCTCGTTCGGCAACAAGTCGATCCGGCCCCGCAAGGTCGCCCTGATCGAGCTGTTCTCGAACGAGTTCAAGCGCGACCTCCCGGCCCTCTTCGCCGCGCTCTCCGAGCGTCTGCCGAAGACGCTGGCGACCGCCTTCGACCTGAAGGCCCTGCACGCCACCGCCGAGGCGAACGCGTTCGACTCCCTCGCCGGCGCCTCCGCGCTGGGGCCTGGGGCACCACCGACACCTACGGCGACGCCGTGGCGATCGACTCGGCCGTCTACGAGGCCGGCGGCGTGACCGACGGCTACGTCCTGGCCCCGCAGGCTCGCAAGACCCTGCTGGTGGCCCGCGACGGCGACGGCAACCCGCTGCTGGGCAACTCGCTCACCACGAGCCCCGAACACGCCGAGCATCCTACGGTTCGGACCTGACCTACTCGCGCAACGCGTTC
>NZ_KI911582.1:6924-7840 GCF_000515355.1 Promicromonospora kroppenstedtii DSM 19349 | reverse complement strand
CGTCATCACGAACTGGGAGAAGGGGCACGGGGCTACTTCCGCGAGATCGCGGAGGACGCCATCGACGACGCCAACGAGTTCGCCGGCACCACCCGCCGGATGAACTGACCACTAGGAGGACGCATTGAGCACACAGACCGTCCGCTCAGGGTTCGATGCCTGGGCCAGCTCCGGGTATCCCAACCTGGCGCACCCGCGCGAGCCTGCCCCTGAAGGTGCGCGACGGCATCGCCAATGCGTTCGTCTGGCTCCGCAGCCCCGTCCCCGCGGGCGCTACGGTCACGTCGGCCACGCTCACACTGACGGCCCGGGGGTCCGTCCACGGGCACCCGGACCGTCAGTGCTCGCCGGGCAACTGCCTCGTGGAAGGCGTCCCGGCTCAACTGGACAACATGCCGGCCGGCGGGCCCTCCGCGGGGTCGGCGGTCGTCGGCTCCCTGTCCGACGGCGACACGGTCCAGATCGACGTGACGAGCTTCGTCCAGGCCTGGGCCGGCGGGCTCCAGAACTACGGCTGGCGCATCGCCACGACCGCGACGGCCACCCACCAGTTCTACGGCTTCAACTCCGCCAACGGCCGACCCTCACGGTCACCTGGGCCGACAACCCCTCACAGCCGACAGACCTCCGCCCGTCCGAGGCGGCTACGTCTCTCGCGCTCCCGCATGTGACGTTCGCCTACGAGGACGTGTCGGGCGACACGGAGCTCGCGTCAGCGCGCGCGCAGGTCTCGACCTCCGAGAGCTTCTCGTCGCCGGTCTACGACTCCGGCGAGGTGCTCACCACGTCGTCTGACGTCGACCTCGCCGAGATCGCCGCCCAGCGACTCCCCAACCCCTCCTTCTCGACGAACACCACGGGCTGGACGGGGAACAACGCGACGCTCGCCCGGGTGACTACCCCGGTCAACACCGGG
>NZ_KI911582.1:2734-6824 GCF_000515355.1 Promicromonospora kroppenstedtii DSM 19349 | reverse complement strand
AAGGTGCGCGACGGCATCGCCAATGCGTTCGTCTGGCTCCGCCAGCCCGTCCCCGCGGGCGCTACGGTCACGTCGGCCACGCTCACACTGACGCCCGGGGGGTCCGTCCCCCGGGCACCCGGACCGTCAGTGCTCGCCGGGCAACTGCCTCGTGGAAGGCGTCCCGGCTCAACTGGAACAACATGCCGGCCGGCGGGGCCCTCCGCGGGGGTCGGCGGTCGTCGGCTCCCCTGTCCGACGGCGACACGGTCCAGATCGACGTGACGAGCTTCGTCCAGGCCTGGGCCGGCGGGCTCCAGAACTACGGCTGGCGCATCGCCACGACCGCGACGGCCACCCACCAGTTCTACGGCTTCAACTCCGCCAACGGCCCGACCCTCACGGTCACCTGGGCCGACAACCCCTCACAGCCGACAGACCTCCGCCCGTCCGAGGCGGCTACGTCTCTCGCGCTCCCGCATGTGACGTTCGCCTACGAGGACGTGTCGGGCGACACGGAGCTCGCGTCAGCGCGCGTGCAGGTCTCGACCTCCGAGAGCTTCTCGTCGCCGGTCTACGACTCCGGCGAGGTGCTCACCACGTCGTCTGACGTCGACCTCGCCGAGATCGCCGCCCAGCGACTCCCCAACCCCTCCTTCTCGACGAACACCACGGGGCTGGACGGGGAACAACGCGACGCTCGCCCGGGTGACTACCCCGGTCAACACCGGGCCGGGCGCACTGTCGGTGACGGCTGTCGCGGCGGGCAACGCGTACGCCTACTCGGACCTCTTCCCGGTTGTCCCCGGCCAGACCTACACGGTCGACGCCGTCGTCCGCGCCGCGTCGACCGTGCGCTCGTCGTTCGTGCGTTTGCGGTGGTTCAACGCCGCGAGGGCCGAGGTCACGACGAGCACAGGCACCGCCAGCAACAACACCACGTCGTTCGCCGCCCGCACGGTGACCGCCGTTGCTCCGGCCAGCGCCGCGACGGTGCGTGCCGAGGTGCAGTTCTCCTCCGCAGCGCTCGGCGAGGTGCACTACGTCGACAACGTGTCGCTCGTCGGCGGCTCCGCCGCATGGGCCGGCATGTCCGACGGCCAGACGGTCAACTGGCGAGTCCAGGCGCGGGACGGCGCCGGCCTGTGGTCGACATGGTCCGAGCCCGTCCCCATGACCCGCCGAGTCAAGCCGACAGTCACGATCTCGAACCTCGGCGCTGGCGCTGCCTACGACAGCTCGCCCCCGATCATCTGGTCGGTGACGGGCGGGACGCAGGTCCGCTACCGCGTGCTCGTCTACCACGTAACGGACCTCTCGCGGCCGGTCTACGACTCGAAGGAGCGCCAGAGTTCGGAGACGTCGCTGACGATCCCGAGCGGGTACCTCTTCGATGACTGGACCTACCGCGTCAAGGTGCGGGTCTGGGACTCCCAGAACCGCGAAGCGACCCCCGGTGATCCCACCTACGCCCAGGCCCAGGCCGATTTCCACCTCGACACCGACGTAGCAGTAGGCGGCGTGACCGGACTGAGCGTCGCTCAGGTCGGGCAGACGCCGACCGTCGATATCGAGTGGCAGCGCTCGACGACCCCGGACCGGTTCGTGATCCTTCGCGACGGCCGGATCTCCCGCACGGTCGACGCCGAGGACGTCTACGTCTCCGGCACGACCTACCGCTACCGCTCGCACGGCTCCCGGCCGAACTGGTCGCACCGCTACGAGGTGCGCGCCGTGGTCAACGGGCGCACGTCGGCGACCAACCCGGACGTCTACTACGCCGTGCCCGTGGAGGGTATCTGGCTCATCGACCGGGACCGCGACATCAACGTCACGCTCATGGGCAACGACGAGGGCACGTGGTCGATGGAGGACGACGCCAGCGTCTACACGCCGATCGGCTCGACGCAGCCCGTGCGCATCGTGAACGGCATGCGCGGCCTGGAGGGGGTCTCTCTCTGGCGCGCTCATGGCGGGCTTCGGGAAGACCTTCCGAGCCATGGAGGCCGACCTCTACGCCATCAAGGAGCGGCCGTACCAGACGGTTCAGCTCATCGCCGGCGACATGTCCTTCGAGGCGCTGGTCGGCAACATCACGATCTCCCCGTCGCCCAAGACGCGCGCGGGCGAGGTCTACAAGAACGTCTCGTTCGACTTCTGGCAGGTGGGGGACCTCCCCTTCGACGCCGTCGTCTGACCGTAAGGAGCCCCGCGCCACATGATGACTCTAGGGCTCACCACAGAGGAGCGGAGGGCGTACGAAGCGGCCCTCCGCTCCTCGCACACGCGGCGCATCGACGTTGACGTCCTGACCCTGAACGGCGGCGTCCTGTCGTCCGTCTCGCACACGCTCCTTGACGGGCAGGTGAACGTCGATGCCGACGCCGAGGTCACGGCGGTCCGCGACCCTGACCTTCCTCGACCCGAGCCACTCCCTGAACTTCGACACCGACAGCCCGACGACGGCGGCCATCTACGCCGACCGGATGATCCGCGTTCGCTACGGCGTGCACGTCGAGGAGCTCGACCGGTACGTCTTCGCGACGGTCTTCACGGGCCCCGTGACCGGGGCTGTCCCGGGAGGGCGTCACGGTCACGGTCGAAGCACAGGGCAAGGAGGCACTAGCTCTCGGCGCCGTGTGGACCCCGATCACGCTCCGCAAGGGGAGTGACGGTCGTGGGCGCCATCCGCGTGCTCATGAGCAGCCGCGCCGGCGAGACCCGCTTCTCCATCCCGGACTTCCGCAACTCGTACGGCAAGCGCCTGACCCTGCCGAAGGCCCGGTCCCTGGACCGCTTCGCTCAGGTGTGGTCCGCCGCCCGGAGCCTGTCCCGCTCGATCGACAAACAGCTCTTCTACAACGGCGCCGGCATCCTCGTGATGCGGAACCACTCCCGGGCCGTGAAGTACGTCTTCAAGCCGGGCACGGGCGGCAGCATCGTTAGCGAAGTCGCGATCAACTACCAGATGGCGGACGTCAAGAACACGATCTCCGTCAAGGGGCAGCCGCCGAACGGGAGATGGGCGCCGTATCGGCGACCGTCGTCGCCCCGCGGAGCCACCCCCCTGTCCCCGTTCCGCATGGGCCGGAAGGCGCGCCGCGCTACCTGGTCGAGCGGGTGGAGAACGCCTCGATCCGCTCCCACGCCGCGGCGAAGGAGTACGCCGAACGCCTCCTGGAATCGCGCATCCGCGAGGCCGTGGAGGTCTCCTTCGACGCGCTCCCGGTCCCGCATCTCGACCCTGACGACATGGTCAGCGTCCAGACGCCGGACTTCACGCTGAAGTTCCGCCTCCGGAAGTTCGCGATCCCGCTCGCGCCGAACGGTGCGCCGCCCATGCCGGTCGGCTACCTGAAGCGCCTCACGCCCAGCAAGAAGACCATTCGACAAGGGGCAAGCGATGACGTACGACCTCACCGGGCGCGTTGCCGCCGTGAACACCGTGCCCCTTGGCGGCACGCTCGCCGAGGAGGCGCCCGCGGGAGCGACCGTGCTCCTCGTCGAGGACACGGCCGACTTCGACCCGGACGGCGGCGCCCTCCTCCTGGGCGGCGCCGAGGTAGTCACGTACACCAGCGCTGACGACGAGTCGGGAGAGGTCATCCTCGCCGCCCCCACGGCCGCACTGTGGGAGATCGACACCCGCGTTGACGTCTGGGACGCCGCGACGTCGGCCCCCGTGTCGAGACGCTCGCGCAGATCCTCGTCGAAGGCATCGAGCAGGCCGGCGACTCGCTCGTCGCGACCGTCGACCACGCCCTGACTCCCCTACCTCCCCGAGGGCATCCGCGACCCCGACCCCGACGTCCAGGCGTCGATCGGCGAGGCCGTCGCGCTCGCGTACCGCGGCGACGAGCTCGTTGTCCTGAACATCATCGGGCAGGCCCCGGTCATGGATGGCTCCGTGATCGACCCCTCGACGCTCCCGCCGTCGGGCGGCCCCGAGCCGGAGGAGCCCGTCACCCCGGGCGCCCCACGATCACCCCGGATTCGGCGCGCTCATGCTCCGCTGGGCCGGCGTCGTGCACCCGAACCCTGTCGTCTACGAGGTGCACATCTCCGCGACGTCGCCCGTAGTCCCCAGCGCCGCGACCCTCGCCGGCGAACT
>NZ_KI911582.1:1542-2634 GCF_000515355.1 Promicromonospora kroppenstedtii DSM 19349 | reverse complement strand
CCGACGCGATCCAACGTGACGGCGGCATCCTCGTCCGCATCGTCCGCCCGGACTTAGTCTCAACGGACACCCACCCGTCTGAGACTGAGCTCGCCGACTACCCCACCGATTTCACCATCCGAAACTCCGGCACGGCCGACGAGCTTGTCGCGCTTGCCCGAGACCTCCGCTTCTGATACTCCGGCCCCGGCCCTCCTCGTGAGGGCCGGGGCTTTCTGTCGTTTCGGGGTGATTTGGGGCACGCCCGCTGGGCAAGGCCCCTTGCGTGGGCTACCGTGTAGGTATGGAACCGAGTCTCGCGCCCCTACAGCGCCAAGCGGTAGAGCACATGCGCCGCTACCTCGCGGCCCCGTCGAGGAGCGAACGCCGCACGTGCGCGCGTTCGCCGAGGTCCTGTTCGAGGCCCGGCAACACTTCTTGCGCGGGGACGGCGAGCCCGACTACGCCGGACGCACGCACCCCTACCGGCGCTGGGTCGGCGAGGTCTACGCGGAGGCGGGCGTCCCGGCCGAGCGCCGGAACTCGATCCGCTCGTCGGTGAGTTGGCACCTGAGCGAGATCATGCGCGAGTCCGTCGACAAGGAGACCTTGGCGGACCACGGGCTGAAGCCTCAGACGCAGTCCGAGGCGAACCAGGAGCACCGCAAGCAAGACCGCGCCGTCGTGCGCGCCCTCACGTCCCGCGACGTCGCCGGCGGCTCGCTGATGGCGATCACCGCGGCAGCGACCGTGCTAGCGAAGGTCGACGGGGCCGAGCTGACACGCCTCGACCCGCACGCCGCGGAGGTCGCGAAGGCCACGCTCGAAGACCTGGAGAGCACCGCGCGCCGCCTGTCCAAGCGCGTGGCCGTCCGGCCCGTCGCCGAGGAGGGCGGCGCCCCGCTCTTCAGCGCCACGGACTAGCGCCGGAGGAGCACCTCCACGCCCCGAGGGGTGTAGAAGGTGTAGAAGTTGTAGGTCTCTCTTATTACCCTTCAAGGTTTTGTTTTCTTGAGAGGTAACTAGGGAGACCTACAACTTCTACACCTTCTACACCATCGAACTGTTTTGCCTGCAAGGTGAGCCGCACCCGGCCCCCAGGCCGATTCCTCT
>NZ_KI911582.1:693-1442 GCF_000515355.1 Promicromonospora kroppenstedtii DSM 19349 | reverse complement strand
GCGATCGTCCGGCGGCCGGTCCCTCCGACCCCACCGGCAGACACAGTGCTAGACGCCAGGCGTCTGGCCTTGCGGGGGGCAACATCCCGAGCGGATCGCGTGCTCGAACACGCAGCGAAGGCGCTGACCGAGCGCCGCCGGGAGCTAGACCGAGCACTCACCCGCTACGACGGCGAGGGCTCTCGATGAAGGCGTGGCTCGCGGGACCCCGCGACTCCGACTTCGACACGCCGGCGAGCCTGCTCCGTCGCGCCGGCTACAGCGTCTGGACGCCGGTCTCGGCGCCGGATGACCTCGCGGGGTCTCTCCGCTGGACCGTCGAGCGCGTGCCTCGAAGCCGACGTCGTCGTCGAGCTCCCGGGCTGGGAGATCGGCTCGGCAACGGACGTCGAGCTCACGCTCGCCACGGCGATGGGCGTGTCCGTCGTCAACCTCGCCGAGGCCCTCTCCGTGGAGCCGGAGCGGCTCCCGGCGTAGTACCGCACTAGACGACAGCCCCCTACCGCACTGCATCTGCCAGCGGTAGGGGGCTTTGTCGTGCATCTGCCCGGGTGAAGAAATCTAAAGACCTGCGAAAGCGCCTTGCATTCGCCTCTCGCGCCGTGTTACACATGAGTCACCTTGCGTGACTCGCACTCATCGCCCCGAGGTCGCTCGATCTCCGGGACACCGTCACCCCACGAAGGGCCTATTTGCCATGTCTGAAATCAGCGTGTTCCGCTACACCGACGCCGACCTCTCGCTCGACG
>NZ_KI911582.1:0-593 GCF_000515355.1 Promicromonospora kroppenstedtii DSM 19349 | reverse complement strand
TCAGGCCGCGATCTATGCCTTCAAGACCGCCCTCCGCGAGCTCGGCGAGCCCGTCCCGGCGAACGACGTCCGCGCCGTGCTGACGACGTTGGGGCCTCCGCCTGGAGGTCACCGCGCCCCGACGACCACCGTCGAGCACTACGGCACGCCGGCCCCGGTCGAGGAGATCGCCGAGTTCATCGGTGACGAGAAGCCATTCGCCGTCGGCGACAAGGTGCGGGTGACCGGGAACGGCTCCCCCGAGCACGCCTACAAGATCGGCGAAGTCGTCGAGCTGGTCTCCGAGCCCGGCAACTCCGACGGCCTCGACGCGTTCGGGCCGGCAGCCGTGCTTGACCGCTACCCCGAGGCGTGGCGCACGCGCCGCATGGACGGGCTCCACCAGTGGGTCCACCCGGACGACCTGGAGGCGGCATGAGCGAGCTCCGCGCCAACGGTAAGGCGCGCATCGTCGGCAACTCGAACCCGCGACACCCCTTCTCCCCCGGGGTGGTCGTGACCCTCCGGAGCCGGGCCACGTCCGGCGTCTGGTACGTCTACGGCAAGCATCCGAACAAGCTCGTGCCCCAGCCGCTCTACCACCACGTGGCCGA
>NZ_KI911581.1:5097-8162 GCF_000515355.1 Promicromonospora kroppenstedtii DSM 19349 | reverse complement strand
TGGAGCCCGGCCTGCCGGGCCGCGGCCGCCGCCGGCCGGGCTCGACCCAGGAGGTCGAGCGGCCCGCCGCCGACGAGTACGACGACCCGAGCGCCGCCAACGTGATCCTCACGAACGGCGCCCGTCTCTACGTGGACCACGCGCACCCCGAGTACTCCTCGCCCGAGGTCATGACGCCCGAGGACATCGTGCGCTGGGACGTCGCCGGCGAGCGGGTCATGCTCGCCGCGCTGCGGGAGCTGTCCGGCTTCCCCGGCAGCGAGGTCGTGCTGTACAAGAACAACGTCGACGGCAAGGGCGCCAGCTACGGCACCCACGAGAACTACCTCGTGGACCGCGCGCTGTCGTTCACCACGCTCGCCGAGCTCATCACCCCGTTCCTGGTCACGCGGCAGGTGTTCACCGGCTCGGGCCGGGTCGGCCTGGGCGCCACGAGCGGCACGCCCGGCTTCCAGATCTCGCAGCGCGCGGACTACATCGAGGCCGAGATCGGCCTGGAGACCACGCTGCGCCGTCCGATCGTCAACACGCGTGACGAGCCCCATGCCGACCGGCAGCGCTGGCGGCGCCTGCACCTGATCCTCGGCGACGCCAACCTGATGGAGGTCCCCACCTACCTCAAGACGGGCACGACGTCGCTGGTCCTGTGGGTGCTGGAGCACCTGGACGAGCTGGCCGAGGCCGGCGTGGACGCCCGCGCCGAGCTGGGCGCCCTGCGCCTGGCCTCGCCCGTGAGCGACGTCCAGAAGGTATCGCGCGACCTCGACCTGACCGCGGCGCTCGACCTCGCCGACGGCCGCACCATGACGGCGCTCGAGCTCCAGGGCGAGGTCGCCGACGTCGTGCGGCGCTCCCTGAAGGTGCTCGGCACCGACCCGGAGTCCGACGCCGTGCTGGACCGCTGGGCCTCCGTGGTCGAGCGGCTCGGCACGGACCCGGCCGAGTGCGCGCGCGAGGTGGAGTGGGTCGCCAAGCTGCGCCTGCTCGAGCGGCTTCGGTCGCGCGACAACCTCGAGTGGGACCACCCGCGCCTGCACGCGATGGACCTGCAGTGGTCCGACGTGCGTCCCGAGCGTGGCATCTACCACCGGCTGCTCGCCAAGGGTGCGGTGGACCGCATCGTCGACGAGGAGTCCGTCGCGCGTGCGGTCCAGCACCCGCCGGCGGACACCCGGGCCTACTTCCGGGGCGAGGTGATGGCGCGCTACGGCAGTCAGATCTCCGCCGCGAGCTGGGACTCGGTGATCTTCGACGTCGACGGTGCCCAGGCGCTGCAGCGCGTGCCGATGCTCGACCCGACGCGTGGCACCCGACGCCATATCGGCGCCCTGCTCGACGCGAGCCCCGACGCGGCGGCACTGCTCGCCGGACTCTCCGGGCGAAGGTGAGCTTCGATGTCGGTGTCTGCCTCTAGGGTCGAACCTGGGGTCAACACCAAGGCTCAGGGCCTAGGCTGCAAGACCAGCGTTACGTCAGAGAATCACCAGGAGGCGATCATGGCCGGTCAGGAAAGAATCAACCCGTCACACGAGGACCGCACTCCCGACGACGACGCCGACACCCCGGCTGCGGCCGCTGCGGCACCGCAGAAGGACGACGACGAGGTCGACGCCCTGCTCGAGGAGATCGACGAGGTGCTGGAGACCAACGCCGAGTCGTTCGTGCGCGGATTCGTCCAGAAGGGTGGGCAGTGAACCTGAACGCAGACAACTTCGCAGGACGACTCCCGGACGCCTTCCTGCGTCCGGGATCGTCGTCCTTCGTGGACTTCCTGGCCGAGTACGCCCCCGACCGCCTGCCCGGGAACCGGAGCATGCCCGCGGGCATGACCGACCCGGCGACCCTCTCCCCGCACGCCACGACGATCGTGGCGCTCACCTTCGACGGCGGCGTCCTGCTGGCCGGTGACCGGCGGGCCACCGCCGGCCCGATGATTGCCAGCCGCAGCATCGAGAAGGTGTTCCCGGCCGACGAGTACTCGGCGGTCGGCATCGCCGGTTCCGCCGGCATCGGCCTGGAGCTGGTCCGGCTGTTCCAGCTCGAGCTGGAGCACTACGAGAAGATCGAGGGCTCGCTGCTCTCGCTCACGGGCAAGGCGAACCGCCTGGCCACGATGCTGCGCGGCAACCTGCCCATGGCCATGCAGGGCCTGGCCGTCGTGCCGCTGTTCGCGGGCTACGACCTGGACAAGGACACGGGCCGCATCTTCAGCTACGACGCCACCGGCGGGCGCTACGAGGAGCACGAGCACCACGGCGTGGGTTCGGGCTCCCTGTTCGCGCGCGGCGCGATGAAGAAGCTGTGGCGGCGCGGGATGGACGCGGACGCCGCGGTCCAGGTCGCTGTCGAGGCGCTGTACGACGCCGCGGACGACGACTCGGCCACGGGCGGCCCGGACACCGTGCGGGGGATCTTCCCCGTGGTGGCCACCGTGACCATGGACGGCTACCAGCGGATCGAGGACGCGGAGATCTCCCGCGTGGCGGAGCAGATCGTGGCGCAGCGCCGCGAGAGGGGGTCGATCGCATGAACATGCCGTTCTACGTCTCGCCCGAGCAGCTGATGAAGGACCGGGCGGACTTCGCCCGCAAGGGCATCGCCCGGGGCCGGTCCGTGGTGGTGCTCGCCTACGACGGTGGTATCGCGTTCGCCACCGAGAACCCCTCGCGGGCGCTGCACAAGATCTCGGAGATCTATGACCGCATCGCGTTCGCCGCCGTGGGCAAGTACAACGAGTTCGAGAACCTGCGGGTCGCCGGCGTGCGGTACGCCGACATGCGCGGGTACTCCTACGACCGGTCCGACGTGACGGCCCGTGGCCTGGCCAATGCCTACGCGCAGACGCTCGGCACCGTCTTCATCACCGAGTCCAAGCCGCTCGAGGTCGAGATCGTCGTGGCCGAGGTGGGTGCCACGGCCGCCGACGACCAGATCTACCGGCTCACCTACGACGGCACCGTTGCCGACGAGCACGGTTTCGTCGTCATGGGCGGCCAGGCCGAGCAGCTCGGCCGCCGCGTCAAGGAGGGCTGGCGCGCCGACCTGACGCTGGGGGAGGCGCTGCG
>NZ_KI911581.1:0-4997 GCF_000515355.1 Promicromonospora kroppenstedtii DSM 19349 | reverse complement strand
GGACGCCGGCCGCACCGGCATGTCCGTGCGCCTGGCCGACGTCGGCGTCGACGTCCCCGCGATCAGCGGGGTCCGCGGCCGCTCGATCACGCTGCTCGACGGCGTGGACGTCGCGGTGGAGCCGGGCGCCACGGTCGCCGTCGTCGGCACCACCGGGGCCGGCAAGACCACCCTGGTGAGCCTGCTGGCCCGACTCTCCGATCCCACGCGCGGGCAGGTGCTGCTCGACGGCGTCGACGCCCGCACCCTCGCCGACGGTGAGATCCCGGCGCAGGTCGCGCTCGTCACGCAGACCACGTTCATCTTCGAGGACACCGTGCGCGGCAACGTCACGCTCGCCGACCCGGGCACGCCCGGCACGCCGTCCGACGACGAGGTGTGGGACGCCCTGCGGCTCGCCCGCCTGGACGAGACCGTGCGCGAGATGGCCGGTGGCCTCGACGCACCCCTCGGCGAGCGTGGCGCCAACCTCTCCGGCGGGCAGCGGCAGCGCCTCGCCATCGCGCGTGCCCTCGTGCGGGCTCCGCGCCTGCTCGTGCTCGACGACGCGACGAGCGCTGTGGACCCCCGCGTGGAGCAGGAGATCCTGCGCGGTCTGGCCGCCGGGACGGGCACGACGGCCGGTGCCGAGGAACCTGCCGCCGCCGCACCCGGCACGACCGTGATCATGGTCGCGTACCGCATGTCGTCGGTGGCGCTCGCGGACCGCGTGGTCCACGTCGACGGCGGCCGCGTGGTCGACGTCGGCACGCACGACGAGCTCATGGCGCGCGACGCCGGCTACCGTGAGCTCGCCACGGCGTACGAGGCCGAGACCGAGCGCCGCGAGCAGGAACGGGCCGACGAGGCCGCCGCCGGAAAGCTGGACGACGAGCTGGAAGAGGTGTCCCGATGACCGCGGTGACGGACGAGCCCGACGTGGCCGACGTGCCCGAGGACCTGCTCGACGCCGACGGCGCGCGCATCGAGTCGGCCAGCGGCCTGGGTGTCCTCGCGACCCTGCGCCGCGGCATCGAGATCAGCCCGGAGATCACCAAGGGCCTCTGGATCACCCTGCTGCTGGCATCGCTCGCGGCTGCCGGGCGCGTGGTGGTGCCGCTCGCGGTCCAGCAGACCATCGACGTGGGCGTGCTGGCCGACGGCGGTCCCGACGTCGGCCAGGTGGTCCTCCTCGCGTCGCTCGCGGCGGGAGCGCTGGTACTGGCCGCGCTGTGCGCCGCGCTCGTCAACGTGCGCCTGTTCCGCTCGGCCGAGGCGGGCCTGGCGACGCTGCGCGTCAAGGCGTTCCGGCACGTGCACGACCTCTCGACGCTCACGCAGAACACGGAGCGCCGCGGCGCCCTGGTCTCGCGCGTGACCAACGACGTCGACACGGTCTCCCTGTTCGTGCAGTGGGGCGGCATCATGCTGCTCGTCAGCGTGCTGCAGGTGCTCGTGGCGACGGGCCTCATGCTCGTCTACTCGCCGATCCTGACGGCCGTGGTCTGGATCGCGTTCATCCCGATGTTCCTCGTCATCCGGTTCGGCCAGAAGTACGTCAACCGCGCGTACACGCTGGTGCGCGAGCGGGTCGGGGCGATGCTCGGCGCGATCTCCGAGTCCGTCGTCGGGGCCGAGACGGTGCGGGCCTACGGCGTGGCCGAGCGCACGGGGCGGCGCATCGGCGCCTCCGTCGAGGCGACCCGCACCGCGCAGGCCCGGTCCCAGATCCTGGTCGCGGCGACGTTCTCGTCGGGCGTGCTCATCTCCAACCTCGTGCTGGCCGTCGTGGTGGTCGTGGGCACGTTCCTCGGGGTGGGCGGCGGGCTGAGCGCGGGCGAGCTCGTGGCCTTCCTGTTCCTGGTGCAGCTCTTCACCGGGCCGGTGCAGATGGCCACCGAGATCCTCAACGAGCTGCAGAACGCCGTGGCCGGCTGGCGGCGCGTCATCGCCGTCATCGAGACGCCGGTGCAGGTGGCCGAGAAGCCGGGCGCGGCGACCCAGGAGCGCGGGCCCGCGCACGTGACGCTGCGTGACGTGCGGTTCGCCTACCCGGGCGGCCCCGAGGTGCTGCACGGCGTGACGCTCGACCTGCCGCCCCGCACCAAGGTGGCCGTCGTCGGGCAGACCGGTTCCGGCAAGACGACCATCGCCAAGCTCGTCACCCGGCTCATGGACCCGACGGCGGGCGCCGTGGAGCTGGACGGCACCGACCTGCGCGACCTGTCGTTCGCCTCGCTCCGCGAGCGCGTGGTGCTGGTGCCGCAGGAGGGCTTCCTGTTCGACGGCACGGTGCTGGACAACGCGGCCTACGGCCTGCGCGCCCCGCTCGAGACCGGCGACCACGAGGCGGACGGCGGCCACCGGGCCGCGGTCGAGGAGGCCTTCACCGAGCTCGGGCTGGCCGACTGGGTGGCCGACCTGCCCGACGGGCTGGACACGGCGGTCGGCCAGCGCGGCGAGGCGCTGTCGGCGGGGGAGCGGCAGCTCGTCGCGATCGCCCGCGCCTACCTCGCACAGCCCGACCTGCTGGTGCTCGACGAGGCGACGTCCGCCGTGGACCCGGCGACCGAGGTCCGGATCGCCCGCGCCCTGGACTCCCTGACCGCCGGCCGGTCCACGATCACCATCGCGCACCGGCTCTCCACGGCCGAGGCCTCCGACCTCGTCGTCGTGGTGGACCAGGGCCACGTCGCCGAGGTCGGCCCGCACGCCGAGCTGGCCGCCGCGGACGGCATCTACGCCCAGATGCACGCGAGCTGGGTCGCCCAGACCCGCTAGCCCGGCTCACGTTCCGGTACCGGATCCGGGCCGGCGGCGGACATCACACCGCCGTCGGCCCGCGACGTGGCAGGATTCTCAGGTGCCCGAAGTTCTCGATCCCACGCTCTCCGCCCGGCTCAAGCGGGACGACGCCGGCCTGGTCGCCGCCGTGATCCAGCAGCACGACACGGGCGAGGTGCTCATGGTCGGCTGGATGGACGACGAAGCCCTGCGTCGCACCCTCACCGAGGGCCGCGTGACGTTCTGGTCCCGCAGCCGCCAGGAGTACTGGCGCAAGGGCGACACCTCCGGGCACGCCCAGTACGTCAAGGCCGCGAGCCTCGACTGCGACGGTGACGCCGTGCTGGTCCAGGTGGACCAGATCGGCGCGGCGTGCCACACGGGCACGCGCGCCTGCTTCGAGGCCGGCGGCGACCTGGGCGCGGCGGTAGGCGCACCCGACCAGCGACACGAGGAGACCCGGTGACCCAGCTCGACACCCACGAGGCCCGCACGGCGACCGCACCCGCCGACCTGCCGTGGGGTCGCACCTGGCCGAGCCTGCCGGAGTTCCGTGAGATGGCCGCCGACCGCCGGGTGATCCCCGTGGTCCGTCCCCTGCTGGCCGACGACGCCACGCCCGTCGGCCTCTACCGGACCCTCGCCCAGGGCCGGCCCGGCACGTTCATCCTGGAGTCGGCGGAGTCCGACGGCGTCTGGGCGCGCTGGTCGTTCGTCGGCGTCGCGTCGCGCGCGACCCTGACCAGCGACGGCGGACAGGCCGTGTGGACCGGTGACGTGCCCGTCGGCATCCCGACCACCGGCGACGTCGTCGACGTGGTCGAGGCGGCGCTCGCGGCGCTGCGCACGCCCGGCGTGGCCAACCTGCCGCCGCTGACCGGCGGCCTGGCCGGCGTGCTCGGCTGGGACATCGTGCGGCACTGGGAGCCCACGCTCCCCGCCACGGCCCCGGACGAGACGGGCGCCCCTGAGCTCGCGCTGTGCCTCGCCACGGACCTCGCGGTCGTGGACCACCGGGAGGGCACGGTCTGGCTGGTCGCCAACGCGATCAACGCCGACGCCACCGACGAGCGCGTCGACGAGGCCTACGTGGACGCCGTCGCCCGGCTGGACGCCATGGAGGCCCGGCTAGCGGCCGGCGGACCGCGGATCACGTCCGTCGTCGTCGGGGACGCGCCCGAGCCGGAGCTCGAGTTCCGGTCCACGCGCGAGGAGTTCGAGGACGCCGTGCTCGCGGGCAAGGAGGCGATCCGCGACGGCGAGGTGTTCCAGGTGGTGCTGTCGCAGCGCCTCGACCTGGACTGCCCCGCAGATCCGCTGGACGTCTATCGCGCCCTGCGCACCATCAACCCCAGTCCGTACATGTACTACTTCCACCTGGCCAAGCCCGACGGCGCCGAGTTCGCCGTGGTGGGCTCCAGCCCGGAGACCCTCGTGAAGGTGGACGACGGCCACGTCACCACCTACCCGATCGCCGGCTCCCGACCGCGTGGCGCCCACCCCGAGGAGGACGCCGAGCTCGGCGAGGAGCTCCTCGCCGATCCCAAGGAGCGGGCCGAGCACATCATGCTGGTGGACCTGTCCCGCAACGACATGGTCAAGGTGTGCGAGCCGACCAGCGTCGAGGTGGTCGAGTTCATGAAGGTGCGCCGGTTCAGCCACATCATGCACATGTGCTCCACCGTGGTGGGCCGCCTGCGGGAGGGCTTCGGCGCCCTGGACGCCCTGCGGGCGACCTTCCCGGCGGGAACGCTGTCCGGGGCGCCCAAGCCTCGGGCGATCGCCCTGATCGACGAGCTGGAGCCCGCCTCCCGCGGCATCTACGGCGGCGTCTGCGGTTACTTCGACTTCGGCGGCAACATGGACATGGCCATCGCGATCCGCACCGCGTACATCGCGGACGGCCGCGCCAGCGTGCAGGCCGGCGGCGGCATCGTGGCCGACTCGGTGCCCGCCCTGGAGTACGCGGAGTCGCGCAACAAGGCGGCCGCGGCGGTCCGCGCCGTCCAGCTGGCCTCCCGGCTCGCGCCGCTGCGCACGGTGACGACGCGGACCGGAGGCGACAAGTGACCCGCACCCGCACCGTCCTCGCGCTGCTCGTGCTGGGCGCGCTCACCTTCGGCACGGGCTCGCCGACCTGGATCACCACGACGGTGGCCACGGCGCTGGAGCCCGAGGTGGCGGTCGCCGCGTCGGGCACCTCGGCCGCGCCCGGCGTCGGCGCGAGCGCCCTC
>NZ_KI911580.1:1531-2163 GCF_000515355.1 Promicromonospora kroppenstedtii DSM 19349 | reverse complement strand
GGGGGGGGCGGCGGCCAGCTCGCCCGCGTCGATCTCCAGCCGCTCCAGGTCGTTGACCAGGCGGCGGACCTCCGGCGCGTCCCCGAACGCGCCGCGCACGTCGGCAACGCTTCGACGCAGCTGCTCGATGGAACGGCGCAACGTCGCGAACTCGGTGGTGGTCACAGGGCACCTCCTTGGCGACGCGCCTCACCCCGTCGTGAGGTGCGTCACACCAGACTCTGCCGTGCGCGCGCCGGTAAAGCAAGGCCGGAACCGACGTGGGGCGTGATCGGCGGCACAGTTGACCTCAAGCGCTCGAGGTGTCGCAGGCTGGGGACATGGCCACGACAGCAGCAGCGCCGCAACGGGCACTCACCATCCAGCAGGTGGCCCGCCGCACCGGGCTGGCCCAGTCCACGCTGCGGTACTACGAGCAGATCGGGCTGATCCCGCCCGTGGAGCGCGACCCGGACAGCGGGCACCGCCGGTTCGGGCCGCAGGTGGTCGAGACGCTGGAGGCGCTGTCCTGCCTGCGGGGCGCCGGCGTGCCCGTCGACGAGATGCGGCGCTACCTGGCGCTGCTCGCCCCCGGCGACCTGGCGGCCGCCGCCGAGGAGGCCGCCCTGTTCGCCGCGCACGCCGACCGCGTC
>NZ_KI911580.1:0-1431 GCF_000515355.1 Promicromonospora kroppenstedtii DSM 19349 | reverse complement strand
CTGCTCGACCGGGCGGGCGCGGTGCGTGCCGATCTCGGCACGGCCGCCGCCGGTTCCCCCGACGCCGGCACCCTGGCGACCATGGCCCGCGTCTGCCGCGCCCTGGACGGGATGCCCCTGGCCATCGAGCTCGCCGCCGCCCGCCTGCGCACCATGTCCATCGACCAGCTCGCCGCGCGGCTCGACGACCGGTTCCGGCTGCTGACCGGCGGCAGCCGCACCGCCCTGCCGCGCCACCGCACGCTCCGAGCCATGGTCGACTGGAGCTGGGAGCTGCTGTCGGACGCCGAGCGGACCGTCCTGCGCAGGCTGTCGGTGTTCCGGGGCGGGGCGAGCCTGGACGCCGCCGAACACATCTGTGCCGACCCGGCGACGGACGTGCCGCCGGACGACGTGCTCGACCTGCTCACCGCGCTGACCGAGAAATCGCTCCTGGTCGCGGACGGCACCGCGCACGCCCCCCGCTACCGGATGCTCGGCACCATCAAGGAGTACGCGGCGCAGCGCCTCGCGGAGGCCGGGGAGGCCGAGCAGGCCCGCCGCGCCCACCTGGCCTGGTGCACCGAGCTCGCCGAGACCGCCGAGCCGTACCTGCGTCGCGCCGAGCAGCTCGACTGGCTCGCCACGCTCACCGTCGAGCACGACAACCTCACGGCCGCGATGCGCGGTGCCCTCGCAGCCGGCGAGGCCCCGGAGGCGATGCGGCTGGCAGCCGGCTCCGGATGGTACTGGTGGCTCAGCGGGCACAAGTCCGAGGGCATGGACCTGCTGCTGGCCGCCACCCGGCTGCCCGGCGACGTGCCGGACGACGTCCGGGCCTGGGTGTACGCCCTGCTCTCGGCCTTCCTGAGCGTGGGCCTGGGTGACGAGCACACGGCCGCCGACTGGATCCACAAGGCCTACCGGTTCAGCCAGGACGCCGAGCGGCGGCACCCCGCGCTGCCGCTGACCATCCCGCTCGAACGCCTCCTCGTGGCGCCCGACGAGGGCCTGGCCGCCTGGACCGACGTGCTCGACGACCCGGATCCCTGGGTGCGCGCACTGGCCCGCCTGCACCTCGGCAAGCTGCGGCTCCTCCTCGGCCAGGACGAGCAGGAGGCGGAGGCGGACCTCGCCCGGGCGCTCGCGGAGTTCCGCGCGCTCGGCGAACGGTTCGGCATCTCGTTCGCGCTGTCCGAGCTGGGCGACCAGCTCGCGGCGCGCGGCGACCTCGCCGCGGCGTGCGCACACTACGAGCAGGCGGCCGTGGTCGTCACCGAGATCGGCGCGCTCGACGACGTCATCCTGATCAGGTCGCGCCTGGCCCACCTGCACTGGCTGCTGGGTGACGAGGACGCGAGCGCCGCCGCCATGGCCGAGGCCGAGCGGCACGCGCGCCGGGTCACGTGGCCGGGCACGCTGGGCGCGCTGGAACTGGCCCGGGCGGAGCTC
>NZ_KI911579.1:14318-14460 GCF_000515355.1 Promicromonospora kroppenstedtii DSM 19349 | reverse complement strand
CGAACCGGCCCACGACGCCGTGGGGCGACCCGGCTTCGACCTCTCCCGACCCACCGGACTTCGCGGAGGCGCGCAGGGCGGCCAGCGAGGCCACCCCGTCGGCGTCGAGCGGGGCGCCGGTGTTGGTGGCGACGAGCCACCA
>NZ_KI911579.1:11036-14218 GCF_000515355.1 Promicromonospora kroppenstedtii DSM 19349 | reverse complement strand
GGCCGGGCCGTCCGGCTCGTCCGAGCCGCTCGACGACGACCCGGGAACACAGCACCCCGCCGACGGGTTGGCACTCTTGCGCGACGCGCTCCGCGACGGCTCCACCGTGATCATCGAGGTGGCCGGGCACACCGGTCGGCTGGAGCGCCGCGAGCTGAAACCCCTGAACCTCGACGGCGGCAGGCTGCGTGCGCTCGACCCGGACCGCGAGGCTGAGCTGACGATCGCCGTCCATCGGATCGCGTCGGTGCTGCCGACGTCATCCACGCCGTGAACCGCAGTAGAGCAAGACTGAGGGAGACTCCATGCCCGACGGCCCGCTGATCGTGCAGAGCGACAAGACGCTCCTGCTGGAGGTCGACCACCCGAGCGCCGAGCAGGCGCGGCGCTCGATCGCGCCCTTCGCCGAGCTGGAGCGCGCGCCCGAGCATGTCCACACCTACCGCCTGACGGCGCTGGGCCTGTGGAACGCGCGCGCGGCCGGGCACGACGCCGAGCAGGTCGTGAACACGCTCATCGAGTTCAGCCGCTACCCGGTGCCGCACGCCCTGCTGGTCGACGTCGCCGAGACGATGTCCCGCTACGGGCGCCTGCAGCTCGCCCAGGACCCGGTGCACGGCCTGGTGCTGCGCACCACCGACCGCGCGGTCCTGGCCGAGGTGCTCAAGTCGAAGCGCACAGCGGGCCTGGTCGGCACGCGGGTCGACGAGTCCACCGTGACGGTGCACCCCTCCGAGCGCGGCCACCTCAAGCAGGTCCTTGTCAAGCTCGGCTGGCCGGCCGAGGACCTCGCGGGCTACGTCGACGGCGAGAAGCACCCCATCGAGCTGAGCCCCACCACCCACCCCCGGACGCCGCACGAGCAGGCGGCCACGTGGGAGATGCGGCCCTACCAGGCGCAGGCCGTGGACGGGTTCTGGCACGGCGGCTCGGGCGTCGTGGTGCTGCCCTGTGGTGCCGGCAAGACGATCGTCGGCGCGGGCGCCATGGCCAAGTCGGGCACCACGACGCTGATCCTGGTGACCAACACCGTCAGCGCGCGCCAGTGGCGCGACGAGCTGGTGCGGCGCACCACGCTGACCGAGGACGAGATCGGCGAGTACTCCGGCACCAAGAAGGAGATCAAGCCGGTCACGATCGCCACCTACCAGGTGCTCACCACCAAGCGGAAGGGCGTCTACACGCACCTCGAGCTGCTCGACGCCCGCGACTGGGGCCTGGTCCTGTACGACGAGGTGCACCTGCTCCCCGCGCCGGTGTTCCGCATGACGGCGGACCTGCAGGCGCGCCGCCGGCTCGGCCTGACCGCCACGCTGGTACGCGAGGACGGCCGCGAGGACGAGGTGTTCAGCCTGATCGGCCCCAAGCGGTTCGACGCGCCGTGGAAGGACATCGAGGCGCAGGGCTACATCGCGCCCGCGGACTGCGTCGAGGTCCGCCTCACGCTCCCGGAGTCCGAGCGCATGACCTACGCGACGGCCGAGACGGAGGACAAGTACCGGCTGGCCGCGTCGGCGTCGGGCAAGAAGAAGGTGGTGGAGCAGATCGTGGCACGCCACCCCGACGACCAGGTGCTGGTCATCGGGCAGTACATCGACCAGCTCGAGGAGCTGGCCGAGCACCTCGGGGCGCCGATCATCACCGGGCAGACCACCAACAAGGAGCGGCAGCGGCTGTTCGGCGCGTTCCGCGAGGGCGAGATCAGCCGGCTCGTGGTGAGCAAGGTCGCCAACTACTCGGTGGACCTGCCCGAGGCGTCCGTGGCCATCCAGGTCTCGGGGTCCTTCGGGTCGCGGCAGGAGGAGGCGCAGCGGCTCGGGCGCATCATGCGGCCCAAGGCCGACGGACGCACCGCGCACTTCTACGCCGTCGTCGCGCGGGACACCGTCGACCAGGACTTCGCGGCCCACCGGCAGCGGTTCCTGGCCGAGCAGGGGTACGCGTACCGCATCGTGGACGCCGAGGACCTGGACGGATCCCCGGCCGATTCGACGGCTCCCTGACATTCACCCTGCTCGGCACGTGAAAATGCCCTTCACGCTGGGCATTCACCTGAGGATTCGTTGCATGTGCGCAACGTTCCGGCCTCCGATTGCGATGTGCTGAACCCGGGGTGACGATCAGGGACGTGATCGAGTCCCGAGCAAGAGCCGAGCTTCCGCACGATCCCGGCACCCGTGCTTCCGGGGGCTGGGTCATCGTGGCCTTCGCGGGCCTGGTCGGCGTGGTCCTGGCGGCCACGTCACAGGCCGCCAACGCGACGGTCGTCCGGCCGGCCGAGCCGCTGCCGTCCGTGTCGCCCCGCCTGACGGCCGCGATGCAGGCAGAGCTCATGAAGGACGTGCTGCCCGCGTCGCCGCCGATCACGCTCACGGACGCCGTGACCGACGGCGCGGGCGTGCTCACCGACGCCGAGCGCGAGGACGTGCTGGAGGCCGTGGACCGCCTCGCCGGCGAGACCGACCTGCGCATGTTCGTGGTGTACATCGAGAGCTTCGACGGCACCGACCCGGTGGACTGGGCCAACGCGAGCGCGAACCAGTCCGGGCTCCGTACCGACGACCTGCTCCTCGCGATCGCCACCACGGACGCCGAGTTCGGCCTGTCCGCGGACAGCAACGTGACGCTCACCGACGACCAGCTCCAGCAGGTCGACAGGGCCGTCGCGGCCGCCGTCGAGGACGAGCAGTGGGCCCCGGCCGCGACCGAGGCCGCCGACACCGTCCGTCAGGGGGTCGCCGGCGCCACCAGCCCGCTCCTCGTGGTGGGCATCGCGCTGGCGGCGGTGCTGCTGCTGGTCGCGCTCGGGTTCGTGCTGTGGCGGTTCGCGGTGCCCCGGCTGCGCCCGCTCCTCGCCCAGCTCCGGAACCGCACCCCGGTGGCCGCCGCCCCGGCCGCGGGCGTCTACCCCGACCTGACCCTGGACGAGCTGGAGGAGCGCGCCGCCGCCGCCCTGGTCGGCATCGACGACGCGCTCAAGACCTCCGAGCAGGAGCTCGGCTTCGCCCGCTCGGAGCTCGGCGGCGACGCGACGCAGGACTTCGAGCTGATCCTCGCGGGGGCCGCCGGCGACGTCCGCGAGGCGTTCGCGATCCGGCAGGCGCTCGACGTCGAGCGAGAGGGCGCGTCGGCAGGTACACCGGCGGCCCCTGCCGGTACCGTCGGCGCCGCCCCGAGCGACG
>NZ_KI911579.1:8106-10936 GCF_000515355.1 Promicromonospora kroppenstedtii DSM 19349 | reverse complement strand
TACGCGGAGGCCGAGGCGGCGACCACCCGCATGTTCTCCTGACGCCCGCGCGCGAAAAGGCCGACGCCGGCCGGTCACCCTCCGCGTGAGAGGTTGACCGACCGGCGTCGGACAGATTCCCGGGCCGGAGCCCGAGGGGGTCAGGCCGGACTCAGAAGTCCATGCCGCCCATGCCACCGGACGGGTCGCCGGCCGGGGCGCCCACGGGCTCCGGCTTGTCGGCGACGACGGCCTCGGTGGTGAGGAACAGCGCGGCGATCGACGCGGCGTTCTGCAGCGCCGAGCGGGTCACCTTGACCGGGTCGTTGACGCCCGCGGCGAGCAGGTCCTCGTAGACGCCGGTCGCGGCGTTCAGGCCCTGGCCGGAGGGAAGGTTGCGCACCTTCTCCGCCACGACGCCGCCCTCGAGGCCGGCGTTGATGGCGATCTGCTTGAGCGGAGCGTCGATCGCGGCACGCACGATGGTGGCGCCGATCGCCTCGTCGCCCTCGAGCTCCAACTTCGGGAACGCGACGGCGCCGGCCTGGATGAGGGCCACGCCACCACCGGCGACGATGCCCTCCTCGACGGCGGCCTTCGCGTTGCGAACGGCGTCCTCGATGCGGTGCTTGCGCTCCTTGAGCTCCACCTCGGTGGCCGCACCGGCCTTGATGACGGCCACGCCGCCGGCCAGCTTGGCGAGGCGCTCCTGCAGCTTCTCGCGGTCGTAGTCCGAGTCGGACTTGTCGATCTCGCTGCGGATCTGGTTCACACGACCGGCGATGAGGTCGGCGTCGCCGGCACCCTCGACGATCGTGGTCTCGTCCTTCGTGACGACGACCTTGCGCGCCTGGCCGAGCTCCTCGAGCGTCGCGTTCTCCAGCTTGAGGCCCACCGTCTCGGTGATGACCTGGCCGCCGGTGAGGATCGCGATGTCCTGCAGCATGGCCTTGCGGCGGTCACCGAAGCCCGGGGCCTTGACGGCGACGGACTTGAAGGTGCCACGGATCTTGTTCAGCACCAGGGTCGCCAGGGCCTCGCCCTCGACGTCCTCGGCGATGATGAGGAGCGACTTGCCCGACTTCATGACCTGGTCGAGCAGCGGCAGCATGTCCTTGACGTTCGAGATCTTCGACTCGACGATCAGGACGTACGGGTCCTCGAGCACGGCCTCCTGGCGCTCGGGGTCCGTCTCGAAGTAGCGCGCGAGGAAGCCCTTGTCGAAGCGCATGCCCTCGGTGAGCTCGAGCTCGAGGCCGAAGGTGTTCGACTCCTCGACGGTGATGACGCCTTCCTTGCCCACCTTGTCGAGGGCCTCGGCGATGAGCTCGCCGATCGCCGGGTCGCCGGCCGAGATAGCGGCCGTGGCAGCGATCTCTTCCTTGGTCTCGATCTCCTTGGCAGCGTTCAGCAGCTGCTCGGTGACGGCCTCGACAGCCTTCTCGATGCCGCGCTTGACGGCGATCGGGTTGGCGCCGGCGGCGACGACACGCAGGCCCTCCTTGACGAGCGCCTGGGCGAGCACGGTGGCGGTGGTGGTGCCGTCACCCGCGACGTCGTCCGTCTTCTTGGCGACCTCCTTGACGAGCTCCGCACCGATCTTCTCGTACGGGTCGTCGAGCTCGATCTCCTTGGCGATGGAGACACCGTCGTTCGTGATCGTGGGGGCGCCCCACTTCTTGTCGAGAACGACGTTGCGGCCCTTCGGGCCGAGCGTGACCTTCACGGTGTCGGCGAGCTGGTTGAGCCCGCGCTCCATGCTCCGACGAGCTTCCTCGTCGAAAGCGATGATCTTGGCCATGGGGATGAATCCTCCGCTGGTGGCTTGTCCAGGCCGGCCGGTGCCCGCGACGGACGGCCACCGCCCCGGCGATCACGTCTCGCCACGGCAGGAGGCCTCACCATTCGACCCTGCTGTCACTCTCCAACGGAGAGTGCTAAGACATTATTGGCACTCGGACCATGAGAGTGCAAGGCGCGTACTCCGGTGGCGAACGCGGGTCCTACGCGGGCGCCAGCCCCGGGACGTGCCGGACGTCGAACTCCCGCAGCAGCGCGCGGCGCGCCGCGTGCCAACCGCCCATGCCGTGCACGCCCGGCCCGGGTGGGGTCGACGCCGAGCAGAGGTACACGCCCTCGGCCAGCTGGTACGGGTCGGGCGCCAGGGTCGGCCGGGCGAACATCTGCCAGATGCTGGCGGCCCCCGAGGAGATGTCGCCGCCCGGGTAGTTCGCGTTGTGCAGCTCCATGTGGCTGGCTGGGATGCACCGCGAGCCGACGACGACGTCGCGGAAGCCTGGCGCGAACCGCTCGATCTGCCGGGTGACCGCCTCGGTGAGGTCCTGCGTCGAGCCGGCGGGCACGTGGGCGTAGGTCCACAGCGGTCGCCGGCCGCCGCGCACGCGCCCCGGGTCGGCGACGCCCGGGTCGCTGAGCAGGACCATCGGCCGGTCGGGGTGCGTCCCGTTCGCGACGGCGTCCTCCGCGATGACCATCTCGGCACGGGTACCACCGACGTGCACGGTCGACGCGCGCCCGACATCGGGCACCGTCCAGGGCACGGGCTCCGACAGCACGAAGTCGACCTTGGCGGCCGCGTTGCCGTAGCGGAACCGGCGCAGGGCGGCCCGGCGCGGCACGCTGATCCGGTCGCCCGTGATCGACAGCGCGGCCCGCGGGGTGGTGTCGAAGAGGACGGCGCGGGCAGGCGGCAAGTCGTGCCAGTCCTCGACGGCCCGCCCGGTCTCGACGGTGCCGCCGTGCGCCTCCAGGTCACGGACGAGGGCGTCGGTGACCGCCTGCGAGCCGCCCACCGGGACGGCCCAGCCGCCGTCGGCGTGCGCGAGGGCCG
>NZ_KI911579.1:5464-8006 GCF_000515355.1 Promicromonospora kroppenstedtii DSM 19349 | reverse complement strand
GCCGACGGCGGCCGCTCGCTGCTGCGCAACCGTCTGGCCTGGATCGTCACCGGCTTCTTCGGCCTCCAGGGGTTCTACGCGTACGCGGCCATGGGCTGGTTCCCCCAGGTCCTGATGGACGCCGGTGTGCCCCGCTCCGAGGCCGGGCTGCTGATGGGCCTGGTCTCGCTGGTCGCCGTGCCGATCAGCCTGTTCGTCGCCCCGCTGGCCGCGCGCGGGCGCGGGCAGGGTGGGTGGATCATCGCGCTCAGCGTCCTGGGCGTGGCCGGGACGGCCGGGCTGATGCTGGCCCCCGCCTGGTCACCACTGCTGTGGAGCCTGCTGGCCGGCCTGGGAATGAGCGTGTTCTCCCTCGCCCTGACCGTGATCGCGCTGCGCGCCCGGACCGGCGCCGACACCGCCCGCCTGTCCGGCATGGCGCAGGGCTTCGGGTACCTCTTCGCCGCGCTCGGGCCGTTCCTGTTCGGCCTGCTGCACGACCTCACGGGCAGCTGGTTCGTCCCGCTGGCCATGCTGCTGGCGGTACTGGTGGCCCAGATGGTCTTCGGCGCGCTCGCCGGCCGGAGCCGGTTCGTCTGACGGTTCGCCTGACAGCACGGAGGCCCGGGATCACTCGGATCCCGGGCCTCTGGAGCCGCCTGTCGGGTTCGAACCGACGACCTTCCGCTTACAAGGCGGGAGCTCTACCAGCTGAGCTAAGGCGGCGGGCGGGGAACAGCCTAACCGTTCCTGCCGCCGTCAGCCGAGTCCCCGGCCAGCGGGTCGGCGGAACGCCCAGGACACAGGCGGCGGGGCCCTGGACCGCAGCCCGGGACCCCGCCGTCGTCCTACCGGAGTACTTACTCGGACGGCGACGCCGAGGGCTCGGAGCTCGGCTCCTCACCCGTGATGGCCGCGGACAGCGCGCCCGGCGCCTGCCAGCCCTCGAACCGCTCGCCGTCGATCAGCACGGTCGGGGTACCGAAGCTGCCCTGCGCGTTGAACAGCGCCTCGTCGCTCGTCGCGGCGTCGGTGGAGGCGGCGACCCACTCCTCGAAGGTGTCCTTCGCCTCGCCGTCGGTGATGCCCGCGGCGACGTCGGCCGGCACGCCGGCCTGCTCGGCGATCTGGGCGATCTGCTCGTCGGACAGGCCGGCGGTGTTCTCGGCCGGCTGGCTGGCGAAGAGCGCGTCGTGGAACGCGGAGAACTGCTCGGGCGCCTTGTCGGCCACCCATGCCGAGGCGGACGCGGCACGTGTCGAGTACTCGGTGCCCTGCGACGCGCGGTCGAGGATGGAGACCGGGTGCACGACGAGCGTGATGTCACCGGCCTCCCGCATCTCGGCGATGCTGGCGCTGTTGGTCTGCTCGAACTGGCCGCAGATGGGGCACATGTAGTCGACGTAGACGTCGAGCGTCTTCGCACCCTCGTTCGTGGTGCCCGCTGCGCCGTCGGCGCCCACCGGGATACCGGAGTCCTGGACCACGCCCGCGGGGACGTTGTCGACCTTCTCCATCGGCGTCTTCTGGCCCTCGGTGAGGATCAGCACGACCGCCACGACCAGGCCGATGACCGCGAGAGCGAGCACGCTCAGCACGATCACACGGTTGCGCTTCTCGCTCGCCTGCTGCTTCTTCTGGAGTGCAAGGGCCTCGGCACGGGCCGCGTCTCGGCGCTGTGCCTTGGTCTGATTCGTCGACATCGGGGTCCTTCGAGATGCGGGCCAATGGGGCGAGGCGCGACACGCGCCTTCACCCAGCCTACTAGCGTCCGCTGGGAGACTGCTGAACGTTTCTGTACGATCCGGACACCCGGCCCGGCGGTCACCAGGTGACGGCGGGCCGGTCGCCCAGCGGCCACCAGTGGACGTCCACCGGGCTGCCGAACAGGGGCACCGCGGCGAGCAGCGCGAGCGCCAGCACGACCAGCGTGACGATGGTCTTCGTGCCCTTTGTCGGGGCGATCCGGCGCAGCAGCGGCCCGGCCCCGACCCGCGTCCCGTACGACGCGGGACCCCACCACGTCACGACCACCGTGACCAGCATCGCGACACCGAGCACCAGGCTGTCGACGACGGGCTGGTTCATACCGCCCACCGACCTGGCCTCGACCGTCGGGATGGGGGCGATGATCACGTTGCCGGGCGCGAACAGCATGAGCCCCAGCAGCACCACGATCACCCCGGCGCAGAGGCCGACGGCCGCGGCGGGCAGCACGCCGAACACGGCACGCACCAGGTGCCACGGGGAGAGCAGCGTCGCCACCAGCGCGTCGGCACGGCTCGGCCCGCGCCGCTCCCGGCGGCCGCGGAACTCCTCGACCGCGATGCCGGCCAGGCGGGTCACGATCAGGAGCAGGACGAACACGATGACGGCGATGCCGGGCCGCGTGGCGGCGAGCGTCACGAGCGCGAGGGTGATGGTGAGGAACAACGTCCGGTAGCCGGTGACCCGCGCGAGGCCGGCCTGCTCCGGGACGAGGGACGGCGCCGGCAGCGCACCAGGCCCGGGCGAGCCCACGGCCCGCCCCGTGACCGACCGGCCCCTGGGAGCCTGCGCCAGG
>NZ_KI911579.1:3348-5364 GCF_000515355.1 Promicromonospora kroppenstedtii DSM 19349 | reverse complement strand
GAGCTCGGCTCCGACGCCTTCGTCTACGGCTCCCTCAAGGGCGACGCCGCCGACGTCGACCTCTCCGCCGGCGACACCAACCAGGTCATCGTGCGCATCGACCCGCGCGGTGTGCCGGACAAGGGCGACGTCATCAACGTCGCCATCCAGGCCGGCCACTCGCACGTGTTCTCCGCCACCACGGGCGAGCGCCTCGGCTGAACCGACGCCTGACGGCGGGCCCGGCCACCTAGGCCGGGGCCCGCTCCCCCGGCTCGCCGGGGAACGGTGACATCCTCGGGGTGTGTTGCTCGGGGTAGACAATGTCTACTCCGAGCAACACACCCCGCAGGCCTTTCACGACTCCGCCCCCGGCGGAACCCGCCTGCCCGGCCGCCCGGCCGGCCCAGCGCAGAATGGTGCCCATGCCCCAGCAGAACCTCCAGATCACCGCGGTGGCGCCCGACCCCACTCTGCTGGACCTCCCGTGGGACGTCCCCCTGGCCGAGTGGCCCGACGAGGTCCTCGCCGCGCTGCCCCAGGGCATCTCGCGGCACGTGGTCCGGTTCGTCAACCACGGCGGCCGGGTCCTGGCCATCAAGGAGATCGGCGAGACCGTCGCCTACCGCGAGTACGCCCTGCTGCGGCAGCTGCACCGCATCGAGGTGCCCTCCGTGGTGCCCGTGGGCGTCATCACGGGCCGGAGCGCGCCCGACGGCGAGCGGCTCGAGGCCGTGCTCATCACCGAGCACCTGCCGTTCTCGCTGCCGTACCGCGCCCTGTTCAGCCAGGACCTGCGCCCCGATACCGCCACGCGCCTCATCGACGCCCTCGCGGTGCTCCTGGTGCGCCTGCACCTCGTGGGCTTCTACTGGGGCGACGTGTCGCTGTCCAACACCCTGTTCCGGCGCGACGCCGAGACCTTCGCGGCCTACCTGGTGGACGCCGAGACCGGCGACATGCACCGGCAGCTCACCGACGGCCAGCGCAACTACGACGTCGACCTGGCACGCACCAACATCATCGGCGAGCTGATGGACCTCGCGGCGGGCGAGCTGCTCGACGAGGACGTCGACGAGGTGTCCATCGGCGACGCCCTCGTGGAGCGCTACCAGGAGCTGTGGGCCGCCCTGACCATCTCCGAGGCGTTCGACCAGGAGGAGCGCTGGCGGGTGGCCGCGCGCATCGAACGGCTCAACGACCTGGGCTTCGACGTGGGCGAGCTGGAGATCACCACGGACATCGACGGCACCAAGGTCCGCATCCAGCCCAAGGTGGTCGACGCCGGGCACCACTCGCGCCGGCTGCTGCGCCTGACGGGCCTGGACGTCCAGGAGAACCAGGCGCGCCGCATGCTCAACGACCTGGACAGCTTCCGGGCCGCGACCGACCGGCAGAACGACCAGGAGCAGATCGTGGCGCACGCCTGGGTCCGCCAGGTCTTCCGCCCCACGATCGACGCCGTGCCCAAGGAGATGCGACGCAAGCTGGAGCCCGCGCAGCTCTTCCACGAGATCCTCGACCACCGCTGGTTCATCTCGCAGCAGGCGCAGCGGGACATCCCCCTGCCTGAGGCCGCCAAGTCCTACGTCGAGAACGTGCTGCGGCACCGCCCCGACGAGGACGCCCTGCTCGGCCTCGCACCGGGCGAGGCCGAGCAGCAGGCTTAGGGCCTAGCTCGCATCCGTGCGCTGCTTGGCCACCTCGTAGAGCGTGATACCCGCCGCCACGGCGGCGTTCAGCGACTCGGTCGTGGCCGCGATCGGGATCGACAGCACGGCGTCGCACGCGTCGCGCACGAGGCGCGACAGGCCCTTGCCCTCCGAGCCGACGACCAGCACCAGCGGGTCGTTCGCATACGCGAGCTCGCCCACCGGCATGTCGCCGCCGGCGTCGAGGCCCACCACGAAGCAGCCGGACTTCTTCAGCTCGGCCAGCTCACGGGCCAGGTTGGTCGCACGTGCGACCGGCACGCGCGCGGCCGCGCCCGCGGACACCTTCCAGGCCGACGCCGTCACGCCCGCCGCGCGCCGCTCC
>NZ_KI911579.1:0-3248 GCF_000515355.1 Promicromonospora kroppenstedtii DSM 19349 | reverse complement strand
CCGCCTCCGGCCCGCCCGCCCCGGCCCGCTCCTCGGCGGCGGCGATCAGGCCGAGGTGCGTCACGTCGTCGACCATCAGCGTGATCTCTGCGCGTGCCGTGGCGTCGGCGGCCAGCGCGGCCAGCGCCTCCCGGTCCACCGTCGGGTACCCGACCAGCACGTCACGCGTGCCCTGGCCGACCAGCCACAGCGCCTCGCGCAACGAGTAGGCCATGACACCGGCGAACCCGTGCCCGAGCGCCCGGTCGACGAGGGAGCGCACCCGCACGGACTTCGACGCGACCCGCACAGGCACGCCGTCGGCCCGCTTGAGGATGTCGAGGGCGTTGGCGTCGAACACGTCGAGGTCGACGACGGCGACCGGGGCCGGCAGGCCGGACGTGGCGGCGGAAAGCCGCGCGGCGGTGTCTGCTGCGGAGCTCATGCCCGAACGCTACTCCGGTTCTGTCCCCCTGAGCGGGCCCGTGGGATAGTGCTCCCGTGATCTGGACGAACTGGGCACGCAACGTGACCGCCACGCCCGCACGACTCGAGCAGCCGGCCTCCGAGGACGAGCTGTCCGACGCCGTGCGCCGCGCCGTCAAGGACGGGCACACGGTGCGCGCCGTCGGCGCGGGGCACTCGTTCATGCCGGCGGCGGCCACCGACGGCGTGCTGCTCAACCTGGACCACCTGGACGCCCTGCACCGCGTGGAGCGCGACCCCGACACGGGGCACGCCCTGGTCACGGTGGGTGCGGGCATGCGGCTGCACCAGCTCAACCGGCACCTCGCCGAGCGCGGCCTGGCCATGCAGAACCTCGGCGACATCGACCGGCAGTCGGTCGCGGGCGCCATCTCGACGGGTACGCACGGCACGGGCGCCCGGTTCGGCGGCCTCGCGACCCGCGTGCGCGCCCTGACGGTCGTGGGGCCCGACGGCGACGTCGTGCGCGCCGCGCCCACCGAGCGGCACGACCTGTTCGAGGCCTCCCGCCTCGGACTCGGCACCACGGGCGTGCTGAGCACGGTGACCATCGAGGCCGTCCCCGCGTTCGACCTGCTTGCCGTCGAGGAGCCCTGGCCCCTGGACCGCGTGTTCGAGGAGCTCGACGACCTCGTGGCGGGCAGCGACCACTTCGAGTTCTACTGGTTCCCCGCCACGCGCCGCGCCCTGACGCTGCGCAACACGCGGGTCGACGCCGGGACGAACACCGGTTCCGGCCTGGGGCACGGCCTGCGCAAGGCGGCCGGCGCCGTCCGCTCGTTCATCGACGAGGAGGTGCTGTCCAACGCGCTGTTCGGCACCGTCAACCGGATCGCCACGCTCGTCCCGGCGGCGACCCCGACGCTGAACGCGATCTCGGCCCGCGCCCTGAGCTCGCGCCGCTACACGGCGCCGTCGCACGAGGTGTTCTGCACGCACCGGCGCGTGCGGTTCCGCGAGATGGAGTACGCCGTGCCGCGGTCGGCGGTGGTGCAGGTGCTCGACCAGCTCGACGCCTGGCAGCGGTCCACCGGCGAGAACATCCCGTTCCCGGTCGAGGTGCGCTTCGCCCCCGCCGACGACGTCTGGCTGTCGACCGCCTACGGCCGCGACACCGCGTACGTGGCCGTGCACCAGTACTGGAAGCTGCCGTACGCGCGGTACTTCGACGCCGCCGAGCAGATCTTCACGGCCGTGGGCGGGCGCCCGCACTGGGGCAAGATGCACACCCGCGACGCCGGCTACCTGGCGGGTCAGTACCGCCGCTTCGAGGACTTCCGCCGGGCGCGCGAGGCGGCCGACCCTCAGGGTGTGTTCGCCAACCCCTACACCCAGCGGGTCTTCGCAGGATGACACCGGCCTGAGGCCGCCGCCTCAGGGCGTCATGTCGTCGAAGACGTCGTGCGTCAGGTCGGCGAACGCGGAGCGCGCGGCGGCGTCGTCCTGGTCGACCATCCAGGCCAGCTCGATGCCGTCGATCCGGATCGCCACCGTCCGCGACAGCGCGTCGAGGTCGGTCCGGTACTTGGCCTCGGCGACGTCGGCCAGCCTCTGCAGGTACTCCCGCGTCATCACGATGCTCTGCTTGAGGTGCGCCTGAGCGACCTCGCGCAGCACCGGCGTCCGCGCGCCCGAGACCGCGAACTCGAAGGTCAGCAGCCGCATGTGCTGGTGCTGCTTCAAGCCGGTCAGCAGGGCGTCGACGGCGGTCTCGGCCAGCGTCGCCCGGTCCGGGCCCGCCGACAGCGCGGAGATCATGGGCTCCGACGCCCGCATAGCGATGGCGCGGCCCATGGCGCGCAGCATCGCGTCCTTGTCGTCGAAGCAGTAGTGCACCGTGCCCAGGGAGATCCCGGCCTCCTGGGCCACGCGGCGCACGGTCACGGACTCGACGCCCTCGCGCATGGCGACGCTCAGCCCGGCCTCGACGATCTCGGCACGACGTTCGTCCAGCGGCTTCCGCTTGTTCATGCCGCCGCCCTGCTGTCGGGCACGACGAGCGCGGTCGCGATGGCCGCGACCCCCTCGCCACGCCCGGTCAGCCCGAGCGCGTCCGTCGTGGTCGCGGTCAGCGAGACGGGCGCGCCCGCAGCGGCGGACAGCGCCGCCTGGGCCTCGTCGCGTCGCGTGCCGACACGCGGATGGTTTCCGATCACCTGAACAGCCACATTACCGATCATGTACCCGGCAGCCCGGACGCGCCTCGCGGCCTCGGCAAGAAGCGTGGTACCGGAGGCCCCCGCCCACTCGGGGCGGCCGGTCCCGAAGTGCGACCCCAGGTCGCCCAGGCTCGCCGCCGAGAACAGCGCGTCCGCGGCCGCGTGCGCGGCGACGTCGGCGTCGGAGTGGCCGGCCAGGCCGCGTTCCCCGGGCCAGTGCAGGCCTCCGAGCCACATCTCGCGGTCCGAGCCGTCCGGCGCGTAGGCGTGCACGTCGACGCCGATCCCCGTACGCGGCAGGGGGTACGGGGCCGGCGGCGCGACCGTGAGGTCGGGCGTGCTCGACGGGTCGGTCATGCGTTGCTCTCCTGCAGCACGAGGGACGCGAGCCACAGGTCGCGTTCGGTGGTGATCTTGAAGGCGGCGGCGTCTCCCGGCACGATGTGCACCGGCTCGCCGAGCACCTCGACGAGGCCGGCGTCGTCGGTCGCCGCCAGGTGCTCCGCGCGGGCCCGGGCGGCACCGGTCCTGTGCGCGCGCACCAGCAGGTCCCGGGCGAAGCCCTGGGGCGTCTGGACGGCGCGCAGCCGCGCGCGGTCGGGTGTGCCGGTGACGAGCTCGGCG
>NZ_KI911578.1:10536-11669 GCF_000515355.1 Promicromonospora kroppenstedtii DSM 19349 | reverse complement strand
CGAAGCCGACCGCCTTCGCGATCTTGCGGTGCCGCTTCGTGAAGTCCAGGCCGTAGACCATCTTCGCCGTAAAGGAGTGGAGGTCTTCGCCGGCCCGGATCGCCTCAATCATGGTCGGCTCCTCCGCCAGCGCCGCGAGGACGCGCATCTCGACGGCCGCGTAGTCGGCGGCGATGATCAGATTCCCCGGCTCGGCGATGACCGACCGGCGGATCTTCCAGTCACCGGAGGGGAGCTGCTGAAGCGGCGGGGTCGAGACGGACATGCGCGCGGTGCGGGCCTGGAGGCCACCGATCACGGGGTGGATGCGGTCGTCCGGGTCGCGGAGGTCGAGGAAGGCTTGCGCGTAGGACTTGCCCACTTGCCGGCGCGCTTCGCGTGGGCGACGAGCGTCGGCGAGCGGGTTCGGCTCGCGAGACTCCATGCGCTCCCACTGGAGGTCCAGATCCGCGAGCGGGAGGAGGATCTCCTTGGAGACCTTCAGCGCACCGCCGTCGGTCTCCTCGGTGAGCTCCTCGCCCATGGCGACCAGCGCGGAGGCGACCTGCACAGGTGAGTTCACGTTCGCCACGCCGTACCGCGCGGCGCGTGCCTCGTGCTCCGCCGCCTCAGCCGCAAGGTCCCCGGTCAGCTTCTCCACGTACGGGAGATCGAGGAGCATTCCCTTGCGCTGAAGCAAGGCGAGGAGCGTCGCGAGGTGGTGCTCGAACTGCGAGAGGTGGTTCAGCCCGAGGTCCCGGACCATCGGCGCGAGCTCGTCGAACAGGCGCCGGGCCGCGAGCGGGTCGAGGCCGGCGTACTCGACATAGACCGGGTGGTCGATGTCGATCAGCGCCCAGCCGGTCTCCCTCGTCGCCTTGTACTCCTTGCGGAAGATCGCGTGTAGCTCCTTCTCCGTGTCGGGCACCGTCGGGTCGACGTAGATCTCGGCGAGCTCCTTCAGCCTCAGGCCCGTCCCCCCCTCGTGCCGCTGCCGCGGGTCGAGGAGGTGGGCCATGATGCGCGTGTCGAACGCGCGGGGGCCGAGCTCCTCGATCGTCACGCCGAAGTCGTGGTCGATGACCTGGAGGTCGAAAGGCGCGTTATGGAGGGTGAAGTGCCGCGGCTGCCGGAGGGCTCGCACGATCGCCTTC
>NZ_KI911578.1:10157-10436 GCF_000515355.1 Promicromonospora kroppenstedtii DSM 19349 | reverse complement strand
CCTTGCGGAAGATCGCGTGTAGCTCCTTCTCCGTGTCGGGCACCGTCGGGTCGACGTAGATCTCGGCGAGCTCCTTCAGCCTCAGGCCCGTCCCCCCTCGTGCCGCTGCCGCGGGTCGAGGAGGTGGGCCATGATGCGCGTGTCGAACGCGCGGGGCCGAGCTCCTCGATCGTCACGCCGAAGTCGTGGTCGATGACCTGGAGGTCGAAAGGCGCGTTATGGAGGGTGAAGTGCCGCGGCTGCCGGAGGGCTCGCACGATCGCCTTCTCGAACATGTCG
>NZ_KI911578.1:6975-10057 GCF_000515355.1 Promicromonospora kroppenstedtii DSM 19349 | reverse complement strand
ACGGAGAGAGGAATCGGCCTGGGGGCCGGGTGCGGCTCACCTTGCAGGCAAAGCAGTTCGATGGTGTAGAAGGTGTAGAAGTTGTAGGTCTCCCTAGTTACCTCTCAAGAAAACAAAACCTTGAAGGGTAATAAGAGAGACCTACAACTTCTACACCTTCTACACCCCTCGGGGGCGTGGAGGTGCTCCTCCGGCGCTAGTCCGTGGCGCTGAAGAGCGGGGCGCCGCCCTCCTCGGCGACGGGCCGGACGGCCACGCGCTTGGACAGGCGGCGCGCGGTGCTCTCCAGGTCTTCGAGCGTGGCCTTCGCGACCTCCGCGGCGTGCGGGTCGAGGCGTGTCAGCTCGGCCCCGTGACCTTCGCTAGCACGGTCGCTGCCGCGGTGATCGCCATCAGCGAGCCGCCGGCGACGTCGCGGGACGTGAGGGCGCGCACGACGGCGCGGTCTTGCTTGCGGTGCTCCTGGTTCGCCTCGGACTGCGTCTGAGGCTTCAGCCCCGTGGTCCGCCAAGGTCTCCTTGTCGACGGACTCGCGCATGATCTCGCTCAGGTGCCAACTCACCGACGAGCGGATCGAGTTCCGGCGCTCGGCCGGGACGCCCGCCTCCGCGTAGACCTCGCCGACCCAGCGCCGGTAGGGGTGCGTGCGTCCGGCGTAGTCGGGCTCGCCGTCCCCGCGCAAGAAGTGTTGCCGGGCCTCGAACAGGACCTCGGCGAACGCGCGCACGTGCGGCGTTCGCTCCTCGACGGGGGCCGCGAGGTAGCGGCGCATGTGCTCTACCGCTTGGCGCTGTAGGGGCGCGAGACTCGGTTCCATACCTACACGGTAGCCCACGCAAGGGGCCTTGCCCAGCGGGCGTGCCCCAAATCACCCCGAAACGACAGAAAGCCCCGGCCCTCACGAGGAGGGCCGGGGCCGGAGTATCAGAAGCGGAGGTCTCGGGCAAGCGCGACAAGCTCGTCGGCCGTGCCGGAGTTTCGGATGGTGAAATCGGGGGGTAGTCGGCGAGCTCAGTCTCAGACGGTGGGGTGTCCGTTGAGACTAAGTCCGGGCGGACGATGCGGACGAGGATGCCGCCGTCACGTTGGATCGCGTCGGCCTCGTTCTTGTAGCGGACGTCCGTGATGACGACGCCGGGAGCGCCTTCCATGAGCGCACCCGTCGCCTCCGCGAGGCCGGCATTCAACCAGAAGCCCGGGCCGCGACGGCGCACGGCCTGCCCGCTCTGCTGGAGGAGGCGCCGGGCCTCGGGGCCGTAGGGCGTGTCCTTCAGGCCCTCCCAGCCGCCGTAGATCTGGAGAGCCTGCAAGAGCCGGATGGTCGGCTCGGGCTGCCAGGGCGGCGTGATGAGCCACGGGTCGATCTCCTCGACCATCTCGCGGAGCGGGTCGGCGAACGCGACGCGGGTGTAGCCCCGCTCGACCAGGCCGGCCGCGAAGGTGTCTTTGCCGGACCTCTTCACGCCGACCAGGCCGATCAGGGGGGTGCGGGATGTCGGTCACTCGACCACCTCCCAATTGTCGGCGCGCTCGACGCGGCCGGAGACGGGCTCGTTGCGGTACGCGCGCCCCACGTCGCCCGATCCCGCGCACCGTTCAGGTGCGACGTGATGACGGCCTTCGCGGTGCGCTTCCGGTCCCAGGGGCCGAAGCGTCGCTCCTTGCCGTCGGCGTAGACGAGGACGGCCGAGAAGACGGCGTCGCGCTCGGCGTCGTCCTTGTAGCCCTCCCAGGCGGCGCCTACCTGCCTCACTCACCCACCGCCGCGAACTCGACGAGCGTCTTGTCGGTGGTCTCGTCGTACTCGGCCATGACCGGGCGCACGAGCCCGTGACGGGGCGAGTCGTAGAGCATCGGGTCGGCGTTGCGGACGTCGCCGGGGTAGTGCAGGCGGCCGACGATCTCGGTCTCTTCCATGGTCAGTCCTCCCGGTTCCCGCGCACGAAGGCGGCCTTGCGGGTGAGGCGTGTCGCCTCGTTCCGGAGGTGGTTCGCCCGCTTGGGGTCCTTGGCGTGCTTCGCCTGCGTAGCGAGCTCCTCGGCCTTCTTGTGGAGCTGGTCGATGGCCTTGTCGGGGCGGTCGAAGAAGCCCATGGTCAGCGGCCCCGATCATCGTCACGGTGCCGTCGGCGTGCGTGATGCTGTAGCCGGTCGGCGTGGTGCGGACGACGACGGGCTTGTCGTCCTTGTCCAAGTAGGTTCCAGGGCGCATGGCGGCCTCCTTCGTGCGGTCTGTACTGCCTGACGAGGAGGTAATCGGCCTGGGCCACCGGAGCGGCTCACCCCAAAATGCGAAAAGCCCCCGCCCTCGCGAGGAGGACGGGGGCTAGAGGCGTCAGTCGCCGGACGGGAGGCCCGACTTGGGCGGCGTGGCGGCGAACCCGCCGGCGGCGAGGAAGGCCAGCGAGACGGCGACGATGTCCTCAGCGGACAGGCCATCGCCGACCAGCGGCCCGGTCACGGCCAGGGCGCCGGCCAGGCCAGCGAGGAGGGCGTTCACGATGCGGTTCTTGAACATGGATCTCCGATCAGGGGGTGAGGTTGATGCTCTGGAGCAGGAGCACGAGCCCGCCGAGGACACCGACGCCGCCGCCAACGGCGGACAGGAGGCCCATCGGCGAGACGGTCTTGCGGTCCTCGACGATGCGGAGGCGGGCCTCGTGGTCGTCGAGTTTCGTGCCGTGCTGCCCGAGGACGAGGTCGAGCTTCGTCTCCATCCGGGCCAGAGCGACCCGGGTGTCGACGTTCTCGTCGTCAGGCGAGGCCGGGGTCATGCGGCCTTGACGGCGCGGGCGATGGCGGACTTCGTCCACTTGCCCACGACGCCGTTACGCAGGAAGTAGCCGCGGGCACGCTGGAAGCGGCGGACGAGGGCGTAGGTGCCCATGCCGAAGTCACCGTCGTCCGCGATCTCGATCCCGCGCTTCGCGTAGATCTTGTTCAGGTCGCGCTGGAGCTGCCGCACCTCGGGGCCGGACGAGCCCAGGCCGAGCGACCGGCCGCGGGGCGGTTGATCGTGTGGCGCACGCGGGCACGGCCCGAGCGCTCCCAGTGCCACGCCTCCTCGCGGCCGCCACCCTGGC
>NZ_KI911578.1:6439-6875 GCF_000515355.1 Promicromonospora kroppenstedtii DSM 19349 | reverse complement strand
TCGCGACCCCGGCGTGTAGCCGGGCAGGACGCCACCGGTCGCGTAGCCCTTGATCGGGTCGACAGGCGGGAGCGTCAGGTCGAGCCCGACAGCGTCGGCGATCTTGTCCCAGGTGGCCTTTATGCCCTTGGTGTAGACCGTCTCGATCACGAAGTTGATCGGAGCTGCCGTGGCGGCCTTGATGCCGTCCACGCCTTGCCGATCACGGTCTTCGCCGCACGGAATGCGGCGCCGATCACGTCGAGCCCTCGCCGAAGCGGGGTGAACGCCTTGTCTCGAATCCATCCCAGGCAGCGGAGGCCACCGTCTTGATGCCGTTCCACACGGGCCGGATGACCCGCTCGAACACGATCCGAAGGCCGAGGCCCATGATGCGGAAGCCGAGCGCGATGGGCGTGAACGACCCACCGGTCGAGCCAGTTCCACATAGCGGAGG
>NZ_KI911578.1:4685-6339 GCF_000515355.1 Promicromonospora kroppenstedtii DSM 19349 | reverse complement strand
CCGGGAGCCGTGCGAGCGGTAGCGGTAGGTCGTGCCGGAGACGTAGACGTCCTCGGCGTCGACCGTGCGGGAGATCCGGCCGTCGCGAAGGATCACGAACCGTCCGGGGTCGTCGAGCGCTGCCACTCGATATCAACGGTCGGCGTCTGCCCGACCTGAGCGACGCTCAGTCCGGTCACGCCGCCTACTGCTACGTCGGTGTCGAGGTGGAAATCGGCCTGGGCCTGGGGCGTAGGTGGGATCACCGGGGGTCGCTTCGCGGTTCTGGGAGTCCCCAGACCCGCACCTTGACGCGGTAGGTCCAGTCATCGAAGAGGTACCCGCTCGGGATCGTCAGCGACGTCTCCGAACTCTGGCGCTCCTTCGAGTCGTAGACCGGCCGCGAGAGGTCCGTTACGTGGTAGACGAGCACGCGGTAGCGGACCTGCGTCCCGCCCGTCACCGACCAGATGATCGGGGCGAGCTGTCGTAGGCAGCGCCAGCGCCGAGGTTCGAGATCGTGACTGTCGGCTTGACTCGGCGGGTCATGGGGACGGGCTCGGACCATGTCGACCACAGGCCGGCGCCGTCCCGCGCCTGGACTCGCCAGTTGACCGTCTGGCCGTCGGACATGCCGGCCCATGCGGCGGAGCCGCCGACGAGCGACACGTTGTCGACGTAGTGCACCTCGCCGAGCGCTGCGGAGGAGAACTGCACCTCGGCACGCACCGTCGCGGCGCTGGCCGGAGCAACGGCGGTCACCGTGCGGGCGGCGAACGACGTGGTGTTGTTGCTGGCGGTGCCTGTGCTCGTCGTGACCTCGGCCCCTGCGGCGTTGAACCACCGCAAACGCACGAACGACGAGCGCACGGTCGACGCGGCGCGGACGACGGCGTCGACCGTGTAGGTCTGGCCGGGGACAACCGGGAAGAGGTCCGAGTAGGCGTACGCGTTGCCCGCCGCGACAGCCGTCACCGACAGTGCGCCCGGCCCGGTGTTGACCGGGGTAGTCACCCGGGCGAGCGTCGCGTTGTTCCCCGTCAGCCCGTGGTGTTCGTCGAGAAGGAGGGGTTGGGGAGTCGCTGGGCGGCGATCTCGGCGAGGTCGACGTCAGACGACGTGGTGAGCACCTCGCCGGAGTCGTAGACCGGCGACGAGAAGCTCTCGGAGGTCGAGACCTGCACGCGCGCTGACGCGAGCTCCGTGTCGCCCGACACGTCCTCGTAGGCGAACGTCACATGCGGGAGCGCGAGAGACGTAGCCGCCTCGGACGGGCGGAGGTCTGTCGGCTGTGAGGGGTTGTCGGCCCAGGTGACCGTGAGGGTCGGGCCGTTGGCGGAGTTGAAGCCGTAGAACTGGTGGTGGCCGTCGCGGTCGTGGCGATGCGCCAGCCGTAGTTCTGGAGCCCGCCGGCCCAGGCCTGGACGAAGCTCGTCACGTCGATCTGGACCGTGTCGCCGTCGGACAGGGAGCCGACGACCGCCGACCCCGCGGAGGGCCCGCCGGCCGGCATGTTGTTCCAGTTGAGCCGGGACGCCTTCCACGAGGCAGTTGCCCGGCGAGCACTGACGGTCCGGGTGCCCGTGGAGGACCCCCGGGCCGTCAGTGTGAGCGTGGCCGACGTGACCGTAGCGCCCGCGGGGACGGGGCTGCGGAGCCAGACGAACGCATTGGC
>NZ_KI911578.1:3850-4585 GCF_000515355.1 Promicromonospora kroppenstedtii DSM 19349 | reverse complement strand
CCCTCCGCCGTCTGTAGCGTGAGCTCCACGACGTAGGTGTACAGGTCGCTCGTGTGTTCAGTGTCCGGTCGGGGTCGGGGGCAGACCATGCCATGCGGGCTCTCCCTTGGGGTTGAGGTCAGTGGAGTCAGAGGAGGTAGTTGATGGACGACAACGAGACGTTGACGCTCGCCGAGGTGCTGTGCCCGTTCATCTGAATCCGCCCGTCGTCAAGTACGCGGAGACGGGCGGCGACGGCTGTGCCTACGTAGAGGAAGCCGTCGCGGTAGGTCCCCGCCTCCGGACGGGCGGCGACCGATGTCGGGATCTGCACGGGGAACGTGTTGCCCGATGTCCCCGGAGGTCCCGGCGGCCGTCCCCTTGAAGTAGACGGCGTCCCCGATGCGGCGCACCAGGGGCGGGTTTCCCGCCTCTGCGGAGAACCCCGACAGGACCATCATTGCCACCCACCCGGTGTCGTACGCTGACGTAAACTTGCCCGTGGCGTCGAACTCCAGCGGCCCCCAGCGCCCCGACCCGTCGCCGCGGACCTCGAAGATCGACTTCGTTGAGTCCGACGGCATGGTCCGCGCCGAGCGCATACGCGCGGGCGTGGCGCCCGGGAAGTTGGACACCGACGGCGGGGCAGTGCCCGAGGTGACCAGGAGAGTTCCCCGGTCCCGGATCGCGCTGGTGTAGTTGACGGACTCCTGGAGCCACATCCCAGACCCGGAGGCAGGCGGTGCTGCTCCGGTC
>NZ_KI911578.1:2656-3750 GCF_000515355.1 Promicromonospora kroppenstedtii DSM 19349 | reverse complement strand
AGCCCGGGCCGCGACGGCGCACGGCCTGCCCGCTCTGCTGGAGGAGGCGCCGGGCCTCGGGGCCGTAGGGCGTGTCCTTCAGGCCCTCCCAGCCGCCGTAGATCTGGAGAGCCTGCAAGAGCCGGATGGTCGGCTCGGGGCTGCCAGGGCGGCGTGATGAGCCACGGGTCGATCTCCTCGACCATCTCGCGGAGCGGGTCGGCGAACGCGACGCGGGTGTAGCCCCGCTCGACCAGGCCGGCCGCGAAGGTGTCTTTGCCGGACCTCTTCACGCCGACCAGGCCGATCAGGGGGTGCGGGATGTCGGTCACTCGACCACCTCCCAATTGTCGGCGCGCTCGACGCGGCCGGAGACGGGCTCGTTGCGGTACGCGCCGCCCCACGTCGCCCGATCCCGCGCACCGTTCAGGTGCGACGTGATGACGGCCTTCGCGGTGCGCTTCCGGTCCCAGGGGCCGAAGCGTCGCTCCTTGCCGTCGGCGTAGACGAGGACGGCCGAGAAGACGGCGTCGCGCTCGGCGTCGCCTTGTAGCCTCCCAGGCGGCGCCTACCTGCCTCACTCACCCACCGCCGCGAACTCGACGAGCGTCTTGTCGGTGGTCTCGTCGTACTCGGCCATGACCGGGCGCACGAGCCCGTGACGGGGCGAGTCGTAGAGCATCGGGTCGGCGTTGCGGACGTCGCCGGGGTAGTGCAGGCGGCCGACGATCTCGGTCTCTTCCATGGTCAGTCCTCCGGTTCCCGCGCACGAAGGCGGCCTTGCGGGTGAGGCGTGTCGCCTCGTTCCGGAGGTGGTTCGCCCGCTTGGGGTCCTTGGCGTGCTTCGCCTGCGTAGCGAGCTCCTCGGCCTTCTTGTGGAGCTGGTCGATGGCCTTGTCGGGGCGGTCGAAGAAGCCCATGGTCAGCGGCCCCCGATCATCGTCACGGTGCCGTCGGCGTGCGTGATGCTGTAGCCGGTCGGCGTGGTGCGGACGACGACGGGCTTGTCGTCCTTGTCCAAGTAGGTTCCAGGGCGCACGGCGGCCTCCTTCGTGCGGTCTGTACTGCCTGACGAGGAGGTAATCGGCCTGGGCCACCGGAGCGGCTCCAACCCC
>NZ_KI911578.1:777-2556 GCF_000515355.1 Promicromonospora kroppenstedtii DSM 19349 | reverse complement strand
CGTCAGTGTGAGCGTGGCCGACGTGACCGTAGCGCCCGCGGGGACGGGGCTGCGGAGCCAGACGAACGCATTGGCGATGCCGTCGCGCACCTTCAGGGCAGGCTCGCGCGGGTGCGCCAGGTTGGGATACCCGGAGCTGGCCCAGGCATCGAACCCTGAGCGGACGGTCTGTGTGCTCAATGCGTCCTCCTAGTGGTCAGTTCATCCGGCGGGTGGTGCCGGCGAACTCGTTGGCGTCGTCGATGGCGTCCTCCGCGATCTCGCGGAAGTAGCCCGTGCCCTTCTCCCAGTTCGTGATGACGAGCTCGACACGGCGGCCGTCGGCCGTCCGGGTCTGCTGCCCCTGCCCGCGCTCGTAGCGCCGGGCCTCGGCGATCGAGGAGACGACGCCAGCCTTCAGCGCCTGGGACTCGGCCGGCGTGAGCACGGCCTCGGGCTTGCCGGTCAGGTTCAGACCGACGCCGCCGTTAGGCAGCCATCCGCCCTGGTCGAACAGGCCCGACCAGACGCCACCGTTCTTCATCGCCCAGTGGACGTGATCCCAGTGGTCGCCGCGGGTCGGCTCCCCGAACATGTAGTTCTGCCCGTTCCAGATCTGCCGCCCGTTGCCGGGGAGTAGATCAGCTCGCGCGAGTTCGGGAAGTGCTTGGCGATCCAGTTGAAGATCGCCATCGAGGGCGTGACGTCGATCGCGCGGCCCTGGCCGTGGTAGGACGGGGTCCCTACGGCCGTGATCGCGCCGGGGCGGAATGCCGAGTTCAGCGAAGCGCCCGGGAAGGCGTTCTTCACGACGTTCCACTGCGCCTGCCAGCCCAGAGCGGGCCCGGCCGGCTTGCCGCCTCCGGCGAGGTCGGACCCTCCGGCCATGCTGCCGACGAGGCTCTTCGCCTTGTCGATCAGTGCGCCGACCGCCTTCTTCGGGAGCTGCGATGCGATCTTGCCGAGCGAGCCGCCGCCGACCCGTCCGAGGACGGAGGCGAGCGGCTTCGACAGAAGGTCGCCGAGCGCCCCGGCGGGGTCACCGAGGAACTTGCCGACGGACGAGGCGACGTTCTTCACGCCCTGCCACGCATCGCCGGCCCAGCCCCAGACGCCGCCATCCTTGAACGCCTGACCCTTGCGGGCACGAGCGTTCAGGGCAGCAACGCCGGCGGACCGCCGACGGCCCGAGTGAACTCGGGTCGCATGATGGCCTCGCCGCCCGAGAGCGACAGCCGGCCGCCCGTGGGCGAGTAGAAGTCGTGGACGTCGCGACCCGGCGTGTAGCCGGGCAGGACGCACCGGTCGCGTAGCCCTTGATCGGGTCGACAGGCGGGAGCGTCAGGTCGAGCCCGACAGCGTCGGCGATCTTGTCCCAGGTGGCCTTTATGCCCTTGGTGTAGACCGTCTCGATCACGAAGTTGATCGGAGCTGCCGTGGCGGCCTTGATGCCGTCCCACGCCTTGCCGATCACGGTCTTCGCCGCACGGAATGCGGCGCCGATCACGTCGAGCCCTCGCCGAAGCGGGGTGAACGCCTTGTCTCGAATCCATCCCCAGGCAGCGGAGGCCACCGTCTTGATGCCGTTCCACACGGGCCGGATGACCCGCTCGAACACGATCCGAAGGCCGAGGCCCATGATGCGGAAGCCGAGCGCGATGGGCGTGAAGACCCACCGGTCGAGCCAGTTCCACATAGCGGAGGCGCCACGCTTGATGGCGTCCCAGGTCGGCCGGATGACCGTCGCCCAGATGACGCGGAGGCCGAGGGCCATGATCGCGAAACCGCGACCGATCGGCT
>NZ_KI911578.1:0-677 GCF_000515355.1 Promicromonospora kroppenstedtii DSM 19349 | reverse complement strand
AGTGCGGAACAGCAGGCATGGGTTATGCCCTTTCATCTAGGGGGGATGCGAGAGTCACGGGAGGACCCTTGCGCGACAGGTCAGTTGAAGAGCCCGTCCAGCGCTTCGACGAAGGAGTCCTTCGCGCTGGGGGGTGCCGCCCGTGGTCCGGCCCTGTGTCGGGGTCGGCTTGGGGGCGGGGGACTTGCGACCCGCGAGTCGTTCGGCCAGTGCTCGGAGGGTCTTCTCGTCGCCCTGGACACCGTCCAGGACAGTGACGTCCTCCTTGGAGAGCTCCAGGTCGACGGCGATCTTGTAGCGGATGAGCGCGGCCTCGGCCGTCTCGGCGCGCGTGACGGCGTCCGTCAGGGCCTGTGACCCTGCCGCCAGGTCGCGGCTGCCTTCTCGGCGTCGGACATCGAAGATCGCTTCAGCTCGGCGAGCTCGGTCGCGGCCTTGGCGTTCGCCTTGGCCTTGTCCTCGTGCTTCCGGGCGTGGCCCTTCCACTCTTCGAGCTGGGCGGCCAGGTCCTCGGCGGTCGGGGCGGGGGCGGTGCCCTCGGCCGAAGCCTCGGTGCCAGTGTTCGCGGTGTCGCTCATGGTGTTTCGTCCTCCCGTGCGGGTGATCGGATCGCCCCGTGCGGGGCTGGGGTTACTGCGTCCCAGCCCACGGGACCATCGTCTTCGAGGATCTCGGTG
>NZ_KI911577.1:91447-91870 GCF_000515355.1 Promicromonospora kroppenstedtii DSM 19349 | reverse complement strand
TCCTGGGCGGCGCCGAGGTAGTCACGTACACCAGCGCTGACGACGAGTCGGGAGAGGTCATCCTCGCCGCCCCCACGGCCGCACTGTGGGAGATCGACACCCGCGTTGACGTCTGGGACGCCGCGACGTCGGCCCCGTCGTCGAGACGCTCGCGCAGATCCTCGTCGAAGGCATCGAGCAGGCCGGCGACTCGCTCGTCGCGACCGTCGACCACGCCCTGATCCCCTACCTCCCCGAGGGCATCCGCGACCCCGACCCCGAGTCAGGCGTCATCGGCGAGGCCGTCGCGCTCGCGTACCGCGGCGACGAGCTCGTTGTCCTGAACATCATCGGGCAGGCCCCGGTCATGGATGGCTCCGTGATCGACCCCTCGACGCTCCCGCCGTCGGGCGGCCCCGAGCCGGAGGAGCCCGTCACCCCGGG
>NZ_KI911577.1:89624-91347 GCF_000515355.1 Promicromonospora kroppenstedtii DSM 19349 | reverse complement strand
GTAGGTATGGAACCGAGTCTCGCGCCCCTACAGCGCCAAAGCGGTAGAGCACATGCGCCGCTACCTCGCGGCCCCCCGTCGAGGAGCGAACGCCGCACGTGCGCGCGTTCGCCGAGGTCCTGTTCGAGGCCCGGCAACACTCTTGCGCGGGACGGCGAGCCCGACTACGCCGGACGCACGCACCCTACCGGCGCTGGGTCGGCGAGGTCTACGCGGAGGCGGGCGTCCCGGCCGAGCGCCGGAACTCGATCCGCTCGTCGGTGAGTTGGCACCTGAGCGAGATCATGCGCGAGTCCGTCGACAAGGAGACCTTGGCGGACCACGGGCTGAAGCCTCAGACGCAGTCCGAGGCGAACCAGGAGCACCGCAAGCAAGACCGCGCCGTCGTGCGCGCCCTCACGTCCCGCGACGTCGCCGGCGGCTCGCTGATGGCGATCACCGCGGCAGCGACCGTGCTAGCGAAGGTCGACGGGGCCAGCTGACACGCCTCGACCCGCACGCCGCGGAGGTCGCGAAGGCCACGCTCGAAGACCTGGAGAGCACCGCGCGCCGCCTGTCCAAGCGCGTGGCCGTCCGGCCCGTCGCCGAGGAGGGCGGCGCCCCGCTCTTCAGCGCCACGGACTAGCGCCGGAGGAGCACCTCCACGCCCCCGAGGGGTGTAGAAGGTGTAGAAGTTGTAGGTCTCTCTTATTACCCTTCAAGGTTTTGTTTCTTGAGAGGTAACTAGGGAGACCTACAACTTCTACACCTTCTACACCATCGAACTGTTTTGCCTGCAAGGTGAGCCGCACCCGGCCCCAGGCCGATTCCTCTCTCGTCCCCACCGAACGAGAGAGGGAGTCACCTAGTGACGAACCCGAAGATCAACACGATCAAGCGCGGCGGCAGCCGCCTCTACGTGCACCCCGAGAGCGCTCGGAAGGTGCCCGGCGTGACGAGCGTCCTCAACATGCTGCCCAAGGGCTTCCTGAAGTTCTGGGCCTCGAAGAGCGTCGCCGAGTACGCCGTCGAACAACATCGGCGCCGTCGTCACGCTCGCCATGAACGACAAGAGCGCCGCCGTCGACCTGCTGAAGCGGGCGCCGGACCGCGACACCGCCCAGGCGGCCGAGGCCGGCACGGAGGTGCACGACCTGTTCGAGCGCCTCGCGCGCGGCGAGGAGGTCGGACGCGTCCGCGAGGAGCTGAAGCCCCTACGTCGGCATCTTCAAGGGCTTCGAGAAGCAGTTCGAGCCGGAGTTCCTCTTCCTGGAGGAGACCGTCTGGTCCGAGACCCACGGCTACGCCGGCAGTTTCGACTTCATCGCGAAGGTCACGACCCCGACACGGGCGAGCGGATGACCACCATCGGTGACTGGAAAACAACGCGCTCCGGCGTGCACGCCGAGGTCGCGCTCCAGGAGACGGCGTACAAGAACGCCGACTACATCATCCTCCCGGACGGCACGAAGGCCGACATCCCGCACCTCGACGCGGGCATCGTCGTGCACGCCCGCCCCGAGGGCGGTCAGGTGGTCCCTGCGCGGATCGACGACAGCCTCTTCGAGATCTTCCTCGCACTCCGGCAGATCTGGGAGTGGGACCGGGAGACGTCGAAGAGTGTCCTCGGCAACGGCGTCGCGATCGAGTCGATCGTCGAGGAGACCGGCCGCCGGGGTGGTCGCCGATGAGCGACCTCACCTTCCGATCTGGTGAGGCAGTCCAGGTAGAGCGGGACTTCCTC
>NZ_KI911577.1:87437-89524 GCF_000515355.1 Promicromonospora kroppenstedtii DSM 19349 | reverse complement strand
GCCCACGCGAAGCGCGCCGGCAATGGGGCAAGTCCTACGCGCAAGCCTTCCTCGACCTCCGCGACCCGGACGACCGCATCCACCCCGTGATCGGTGGCCTCCAGGCCCGCACCGCGCGCATGTCCGTCTCGACCCCGCCGCTTCAGCAGCTCCCCTCCGGTGACTGGAAGATCCGCCGGTCGGTCATCGCCGAGCCGGGGAATCTGATCATCGCCGCCGACTACGCGGCCGTCGAGATGCGCGTCCTCGCGGCGCTGGCGGAGGAGCCGACCATGATTGAGGCGATCCGGGCCGGCGAAGACCTCCACTCCTTTACGGCGAAGATGGTCTACGGCCCGGACTTCACGAAGCGGCACCGCAAGATCGCGAAGGCGGTCGGCTTCGGCAAGGTGTACGGCGGCGGGGCCACGGCGATCCAGCGCCAGACCGGCGCGCCCATGGAGCAGGTTCGCGAGGCCCTCGCGGGCTACGACGCCACCTTCCCCGGGATCAAGCGCTACGCCAAGAAGCTCGGCAACCGCGCGGAGTACGGCAAGAAGGAAGTCGTCACCCTCTCGGGCCGGCACCTGCCCCTTGACCGGGACCGCATCTACGCGGCGACGAACTACGTCGTGCAGTCCACGGCCCGCGACCTCCTCGCCCAGGCGATCGTCGACATCTTCGACGCCGGTATGGGCGACCTGCTCCGGCTCCCGGTCCACGACGAGCTGATCGCCGAGGCCCCCGCGGCCGACGCCGAGGAGGCGATACACGAGATTGGCCGCCTCATGGACACCCCCGACTTCTACGGCGTGCCGATCGTCGCCGAGCCGGAGGTTTATGGGCCCAGTTGGGGACATGGCTATGGCGCCCCCGCGTGAATCACCCGCCAGTGAGACCCACTTCACCCACTGTTCCGCGTCACGATCCTGAGGAGTGTCCGTTAAATGGCTGAAACATCCCCCAGCAACCCCAGCGAGGCCCCGGGCAACTCCGTCGTTGCACATCTCGCGCGTGTCATTCGAGAAGAGACCGATGCACTACTCGCACTACTCCCGGACGCTTACGCCCGCCAGTGGGAAGCGTCTCCCGTCCCGAGACCCCGCGACGACACTACCGAGCGATCGTCCGGCGGCCGTCCCTCCGACCCCACGGCAGACACAGTGCTAGACGCCAGGCGTCTGGCCTTGCGGGGGGCAACATCCCGAGCGGATCGCGTGCTCGAACACGCAGCGAAGGCGCTGACCGAGCGCCGCCGGGAGCTAGACCGAGCACTCACCCGCTACGACGGCGAGGGCTCTCGATGAAGGCGTGGCTCGCGGGACCCCGCGACTCCGACTTCGACACGCCGGCGAGCCCTGCTCCGTCGCGCCGGCTACAGCGTCTGGACGCCGGTCTCGGCGCCGGATGACCTCGCGGGGTCTCTCCGCTGGACCGTCGAGCGCGTGCTCGAAGCCGACGTCGTCGTCGAGCTCCCGGGCTGGGAGATCGGCTCGGCAACGGACGTCGAGCTCACGCTCGCCACGGCGATGGGCGTGTCCGTCGTCAACCTCGCCGAGGCCCTCTCCGTGGAGCCGGAGCGGCTCCCGGCGTAGTACCGCACTAGACGACAGCCCCTACCGCACTGCATCTGCCAGCGGTAGGGGGCTTTGTCGTGCATCTGCCCGGGTGAAGAAATCTAAAGACCTGCGAAAGCGCCTTGCATTCGCCTCTCGCGCCGTGTTACACATGAGTCACCTTGCGTGACTCGCACTCATCGCCCCGAGGTCGCTCGATCTCCGGGACACCGTCACCCCACGAAGGGCCTATTTGCCATGTCTGAAATCAGCGTGTTCCGCTACACCGACGCCGACCTCTCGCTCGACGAGGTCACCGAGGCCCCAGCTCATCCGCGTTGCCCAGGGTCACGCCGCTGGCGTCGACCACACGGACCCCGAGGCCGCCAAGATGGCGCTCCTCGACGCCTACGGCCCCGCTATCCGCGCCGCGGTCTCGCGCTTCAAGGGCGGCGTCTTCGACGGCCAGCTCTCCCCGACCGCCGCCGACTACGGCACCTCCTCCCGCCCGATCGAGGACCTCCAGGCCGCGGCCCTGGTCGGCTTCCTGGA
>NZ_KI911577.1:84943-87337 GCF_000515355.1 Promicromonospora kroppenstedtii DSM 19349 | reverse complement strand
GATCGGCTCGGCAACGGACGTCGAGCTCACGCTCGCCACGGCGATGGGCGTGTCCGTCGTCAACCTCGCCGAGGCCCTCTCCGTCGGAGCCGGAGCGGCTCCCGGCGTAGTACCGCACTAGACGACAGCCCCCTACCGCACTGCATCTGCCAGCCGTAGGGGGCTTTGTCGTGCATCTGCCCGGGTGAAGAAATCTAAAGACCTGCGAAAGCGCCTTGCATTCGCCTCTCGCGCCGTGTTACACATGAGTCACGCAAGTCACCTTGCGTGACTCGCACTCATCGCCCCGAGGTCGCTCGATCTCCGGGACACCGTCACCCCACGAAGGGCCTATTTGCCATGTCTGAAATCAGCGTGTTCCGCTACACCGACGCCGACCTCTCGCTCGACGAGGTCACCGAGGCCCAGCTCATCCGCGTTGCCCAGGGTCACGCCGCTGGCGTCGACCACACGGACCCCCGAGGCCGCCAAGATGGCGCTCCTCGACGCCTACGGCCCCGCCTATCCGCGCCGCGGTCTCGCGCTTCAAGGGCGGCGTCTTCGACGGCCAGCTCTCCCCGACCGCCGCCGACTACGGCACCTCCTCCCGCTCGATCGAGGACCTCCAGGCCGCGGCCCTGGTCGGCTTCCTGGAGGCCATCGCCGAGCACGACCCGGAGCAGAACCCGCGCCTCGCCGGGCACCTCGTGCACCGCCTGAACCGGGCCCTGTCCGAGGAGGTCGAGGCGGCTCCCGCCTTCGCCATCCCGACCCGCACGCTCTCGCGCTTCTACGGCATCGTGCGGGCCGCCGACGGCGACCTCGACGCGGCGGAGAACCTGGCCGCCGAGTTCGGCATGAGCCGCGAGACCTTCCGCGACGTCCGCGCCGCGGTCGGCGCCGACTCGCTCGACGCGGAGACCGACGACGCCGACGGCAGCGCGAAGGAGAAGGGCTACGGCGTCACCGCTGCCCCGATCTTCGCCCCCTCCCCGTGGTCGACGTCGAGGACAAGATCCTCGTCGACATGGCCTTCGCCGCCATGACCGACGAGGAGGCCCGCATCTGCGAGCTCGCCTACGGCTTCACCGAGTACGAGCCCGGTCCCCGACCCGGAGATCGGCCACCGCATGGGCCTCTCGAAGGCGACCGTGCAGCGCAAGCGTCAGAAGGCGCTTGGCCAGTCACGCAAGGCCCTTGGCGTGGCTCCCGCGGAGGAGAACTGACATGGACACCATCACCTTCCTGCACCCGGCGACCCGCGTCCGCATGACGGGCGACGTCGTCGACACCCAGGTCCAGACCGGCGAGCTCCTCGTCGAGCGCACCGACGACGGCTCGCGCGTGTGGGTCAAGCCGGGTGATGTGCGGTGAGCGAGCACCTCACGTGAGCATCCCGCCCGCCCGCTTCCGCGCCTCGGGGCGAGCGCCCGACGTCGCCGAGGTCGAGCGCGTGCGCGAGCCAGCTAAGCCGACGGCCTACACGATCGCCCCTACCGACGAGACGTGCTCCCTGCATCCGCACGACCACCTGTGGTGGGTCGAGATCTCGACGGGCGAGGCTGCCCTCTGGTGCGACCGTTGCGGCACGTCGAACCTGCCGGCTCGCCCCACCGCGAACCCACACCCCGCCCGCGCTACACCTGGCGCGCGTTCCTCACCGACCTGAGAGGCCTCCTCCGACCGTGATCGTTGTCCACACCAAGCCTCGTTGCGTCCAGTGCGACGCCGTGAAGCGCTACCTCGACCGCCACGGCCTGGAGTTCGTCGAGGTCCCGCTCACCCCCGCCTCGACCGCCGCCTTCCAGGCCGCCGGCATCCTCGCCGCCCCCGTCGTCGAGCTGCCCGGCGAGAAGCCCTTCGGCGGGTTCCGCGCGCCGTTGCTCGACGCCTGGCGGGTGAAGAACGGAGGGAAGTAGCCACGTGAGTTGCCGCAAGGTGCCTTGCGTGACTTACGGTAGAGGCACTCCCCCAGGGAGCCGGATCCGGCCGGCTTCCACGTCCGGCCCTCGGGCCAGGAAGGAGGGGCCCTCATGGCCTCCACGACTGTCACCCCGAGCACCTTCGCTGTGCTGACCGACTCGGTCGAGGGCCGCTGGCCGTTCCGGGTCGAGATCCGGGGCACCGAGTACGTGCTCGACACGTACGGCTGGGCGTTCGGCGGCGACGCGCGCGGCGAGTACATGACCCTCCCGTCTTCCCCGTCGGCGGAGGCGACCGCCGGAAGGTGACCGTCCGCGACAACACACCCGCGCGCGTGCTGTCGTACGTCGGCAACTGGGACCCGAACCGCGAGGTCTTCGTCTGACCCACCCCGCCAGGCCCCCGCCCCTACCTGGGACGGGGGCCTTCGTCGTTTCGTGACTCCGTCCCCGCAAGACCTTCCCGGCAACGGAGTTACGAGGTATCGTCCCA
>NZ_KI911577.1:83802-84843 GCF_000515355.1 Promicromonospora kroppenstedtii DSM 19349 | reverse complement strand
GGCGTAGTACCGCACTAGACGACAGCCCCTACCGCACTGCATCTGCCAGCGTAGGGGCTTTGTCGTGCATCTGCCCGGGTGAAGAAATCTAAAGACCTGCGAAAGCGCCTTGCATTCGCCTCTCGCGCCGTGTCACACATGAGTCACGCAAGTCACCTTGCGTGACTCGCACTCATCGCCCCGAGGTCGCTCGATCTCCGGGACACCGTCACCCACAAGGGCCTATTTGCCATGTCTGAAATCAGCGTGTTCCGCTACACCGACGCCGACCTCTCGCTCGACGAGGTCACCGAGGCCCAGCTCATCCGCGTTGCCCAGGGTCACGCCGCTGGCGTCGACCACACGGACCCCGAGGCCGCCAAGATGGCGCTCCTCGACGCCTACGGCCCCGCTATCCGCGCCGCGGTCTCGCGCTTCAAGGGCGGCGTCTTCGACGGCCAGCCCTCCCCGACCGCCGCCGACTACGGCACCTCCTCCCGCTCGATCGAGGACCTCCAGGCCGCGGCCCTGGTCGGCTTCCTGGAGGCCATCGCCGAGCACGACCCGGAGCAGAACCCGCGCCTCGCCGGGCACCTCGTGCACCGCCTGAACCGGGCCCTGTCCGAGGAGGTCGAGGCGGCTCCCGCTTCGCCATCCCGACCCGCACGCTCTCGCGCTTCTACGGCATCGTGCGGGCCGCCGACGGCGACCTCGACGCGGCGGAGAACCTGGCCGCCGAGTTCGGCATGAGCCGCGAGACCTTCCGCGACGTCCGCGCCGCGGTCGGCGCCGACTCGCTCGACGCGGAGACCGACGACGCCGACGGCAGCGCGAAGGAGAAGGGCTACGGCGTCACCGCTGCCCCGATCTTCGCCCCCTCCCCCGTGGTCGACGTCGAGGACAAGATCCTCGTCGACATGGCCTTCGCCGCCATGACCGACGAGGAGGCCCGCATCTGCGAGCTCGCCTACGGCTTCACCGAGTACGAGCCGGTCCCCGACCCGGAGATCGGCCACCGCATGGGCCTCTCGAAGGCGACCGTGCAGCGCAAGCGTCAGAAGG
>NZ_KI911577.1:83443-83702 GCF_000515355.1 Promicromonospora kroppenstedtii DSM 19349 | reverse complement strand
GCCGGTCTCGGCGCCGGATGACCTCACGGGGTCTCTCCGCTGGACCGTCGAGCGCGTGCTCGAAGCCGACGTCGTCGTCGAGCTCCCGGGCTGGGAGATCGGCTCGGCAACGGACGTCGAGCTCACGCTCGCCACGGCGATGGGCGTGTCCGTCGTCAACCTCGCCGAGGCCCTCTCCGTGGAGCCGGAGCGGCTCCCGGCGTAGTACCGCACTAGACGACAGCCCCCTACGCACTGCATCTGCCAGCGGTAGGGGCTT
>NZ_KI911577.1:82928-83343 GCF_000515355.1 Promicromonospora kroppenstedtii DSM 19349 | reverse complement strand
CGCGCGCGTGCTGTCGTACGTCGGCAACTGGGACCCGAACCGCGAGGTCTTCGTCTGACCCACCCCGCCAGGCCCCGCCCCTACCTGGACGGGGGCCTTCGTCGTTTCGTGACTCCGTCCCCCGCAAGACCTTCCCGGCAACGGAGTTACGAGGTATCGTCCCAGCATGACCGACCACGCCTATACGCGGATCTCATTCGACTCCCGAGTCTCCGGCTCGATCGCCAAGCAACGCGCGCGGCTCGCCCGCCACTCCCCCGACGCCGTCGTCTACGAGGAGCGCTCCGTCTCCGGCGCGAAGGTGCCCTTCGCCGACCGGGGACGACGGGGAGCCCCGGCTCCTCGCCGCCCTCCAGCCCGGCGACCGCGTGCTCGCGACGAAGATCGACCGCGTCGCTCGCAACGTCCGCGACCT
>NZ_KI911577.1:82347-82828 GCF_000515355.1 Promicromonospora kroppenstedtii DSM 19349 | reverse complement strand
GACTTCTACGGCGTGCCGATCGTCGCCGAGCCGGAGGTTTATGGGCCCAGTTGGGGACATGGCTATGGCGCCCCCGCGTGAATCACCCGCCAGTGAGACCCACTTCACCCACTGTTCCGCGTCACGATCCTGAGGAGTGTCCGTTAAATGGCTGAAACATCCCCAGCAACCCCAGCGAGGCCCCGGGCAACTCCGTCGTTGCACATCTCGCGCGTGTCATTCGAGAAGAGACCGATGCACTACTCGCACTACTCCCGGACGCTTACGCCCGCCAGTGGGAAGCGTCTCCCGTCCCGAGACCCCGCGACGACACTACCGAGCGATCGTCCGGCGGCCGTCCCTCCGACCCCACGGCAGACACAGTGCTAGACGCCAGGCGTCCGGCCTTGCGGGGGGCAACATCCCGAGCGGATCGCGTGCTCGAACACGCAGCGAAGGCGCTGACCGAGCGCCGCCGGGAGCTAGACCGAGCACTCACCCG
>NZ_KI911577.1:35243-82247 GCF_000515355.1 Promicromonospora kroppenstedtii DSM 19349 | reverse complement strand
CACACCCGCGCGCGTGCTGTCGTACGTCGGCAACTGGGACCCGAACCGCGAGGTCTTCGTCTGACCCACCCCCGCCAGGCCCCCGCCCCTACCTGGGACGGGGGCCTTCGTCGTTTCGTGACTCCGTCCCCGCAAGACCTTCCCGGCAACGGAGTTACGAGGTATCGTCCCAGCATGACCGACCACGCCTATACGCGGATCTCATTCGACTCCCGAGTCTCCGGCTCGATCGCCAAGCAACGCGCGCGGCTCGCCCGCCACTCCCCCGACGCCGTCGTCTACGAGGAGCGCTCCGTCTCCGGCGCGAAGGTGCCCTTCGCCGACCGGGACGAGGGAGCCCGGCTCCTCGCCGCCCTCCAGCCCGGCGACCGCGTGCTCGCGACGAAGATCGACCGCGTCGCTCGCAACGTCCGCGACCTCCTTGACCTCGTCGAGCGCATCGAGCGCGAGGGCGCGTCTATCGTCTTCGTCGACCAGTCGATCGACACGAGCGGGCCCATGGGCCGCTTCCTCCTGACGCTCCTCGGGGCCATCGCCGAGCTCGAAGCGGGCATCGTCGCCGAACGCCGGCGCGAGTCGCTCGCCCAGTTCTCGGCCGAGGGCCGGCACGCCGTCGGCTCGGCGCCGTTCGGCCTCCAGTCCGTACCTAACCCGGCCGGCCGCGGGCTCGTGCTCCGGCCGCACCCCGAGGAGGCCCCGCTCCTGCGCGACGCCGTCGCCGCGATCCTCCGTGGCGAGCCGCAACGCGCGTGGGCGGAGCGTGCCGGCATGGGCGCACCCGCCTTCGGTCGCCTCCTGCGGAACCCGCGCCTCGCCGGCATCCTCGACGCCACGTCCGACGGCGTCCGGCTCGACCCCGACATGGCCGTCTTCAGCCTGCCCGAGTGGCGCAAGCTCCAGGGCCACCTTGCCCGGCCGACGAAGCCGCACCGATCCCGGACCGAGGGCCACGGCCGCGCCTACGAGTGCGGCGTGTGCGGCGAGCGGCTCTACTTCCAGGCCGCGGCCAACCCGGCCCACGCCACCTACCGGTGCCGCGGCGTCCGGCATGAGCCCGGCCAGCCCGCCGCCTCCGTCATCCGCGTCAACGCCGACCGCTACGTCGAGGCCGAGTTCCTCCGCCGCTTCGGCCGGCTGCCCGTCTTCGAGCGCGTGACGACTGACTCGACCGCCGTCCGAGACGAAGCCGTCGCGCTTGCCCGCCTCCGCCTCGACGCTGCCCGAGCTGCCCAGGATGCCGCCGTCACCGACGAGGACGAGGACACCACCTATCGCGCCTACCGTCGCGCCAAGGCCGCCCTCCGCGATGCTGAGGCCCTCCCGACCGCGACCGTGACCGAAGAGGTCCCGACCGGCGAGACCTTCGCTCAGGTCTGGGAACGGGCCGACGAGGAGGACCGGACCTCGCTCCTCCTCCGGGTCGGGCCCTGGGTGGTCGAACCGGGCCGCCTGCCTATCGATCAGAAGGTGCACCGAGCGGAGGCCGAGCCCGACTACCTCGCCGGGCAGATAGACGACTGACGCCGGGCGAGAGGCCGGAGGCCCCCGATGGTGTAGAAGGTGTAGAAGGTGTACCTCTCTCTAGTTACTTCTTCAAGAACTACTTTCTTGAGGGGTAACCAGGGAGACCTACAACTTCTACACCTTCTACACCCTGAGGGTTGCGCAAGTGCCCTTGCGTGGCTACGCTGGTGCCATGGCCGGAGGAACCGGCCCAACTGACCAGGAGGACACCATGGGCAACGAGCCCCGCACGGACATCCCGACCGTCACCGTCGAGTGCGCCTGCAAGCACTGCAAGGCGTTCGCCGCTCGCACGGGCCAGGCCCTCCCCCTGCGGGCGGAGGTCAACGAGAAGATGGCCGCCGCAATCTGCGGCACGGCCAAGGGCCGCCACTCGATGGTGCAGAAGGCCCACCAGCCGCCGTTCGGCCGCATGGACGCCATGCAGGCCAAGATGGGCCCGTGGGTCGCCTGACCATGCTCCGCCGCCTAGCCCGCGCGCTCGCTACCCTCGCCCTCGACGTCCTGGCCTTCGCCGTGGGCGTCGCGCTTGCCCGCCTCCGCCTCGACGCTGCCCGAGCTGCCCAGGATGCCGCCGTCACCGACGAGGACGAGGACACCACCTATCGCGCCTACCGTCGCGCCAAGGCCGCCCTCCGCGATGCTGAGGCCCTCCGACCGCGACCGTGACCGAAGAGGTCCCGACCGGCGAGACCTTCGCTCAGGTCTGGGAACGGGCCGACGAGGAGGACCGGACCTCGCTCCTCCTCCGGGTCGGGCCCTGGGTGGTCGAACCGGGCCGCCTGCCTATCGATCAGAAGGTGCACCGAGCGGAGGCCGAGCCCGACTACCTCGCCGGGCAGATAGACGACTGACGCCGGGCGAGAGGCCGGAGGCCCCCGATGGTGTAGAAGGTGTAGAAGGTGTACCTCTCTCTAGTTACTTCTTCAAGAACTACTTTCTCGAGGGGTAACCAGGGAGACCTACAACTTCTACACCTTCTACACCCTGAGGGTTGCGCAAGTGCCCTTGCGTGGCTACGCTGGTGCCATGGCCGGAGGAACCGGCCCAACTGACCAGGAGGACACCATGGGCAACGAGCCCCGCACGGACATCCCGACCGTCACCGTCGAGTGCGCCTGCAAGCACTGCAAGGCGTTCGCCGCTCGCACGGGCCAGGCCCTCCCCCTGCGGGCGGAGGTCAACGAGAAGATGGCCGCCGCAATCTGCGGCACGGCCAAGGGCCGCCACTCGATGGTGCAGAAGGCCCACCAGCCGCCGTTCGGCCGCATGGACGCCATGCAGGCCAAGATGGGGCCCCGTGGGGTCGCCTGACCATGCTCCGCCGCCTAGCCCGCGCGCTCGCTACCCTCGCCCTCGACGTCCTGGCCTTCGCCGTGGGCGTCGTGGTGGGCGGCATCCCGCTCGCCGTCCTGATCTTCTGGCTCGCCGACCGCTACCTGTACTGACCGCCCGCCTCCTACATACCCCAAGGAGCACACCATGAGCGACACCCCCGCCCAGATCAGGGCCCTCTACGACACCGACCCGGACCGCGACGCCTACGAGGCCATCGCCGAGGCCGTCGATACGGCAATCACCGCCCGCGACCACCTGATCCACGCCCTCACCGCCCGCGCCCTGGAGACCGGTGGTCAGGTCGCCGCGATCCGCGCCTTCGCCGACCGCCACCGCAACCGACCCGGCGAAGTCAGCGCACAGGGCATGGTCCGCATGCTCGACAACATCGTCGGGAAGTCCGACGCCCCGATCGTCGCCGAGCTGCCCCGCCGCTCGCCCATCGTGCGCGCCGCCAACGAGGACGGCTCCTACACGATGTCGGACGGCCACCGCCACACGCTCCGTGCCGAGGCCCCGCCGTGTAAGCACTTCGACGCCCACCACGGCGTTGCTGGCGAGCCCGGCCTCTTCGGCTGCGACGAGTGCGGCCGGACCTGGCCCACCCGCCCGCCGCTCGACCCGCGCACCGCGAAGTAGCCCGCCCGGACCCCGCCCCGCGTGCCTTGCCTCACGGCGCACGCCCGGCGCTGGACCACACGAGGCCCCGACCCCCGCATAGGGAGCCGGGGCCTCGCTCTTGCGTCTAGGATTCCGACATGACCGTCTGGACAACCCATCGCGACCACGGCACGGCCCATTGGGACGAGGTCGAGGTCGGCGACCGTATCAGCCTCTCGACGTCGGGAGCGGAGCGGACGGAGATCGTCGGCACCATCGTCGCCCTGTCCGCCGACACGGCCACGCTCAGGCCTTGGGTCGAGGTCCGCAAGTCCGACTTCGACGTTGACCGGATCTACCGCCCGCAGTGACGTTCGACGACCTCGACGACGCGCTCCTCGACGACTTCGCCGACTGCTGCCGCGACTGGCCCACCGACCTCAACGACGCGTAGCCGTCGCGGCGTGTATCCTCCCAACTGAACGGCCCCGGACGGGTATGGTCCGGGGCCGTTCCTCGTGCCGACCCGCGTCACGATCGCGCCCCGCGGCCCTCTCTACTTACGCACCGTCCACCCCAGAGAGGCAAGCCCATGCGTACCCCCATCGCCGCGACCCTGACCGCCCTGACCCTGGCCGTCGGCCTCGCGGCGTGCTCCGTGCCGGCCGACCCCGCGGCCGATCCCGCCCCGGTCGACGAGACCACGTCGTCCGCGCCGGCGTCCAAGCCCAAGGAGCCCGCCGAGAAGAAGGCCGAGGAGCCGGCCGAGTCCGTCGCCCAGGAACAGGCCCGCCTGGCCGCCGAGGGCTACGTCGAGATCATGGCGATCTCGGCGAGCGGCCTCACGGAACAGCTCACGTTCGAGGGCCACTCGACGGCGGACGCCAAGTACGCCGTGAAGGCCGTCGGCGCCGACTGGACCGCGGAGGCAGACGAGGCTGCCGCCGGCTATCTCGACGTCATGCCTATGTCCGGGCCAGAGCTACAGGATCAACTTGAGTTCGACGGCTTCACGCCCGAGCAGGCCGCGCACGGCGTCGCGGCAGCCGGGCTGTAGCTACTCGGTTGTACCTGTAGGCCCCGGGCCCTCCACACGGAGGGGCCGGGGCCTTTGGCGTGTTCGGGCCCGTGTTCAGCCTCGGCGAACGGCCCGCAGAACTGAACACAAACTCGTGTGAGCCGCCGCGCCTCCCCGGGCCGATTACCTCCTCGTCAGAACGAAACCCCAGACGAGGGAGCCCCACCGTGAACCCGACGCCGCTCGCTAACGTTCTCTTCCCGCCGCTCTCGCCGCTGAAGCGGACGCAGCTCGCCATCCTGTTGGCGCTCCGAGACCGGCCGATGTACGAGGGCACCGTCCCGGCCCACGTGAAGGCCCGCCGTCGCGCCGCCAACAAGGCCGCCCGCGTCGCCCGCCGGGGCAACCGATGAGCGCCCCGATCACCTTCGAGGGCTGGCCCAAGACGCCCCGCCTGTTCCGCGACTGCATCATCACGGAGAAGATCGACGGCACGAACGCCGCCGTGATCGTGACCGAGGACGGCCAGGTCGCCGCCCAGTCGCGTACCCGCCTCAGCACGCCGGGCAAGTCGACCGACAACTTCGGTTTCGCCGCCTGGGTGGCCGAGCACGAGGACTCCCTCCTCCCGCTCCTCGGCCCTGGCCGCCACTTCGGTGAGTGGTGGGGCAAGGGCATCCAGCGGGGCTACGGCCTCGACGAGCGCCGCTTCTCGCTGTTCAACGTGGGCCGCTACGGCGCCCTCGCGGAGGAGTCCGACGGCCTCCTGCACACGGTGCCTGTGCTCTACCAGGGCCCGTTCGCGACGGACATCGTCGCCGACGTCCTCGACGAGCTCGTCGAGAAGGGCTCCGCCGCCGAGCGCGGCTTCGCCACCCCCGAGGGCGTCGTCGTCTACCACGCCGCCGCCCGCCAGGTCTTCAAGGTCCTGATCGAGAACGACGACCAGCCGAAGGGAGCCTGACCATGTTCGGCAAGTACACCCCGCCCGCCGGCTACGAGATCCGAACCATCGACGGCACGGGAGATGCCGGAGGGCGCTTCGCCAAGGTGGTGCCCTACTACCTCGGGCGCCCGATCGGCGAGGGCCACTACTCCGGGATCTATGGCTACGGCCCCGCCGCGCGCCGTGCCCGCAAGATGATCCGCCTTCACCGCCGCTACAGCGTCGACCGGAGGAGGGCCTAACATGCGCAACCCCTTCCACCGCCACCCGGTCTGCCCGGGGTGCGGCAAGCGCCACGAGTCCCTGAACCCGGCGATGGAGGTCATCGTCGCCGAGGCCGTCGCCCTCGTGACGGCGTACCCGCCCGGCACCTTCCCGCGCCTTCAGCTCGCGATCACCGCCGCCGTGGCCGCGGACGAGCGCGCGCACGGCTCGATCGTCCCGCCGCCGCCGGCCGAGCCCGAGACGCCCGCCGCCCCGGTCGACCCGATCGAGGCCGAGGTCGCCAAGTTCGTGGCCCAGCTCGACGAGTACCCGACCGCAGAGGAGCCGAACCATGGCTAGCGCCTTGATGGAGGGCCTCCTCCGCGTCATCAACCCGGACGCCTACGGGGCCGACATCGTCACAGCCGCCGTAGAGCGCAACGAGCGCTACGTCGGCGAGTACCGGACCGCCGCCCGCGTGGCGGAGGACCGATTCCGAGTCGCGGAGGAGCGCCTCGCGCGGGCCGAGGCCGAACTCGCCGAGGCTCACGAGCAGGCGTCAGCCAACCTGGCCGCCGCCGGCGACTGGCAAGCCCGGTGGAACGACGAGGTCCACGCCCGGCAGCGCGCCGAGGCCGAGAACGCGAACCTCCGCGAGGACCTGGAGGCTCTGGCACGCCGGCATGAGGCCGCGCAGCCTGCCGAGTGCTACGAGGAAGTGCAGCGCTGGGACGAGGACGCCTCGCGCCCGTGCAACGGTCCGGCTGTTGCCTTCCGTGAGGACAAGTGGGAGGGCGGTGCTCCGCCGTACCCCGTGTGCGCCAAGCACGCGACGCCCGACCTCGTCCCGCTACGCGACGCGCTGAAGGGCCGCTCATGACCGCCCGAGACCTCGCCGCCTGGTTCGCCTCGGCCCTCACCTGGGCCCTCGTCGCGACGCACGTCGTCGCCCCCATCGTCCGCGCCGTCATCCAAGGAGGCCGCCCGTGAGCGTCCACGAGAGCGACAAGACCGTGTCCGTCATCCCCATGCACAGCGACCCGACGATTGCCTCGGTGACCGCCGCTCAGGCCGCGATCTATGCCTTCAAGACCGCCCTCCGCGAGCTCGGCGAGCCCGTCCCGGCGAACGACGTCCGCGCCGTGCTGACGACGTTGGGCCTCCGCCTGGAGGTCACCGCCGCCCCGACGACCACCGTCGAGCACTACGGCACGCCGGCCCCGGTCGAGGAGATCGCCGAGTTCATCGGTGACGAGAAGCCATTCGCCGTCGGCGACAAGGTGCGGGTGACCGGGAACGGCTCCCCCGAGCACGCCTACAAGATCGGCGAAGTCGTCGAGCTGGTCTCCGAGCCCGGCAACTCCGACGGCCTCGACGCGTTCGGGCCGGCAGCCGTGCTTGACCGCTACCCCGAGGCGTGGCGCACGCGCCGCATGGACGGGCTCCACCAGTGGGTCCACCCGGACGACCTGGAGGCGGCATGAGCGAGCTCCGCGCCAACGGTAAGGCGCGCATCGTCGGCAACTCGAACCCGCGACACCCCTTCTCCCCCGGGGTGGTCGTGACCCTCCGGAGCCGGGCCACGTCCGGCGTCTGGTACGTCTACGGCAAGCATCCGAACAAGCTCGTGCCCCAGCCGCTCTACCACCACGTGGCCGAGGAGGACCTCGAACCCGTCGAGGACGAGCCCATCTACTCCGAGGCTCAGGCCGCCGCGGTCGACGCCGAGGCGGAGTGGTTCGACGGCCTCCCGAAGGCCCTGGCCCCCGAGCCCGTGAAGGTGCTCGGCGACTTCTACACCCTCGCGACCGACGAGGCCATCGAGAGCGCGTTGCGGAACCTGCGGTTCGAGCTGGCCACGCGCGAGAAGGAGGCAACGACGTGAAGCCCGAAGACGTGCCGGCCGAGCTGGTCGAGAAGGCGGCTGACGAGATCCTCGCCGCCTCCTTCGGCCAGGAGCTGCCCGAGTCCCCCGACCACCTCGCCCGCCACGCCCTCGCCGCCGTGCTGCCGTCGGCTCGCCTGGCCGTGCTCGAAGAGCTTCGCGACGAGATCGCGGCCTGGCGCCCGTACGACACGCGCGACATCGGCGACGCGTTCCTCGCCGACAGCGTCGTCGACCTCGTCGCCGACAGGATCGACGACCTCGTCCGCAAGGAGCTCACCCATGGCTGACACCGAGACCAACAAGGACCCGCTCGCGCCCGGCTACCTCCTGGCGTCCGACGCCGAGATCGAGAAGGCGGTCGTCGACCTGGAGATCGAGCTCATGACCCGCAGGAACCGTGAGGAGAAGAGCAATGGCTGAGCCCCGCAAGTTCAAGGTACTGCCGCACAAGCCCGAAACCACGACCGAAGAGGTCCACGTCGACCACACGGGCCTCCTCCAGCCCGGCGACGTCGTCTCGCGCGTGCCCGACGACCGCTTCGGTGTCATCGTCCGCCGCGAGGTGCCGGTGCCGGCCCGGCCCGAGCCGGGCACGGCGGGCACGGCGACGGTCTCCGGCAAGGCCGGCGTTCGCGTCATGCGCGTGCAGCCGGACGACCGGGACCCTCGACAGCGCCCGTGGGTCTCCGACCACCTCATCGGCGGCTGGTTCGCCCACGCCGAGGACGAGGTCGCCGACTTCACCTCCGACGCCCCGCCCGCCCTGCCGACCCGCGAGGCGCTGGCGAAGGCGATCAAGGGCGGCAACGAGACCACGCCGAACCCGTTCCTGGCGTCCGGCGTGCTCGTCGAGGTCGACCCCGAGCTCGCCGCCGACCGCGTGCTCGCCCTGCTGAAGGAGGCCCGCCCGTGAGCGACGAAGACACCCTCCCGAGGACGCCGGGCTCGATGATCCTGGGCCATGACAGGGGCCGCAGCGTGCCCCTACAGCTCCGCCGCCTCGGCGAGGGCTACCACCCGGCGAAGTGGTTCAACCAGTTCGACAGCCCGTGGCCCGTCGAGCTGATCCGCGACGGTGGCTTCACCGTCCTGCACGACGCGGGGGCCCGCCAGTGATCGAGTTCATCCAACTCACCGCCCGCTCCGGCAAGCCGCTCTACCTCCGCCCCACGGCCATCACGGCCGTGTGGGAGGTCGACGTCGCGGCCCCGCCCTCGGGCGTCGGCCCGGGGCAGCCCCGCGTCGTGCCGGAGCCGCGGCCCGAGACGCACATCGAAGCTGGCTCGCCCGACGGGTCGAGCTTCGGAGTCATGGAGCCCGCCGCCGTCGTGGTGGAGCTCGCCGAGATGGCGGAGCGGCTGGCCGAGACCGGCGTCCGTTCTGAAGACCTGAGGGAGGAAGCATGAACGCGGAAGAGCTGGAGGCACTGCCCGCCCTGTCCGTCGTGACCGACTGCGACGGCGACGTCTGGGTGAAGGACCTAGCCCGCGAGTGGGTCCTCGCCGGGGACGTCACCTACGACGGCATCGACACCCCGTCCGGAGTCGTCGCCGGGTATGGCCCGCACATCCTCCTCGTCCCCGCCACCGACTCCGGCGCGGAGCGGCTCGCGGCGTTGCGTAAGGCGGTGACGGGATGACCGCCGAGCCCCCAGACGAGTTCGACGACCTCCGCGAGGCGTGGGACCGGTTCGCCGCGGACCTGAGGACCGCCCTCCTCGACGGCGTCATCCGGACGGCCTACAGGGTCGCCTGGGCCCTCGATCGGATCAAGCATGGGTAGCGCCGACGAGGACCGCGCCGAGCTCCGGCGGCTCCTGAAGGAGTCCCACCGCCGCACGAGGCCCTACCGCTGGCGGCGCAAGGCGCAGGCTGCCGACCGGGCCCTCGCCCGGGCCTGGGCATGGTGCAAGGAGTGGTGGCCCGTCCTCTGGGCCGTCTCGTTCGCTGTGCTCGCGATAGTGACGGTGGTGGCCGATGGCTGACCCCGCCGCGCACCGCCTGCGCACGAAGGAGGCCCGGGAGCGTCGGGCGAGAGAGGTCCGCATACGCCGCCAGGCCGACGCGCTAGCGGACTACTCCCGTGTCGCACTCACGCCCCTACAGCGCGAGAGCCTCCTCGCACTGCTCCGGGAGCGACCCGCGTCGGCGGGCTACCTACTGATCGGCGGGAAGTCCTATGGCTAAGCGCCGCGTCCCCGTCCCCCACCACGACCCCTCCGCCGACTGGACACGCTCGACGACCCACACGAGCGCCAAGGGCCGCCACATCGGCCCCGGCACGGAGTTCAGCGTCTACGGCGAGCCGGGCCGCTTCCGGTTCGTCGAGCACGTCACCACGCCCGCCGGCGTCGAGTGGGTCACCGGCCACGGCGGGCCCCGCAAGGTGCGCGTGTGCCGGAGCTTCCGGCCGGAGCGCATCAAGCGGGTTCACACGAAGAAGACGTACGTGAGCCCCGAGGAAGCCCGGCGGCTCGTCAACGAGAAGAACCGAGCGAAGAGAGAGGCCGCGAGATGAACTTCAGCTACACCGACAAGGACGGCGACGCGCTGACCGGCACGCCGTTCGAGGAGGCCCCGGACGGGCGCCAGAAGGGCGAGCCCGTCTACAGCCTCTCCGGCACGACCGGCGCTACCTACCTCACGCCCGCTGCCGCCGCCGAGCTGGCTGCCGACCTCCAGGCGTTCGCGGAGGCGAACAAGCCCGCCCTCCCGACGACCGACGGGAGCCTGATCCGGACGGCCTTCGCCATCTACGCGCTCGTCGCGGGCGAGTGGGTCGACACCGCCGACGGCGGTCCGGCCGCTGCCCTCGGCCCCTTCGAGATCCTCCACGACGCCGGAAAGGTGAACGCATGACCAACGACCCCCGCGAGGCCAAGCTCCCGAAGTGGGTACAGGCCGAGCTCGAACGGCTCCGGAGCAAGCTCGACGACCTCGCCGCCGACTTCGAGGAGTACGCCGACAAGGAGATGCCCGACGACGCCGTCGCCGTGGCGAACCCATACGACGAGCACCCGCGCTTGGCGGCGCGGAAGGGCGAGCAGGTTCAGTTCAAGCTGGGTGGCTACCGGCACGTCATCGCCGAGGTCGACCCCTACGACGGCTCGCTCGTACTCCAGGCGTCGCAGAGCGTGCGCATCGAGCCGCTCGCGTCGAACCACGTCCGCCTGATCGTCCCGACGCACTAGGAGGCACCATGGCAGAGCCCACCGTGACCGAGGTCGCCGACCTGATCGCCGACTCGCTCGACGGCGAGTATCACGACGGCCTCGGCTACTTCGTCGGCGCCATGCACGCCGGCGGAGGCTCACAGGAGCGTCTCGTCGAGATCGTGCTCTCAGACGGCGGCAGCGACGAGCGCAAGTTCACCGTGCTCGTCCGCGAGGCGGAGTGATCGAGCCGCACGCCGAGCGGTACGCGGACGAGTTCGCCTCCTCGGAGGCCCTCGCCGCGGCCGCCCGCCGGCGTCTCGCCTGGCGCATCCGCCGCGCCTCACACGGCTCTTGCGTCGTGTGCGGCGCCCCGCTCACAGGCCGAGCCGATGAGGTGACGTGCTCGGGCCGCTGTCGGAAGAAGAAGGCCCGCATGGGACACGTGTAGACGTGCGCAGGCTGATTACCTCTGTAGACGGAGCAGGGCTCACGATGCGTCGCGCCACACCAACTAGCGGACGCACTGAGGTCCTCTCCGTCTCGGCTTCCTCGTCAGCCGTCATCCGACGGGGCAGGGCGCTATGGAGTAACGGCAGCTTAGGCGGTTCTCAACCGTCCGGTCCGGGTTCGAATCCCGGTAGTGCTACGCGGTAGGTGCGTGAGTCTCCGGTTCGAGTCCGGACCTGTGGCCCGACGGGGCGACGGGAGGCGGGATAGGCATCACGCAACTCACCTACTGCCTCATGCCTTGTCGGTCCAGATGGAGTGGACGCCCGCCTGTCGAGCGGGAGATCACGGGTTCAAGTCCCGTACGAGGCGCGCCCGGCCGAGGAGCAAAGTCATGCGCTCCGGAGTCGAATCCCTTGGTTCACGGGGAGATAGTGGACCCTCATCTACCGGCACCTCTGGCCTCGGCCACGGGCCGGTCATCGAAGACCTCGGAACGACCGCTGCCCAGCACGTCGCCCGAGGCATGACGCCGACACCGTATGCCTATAGGCCCGGTGCCGGCCCCTCCTGTGAGCGCGCCGTCGCCCAAGCCTCTCCTCCGGATGCTCAAATGGGTGCACCGCGCGACGCCGCCCACTACCCGGTTCCCATGCCGGGAGCCTCGCGCGGACTACAGGAGCCACAGCCCGGCCCTTCGCCATGACGGCGAGGGGTCGGGCTTTTGTGTGCCCTCACTCACCTAGTCCATGTCCGGGAGCCTGCCATGCCTGACGCCCTAGTGCGTATCCGCGTGCTCCGGCGTGACGGGTACAGGTGCATGGCCCGCACACAGGGCAGGGCCGTGTGTGGCATGCCTGCCCCGTACGTAGGCAAGGACGACGCCGACGAGGTAGTCGCACTGTGCCCCACGCACGCACCTGAGCAGGTGCGCTGACATGGGTAACGCTGATCCTCGGCGCGACCTCATGTCGTACCGCAACGCACGCGCTGCCCTGAAGGCGCGCACTCGTAAGCACGGCACGCCTTGTTGGCTGTGCGGTCAACCCTTCGACTGGTCCTTGCACCACCTCGACGCGATGGCCTTCACTGCCGACCACGTAACGCCACTGGCACGCGGCGGGCACATCACGGGCCCGCTGAAGCCTGCTCACAGGCGCTGTAACAGCCGCAGGAACGACGGCAGACACGAGACGCGGCTCCCCACCACCCGACGCTGGTAGGCCGCTCACGGCCCGCCCAGGCATCGATACGGCCCCCTGGGGGATGACCCCTCGGGGTGGCCTGCACGTCGTCTCTTGGCATACGGCGTTTCTCTCCCCACGATCTCACATCCACAGTTAGGCCTCTGACCTGGGGTTTTACACCTCGGCCGAGTGAGCCTCAGATACGCCTAGAGGAGTGCCCTGTGAGCCGCCCCAGCCTCTCCGCGGCCGTCTCCGGCGGCTCCCACCGCGCGTCCCTCGAAGCCCTCCGCGACTACCTCGCGGACGCGCTCGACCAGACCGACAGCCCCCCGCGACCAAGCCCCGCTTGCCAACCGCCTTCAGGCGGTCCTGGCCGAGCTCGCCGAGATGGACAAGGAGGGCGACGATGAACTCGACGACCTCCTCGGCCCCGCGTCTTAAGTGGGCGCCCGCGCGCCGCGGGATGATCGCTGACGACATCGCGAAGCGCACGGCGACGGTTGGGCTCACGCTCGACGACTGGCAGATCGAGGTACTCCGCGACGCCCTCAGCGTGACCATGGGCGGGATGTGGAAGACGCCCCGCGTCGCTTGCTCGATCCCTCGCCAGAACGGCAAAGGCGCCATCATCGAGGCGATCGAGCTGGGCTTCCTCCTCGGCGCCTTCCCCGACGCGAAGCTCCTCGTCCACTCGGCACACGAGTTCAAGACGGCGAAGAACGGCTTCGACCGCATCCTCTCCCTGTGCCGGTCTCACCCGGCGCTCCGGAAGGCAGAGCAGACCGGGCGGCTCGTCGTCAAGACGGCCAACGCTCAGGAGTCGCTCTCCTTCGACGGCCGCACGATCAAGTTCTTCGCCCGCTCGAAGAACTCGGGCCGTGGCTTCTCCGCCGACCTCCTGATCCTCGACGAGGCACAGGAGCTCTCCGAGGACACCTTCGCCGCGATCCTGCCGACGATCTCCGCCCGCCCGAACCCTCAGATCTGGCTCTTCGGCACGCCGCCGAGTCCGACCATGAACGGCGAGGTCTTCACCCGCCTCCGTGAGGTCGCGCTGAAGGAGATCGACGAGCGCCTCGCCTACTTCGAGTGGTCCGCCGACAAGGACGACCCCATCGACGACGAGGCGACCTGGCGCCGCGCCAACCCGGCGTGCCCCGGTCGTATCTCGATCGACACGATCCGCGACGAGTTCTTCTCGATGGACGAGGAGACCTTCTCGCGCGAGCGGCTCGGCATGTGGGATGGCCTCGCCTCCCTCGCCGTGATCCCGGAGGACACCTGGGCCGCCCTCGCCGGCGAGTCCGACCCCGAGGGCCGTGTCGTGTTCGCGATCGACGTCTCGCCGGACCGCGGACGCGCCTCGATCGGTGTCGCCGGATGGCTCGCCGACGGCCGCGTCATGGTCCAGGCGATCGAGAACCGCAAGGGAACCGGCTGGCTCGCGCCACGCCTGAAGGAGCTCACCGACCGGTGGCCCCACCAGGCCGTGATCGTGGACTCGGGCGGTGCCGGCGCCGCGCTCCTGCCCGATCTGAAGCGCCTCCGGGTCCGTCGTGTGCAGGTCATCTCGACCCGCGACGTCGTCGCCGCATGCGGCGGGTTCTACGACCTCGCCATGGGCGTCCCGCAGAAGGACAAGGACGGCAACGACCTGCCCGCCCTCCAGCGCCTCTCCCACCCTGACCAGCCCGTTCTGAACGAGGCCCTCGCCAGCGCACGGAAGCGCCCGCTCGGCGACGCCTGGGCCTGGCACCGCAAGGACACCGCCACCGACATTACGCCGCTCGTGGCCGTGACCTTCGCCGCGTACGGCCTCTCCCTGAAGCCCGCTCGACCTGAGTCGTCCGCGCCCCGTCGCGTCGTCGTCATGTCGTAGACCCCTCCGAAGGAGGCCCGCATGGTTACCCGCCTCCCTCGCGAAGAGGCCGAGCTGATCGACTACCACCTCGAACGGCTCGGACGGTTCCGCCGGCGCAACAAGATCAAGAACGACTACTACGAGGCAAAGCAACGGATCGCCGACGTCGGTCTCGCGAACCTCCCGCCGAAGTACCGGGCCGTCAAGCTGGCCGTCGGCTTCGCCGGCACCGCGGTAGACGTCCTGGAGGAGCGCCTCGACTTCCTCGGCTGGACGGACCCGTCCGGCAACGACCCGTTCGGCCTCCAGCGCCTCTACACCGAGAACGACCTCGACGTCGAGGCGTCCGCCGGGCACCTTGACGGACTCATCACGGGCTCCGGCTTCGCGATCGTAGGCCGCGGCGACGTCGGCGAGCCCGACGCACTGATCACGGTCGAGTCCTCGGACCGCGTGACCGGCGAGTGGGACCGGCGCCTCCGCCGGCTCTCCTCGGCCGTAGCCGTGGACGCCGAGGAGGACGGCCAGGTCAAGGAGCTGACCCTCTTCCTGCCGAACTCGGACGTCCGCGTCCGTCGCGTCGGCTGGGGCTGGGCCGAGGTCGAGCGCGACGAGCACGGCATGAACCGCGTTCGCGTCGTGCAGCTCCCCAACCGACCCCGCGGCTCGCGCCGTGGTGGTCGCTCCGAGATCACGCCGGCCCTCCGCTCCTACACGGACGAGGCCGTCGAGTCGCTCCTCGGCATGAAGGTGCACCGCGGGTTCTACCAGGCCCCGCAGCGCTACCTACTGAACGCGGCCGAGTCGTGGTTCAGCGGACCGGACGGGCAGCCCAAGTCCGGATGGGACGCCGTCCAGGGCCGCGTTCTGGCGGTCCCGAAGGACCCCGACGCCGACCCTGAGGACCCGAAGGTCGAGGTCGGCCAGTTCGAGCCGGCGCCCCCGACGCCCTACCTCCAGATGATCCGCGGCTACGCCGAGCTCGTCTCGGCCGAGGCCGCTATCCCGCTGACCTACCTCGGCATCTCGACGGCCAACCCGCCGTCGGCCGACGCCATCCGGGCCCTCGAAGCGCGCCTCATCAAGAAGGCCGAGCGCCGACAGGCCACGTTCGGCCGCGGCTGGCGCGAGGTCGGGGCCCTGGCGCTCCTGATCCGCGACGGCGCGATCCCCGAGGCCTACGGCGACGTCACCACCAAGTGGCGCGACGCCGCAACCCCCACCCGGGCCGCTGCCGCCGACGAGGTCTCGAAGTACGTCGCTGCCGGCGTCCTGCCGGCGGACTCCACGGTCACCTACGACCGCATGGGTCTGAGCCAGGCGGAACAGCGCACGCTGAAGAGCGAGAAGCGCCGCGCCGACGCGAAGGCCCGCCGCGACGGGATCGCCCAGGCCGCGACAGCCGCACGGCTGGCCGGGCAGACCCCCGCAGCCCCCGAGGTGACCGGCGATGGCGAGTAGCGCCGTCACGGCCGACTTTCGATCGGCACAGGCCGACCTGGTAACGCTCACCGTGGCAGACCTGGAGGCGTTCTGGCGCACGCTGGACACCTCCGACCCCTCCGCGACGCAAAACGCCCTCCTCTCCTTCCTGCCCGACCTCGTGCAGACCTACGGAGAGATCGGCGCGGCGGACGCGGCGGACTTCTACGAGGAGCTCCGAGACTCGTCCCCTGACGTGCGGCGTCCGTACAGCGCCGTACTCCCTGACGAACTTGTCCCGGTCGAGCAGGTGGAGGCCGCCACCCGCTGGGCGCTCGGCCCGCTCTGGACCGCCGAGGACGACCTCGCTCTAGCGGTCGAGACCGCCCTCACGAACCTCTCCGGCGTCACGAACCGGCTCACCCTGATTCCCGCACGGGACACGGTCAGGGCGAACGCGGCGAGCGATCCGGAATCCGTCGGATGGCGTCGGGTCGGTAACGGCGACTCGTGCGCCTTCTGCCGAATGCTCATCGGCCGCGGCAACGTCTACAGCGCCGACACCGCGCGCTTCGCCTCGCACGACCACTGCGACTGCATCGCCGAACCCTCATGGGGCGGCGGAGAGCCCGCGTCGGTCATTCAGTACATGGCCTCGAAGCGCAACCCCACCAAGGCAGACCGCGCCCGAGTGCGCGAGTTCCTACGCGGCCTGGACTAAGGCCGCCCATATCTTCCAGCCGCCGGGCTGGGACGCAGTAACCCCAGCCCCGCACGGGGCGATCCGATCACCCGCACGGGAGGACGAAACACCATGAGCGACACCGCGAACACTGGCACCGAGGCTTCGGCCGAGGGCACCGCCCCCGCCCCGACCGCCGAGGACCTGGCCGCCCAGCTCGAAGAGTGGAAGGGCCACGCCCGGAAGCACGAGGACAAGGCCAAGGCGAACGCCAAGGCCGCGACCGAGCTCGCCGAGCTGAAGCGATCTTCGATGTCCGACGCCGAGAAGGCAGCCGCCGACCTGGCGGCAGGGTCACAGGCCCTGACGGACGCCGTCACGCGCGCCGAGACGGCCGAGGCCGCGCTCATCCGCTACAAGATCGCCGTCGACCTGGAGCTCTCCAAGGAGGACGTCACTGTCCTGGACGGTGTCCAGGGCGACGAGAAGACCCTCCGAGCACTGGCCGAACGACTCGCGGGTCGCAAGTCCCCCGCCCCCAAGCCGACCCCGACACAGGGCCGGACCACGGGCGGCACCCCCAGCGCGAAGGACTCCTTCGTCGAAGCGCTGGACGGGCTCTTCAACTGACCTGTCGCGCAAGGGTCCTCCCGTGACTCTCGCATCCCCCCTAGATGAAAGGGCATAACCCATGCCTGCTGTTCCGCACTCCCGGGATGCCTCGGGCATCCTCCTGCCGGCCGAGGTCTCCTCGCAGATCTGGCAGGACGCCCAGGAGGCCTCTGTCGTCATGCAGAAGTCGACGCGCATCGACCTGCCCGGCGTCGGCATCGACGTCCCGCTGATCACCGGTGACCCCGTCGCCTCGTGGGTCGGCGAGACCGAGAAGATCAAGGTTGGCGAGGCCTCGTTCGGCAACAAGTCGATCCGGCCCCGCAAGGTCGCCCTGATCGAGCTGTTCTCGAACGAGTTCAAGCGCGACCTCCCGGCCCTCTTCGCCGCGCTCTCCGAGCGTCTGCCGAAGACGCTGGCGACCGCCTTCGACCTGAAGGCCCTGCACGCCACCGCCGAGGCGAACGCGTTCGACTCCCTCGCCGGCGCCTCCGCGCTGGGCCTGGGCACCACCGACACCTACGGCGACGCCGTGGCGATCGACTCGGCCGTCTACGAGGCCGGCGGCGTGACCGACGGCTACGTCCTGGCCCCGCAGGCTCGCAAGACCCTGCTGGTGGCCCGCGACGGCGACGGCAACCCGCTGCTGGGCAACTCGCTCACCACGAGCCCGAACACGCCGAGCATCCTCGGTTCGGACCTGACCTACTCGCGCAACGCGTTCAAGGCCGGCACCCCGAACGTGCTGGGCTACGCCGGTCAGTGGGCCGGCAACGCCTTCTACGGCGTGGTCCAGGACATCACCGTCGCGGTCTCGACCGAGGCCACGATCGACCGGACCGCCGGCGTCGGCGCCGAGCGCGACTACGTGGACCTGTTCCAGCAGGACATGTTCGCGCTCCGCGTGATCGCACACCTCGGCTTCGCCGTCCGCGACCTGGACAAGTTCGTCAAGGTCACCGACGCGGACGCGTGACCCATGGCTGACCGACAGTTCAAGGTCGCCCAGGGCGACACGCCCACGGCCGGCAAGTTCGCGCCGACCGTGATTCTGACGGACGAGGACGGCGACTCGGTCGACGTCCTGACCGGCACCGCCACGGCTCAGGCCAACTCCACGGCGACGGACGTCGCGGGGCTCGTTACGAACTTCAACGCGCTCCTCGCGAAGCTCCGCACGCGCGGCGTTCTCGCCCCGTGACCCCCTGAGGGAGCGGCTCTTCGGAGTCGCTCCCTCTCCCGTCCCCGGAAGGAGGCGCTATGGCGCTCATCTGGACTGAGCCCGCCGACGTCACCGACCGGTGGCTCGGAAGCGACATCCCCGCGACCGACGAGCAGCTCACCCGGCTACTCGAAGACGCAGAGGACACGATCCTCCGAGAGTTCCCCGACCTGCCCGAGCGGCTGGCCGCCGATCCGCCCGCAGTCCCCCTGCTCCGCGTCCAGAAGGTCGCGGCCCGCATGGTGATCCGGCTCCTCCGCAACCCGGAGGGCTACCGGCAGGTACAGGAAGGGGCCGGCGCCTTCACCGAGGGCCGCACCTTCGGCGGGTCACAGCCCGGCGAGATGTACCTCACCGACGAGGACCGCGCCGACCTCGGCAACACTCGCGAGGGCAGGGCCTTCACCATCGACCAGACACCCGAGTGGCCCGAAGAGGCCGGTCCGGCGTACTGGTTCCAGCTCGGAATGACGTACCGCCCATGAGGGCGAAGTACACGATCGGGCACCGTGTCTACGAGCCCGGCGCGGAAGACGCGCACGGCAACCCTGTAGACGCCTGGGCCGCACCCGTCGACCTTTCGGTCTACGGCATCGCCCCGACGGCGTCCCTCGCCGATGTCGAGCCCGTGGCCGGCCGCATGGCCGTCATGACGCTCATGACCGTGTTCGTGCCCGCCGGCGCGGCCCTCGGCCCTCACGACCGCTACGTCGTGGACGGCGAGGAGTGGGAGCAGGAGGGCGAGGCCGGCGACTACACCCGCAACCCCTTCAAGGGCCCCAGCTTCGCCGGGATCATCCTCAACCTGAAGCGTGTGGAGGGCTGACCCATGGCACGAGTCAAGATCCGCTGGAACCTCCCGGCCTTCGAGGAGATCCGCCGATCCCCTGAGGTCGAGGCAGCCCTTCAGGAGCAGGTCGACCGCATCGTCGATGCGACCGGCCACCCCGAGGACTATGCGGCCGACGTCGAGCCGGGCAAGAGCCGCTCGCGCGGCTACGTCGTGACCAAGACCTACGCCGGCATCCGGCGCGAGGCCAAGGAGCACGCGCTCCTCCGGGCCCTGGGCGGAGGCTCATGACCGACGCCGTCATCTTCCCGGACGTCGAGGCGCTTCTCCTCGCCTACCTGAAGCCGCTCGTCGCCCCCGTCAAAGTCGTGACGAAGGTCCCCGCAGCGCGTCCCGCCTCCTTCGTGAAGCTGGTCCGCGTCGGGGGCCCCCGCCGAGACCGGGTCACCGACCGCCCGATGGTCGTGTTCCAGGCGTGGGGGCCCGACTCCGTCGCGGCCTCTGAGCTCGCCCGCCGCGTGCACGCCCATGTGTACGCGCTCGCCCAGACGAGCACGCCTCAGGGCTACGTCAGCGCTGTGAACGAGGTCGGCGGCCTCCAGTACTTCCCCGACCCCGAGAGCGGGCAGGACTGCTACCAGTTCACGGCCCAGCTCCAGACCCGAGGAGTCCCTCTGTGAAGGTCCGCCACCCGCACATCTACCCGCCCGTCGTGATCGACGTCGCCGACGAGCGCGTCGAGTCGCACCTCGCGGCGGGCTGGCTTCTCGACGAGGCCCCGGCCGACGAAGAGGCCGAAACCCCTACCCCCGAACGCCCCCGACGGACACGCCGCGCGGGCTCTGACTCCCAGAAGGAGACCGCAGCATGAGCAACTCTGCGAACATCGTCGCGGGCAAGCCGCTCGCGACCGGCGGCGTCCGCATCGGCCCGCTCGGCGCCACCGCCCCGACCGACGCCACGACCGCCCTCGACGCTGCCTTCGTCAGCGCCGGCTACGTCGGCGAGGACGGCCTGACCGAGACGACCGACCGGTCGACCGAGAAGGTCAAGGCCTGGGGCGGTGACATCGTCAAGGTCCTCCAGACCGATTTCTCCGTCTCGTACAGCTTCACCTTCCTGGAGACGCTGAACACCGACGTGCTGAAGGCCGTCTACGGCGACGACAACGTCACCGTGACCGCCGCGACCCCGTCCGCCGGCACCCTCCGGACCGTGAAGATCAACGCCGACGTGCTCCCGCACAAGTCGTTCGTCTTCGAGATGAAGGACGGCGACGCGAAGATCCGCATCCACGTCCCGGACGGCCAGGTGAACGAGGTCGGCGAGGTGACCTACAACGACGGCGAGCTCATCGGCTACACGGTGACCATCGAGGCGTTCCGTGACACGGACCTCAACGCCAACGCCGTGAAGTACATCGACGACGGCAAGCCGACCGCCTGACCTGTCGCGCAAGGCCCCTTGCGCGCCTCTAGCTACCCCTCCCGGAGCCCCCGCTAGGCCCGCTCCGGGAGGGGCTCTTCTTTGCTCCACCCCTGGGCCTAGCACCACCACGAACGAAAGGGCCTAGCAGCCATGAGCGACACCACCAAGACCGCCGACCTGTTCTCCTTCGACCACAACGGCGAGACCTACACCTTCGAGAAGTCCCTCTCCGTCGTCCGCTCGCCGAAGTGGCTCCGTGCCAACCGCCGGCGCGACGAGCTCGACCTCACCTTCACGATCCTGGAGGAGGTCGCCGGCGCGGACGTCGTCGAGGTCATCGACGAGATGACCTCCGAGGAGTTCCAGGCGTTCGGCAAGAAGCTCATGCGGGAGCTGAGCGCCGCGTTTCAGTGACCGCGTGATCCGGGCGGTGTACGGGCTCGGCTTCGCCGACCTGCACGCCCTCCTGGAGACGCTCGACGACGACGAGCACCGAGAGGCGATCGAGGCCGACCTCATCGCCCTCGGGCTCCGTCTTCGTCACGCGGGCACCGACGCCCTTGCCTGGCACGAGCTCTACGCCGTGATCCGGCACCTCCCCCGCACCTCGGCCTTCTACCGGGCGACGCACCCCGACGACCACGAGTGGTCGCTCGACGCGCTCCTCCTGGCCGAGGTCGCTGACGCCCTGAGGGTCGCGAACTGGCAGCGCGGCGGAGGCCGGCGTCACGAGTACCCCAAGCCCATTCCCCGCCCCGGCGTCGAGCCGGAGAGCACCACCTACGGCAAGGGCGCTGTCTCCATCGACGAGATGGAGGCGTGGCTCGCCGGGACCATGTGAGGAGGCCCGACGTGGCCGTTGAGCTAGCCGTTGCCTACCTCCCGATCCTGCCGGAGACCAGCAAGATCGCCCCGGGCGTGAAGCAAGCGCTCGGGGCGAGCGAGAACGAAGCCGACCGGTCCGGTAAGCGGGCCGGTCGGCGGTTCGGCAAGAGGTTCGGCGAGGGCATGGATGGCCTCCGGGGGCCCGCGCTGGCCGTCGTCGCCGGGATCGGCGGCATCGTCGCGTCGTCGGTCAACCTGGAGAAGAAGTTCTCCCAGACGATGAACGTCACGGCTGCCACCCTGGGCGCGCCGCAGAAGGAAATGGCGAAGCTGAACAAGCTCGCCCTCGACCTGGGCGCATCGACGTCGTTCTCGGCTAACGAGGCCGCCGACGCCATGCAGGAGCTCGCCAAGGGCGGCCTGAGCGCCGCCACGATCCAGGCCGGCGCACTGGAGGGCACACTCCAGCTCGCCGCCGCAGGCGGTACGACGCTCGCGTCGGCTGCCGAGATCGCCTCGAACGCGCTGAACACGTTCAAGCTCTCCGGCGATCAGATGAACGTCGTATCCGCCGCCCTCGCCGGCGGCGCGAACGCCTCGACCGCGTCCGTCGAGTCCCTCGGCCACGCCCTGAGCCAGGTCGGCCCAGGCGCCGTGAACGCAGGCCTCAACCTGAACGACACGGTCGGCGCTCTCGCGGCGTTCGACAACGCCGGCATCAAGGGGAGCGACGCCGGTACCTCGCTGAAGACGATGCTCTCGCGGCTCGTGCCGCAGACGGCCAAGGCCGCCACGGCTATGAAGGACGCCAACCTCGACTTCACCGACGCCAACGGCAACTTTGTCTCGCTGACGGAGGTAGCACAGCAACTGAAGGACGGCCTCGGCGGACTCTCCGAGGCCCAGCGCACCACGGCCCTCAACACGATCTTCGGGTCGGACGCCTCGCGCGCCGCCTCCGTCCTCATGACCGAGGGCGCGAAGGGCCTCGGCGTGTACATCAAGGCGACCAGGGACCAGGGCGCCGCCGAGGACGCCGCCAGGGCCCGCATGAGCGGCACCGCCGGCGCGCTGGAGCGCCTGTCCGGCGCGTGGGAGACCCTCCGCCTGAAGGTCGGCATCGGCGTCGCGCCCGTCGTGTCCTCCCTCGCGGGCGGCCTGACCAAGCTCGCCGACGTCGTCGGGAACAACCTCGACATCGTCGGCCCGCTCGCCGTCGGCCTCGGCGTCATGGCCGGGGTGATCCTGGCCATCGCCGCCGCTACCTGGGTCTGGAACGTAGCCCTCGCCGCGAACCCCATCGGCCTCCTGATCGTCGGCATCGCTGGTCTCGTCGCCGGCCTGGCGTTCTTCTTCACGAAGACCAAGGCCGGTCAGGCGATCGTGACGACCGTCTGGGGCGGCATCAAGGCCGCCATGGGCGCTGTCGTCGGCTGGTGGACAGGTACGGCCTGGCCCGCACTGAAGACGGCGTGGGACGCGCTCGCCATCGCCGCCCGCTGGCTCTACGGGAACGTCATCCGGCCAGTCTTCAACGCCATCGCCGGCGCTATCCGCGTCGCGTGGACCGTCATCCGCGTCATCTTCGTGACGTGGGCGACAGGCTGGGCGCTCCTGTGGAAGGGCGCCTCCTGGGCCTGGTCGAAGACCGGCGCCCCGCTCTTCCGCGTGATCCGCGCCGTGGCCGTCGGCCTCTGGGCCGCCCTGAGGGCGAAGGTCTTCGAGCCGATCGGTCGCGGTTTCGCGATCATGGCCCTCGGCCTCCGCGTCATCTGGGCGACGGTCATCCGGCCGACCTGGGACGCCATCAAGCGTGGCGCCTCCGCTATGTGGAACTGGCTCGACCGGTGGGTCTTCACGCCCATCGCGCTCGGCTTCCGCATCATGGGCCTCGGCCTTCGGATCGTGTTCGAGCGGGTCATCCGGCCCGTGTGGAACGGCATCAAGACGGTGGCCTCCGCTGCCTGGGGATGGATTCGAGACAAGGCGTTCACCCCGCTTCGGCGAGGGCTCGACGTGATCGGCGCCGCATTCCGTGCGGCGAAGACCGTGATCGGCAAGGCGTGGGACGGCATCAAGGCCGCCACGGCAGCTCCGATCAACTTCGTGATCGAGACGGTCTACACCAAGGGCATAAAGGCCACCTGGGACAAGATCGCCGACGCTGTCGGGCTCGACCTGACGCTCCCGCCTGTCGACCCGATCAAGGGCTACGCGACCGGTGGCGTCCTGCCCGGCTACACGCCGGGTCGCGACGTCCACGACTTCTACTCGCCCACGGGCGGCCGGCTGTCGCTCTCGGGCGGCGAGGCCATCATGCGACCCGAGTTCACTCGGGCCGTCGGCGGTCCCGCCGGCGTTGCTGCCCTGAACGCTCGTGCCCGCAAGGGTCAGGCGTTCAAGGATGGCGGCGTCTGGGGCTGGGCCGGCGATGCGTGGCAGGGCGTGAAGAACGTCGCCTCGTCCGTCGGCAAGTTCCTCGGTGACCCCGCCGGGGCGCTCGGCGACCTTCTGTCGAAGCCGCTCGCCTCCGTCCTCGGACGGGTCGGCGGCGGCTCGCTCGGCAAGATCGCATCGCAGCTCCCGAAGAAGGCGGTCGGCGCACTGATCGACAAGGCGAAGAGCCTCGTCGGCAGCATGGCCGGAGGGTCCGACCTCGCCGGAGGCGGCAAGCCGGCCGGGCCCGCTCTGGGCTGGCAGGCGCAGTGGAACGTCGTGAAGAACGCCTTCCCGGGCGCTTCGCTGAACTCGGCATTCCGCCCCGGCGCGATCACGGCCGTAGGGACCCCGTCCTACCACGGCCAGGGCCGCGCGATCGACGTCACGCCCTCGATGGCGATCTTCAACTGGATCGCCAAGCACTTCCCGAACTCGCGCGAGCTGATCTACTCCCCGGCCAACGGGCGGCAGATCTGGAACGGGCAGAACTACATGTTCGGGGAGCCGACCCGCGGCGACCACTGGGATCACGTCCACTGGGCGATGAAGAACGGTGGCGTCTGGTCGGGCCTGTTCGACCAGGGCGGATGGCTGCCTAACGGCGGCGTCGGTCTGAACCTGACCGGCAAGCCCGAGGCCGTGCTCACGCCGGCCGAGTCCCAGGCGCTGAAGGCTGGCGTCGTCTCCTCGATCGCCGAGGCCCGGCGCTACGAGCGCGGGCAGGGGCAGCAGACCCGGACGGCCGACGGCCGCCGTGTCGAGCTCGTCATCACGAACTGGGAGAAGGGCACGGGCTACTTCCGCGAGATCGCGGAGGACGCCATCGACGACGCCAACGAGTTCGCCGGCACCACCCGCCGGATGAACTGACCACTAGGAGGACGCATTGAGCACACAGACCGTCCGCTCAGGGTTCGATGCCTGGGCCAGCTCCGGGTATCCCAACCTGGCGCACCCGCGCGAGCCTGCCCTGAAGGTGCGCGACGGCATCGCCAATGCGTTCGTCTGGCTCCGCAGCCCCGTCCCCGCGGGCGCTACGGTCACGTCGGCCACGCTCACACTGACGGCCCGGGGGTCCTCCACGGGCACCCGGACCGTCAGTGCTCGCCGGGCAACTGCCTCGTGGAAGGCGTCCCGGCTCAACTGGAACAACATGCCGGCCGGCGGGCCCTCCGCGGGGTCGGCGGTCGTCGGCTCCCTGTCCGACGGCGACACGGTCCAGATCGACGTGACGAGCTTCGTCCAGGCCTGGGCCGGCGGGCTCCAGAACTACGGCTGGCGCATCGCCACGACCGCGACGGCCACCCACCAGTTCTACGGCTTCAACTCCGCCAACGGCCCGACCCTCACGGTCACCTGGGCCGACAACCCCTCACAGCCGACAGACCTCCGCCCGTCCGAGGCGGCTACGTCTCTCGCGCTCCCGCATGTGACGTTCGCCTACGAGGACGTGTCGGGCGACACGGAGCTCGCGTCAGCGCGCGTGCAGGTCTCGACCTCCGAGAGCTTCTCGTCGCCGGTCTACGACTCCGGCGAGGTGCTCACCACGTCGTCTGACGTCGACCTCGCCGAGATCGCCGCCCAGCGACTCCCCAACCCCTCCTTCTCGACGAACACCACGGGCTGGACGGGGAACAACGCGACGCTCGCCCGGGTGACTACCCCGGTCAACACCGGGCCGGGCGCACTGTCGGTGACGGCTGTCGCGGCGGGCAACGCGTACGCCTACTCGGACCTCTTCCCGGTTGTCCCCGGCCAGACCTACACGGTCGACGCCGTCGTCCGCGCCGCGTCGACCGTGCGCTCGTCGTTCGTGCGTTTGCGGTGGTTCAACGCCGCAGGGGCCGAGGTCACGACGAGCACAGGCACCGCCAGCAACAACACCACGTCGTTCGCCGCCCGCACGGTGACCGCCGTTGCTCCGGCCAGCGCCGCGACGGTGCGTGCCGAGGTGCAGTTCTCCTCCGCAGCGCTCGGCGAGGTGCACTACGTCGACAACGTGTCGCTCGTCGGCGGCTCCGCCGCATGGGCCGGCATGTCCGACGGCCAGACGGTCAACTGGCGAGTCCAGGCGCGGGACGGCGCCGGCCTGTGGTCGACATGGTCCGAGCCCGTCCCCATGACCCGCCGAGTCAAGCCGACAGTCACGATCTCGAACCTCGGCGCTGGCGCTGCCTACGACAGCTCGCCCCCGATCATCTGGTCGGTGACGGGCGGGACGCAGGTCCGCTACCGCGTGCTCGTCTACCACGTAACGGACCTCTCGCGGCCGGTCTACGACTCGAAGGAGCGCCAGAGTTCGGAGACGTCGCTGACGATCCCGAGCGGGTACCTCTTCGATGACTGGACCTACCGCGTCAAGGTGCGGGTCTGGGACTCCCAGAACCGCGAAGCGACCCCCGGTCGATCCCACCTACGCCCAGGCCCAGGCCGATTTCCACCTCGACACCGACGTAGCAGTAGGCGGCGTGACCGGACTGAGCGTCGCTCAGGTCGGGCAGACGCCGACCGTCGATATCGAGTGGCAGCGCTCGACGACCCCGGACCGGTTCGTGATCCTTCGCGACGGCCGGATCTCCCGCACGGTCGACGCCGAGGACGTCTACGTCTCCGGCACGACCTACCGCTACCGCTCGCACGGCTCCCGGCCGAACTGGTCGCACCGCTACGAGGTGCGCGCCGTGGTCAACGGGCGCACGTCGGCGACCAACCCGGACGTCTACTACGCCGTGCCCGTGGAGGGTATCTGGCTCATCGACCGGGACCGCGACATCAACGTCACGCTCATGGGCAACGACGAGGGCACGTGGTCGATGGAGGACGACGCCAGCGTCTACACGCCGATCGGCTCGACGCAGCCCGTGCGCATCGTGAACGGCATGCGCGGCCTGGAGGGGTCTCTCTCTGGCGCGCTCATGGCGGGCTTCGGGAAGACCTTCCGAGCCATGGAGGCCGACCTCTACGCCATCAAGGAGCGGCCGTACCAGACGGTTCAGCTCATCGCCGGCGACATGTCCTTCGAGGCGCTGGTCGGCAACATCACGATCTCCCCGTCGCCCAAGACGCGCGCGGGCGAGGTCTACAAGAACGTCTCGTTCGACTTCTGGCAGGTGGGGGACCTCCCCTTCGACGCCGTCGTCTGACCGTAAGGAGCCCCGCGCCACATGATGACTCTAGGGCTCACCACAGAGGAGCGGAGGGCGTACGAAGCGGCCCTCCGCTCCTCGCACACGCGGCGCATCGACGTTGACGTCCTGACCCTGAACGGCGGCGTCCTGTCGTCCGTCTCGCACACGCTCCTTGACGGGCAGGTGAACGTCGATGCCGACGCCGAGGTCACGCGGTCCGCGACCCTGACCTTCCTCGACCCGAGCCACTCCCTGAACTTCGACACCGACAGCCCCGACGACGGCGCCATCTACGCCGACCGGATGATCCGCGTTCGCTACGGCGTGCACGTCGAGGAGCTCGACCGGTACGTCTTCGCGACGGTCTTCACGGGCCCCGTGACCGGGCTGTCCCGGGAGGGCGTCACGGTCACGGTCGAAGCACAGGGCAAGGAGGCACTAGCTCTCGGCGCCGTGTGGACCCCGATCACGCTCCGCAAGGGGATGACGGTCGTGGGCGCCATCCGCGTGCTCATGAGCAGCCGCGCCGGCGAGACCCGCTTCTCCATCCCGGACTTCCGCAACTCGTACGGCAAGCGCCTGACCCTGCCGAAGGCCCGGTCCCTGGACCGCTTCGCTCAGGTGTGGTCCGCCGCCCGGAGCCTGTCCCGCTCGATCGACAAACAGCTCTTCTACAACGGCGCCGGCATCCTCGTGATGCGGAACCACTCCCGGGCCGTGAAGTACGTCTTCAAGCCGGGCACGGGCGGCAGCATCGTTAGCGAAGTCGCGATCAACTACCAGATGGCGGACGTCAAGAACACGATCTCCGTCAAGGGGCAGCCGCCGAACGGGAAGATGGGCGCCGTATCGGCGACCGTCGTCGCCCCGCGGAGCCACCCCCTGTCCCCGTTCCGCATGGGCCGGGAAGGCGCGCCGCGCTACCTGGTCGAGCGGGTGGAGAACGCCTCGATCCGCTCCCACGCCGCGGCGAAGGAGTACGCCGAACGCCTCCTGGAATCGCGCATCCGCGAGGCCGTGGAGGTCTCCTTCGACGCGCTCCCGGTCCCGCATCTCGACCCTGACGACATGGTCAGCGTCCAGACGCCGGACTTCACGCTGAAGTTCCGCCTCCGGAAGTTCGCGATCCCGCTCGCGCCGAACGGTGCGCCGCCCATGCCGGTCGGCTACCTGAAGCGCCTCACGCCCAGCAAGAAGACCATTCGACGAAGGGGCAAGCGATGACGTACGACCTCACCGGGCGCGTTGCCGCCGTGAACACCGTGCCCCTTGGCGGCACGCTCGCCGAGGAGGCGCCCGCGGGAGCGACCGTGCTCCTCGTCGAGGACACGGCCGACTTCGACCCGGACGGCGGCGCCCTCCTCCTGGGCGGCGCCGAGGTAGTCACGTACACCAGCGCTGACGACGAGTCGGGAGAGGTCATCCTCGCCGCCCCCACGGCCGCACTGTGGGAGATCGACACCCGCGTTGACGTCTGGGACGCCGCGACGTCGGCCCCCGTCGTCGAGACGCTCGCGCAGATCCTCGTCGAAGGCATCGAGCAGGCCGGCGACTCGCTCGTCGCGACCGTCGACCACGCCCTGATCCCCTACCTCCCCGAGGGCATCCGCGACCCCGACCCCGAGTCAGGCGTCATCGGCGAGGCCGTCGCGCTCGCGTACCGCGGCGACGAGCTCGTTGTCCTGAACATCATCGGGCAGGCCCCGGTCATGGATGGCTCCGTGATCGACCCCTCGACGCTCCCGCCGTCGGGCGGCCCCGAGCCGGAGGAGCCCGTCACCCCGGGCGCCCCCACGATCACCCCCGGATTCGGCGCGCTCATGCTCCGCTGGGCCGGCGTCGTGCACCCGAACCCTGTCGTCTACGAGGTGCACATCTCCGCGACGTCGCCCGTAGTCCCCAGCGCCGCGACCCTCGCCGGCGAACTGGCCGGTACCACCATGACCGTGCGCAGCTTCGGCACCCCCGAGACCACGCTCGCCTACGGGACGACCTACCACGTAGCCCTCATCGCGAAGGACTCGGTCGACGAGACCTTCGCCTCGGCCCTCGGGCCGGAGGCCTCGGGCATGCCCGCGCAGGTCCCGAGTGCCGCCATCGACGAGGCCGTCACCGACGCCATTGCCGAGGCCCAGAGCGACGCGGACGCCGCGCAGCTCACGGCCGACGGTAAGAACACGATCACCTACGGCAGCGCGGCGCCGACGTCCACCACGCCCGGCCGCCCCGGCGACATCTTCTGGGTGCGCTCCGGCTCGACGATCACCGCGCAGTACCTGTGCACGGTCGGCACGGGCGCGCCCACGGGCAACACCTGGGCCGCTCAGACGCTCACCAACGCGACCATCTCGACGCTCGACGCCGCGAAGGTCACTACGGGCACACTCTCCGCTGCCCGCATCGCCGCGAAGTCGATGACGCTGGACAAGCTCCTCATCGCCAGCACAGAGAACCTCCTCATCAACCCCGACTTCGGCATCGGCACGGGCGCGCCGGCCGGGTGGAGCGGCGGCAACTCGACGGTCGTCAGCGTGACCGACGGCCCCGACGCCGTCACGACAAACGTCCTGCGGGTGACGCCGCTGTTGGCCGACCAGGGCACGACGAATGACGCGTACAAGCTGACCGCGAGCGGTACGACTGTTGAGCACGGGCAGAGCTACCGGTTTACGATGCGGGCTCGTCTCGTGTCCGGCACCGCCGGGCTTCTCCGTATCCGCGCGGGACTCTACCGCGCAGGCTCGGCCAACTTCTGGCCGACCGTGACCGAGGACCTCGACGCCGCAGACGCCGTTGCCGGCGAGTGGGTGACCCTAACGGGCACCCTCACCGTGCCGACAACGTACGACAAGCTGTCTGTCTCGATCCACACGTCGGGCGCCGTGGGTTCCGTGTTCGAGGTCGCCGACGTCAGCATGCGACCCATGGCTGACGCCTCGCTCGTGGTCGACGGCTCGATCACCGCGCGTGCGCTCGCCGTCGACTCTGTGACGGCCGACCAGATCAGCGCCGGCTCTATCACCGGTGAGGCGTTCGCCGGGGAGCTCCTCCTCGGTTCCCGCATCACTACCGCGGAGGCCGGCCAGCGCGTGGAGATGGATACCAACGGTCTCCGGCTCTACAACAGCGCCGATGAGACCCGCGTCAACCTGCCCACCGACCCCTCCGAGGACGCCTACTTCCGCGGCGAGGTGCAGGCCGACGGCCTGACAGTGACCGGCGGCGCTTCGTTCTACTCGACGCTGAACGAGTTCGCGAAGGACTCAGTCATCTCGCTCGCCGAGCAGATCGCCGCCCCCGTGGCGGCCCCGCAGGTGGGCTCCTTCTGGGAGAACGTCACGCAGGACACCACGCCTCGCACGGGCAGCCTCGGTACCTTCGGGCTCGACGCCTCGCTCATTAGCGGCGCCAGCTACGTGCCGGCCTGGAACGCCTTCGCGTTCATACAGCGGGTCCCGACCGGTGGCGCGCGTGTGTGGTACATGAACCTGAGCGGCACGTTCAACGACCTGTGGGATCTCCCGTCTGACTGGCATGTGACGTCTGGCGCCGTGGGCACTGACGGCGAGTGGCGGTTCATGCTCCGCTGGGAGGGTAACGATGAGTGGTACATCTACGACTACACGCAGACCAACCGGTTCCGGCAGTACATCCGCCAGAACACGTCCCGCGAGCCGCAGCTCGCCATGGACGGCAACAACGTCTGGGTAGTCGAGTCGTTCAGCGGCGGGCCCCGGTTCTACCGCATGGACACGAGCACGCCCGTAGGCGGGACGACGATCGCCGAGACCGTTGTGTCCAGCGGCACGCCCGTCGGTGGTCAGCTCACCAACAGCCCCTGGACGTTCATGCGGACGGCCGCAGACTTCGGCTCGGCGCGCTTCATCGTCTCGTACAACGGCACGTCGACCTTCCGCGTCTACAACGCGTCCGGCGTACACCAGCCCGCCGAGACGTGGAGCCCGCCATCGTCGAAGGCCACCGGCTGGTGGGACCCGACCACGTCCCGCTTCCGTACGCTCGGGCTGGACAACCGCGCCTACCGCCACTCGGCGATGACGTGGACCGACTCGGCCCTCGACACGTGGCACCTGGCTCAGACGTTCTACGACGGCCAGACCTCCGGCGGCACGCACGAGACCGTGATCGGCGGTATCCGCACCTTCCAGCCGCTGAAGCGGTCGTGGGTGCGCATCACACCGGCACAGGTCCCCTACACGGGGCTCGCTGACGACCCGAACATCTCCCGCATCTACGGGAAGACCGGAGCAGCACCGCCTGCCTCCGGGTCTGGGATGTGGCTCCAGGAGTCCGTCAACTACACCAGCGCGATCCGGGACCGGGGAACTCTCCTGGTCACCTCGGGCACTGCCCCGCCGTCGGTGTCCAACTTCCCGGGCGCCACGCCCGCGCGTATGCGCTCGGCGCGGACCATGCCGTCGGACTCAACGAAGTCGATCTTCGAGGTCCGCGGCGACGGGTCGGGGCGCTGGGGGCCGCTGGAGTTCGACGCCACGGGCAAGTTTACGTCAGCGTACGACACCGGGTGGGTGGCAATGATGGTCCTGTCGGGGTTCTCCGCAGAGGCGGGAAACCCGCCCCTGGTGCGCCGCATCGGGGACGCCGTCTACTTCAAGGGGACGGCCGCCGGGACCTCCGGGACATCGGGCAACACGTTCCCCGTGCAGATCCCGACATCGGTCGCCGCCCGTCCGGAGGCGGGGACCTACCGCGACGGCTTCCTCTACGTAGGCACAGCCGTCGCCGCCCGTCTCCGCGTACTTGACGACGGGCGGATTCAGATGAACGGGCACAGCACCTCGGCGAGCGTCAACGTCTCGTTGTCGTCCATCAACTACCTCCTCTGACTCCACTGACCTCAACCCCAAGGGAGAGCCCGCATGGCATGGTCTGCCCCGACCCCCGACCCGGACACTGAACACACGAGCGACCTGTACACCTACGTCGTGGAGCTCACGCTACAGACGGCGGAGGGCCCGGTGTACGCCACGGCCAAGATCCCCAACACGGGCGATTACGGCTACTTCCCCGCGCCTGTCCTGGAGCCTGCGCTCGAAGCGCTCCTCGCGCTGCTGGCCGACTCCCCGCTCGTGTCGGCACAGGTCCGGCGGGGCCTCGGAGTGAGCCAGATCCTGGCCCCCGCTCCGCCCGCCTGATCCACCCTCACCGCAAGGCCCGCTCTCCTCCCGGGGAGCGGGCCTTTCTCATACCCAAAAACAGAAGGGCCTAGCGAACATGGCACTCAACGGCATGCTCCCCGACAGCTCCCTCCGCGAGACCGTCATCGGCGGCCGGCTGACCAAGTCCGCCGCGCGCGACGCCGACAGCCTCGCCCTGGCGTTCGCCAGCAAGTTCTACCGGTCGCTCCGCGCCACCGACACCTACCGGACCCTCGCGTCGCAGCAGCGGCTCTACCAGCCGCCGCCCGTCGGCAAGGGCCCCGGCCTGGCCGCCGTCCCCGGCACGTCCAACCACGGCTGGGGCCTCGCCGTGGACTTCGCCTCGAACATCAACCGCTTCGGCTCCACGGAGCACGAGTGGATGCGGGCGAACGCCGGCCGGTACGGCTGGCAGCACCCCTACTGGGCCCGCCAGGGTGGCGGCCGCGAGGAGGCGTGGCACTGGGAGCGCTCGGGCCGTGCCCGCGTGCGCCACACGATCAACCGCCCCCGCGGCCGGTCGCTCGGCCTGGGCTCGTCCGGCCCCGAGGTGCGGCAGCTCCAGCGCGACCTGAACAAGATCTACGCGAAGCGCGGGATCGAGATCGCGGACGACGGTGACTTCGGCATGGGCACCTACGCCCTCGTCCGCCGCTTCCAGCGTGCCCGCGGCTACTTCCTGCGTAACGGCGTCGTGGGCAAGTGGACGAAGTCCGCCATCGCCCGCGCCGTCAAGGCCGCATGACCCCGGCCTCGCCTGACGACGAGAACGTCGACACCCGGGTCGCTCTGGCCCGGATGGAGACGAAGCTCGACCTCGTCCTCGGGCAGCACGGCACGAAACTCGACGACCACGAGGCCCGCCTCCGCATCGTCGAGGACCGCAAGACCGTCTCGCCGATGGGCCTCCTGTCCGCCGTTGGCGGCGGCGTCGGTGTCCTCGGCGGGCTCGTGCTCCTGCTCCAGAGCATCAACCTCACCCCCTGATCGGAGATCCATGTTCAAGAACCGCATCGTGAACGCCCTCCTCGCTGGCCTGGCCGGCGCCCTGGCCGTGACCGGGCCGCTGGTCGGCGATGGCCTGTCCGCTGAGGACATCGTCGCCGTCTCGCTGGCCTTCCTCGCCGCCGGCGGGTTCGCCGCCACGCCGCCCAAGTCGGGCCTCCCGTCCGGCGACTGACGCCTCTAGCCCCCGTCCTCCTCGCGAGGGCGGGGGCTTTTCGCATTTTGGGGTGAGCCGCTCCGGTGGCCCAGGCCGATTACCTCCTCGTCAGGCAGTACAGACCGCACGAAGGAGGCCGCCATGCGCCCTGGAACCTACTTGGACAAGGACGACAAGCCCGTCGTCGTCCGCACCACGCCGACCGGCTACAGCATCACGCACGCCGACGGCACCGTGACGATGATCGGGGGCCGCTGACCATGGGCTTCTTCGACCGCCCCGACAAGGCCATCGACCAGCTCCACAAGAAGGCCGAGGAGCTCGCTACGCAGGCGAAGCACGCCAAGGACCCCAAGCGGGCGAACCACCTCCGGAACGAGGCGACACGCCTCACCCGCAAGGCCGCCTTCGTGCGCGGGAACCGGGAGGACTGACCATGGAAGAGACCGAGATCGTCGGCCGCCTGCACTACCCCGGCGACGTCCGCAACGCCGACCCGATGCTCTACGACTCGCCCCGTCACGGGCTCGTGCGCCCGGTCATGGCCGAGTACGACGAGACCACCGACAAGACGCTCGTCGAGTTCGCGGCGGTGGGTGAGTGAGGCAGGTAGGCGCCGCCTGGGAGGGCTACAAGGACGACGCCGAGCGCGACGCCGTCTTCTCGGCCGTCCTCGTCTACGCCGACGGCAAGGAGCGACGCTTCGGCCCCTGGGACCGGAAGCGCACCGCGAAGGCCGTCATCACGTCGCACCTGAACGGTGCGCGGGATCGGGCGACGTGGGGCGGCGCGTACCGCAACGAGCCCGTCTCCGGCCGCGTCGAGCGCGCCGACAATTGGGAGGTGGTCGAGTGACCGACATCCCGCACCCCCTGATCGGCCTGGTCGGCGTGAAGAGGTCCGGCAAAGACACCTTCGCGGCCGGCCTGGTCGAGCGGGGCTACACCCGCGTCGCGTTCGCCGACCCGCTCCGCGAGATGGTCGAGGAGATCGACCCGTGGCTCATCACGCCGCCCTGGCAGCCCGAGCCGACCATCCGGCTCTTGCAGGCTCTCCAGATCTACGGCGGCTGGGAGGGCCTGAAGGACACGCCCTACGGCCCCGAGGCCCGGCGCCTCCTCCAGCAGAGCGGGCAGGCCGTGCGCCGTCGCGGCCCGGGCTTCTGGTTGAATGCCGGCCTCGCGGAGGCGACGGGTGCGCTCATGGAAGGCGCTCCCGGCGTCGTCATCACGGACGTCCGCTACAAGAACGAGGCCGACGCGATCCAACGTGACGGCGGCATCCTCGTCCGCATCGTCCGCCCGGACTTAGTCTCAACGGACACCCACCCGTCTGAGACTGAGCTCGCCGACTACCCCACCGATTTCACCATCCGAAACTCCGGCACGGCCGACGAGCTTGTCGCGCTTGCCCGAGACCTCCGCTTCTGATACTCCGGCCCCGGCCCTCCTCGTGAGGGCCGGGGCTTTCTGTCGTTTCGGGGTGATTTGGGGCACGCCCGCTGGGCAAGGCCCCTTGCGTGGGCTACCGTGTAGGTATGGAACCGAGTCTCGCGCCCCTACAGCGCCAAGCGGTAGAGCACATGCGCCGCTACCTCGCGGCCCCCGTCGAGGAGCGAACGCCGCACGTGCGCGCGTTCGCCGAGGTCCTGTTCGAGGCCCGGCAACACTTCTTGCGCGGGGACGGCGAGCCCGACTACGCCGGACGCACGCACCCCTACCGGCGCTGGGTCGGCGAGGTCTACGCGGAGGCGGGCGTCCCGGCCGAGCGCCGGAACTCGATCCGCTCGTCGGTGAGTTGGCACCTGAGCGAGATCATGCGCGAGTCCGTCGACAAGGAGACCTTGGCGGACCACGGGCTGAAGCCTCAGACGCAGTCCGAGGCGAACCAGGAGCACCGCAAGCAAGACCGCGCCGTCGTGCGCGCCCTCACGTCCCGCGACGTCGCCGGCGGCTCGCTGATGGCGATCACCGCGGCAGCGACCGTGCTAGCGAAGGTCGACGGGGCCGAGCTGACACGCCTCGACCCGCACGCCGCGGAGGTCGCGAAGGCCACGCTCGAAGACCTGGAGAGCACCGCGCGCCGCCTGTCCAAGCGCGTGGCCGTCCGGCCCGTCGCCGAGGAGGGCGGCGCCCCGCTCTTCAGCGCCACGGACTAGCGCCGGAGGAGCACCTCCACGCCCCCGAGGGGTGTAGAAGGTGTAGAAGTTGTAGGTCTCTCTTATTACCCTTCAAGGTTTTGTTTTCTTGAGAGGTAACTAGGGAGACCTACAACTTCTACACCTTCTACACCATCGAACTGTTTTGCCTGCAAGGTGAGCCGCACCCGGCCCCCAGGCCGATTCCTCTCTCGTCCCCACCGAACGAGAGAGGGAGTCACCTAGTGACGAACCCGAAGATCAACACGATCAAGCGCGGCGGCAGCCGCCTCTACGTGCACCCCGAGAGCGCTCGGAAGGTGCCCGGCGTGACGAGCGTCCTCAACATGCTGCCCAAGGGCTTCCTGAAGTTCTGGGCCTCGAAGAGCGTCGCCGAGTACGCCGTGAACAACATCGGCGCCGTCGTCACGCTCGCCATGAACGACAAGAGCGCCGCCGTCGACCTGCTGAAGCGGGCGCCGGACCGCGACACCGCCCAGGCGGCCGAGGCCGGCACGGAGGTGCACGACCTGTTCGAGCGCCTCGCGCGCGGCGAGGAGGTCGGACGCGTCCGCGAGGAGCTGAAGCCCTACGTCGGCATCTTCAAGGGCTTCGAGAAGCAGTTCGAGCCGGAGTTCCTCTTCCTGGAGGAGACCGTCTGGTCCGAGACCCACGGCTACGCCGGCAGTTTCGACTTCATCGCGAAGGTCACCGACCCCGACACGGGCGAGCGGATGACCACCATCGGTGACTGGAAAACAACGCGCTCCGGCGTGCACGCCGAGGTCGCGCTCCAGGAGACGGCGTACAAGAACGCCGACTACATCATCCTCCCGGACGGCACGAAGGCCGACATCCCGCACCTCGACGCGGGCATCGTCGTGCACGCCCGCCCCGAGGGCGGTCAGGTGGTCCCTGCGCGGATCGACGACAGCCTCTTCGAGATCTTCCTCGCACTCCGGCAGATCTGGGAGTGGGACCGGGAGACGTCGAAGAGTGTCCTCGGCAACGGCGTCGCGATCGAGTCGATCGTCGAGGAGACCGGCCGCCGGGGTGGTCGCCGATGAGCGACCTCACCTTCCGATCTGGTGAGGCAGTCCAGGTAGAGCGGGACTTCCTCCCGTGGCCCGGGGAGGACGTCCGCGTCGCGTTCTTCGTGCCGGACGCTGACGACCTCGACCTCTTCCTCTCGCCCGACGAGGCCGACAACTTCGCCGCACTGCTCACCGAAAAGGCCGCCGAGGTGCGGCAGATCAACAAGGAGGCCAACCGTGCCTGAGATCTCCCGCGAAGACGCCATCTGGCTTGCCGGCCTCCTCGAAGGGGAGGGGACTTTCGACCTCCACCGCAAGAAGTACCCGCGCGTCCGCGTCGGCATGTCCGACCGCGACGTCGTCGGTCGCGCCGCCACCCTCATGGGCGCCCAGGTCCGGCTGTCGCTGAAGCCGTACCCCAACGCGGCCATGTTCCACGCGGAGGTATCCGGGACGAAGGCCGTAGCGGTCATGGAGGCAGTGCTCCAGCACATGGGCGCCCGTCGCTCCGCCAAGATCGCCACGGTCCTCGGCTGGGCGCGGCTCGCCACGGACGCTTCCGGCGCCCCGGGCCCGAAGATCTCGCGGCCCCCGGCCACGCCCATGCCGGCCTGACCCACCACGCAAGGGCCCTCCCGCAACTCGTGTGAGCCGCACCCGGCCCCCAGGCCGATTCCTACTCCGACACCGCGCAAGCCAACAGGCGCCGCGCCCACCTTCCACAGAAGGACGAGAACCCACATGGCACTGAAGATCTTCGGCGACGAGACCGGCGAGAACGCCCCCAAGAAGAAGTCGAGCTTCTCGGACGACGTCGTCGGCCGCTTCCGCTCCGGCTACGTCGAGAACGACCGCCCAGTCGCGCTGAGCGACTGGCGCGTCACGACCGGGGACCCCGAGGTCGCCGACAAGCTCGTCGCCCTGCTGGGCGCCCCGAAGGGCGTCGAGGAGTGGGAGACCAAGGGCGAGGACGGCCTGGAGGTCTTCACCGAGGCGACCGAGGTCGAGATCATCCTCGACGGCTCCAAGGCCCTCCGTCAGGACATGGTTCTCTACGGCCGGAAGGGGATCATCCGCGTCTCCGACGGCGAGACGATCACCTACCCGGACGAGGACAAGGGCCAGCCCGACCCGCAGGCCGGTCAGTCCTTCAAGGAGCGCAAGGCTGAGGCGAAGAAGGGCGTCGGCGCCGAGCCGCGCATTCAGCTCTGGTTCCGCCTGGCGGACGAGCCCGACCTCGGGATCTTCAAGTTCCAGTCGGGCTCCTGGTCGCTGGTCTCGGACCTCTCCTACCACGAGGTCGAGGAGGAGCTCGCCGACCTGAGCGAGGACGGCTCCAAGGTGCGCGCCACGCTCGCCCTGGAGGAGGTCTCCTTCGTCGCGAAGAACGGCGAACGCGCCGGCGAGACGGTCCGCTACACCAAGCCGACGCTGACCCTCCACGGCAAGGCCTGATCCACCCCGCCGCCTAGCGGCACCGCCCCTCGAAGGCCCCCGTCAGTCCACCCGGACCGCCGGGGGCCTTCGTCGTATCCACGCAAGGAGCCTTGCATGACTCACGACCTGCCGGCGATGCGCCGGTTCAAGAACCGCCTCCTCGACGCCGAGTCGAACCCGCTCGCGATGTGGCTCTCGACCGAGCTCGCGCCGGCCTTCGGCAAGGGCGAGGAGTGGGATCCGTTCGTGACCCTCGTCAGCGCCGTCGAGGCCGAGGGCAGCGCGCTCATCGACGCCGTGAAGTGCCCGGACGGCCTCCCGCACGGGGTCGCCTTCCCGTCTGACGCCTCGGGCTCCATCCGCGACGTCTTCAGCGAGCCCTGCCCGTCGTGCGGGGCGGCTACGTGACCAACCCCAACGCCCGCAAGGGCTCCCTGTTCGAGCGCCAGGTCCGCGATTACCTCGTCGAGGCCGGCATCTTCGCCTACCGCCCGCGCCAGGAGGGGCACAAGGACGTCGGCGATATCCACTCTCCGCCGTTTGTCCTCCAGGCCAAGAACTACCGCGACATCCTCACCGGCATCCGCGAGGGCGTCGAGGGCGTGCGCGTCCAGAAGGGCCACGCCCGCATGCCCTTCGGCGTCGCCGTGGTCAAGCGCCCGCGGAAGCCGATCGAGGACGCCTACGTCGTGATGCGCCTGGGCGACTTCCCGCAACTCGTGCGAGCCGTGACGACCCCTCAGGCCGATTCCGTCCTCGACACCGACTGACCCGACCTGAAGGAGGTAGCCGCGTGACGGCCACCGACGCACGACCTAAGATCCTCGACCTCTACAGCGCCGGCGGTGGCGCCGCGATGGGCTACCACCGAGCCGGGTTCGACGTCTACGGCGTCGAGCTCGACCAGGACCGCGCGGACCACTACCCGTTCCCGGTCCGCTCGACCAGCGCGCTCGACATCCTCCGCCGCCTCGATCGCGGCGAGCACGTCTGGTTCGAGGACCGCAACGCGCCTGGCCGCCCCGTCGAGTTCCTCCGGCGCTCCGACTTTGCGGCGATCCACGCCTCGCCGCCGTGCCAGGCGAACACCGCCCTCACCAAGGGCAACCGGGCCCGCGGCTGGAAGGACGATCACGTCGACCTGATCCCAGAGACGCGCGAGCTCCTCGACGCCGTCGGCCTGCCGTACGTGATCGAGAACGTCCAGGGCGCAACCATGCGCCGGGATCTGACCCTGTGCGGCGAGACGTTCGGGCTCGGCGTGATCCGGCACCGCTACTTCGAGCTTGGCCGCTGGTCGACCGAAGCGCCCGAGCACGCCCCGCACCGCGGCCGTGTCGCGGGCTACCGGCACGGCCAGTGGTACGAGGGCCCTTACTTCGCCGTCTACGGCAACGGTGGCGGCAAGGGCAGCGTCGAGCAGTGGCAGACCGCTATGGGCATCGACTGGCTCGACGACCGCGTACTCCTCGCCGAAGCAATCCCCCCTGCCTACACCGAGTTCGTCGGTGCCCGACTCCTGAAGGCGGTGACCGCGTGACCAAGACCCTCGCCGACCTCATCTCCAAGTTCGACGACGTCGAGCACACCGACGACGGCGTCCTCGTCCACTGCCCGGCGCACTCCGACTCCCGCCAGTCGCTCCGGCTGACCGTGGCCGACAAGGGCAAGGTCCTCGTGCGCTGCCGCGCCGGCTGCCCGACACCGAAGGTGGTCGAGGCCCTCGGGCTGACGATGCGCGACCTCGCGACGATGAAGCCCGGCGACGTCGACTTCACGCCGGCGACGAGCACCGACGCCCCGGCGAGCGTCGAGGACGTGGCGCGGCTGGCGGTCGACCTCGACCACTGGTCGGCCATGCTCCGACGTGGCCCGGAGGAGGGCAGCGCGGCTGCACTGGAGGCGCTGGGGTATGCGACCCGTCGCTTCGGCATCGGCGAGGACGACGCCTACCGCCTCGGCCTGGGCTACGCCGACGACCTCCCGGGCGGGGCCCGCCTCGTCGTCCCGTTCAACGACAAGGACGGCGTCCCGCGCGGCTACCAGGCTCGGGCACTTGCCAAGGACGCCCAGGTCCGGTGGCTCGGCCCGAAGTCCCCCGAGGGGGCGAGCTGGGCCAAGGTCGCTTGGTTCGAGGGCGCCTCGGATTGGGACGAGGTACTCGTCTGCGAAGGTCCCGGGGATGCGCTGACCGGCGTCGCCCTGGGCTACGACACGGTCGGCATCCGGGGCGCCGGCCTCGCGACGAACCCCGTCGCCGTCGAGGCCGTGGCCGAGATGATCGGCGACCGGCTCGCCGTCATCGCGGGCGATGGCGACGCCGCCGGCCGGACCTTCGCGGCCAACCTCGCGCAAGGGCTGATCGCTCACGGCGTGCGCGTGAAGATCCTGCCCGTCCCGGACGACCTCGACCTGACTGACTGGCGCGAGCGGGACGGTGCGCGGTTCGCGACGAACGTCGTCCGTGCCATCTCGGAGACCACGGAGGAGACCTCCTCGGCGGCCGTCCTCCGGGGCCGGGACGAGAACCGCTACCCGCTGACGGACCTCGGCAACGCCCGCTTCGTCGCGGCGTACGTCGAGGCCCAGGGCTCCGGCGTGAAGTACAGCCCTGAGGCTGGTTTCTTCCTCCTCAAGGCTGGTGTCTGGAGGTCCGACCGGCTCGACCGCACGCGCGCCTTCGTCCAGGAGGCGGCCGACCGGATCGCCCAGATCGCGAACGACCTCGCCGCCGCGGCAACGCCGACGGAGTCGGGCGCCCTGCCGAAGCACGTCCGTGCCTGGCTCCGCTGGGCCGCGCACTCGCAGAGCTCCCGCGGGATCGACGCGGCGCTGAAGGAGCTCGCTGCCCTGCCGGGCGTGTCCGTCGACATCAACGACTTCGACACGCACCCGGACCTCCTCGCCGTGGCGAACGGAGTGGTGAACCTCCGCACGGGCGAGCTCCTCCCGCACGACCCCGCGCTCCTCCTGACCCGGCGCGTCGAGATCGACTACGACCCCGACGCACGGGCCCCGCGCTGGGAGGCGTTCCTCGACGAGGTCTTCCCGGCCTACCCCGCCATGCCGGCCTTCATGCGCCGGCTCGTCGGCTACGGCATCACCGGCCGCACCGACGAGCAGGCCTTCACGGTGTTCTGGGGCAAGGGGGCCAACGGGAAGAGCGTCTTCACGGACACGCTGACGGAGGTCTTCCGCGAGCACACCGTGACGACGCCGTTCAGCACGTTCGAGGAGAAGCCCTCGGGCGGCATCCCGAACGACCTCGCCGCGCTGAAGGGTGCGCGCCTGGTCATGGCGTCCGAGGGCGACCAGGGCCGGCGCATGGCAGAGGCCGTGCTGAAGCGCGTCACCGGAAAGGACCTGATCGCCGCGCGCTTCATGCGGAAGGAGTTCTTCGAGTTCCGCCCGACGTTCCTCCTCATGCTGGCGACCAACTTTAAGCCCGAGTTTCGCGGGCAGGACGAGGGCCTCTGGCGCCGCGTGAAGCTCATCCCCTGGGAGCGGTTCTTCGCCCCCGAGGAGCGCGACCACCGCCTCGGCGAGAAGCTCCTCGCGGAGCGCGCCGGCATCCTGGCGTGGGCCGTGCGCGGCTCGATCGAGTGGTTCCGGTCCGGCCTCCAGGAGCCCGACGTCGTGCGCAACGCGACGTCCGAGTACCGCGAGACGTCCGACGCTCTCGCGGGCTTCCTGCCCGGCGTGTACGTCGCCGACTCCGGCGCCGGCCGCGTCGAGGGGAAGCTCCTCTTCGAGGCCTACCTCGCGTGGGCCACGGAGGAGAACCTCCCCGCCCGCGAGGTCTGGACCCGGCAAACGTTCTTCCGGGCCCTGGAAGAGCGCGGCCACCCGAAGCGCCGAGGGAAGCAGGGCATGGCGTTCGAGGGCATCCGCCGCATGCGCCAGACCGACAAGGGAATTGACCCCGAAGAAGAGCGAGCCGATACGGCGCCGCGGGCCGATTCCCTCCCTGTAACCCCCGATGCACCGTCCAAGGGCCCGAGCCTCGACGACGTGCTCTGACCGAAGGGAGCGGCCATGCCCGCGCTCGTCCTGCCCTACAGCCGGGCCCAGCACGTCTACGCCGACGCCCTGACCGAGACCCTCCGCGAGGAGGGCTCCGAGGGTCTCGGTCTCGACCGGGCGGAATCCATCTGCCCGGCGTGCTGGCTCGCGTTCACCGACGACGGAACCCTGCGGTTCGGCGCCTGCCCGGACTGCTGGGCCGGCCTCCGTTCCTGACCCTCCCCCGGCCCCCGCATCTCCTCGACGAGGTGCGGGGGTCTCGTGCACCCGCTAACGAAAGGGCCCGCCCGATGAGAACGACAACCCGCCGCCTCGCTGGCGACGAGGTGACCATCAACTACGTGGAGAGCGCCCGCGACCTCCACGCCTTCGACGACTTCCTCGCCCGCGGCGACAAGGTGCTCGGCCTCGACACCGAGACCACCGGCCTCAACATCTACTCGCGCGGCTTCGCCTGCCGCCTCGTGCAGTTCGGCAACCGGGACACGGCCTACGTGCTCCGGGCCGACATGTTCGAGAAGGCGATCGTGCGAGCCCTCCGGCAGCCGCGGCACTTCACCCTCCATAACGCGCCTTTCGACCTCCAGGTCATCGACCACGACTTCGGCGTGACGATCGAGGAGCTCGGCCCCCGCGCGTTCGACACGCGCATCATGGCCCACCTCCTCGACCCGCGGCAGCGGCACGAGGGGGGGACGGGCCTGAGGCTGAAGGAGCTCGCCGAGATCTACGTCGACCCGACGGTGCCCGACACGGAGAAGGAGCTACACGCGATCTTCCGCAAGGAGTACAAGGCGACGAGGGAGACCGGCTGGGCGCTGATCGACATCGACCACCCGGTCTATGTCGAGTACGCCGGCCTCGACCCGCTCGCGGCCCGGCGCCTGTTCGACGAGCTCGCGCCGATGGTCCGGGACCTCGGGCTGAACCACCTCTCGCAGTTCGAGCACCACCTCGCGACGCTCCTCGCCTTGCTTCAGCGCAAGGGAATGCTCCTCGATCTCCCGTACGTGGAGAAGCTGACCGGGGACCTTGCGGCTGAGGCGGCGGAGCACGAGGCACGCGCCGCGCGGTACGGCGTGGCGAACGTGAACTCACCTGTGCAGGTCGCCTCCGCGCTGGTCGCCATGGGCGAGGAGCTCACCGAGGAGACCGACGGCGGTGCGCTGAAGGTCTCCAAGGAGATCCTCCTCCCGCTCGCGGATCTGGACCTCCAGTGGGAGCGCATGGAGTCTCGCGAGCCGAACCCGCTCGCCGACGCTGTCGCCCACGCGAAGCGCGCCGGCAAGTGGGGCAAGTCCTACGCGCAAGCCTTCCTCGACCTCCGCGACCCGGACGACCGCATCCACCCCGTGATCGGTGGCCTCCAGGCCCGCACCGCGCGCATGTCCGTCTCGACCCCGCCGCTTCAGCAGCTCCCCTCCGGTGACTGGAAGATCCGCCGGTCGGTCATCGCCGAGCCGGGGAATCTGATCATCGCCGCCGACTACGCGGCCGTCGAGATGCGCGTCCTCGCGGCGCTGGCGGAGGAGCCGACCATGATTGAGGCGATCCGGGCCGGCGAAGACCTCCACTCCTTTACGGCGAAGATGGTCTACGGCCCGGACTTCACGAAGCGGCACCGCAAGATCGCGAAGGCGGTCGGCTTCGGCAAGGTGTACGGCGGCGGGGCCACGACGATCCAGCGCCAGACCGGCGCGCCCATGGAGCAGGTTCGCGAGGCCCTCGCGGGCTACGACGCCACCTTCCCCGGGATCAAGCGCTACGCCAAGAAGCTCGGCAACCGCGCGGAGTACGGCAAGAAGGAAGTCGTCACCCTCTCGGGCCGGCACCTGCCCCTTGACCGGGACCGCATCTACGCGGCGACGAACTACGTCGTGCAGTCCACGGCCCGCGACCTCCTCGCCCAGGCGATCGTCGACATCTTCGACGCCGGTATGGGCGACCTGCTCCGGCTCCCGGTCCACGACGAGCTGATCGCCGAGGCCCCCGCGGCCGACGCCGAGGAGGCGATACACGAGATTGGCCGCCTCATGGAGACCCCCGACTTCTACGGCGTGCCGATCGTCGCCGAGCCGGAGGTTTATGGGCCCAGTTGGGGACATGGCTATGGCGCCCCCGCGTGAATCACCCGCCAGTGAGACCCACTTCACCCACTGTTCCGCGTCACGATCCTGAGGAGTGTCCGTTAAATGGCTGAAACATCCCCCAGCAACCCCAGCGAGGCCCCGGGCAACTCCGTCGTTGCACATCTCGCGCGTGTCATTCGAGAAGAGACCGATGCACTACTCGCACTACTCCCGGACGCTTACGCCCGCCAGTGGGAAGCGTCTCCCGTCCCGAGACCCCGCGACGACACTACCGAGCGATCGTCCGGCGGCCGTCCCTCCGACCCCACGGCAGACACAGTGCTAGACGCCAGGCGTCTGGCCTTGCGGGGGGCAACATCCCGAGCGGATCGCGTGCTCGAACACGCAGCGAAGGCGCTGACCGAGCGCCGCCGGGAGCTAGACCGAGCACTCACCCGCTACGACGGCGAGGGCTCTCGATGAAGGCGTGGCTCGCGGGACCCCGCGACTCCGACTTCGACACGCCGGCGAGCCTGCTCCGTCGCGCCGGCTACAGCGTCTGGACGCCGGTCTCGGCGCCGGATGACCTCGCGGGGTCTCTCCGCTGGACCGTCGAGCGCGTGCTCGAAGCCGACGTCGTCGTCGAGCTCCCGGGCTGGGAGATCGGCTCGGCAACGGACGTCGAGCTCACGCTCGCCACGGCGATGGGCGTGTCCGTCGTCAACCTCGCCGAGGCCCTCTCCGTGGAGCCGGAGCGGCTCCCGGCGTAGTACCGCACTAGACGACAGCCCCCTACCGCACTGCATCTGCCAGCGGTAGGGGGCTTTGTCGTGCATCTGCCCGGGTGAAGAAATCTAAAGACCTGCGAAAGCGCCTTGCATTCGCCTCTCGCGCCGTGTTACACATGAGTCACGCAAGTCACCTTGCGTGACTCGCACTCATCGCCCCGAGGTCGCTCGATCTCCGGGACACCGTCACCCCACGAAGGGCCTATTTGCCATGTCTGAAATCAGCGTGTTCCGCTACACCGACGCCGACCTCTCGCTCGACGAGGTCACCGAGGCCCAGCTCATCCGCGTTGCCCAGGGTCACGCCGCTGGCGTCGACCACACGGACCCCGAGGCCGCCAAGATGGCGCTCCTCGACGCCTACGGCCCCGCTATCCGCGCCGCGGTCTCGCGCTTCAAGGGCGGCGTCTTCGACGGCCAGCTCTCCCCGACCGCCGCCGACTACGGCACCTCCTCCCGCTCGATCGAGGACCTCCAGGCCGCGGCCCTGGTCGGCTTCCTGGAGGCCATCGCCGAGCACGACCCGGAGCAGAACCCGCGCCTCGCCGGGCACCTCGTGCACCGCCTGAACCGGGCCCTGTCCGAGGAGGTCGAGGCGGCTCCCGCCTTCGCCATCCCGACCCGCACGCTCTCGCGCTTCTACGGCATCGTGCGGGCCGCCGACGGCGACCTCGACGCGGCGGAGAACCTGGCCGCCGAGTTCGGCATGAGCCGCGAGACCTTCCGCGACGTCCGCGCCGCGGTCGGCGCCGACTCGCTCGACGCGGAGACCGACGACGCCGACGGCAGCGCGAAGGAGAAGGGCTACGGCGTCACCGCTGCCCCGATCTTCGCCCCCTCCCCCGTGGTCGACGTCGAGGACAAGATCCTCGTCGACATGGCCTTCGCCGCCATGACCGACGAGGAGGCCCGCATCTGCGAGCTCGCCTACGGCTTCACCGAGTACGAGCCGGTCCCCGACCCGGAGATCGGCCACCGCATGGGCCTCTCGAAGGCGACCGTGCAGCGCAAGCGTCAGAAGGCGCTTGGCCAGTCACGCAAGGCCCTTGGCGTGGCTCTCGCGGAGGAGAACTGACATGGACACCATCACCTTCCTGCACCCGGCGACCCGCGTCCGCATGACGGGCGACGTCGTCGACACCCAGGTCCAGACCGGCGAGCTCCTCGTCGAGCGCACCGACGACGGCTCGCGCGTGTGGGTCAAGCCGGGTGATGTGCGGTGAGCGAGCACCTCCACGTGAGCATCCCGCCCGCCCGCTTCCGCGCCTCGGGCGAGCCGCCCGACGTCGCCGAGGTCGAGCGCGTGCGCGAGCCAGCTAAGCCGACGGCCTACACGATCGCCCCTACCGACGAGACGTGCTCCCTGCATCCGCACGACCACCTGTGGTGGGTCGAGATCTCGACGGGCGAGGCTGCCCTCTGGTGCGACCGTTGCGGCACGTCGAACCTGCCGGCTCGCCCCCACCGCGAACCCACACCCCGCCCGCGCTACACCTGGCGCGCGTTCCTCACCGACCTGAGAGGCCTCCTCCGACCGTGATCGTTGTCCACACCAAGCCTCGTTGCGTCCAGTGCGACGCCGTGAAGCGCTACCTCGACCGCCACGGCCTGGAGTTCGTCGAGGTCCCGCTCACCCCCGCCTCGACCGCCGCCTTCCAGGCCGCCGGCATCCTCGCCGCCCCCGTCGTCGAGCTGCCCGGCGAGGAGCCCTTCGGCGGGTTCCGCGCGCCGTTGCTCGACGCCTGGCGGGTGAAGAACGGAGGGAAGTAGCCACGTGAGTTGCGCAAGGTGCCTTGCGTGACTTACGGTAGAGGCACTCCCCCAGGGAGCCGGATCGGCCGGCTTCCACGTCCGGCCCTCGGGCCAGGAAGGAGGGCCCTCATGGCCTCCACGACTGTCACCCCGAGCACCTTCGCTGTGCTGACCGACTCGGTCGAGGGCCGCTGGCCGTTCCGGGTCGAGATCCGGGGCACCGAGTACGTGCTCGACACGTACGGCTGGGCGTTCGGCGGCGACGCGCGCGGCGAGTACATGACCCTCCCCGTCTTCCCCGTCGGCGGAGGCGACCGCCGGAAGGTGACCGTCCGCGACAACACACCCGCGCGCGTGCTGTCGTACGTCGGCAACTGGGACCCGAACCGCGAGGTCTTCGTCTGACCCACCCCCGCCAGGCCCCCGCCCCTACCTGGGACGGGGGCCTTCGTCGTTTCGTGACTCCGTCCCCCGCAAGACCTTCCCGGCAACGGAGTTACGAGGTATCGTCCCAGCATGACCGACCACGCCTATACGCGGATCTCATTCGACTCCCGAGTCTCCGGCTCGATCGCCAAGCAACGCGCGCGGCTCGCCCGCCACTCCCCCGACGCCGTCGTCTACGAGGAGCGCTCCGTCTCCGGCGCGAAGGTGCCCTTCGCCGACCGGGACGAGGGAGCCCGGCTCCTCGCCGCCCTCCAGCCCCG
>NZ_KI911577.1:34520-35143 GCF_000515355.1 Promicromonospora kroppenstedtii DSM 19349 | reverse complement strand
CGTCACCGACGAGGACGAGGACACCACCTATCGCGCCTACCGTCGCGCCAAGGCCGCCCTCCGCGGGATGGCTGAGGCCCTCCCGACCGCGACCGTGACCGAAGAGGTCCCGACCGGCGAGACCTTCGCTCAGGTCTGGGAACGGGCCGACGAGGAGGACCGGACCTCGCTCCTCCTCCGGGTCGGGCCCTGGGTGGTCGAACCGGGCCGCCTGCCTATCGATCAGAAGGTGCACCGAGCGGAGGCCGAGCCCCGACTACCTCGCCGGGCAGATAGACGACTGACGCCGGGCGAGAGGCCGGAGGCCCCCCGATGGTGTAGAAGGTGTAGAAGGTGTACCTCTCTCTAGTTACTTCTTCAAGAACTACTTTCTTGAGGGGTAACCAGGGAGACCTACAACTTCTACACCTTCTACACCCTGAGGGTTGCGCAAGTGCCCTTGCGTGGCTACGCTGGTGCCATGCCGAGAACGGCCAACTGACCAGGAGGACACCATGGGCAACGAGCCCCGCACGGACATCCCGACCGTCACCGTCGAGTGCGCCTGCAAGCACTGCAAGGCGTTCGCCGCTCGCACGGGCCAGGCCCTCCCCCTGCGGGCGGAGGTCAACGAGAAGATGGCC
>NZ_KI911577.1:34137-34420 GCF_000515355.1 Promicromonospora kroppenstedtii DSM 19349 | reverse complement strand
CAGTGCGACGCCGTGAAGCGCTACCTCGACCGCCACGGCCTGGAGTTCGTCGAGGTCCCGCTCACCCCCGCCTCGACCGCCGCCTTCCAGGCCGCCGGCATCCTCGCCGCCCCCGTCGTCGAGCTGCCCGGCGAGGAGCCCTTCGGCGGGTTCCGCGCGCCGTTGCTCGACGCCTGGCGGGTGAAGAACGGAGGGAAGTAGCCACGTGACGTTGCCCGCAAGGTGCCTTGCGTGACTTACGGTAGAGGCACTCCCCCAGGGAGCCGGATCGGCCGGCTTCCAC
>NZ_KI911577.1:33717-34037 GCF_000515355.1 Promicromonospora kroppenstedtii DSM 19349 | reverse complement strand
GTGTCCGTCGTCAACCTCGCCGAGGCCCTCTCCGTGGAGCCGGAGCGGCTCCCGGCGTAGTACCGCACTAGACGACAGCCCCTACCGCACTGCATCTGCCAGCGGTAGGGGGCTTTGTCGTGCATCTGCCCGGGTGAAGAAATCTAAAGACCTGCGAAAGCGCCTTGCATTCGCCTCTCGCGCCGTGTTACACATGAGTCACGCAAGTCACCTTGCGTGACTCGCACTCATCGCCCCGAGGTCGCTCGATCTCCGGGACACCGTCACCCCACGAAGGGCCTATTTGCCATGTCTGAAATCAGCGCGTTCCGCTACACCGA
>NZ_KI911577.1:33052-33617 GCF_000515355.1 Promicromonospora kroppenstedtii DSM 19349 | reverse complement strand
GCTCGACGCCTGCGGGTGAAGAACGAGGGAAGTAGCCACGTGAGTTGCGCAAGGTGCCTTGCGTGACTTACGGTAGAGGCACTCCCCCAGGGAGCCGGATCGGCCGGCTTCCACGTCCGGCCCTCGGGCCAGGAAGGAGGGCCCTCATGGCCTCCACGACTGTCACCCCGAGCACCTTCGCTGTGCTGACCGACTCGGTCGAGGGCCGCTGGCCGTTCCGGGTCGAGATCCGGGGCACCGAGTACGTGCTCGACACGTACGGCTGGGGCGTTCGGCGGCGACGCGCGCGGCGAGTACATGACCCTCCCCGTCTTCCCCGTCGGCGGAGGCGACCGCCGGAAGGTGACCGTCCGCGACAACACACCGCGCGCGTGCTGTCGTACGTCGGCAACTGGGACCCGAACCGCGAGGTCTTCGTCTGACCCACCCCCGCCAGGCCCCCGCCCCTACCTGGGACGGGGGCCTTCGTCGTTTCGTGACTCCGTCCCCCGCAAGACCTTCCCGGCAACGGAGTTACGAGGTATCGTCCCAGCATGACCGACCACGCCTATACGCGGATCTCATT
>NZ_KI911577.1:32341-32952 GCF_000515355.1 Promicromonospora kroppenstedtii DSM 19349 | reverse complement strand
TCTCCGCTGGACCGTCGAGCGCGTGCTCGAAGCCGACGTCGTCGTCGAGCTCCCGGGCTGGGAGATCGGCTCGGCAACGGACGTCGAGCTCACGCTCGCCACGGCGATGGGCGTGTCCGTCGTCAACCTCGCCGAGGCCCTCTCCGTCGGAGCCGGAGCGGCTCCCGGCGTAGTACCGCACTAGACGACAGCCCCTACCGCACTGCATCTGCCAGCGTAGGGGGGCTTTGTCGTGCATCTGCCCGGGTGAAGAAATCTAAAGACCTGCGAAAGCGCCTTGCATTCGCCTCTCGCGCCGTGTTACACATGAGTCACCTTGCGTGACTCGCACTCATCGCCCCGAGGTCGCTCGATCTCCGGGACACCGTCACCCCACGAAGGGCCTATTTGCCATGTCTGAAATCAGCGTGTTCCGCTACACCGACGCCGACCTCTCGCTCGACGAGGTCACCGAGGCCCAGCTCATCCGCGTTGCCCAGGGTCACGCCGCTGGCGTCGACCACACGGACCCCGAGGCCGCCAAGATGGCGCTCCTCGACGCCTACGGCCCCGCTATCCGCGCCGCGGTCTCGCGCTTCAAGGGCGGCGTCTTCGACGGCCAGCTCTCCCCG
>NZ_KI911577.1:31568-32241 GCF_000515355.1 Promicromonospora kroppenstedtii DSM 19349 | reverse complement strand
GCCCCGCGTGCCTTGCCTCACGGCGCACGCCCGGCGCTGGACCACACGAGGCCCGACCCCCGCATAGGGAGCCGGGGCCTCGCTCTTGCGTCTAGGATTCCGACATGACCGTCTGGACAACCCATCGCGACCACGGCACGGCCCATTGGGACGAGGTCGAGGTCGGCGACCGTATCAGCCTCTCGACGTCGGGAGCGGAGCGGACGGAGATCGTCGGCACCATCGTCGCCCTGTCCGCCGACACGGCCACGCTCAGGCCTTGGGTCGAGGTCCGCAAGTCCGACTTCGACGTTGACCGGATCTACCGCCGCAGTGACGTTCGACGACCTCGACGACGCGCTCCTCGACGACTTCGCCGACTGCTGCCGCGACTGGCCCACCGACCTCAACGACGCGTAGCCGTCGCGGCGTGTATCCTCCCAACTGAACGGCCCCGGACGGGTATGGTCCGGGGCCGTTCCTCGTGCCGACCCGCGTCACGATCGCGCCCCGCGGCCCTCTCTACTTACGCACCGTCCACCCCAGAGAGGCAAGCCCATGCGTACCCCCATCGCCGCGACCCTGACCGCCCTGACCCTGGCCGTCGGCCTCGCGGCGTGCTCCGTGCCGGCCGACCCCGCGGCCGATCCCCGCCCCGGTCGACGAGACCACGTCGTCCGCGCCGGCGTCCAAG
>NZ_KI911577.1:29694-31468 GCF_000515355.1 Promicromonospora kroppenstedtii DSM 19349 | reverse complement strand
CGTGCACCGCCTGAACCGGGCCCTGTCCGAGGAGGTCGAGGCGGCTCCCGCCTTCGCCATCCGACCCGCACGCTCTCGCGCTTCTACGGCATCGTGCGGGCCGCCGACGGCGACCTCGACGCGGCGGAGAACCTGGCCGCCGAGTTCGGCATGAGCCGCGAGACCTTCCGCGACGTCCGCGCCGCGGTCGGCGCCGACTCGCTCGACGCGGAGACCGACGACGCCGACGGCAGCGCGAAGGAGAAGGGCTACGGCGTCACCGCTGCCCCGATCTTCGCCCCTCCCCCGTGGTCGACGTCGAGGACAAGATCCTCGTCGACATGGCCTTCGCCGCCATGACCGACGAGGAGGCCCGCATCTGCGAGCTCGCCTACGGCTTCACCGAGTACGAGCCGGTCCCGACCCGGAGATCGGCCACCGCATGGGCCTCTCGAAGGCGACCGTGCAGCGCAAGCGTCAGAAGGCGCTTGGCCAGTCACGCAAGGCCCTTGGCGTGGCTCTCGCGGAGGAGAACTGACATGGACACCATCACCTTCCTGCACCCCGGCGACCCGCGTCCGCATGACGGGCGACGTCGTCGACACCCCAGGTCCAGACCGGCGAGCTCCTCGTCGAGCGCACCGACGACGGGCTCGCGCGTGTGGGGGTCAAGCCGGGTGATGTGCGGTGAGCGAGCACCTCCACGTGAGCATCCCGCCCGCCCGCTTCCGCGCCTCGGGGCGAGCCGCCCGACGTCGCCGAGGTCGAGCGCGTGCGCGAGCCAGCTAAGCCGACGGCCTACACGATCGCCCCTACCGACGAGACGTGCTCCCTGCATCCGCACGACCACCTGTGGTGGGTCGAGATCTCGACGGGCGAGGCTGCCCTCTGGTGCGACCGTTGCGGCACGTCGAACCTGCCGGCTCGCCCCCACGCGAACCCACACCCCGCCCGCGCTACACCTGGCGCGCGTTCCTCACCGACCTGAGAGGCCTCCTCCGACCGTGATCGTTGTCCACACCAAGCCTCGTTGCGTCCAGTGCGACGCCGTCGAAGCGCTACCTCGACCGCCACGGCCTGGAGTTCGTCGAGGTCCCGCTCACCCCCGCCTCGACCGCCGCCTTCCAGGCCGCCGGCATCCTCGCGCCCCCGTCGTCGAGCTGCCCGGCGAGGAGCCCTTCGGCGGGTTCCGCGCGCCGTTGCTCGACGCCTGGCGGGTGAAGAACGGAGGGAAGTAGCCACGTGAGTTGCGCAAGGTGCCTTGCGTGACTTACGGTAGAGGCACTCCCCCAGGGAGCCGGATCGGCCGGCTTCCACGTCCGGCCCTCGGGCCAGGAAGGAGGGCCCTCATGGCCTCCACGACTGTCACCCCGAGCACCTTCGCTGTGCTGACCGACTCGGTCGAGGGCCGCTGGCCGTTCCGGGTCGAGATCCGGGGCACCGAGTACGTGCTCGACACGTACGGCTGGGCGTTCGGCGGCGACGCGCGCGGCGAGTACATGACCCTCCCCGTCTTCCCCGTCGGCGGAGGCGACCGCCGGAAGGTGACCGTCCGCGACAACACACCCGCGCGCGTGCTGTCGTACGTCGGCAACTGGGACCCGAACCGCGAGGTCTTCGTCTGACCCACCCCCGCCAGGCCCCCGCCCCTACCTGGGACGGGGCCTTCGTCGTTTCGTGACTCCGTCCCCCGCAAGACCTTCCCGGCAACGGAGTTACGAGGTATCGTCCCAGCATGACCGACCACGCCTATACGCGGATCTCATTCGACTCCCGAGTCTCCGGCTCGATCGCC
>NZ_KI911577.1:26112-29594 GCF_000515355.1 Promicromonospora kroppenstedtii DSM 19349 | reverse complement strand
CTGACTCGACCGCCGTCCGAGACGAAGCCGTCGCGCTTGCCCGCCTCCGCCTCGACGCTGCCCGAGCTGCCCAGGATGCCGCCGTCACCGACGAGGACGAGGACACCACCTATCGCGCCTACCGTCGCGCCAAGGCCGCCCTCCGCGATGCTGAGGCCCTCCCGACCGCGACCGTGACCGAAGAGGTCCCGACCGGCGAGACCTTCGCTCAGGTCTGGGAACGGGCCGACGAGGAGGACCGGACCTCGCTCCTCCTCCGGGTCGGGCCCTGGGTGGTCGAACCGGGCCGCCTGCCTATCGATCAGAAGGTGCACCGAGCGGAGGCCGAGCCCGACTACCTCGCCGGGCAGATAGACGACTGACGCCGGGCGAGAGGCCGGAGGCCCCGATGGTGTAGAAGGTGTAGAAGGTGTACCTCTCTCTAGTTACTTCTTCAAGAACTACTTTCTTGAGGGGTAACCAGGGAGACCTACAACTTCTACACCTTCTACACCTGAGGGTTGCGCAAGTGCCCTTGCGTGGCTACGGCTGGTGCCATGGCCGGAGGAACCGGCCCAACTGACCAGGAGGACACCATGGGCAACGAGCCCCGCACGGACATCCCGACCGTCACCGTCGAGTGCGCCTGCAAGCACTGCAAGGCGTTCGCCGCTCGCACGGGCCAGGCCCTCCCCCTGCGGGCGGAGGTCAACGAGAAGATGGCCGCCGCAATCTGCGGCACGGCCAAGGGCCGCCACTCGATGGTGCAGAAGGCCCACCAGCCGCCGTTCGGCCGCATGGACGCCATGCAGGCCAAGATGGGCCCGTGGGTCGCCTGACCATGCTCCGCCGCCTAGCCCGCGCGCTCGCTACCCTCGCCCTCGACGTCCTGGCCTTCGCCGTGGGCGTCGCGCTTGCCCGCCTCCGCCTCGACGCTGCCCGAGCTGCCCAGGATGCCGCCGTCACCGACGAGGACGAGGACACCACCTATCGCGCCTACCGTCGCGCCAAGGCCGCCCTCCGCGATGCTGAGGCCCTCCCGACCGCGACCGTGACCGAAGAGGTCCCGACCGGCGAGACCTTCGCTCAGGTCTGGGAACGGGCCGACGAGGAGGACCGGACCTCGCTCCTCCTCCGGGTCGGGCCCTGGGTGGTCGAACCGGGCCGCCTGCCTATCGATCAGAAGGTGCACCGAGCGGAGGCCGAGCCCGACTACCTCGCCGGGCAGATAGACGACTGACGCCGGGCGAGAGGCCGGAGGCCCCCGATGGTGTAGAAGGTGTAGAAGGTGTACCTCTCTCTAGTTACTTCTTCAAGAACTACTTTCTTGAGGGGTAACCAGGGAGACCTACAACTTCTACACCTTCTACACCCTGAGGGTTGCGCAAGTGCCCTTGCGTGGCTACGCTGGTGCCATGGCCGGAGGAACCGGCCCAACTGACCAGGAGGACACCATGGGCAACGAGCCCCGCACGGACATCCCGACCGTCACCGTCGAGTGCGCCTGCAAGCACTGCAAGGCGTTCGCCGCTCGCACGGGCCAGGCCCTCCCCCTGCGGGCGGAGGTCAACGAGAAGATGGCCGCCGCAATCTGCGGCACGGCCAAGGGCCGCCACTCGATGGTGCAGAAGGCCCACCAGCCGCCGTTCGGCCGCATGGACGCCATGCAGGCCAAGATGGGCCCGTGGGTCGCCTGACCATGCTCCGCCGCCTAGCCCGCGCGCTCGCTACCCTCGCCCTCGACGTCCTGGCCTTCGCCGTGGGCGTCGTGGTGGGCGGCATCCCGCTCGCCGTCCTGATCTTCTGGCTCGCCGACCGCTACCTGTACTGACCGCCCGCCTCCTACATACCCCAAGGAGCACACCATGAGCGACACCCCCGCCCACGATCAGGGCCCTCTACGACACCGACCCGGACCGCGACGCCTACGAGGCCATCGCCGAGGCCGTCGATACGGCAATCACCGCCCGCGACCACCTGATCCACGCCCTCACCGCCCCGCGCCCCTGGAGACCGGTGGTCAGGTCGCCGCGATCCGCGCCTTCGCCGACCGCCACCGCAACCGACCCGGCGAAGTCAGCGCACAGGGCATGGTCCGCATGCTCGACAACATCGTCGGGAAGTCCGACGCCCCGATCGTCGCCGAGCTGCCCCGCCGCTCGCCCATCGTGCGCGCCGCCAACGAGGACGGCTCCTACACGATGTCGGACGGCCACCGCCACACGCTCCGTGCCGAGGCCCCGCCGTCTAAGCACTTCGACGCCCACCACGGCGTTGCTGGCGAGCCCGGCCTCTTCGGCTGCGACGAGTGCGGCCGGACCTGGCCCACCCGCCCGCCGCTCGACCCGCGCACCGCGAAGTAGCCCGCCCGGACCCCGCCCCGCGTGCCTTGCCTCACGGCGCACGCCCGGCGCTGGACCACACGAGGCCCCGACCCCGCATAGGGAGCCGGGGCCTCGCTCTTGCGTCTAGGATTCCGACATGACCGTCTGGACAACCCATCGCGACCACGGCACGGCCCATTGGGACGAGGTCGAGGTCGGCGACCGTATCAGCCTCTCGACGTCGGGAGCGGAGCGGACGGAGATCGTCGGCACCATCGTCGCCCTGTCCGCCGACACGGCCACGCTCAGGCCTTGGGTCGAGGTCCGCAAGTCCGACTTCGACGTTGACCGGATCTACCGCCCGCAGTGACGTTCGACGACCTCGACGACGCGCTCCTCGACGACTTCGCCGACTGCTGCCGCGACTGGCCCACCGACCTCAACGACGCGTAGCCGTCGCGGCGTGTATCCTCCCAACTGAACGGCCCCGGACGGGTATGGTCCGGGGCCGTTCCTCGTGCCGACCCGCGTCACGATCGCGCCCCGCGGCCCTCTCTACTTACGCACCGTCACCCCAGAGAGGCAAGCCCATGCGTACCCCCACTCGCCGCGACCCTGACCGCCCTGACCCTGGCCGTCGGCCTCGCGGCGTGCTCCGTGCCGGCCGACCCCGCGGCCGATCCCGCCCCGGTCGACGAGACCACGTCGTCCGCGCCGGCGTCCAAGCCCAAGGAGCCCGCCGAGAAGAAGGCCGAGGAGCCGGCCGAGTCCGTCGCCCAGGAACAGGCCCGCCTGGCCGCCGAGGGCTACGTCGAGATCATGGCGATCTCGGCGAGCGGCCTCACGGAACAGCTCACGTTCGAGGGCCACTCGACGGCGGACGCCAAGTACGCCGTGAAGGCCGTCGGCGCCGACTGGACCGCGGAGGCAGACGAGGCTGCCGCCGGCTATCTCGACGTCATGCCTATGTCCGGGCCAGAGCTACAGGATCAACTTGAGTTCGACGGCTTCACGCCCGAGCAGGCCGCGCACGGCGTCGCGGCAGCCGGGCTGTAGCTACTCGGTTGTACCTGTACGGCCCCGGGCCCTCCACACGGGAGGGGCCGGGGCCTTTGGCGTGTTCGGGCCCGTGTTCAGCCTCGGCGAACGGCCCGCAGAACTGAACACAAACTCGTGTGA
>NZ_KI911577.1:24634-26012 GCF_000515355.1 Promicromonospora kroppenstedtii DSM 19349 | reverse complement strand
GCCCTACGTGCGTATCCGCGTGCTCCGGCGTGACGGGTACAGGTGCATGGCCGCACACAGGGCAGGGCCGTGTGTGGCATGCCTGCCCCGTACGTAGGCAAGGACGACGCCGACGAGGTAGTCGCACTGTGCCCCACGCACGCACCTGAGCAGGTGCGCTGACATGGGTAACGCTGATCCTCGGCGCGACCTCATGTCGTACCGCAACGCACGCGCTGCCCTGAAGGCGCGCACTCGTAAGCACGGCACGCCTTGTTGGCTGTGCGGTCAACCCTTCGACTGGTCCTTGCACCACCTCGACGCGATGGCCTTCACTGCCGACCACGTAACGCCACTGGCACGCGGCGGGCACATCACGGGCCCGCTGAAGCCTGCTCACAGGCGCTGTAACAGCCGCAGGAACGACGGCAGACACGAGACGCGGCTCCCCACCACCCGACGCTGGTAGGCCGCTCACGGCCCGCCCAGGCATCGATACGGCCCCCTGGGGGATGACCCCTCGGGGTGGCCTGCACGTCGTCTCTTGGCATACGGCGTTTCTCTCCCCACGATCTCACATCCACAGTTAGGCCTCTGACCTGGGGTTTTACACCTCGGCCGAGTGAGCCTCAGATACGCCTAGAGGAGTGCCCTGTGAGCCGCCCCACGCCTCTCCGCGGCCGTCTCCGGCGGCTCCCACCGCGCGTCCCTCGAAGCCCTCCGCGACTACCTCGCGGACGCGCTCGACCAGACCGACACGCCCCCCGCGACCAACGCCCCCGCTTCGCCCAACCGCCTTCAGGCGGTCCTGGCCGAGCTCGCCGAGATGGACAAGGAGGGCGACGATGAACTCGACGACCTCCTCGGCCCCGCGTCTTAAGTGGGCGCCGCGCGCCGCGGGATGATCGCTGACGACATCGCGAAGCGCACGGCGACGGTTGGGCTCACGCTCGACGACTGGCAGATCGAGGTACTCCGCGACGCCCTCAGCGTGACCATGGGCGGGATGTGGAAGAGCCCCGCGTCGCTTGCTCGATCCCTCGCCAGAACGGCAAAAGGCGCCATCATCGAGGCGATCGAGCTGGGCTTCCGTCCTCGGCGCCTTCCCCGACGCGAAGCTCCTCGTCCACTCGGCACACGAGTTCAAGACGGCGAAGAACGGCTTCGACCGCATCCTCTCCCCTGTGCCGGTCTCACCCGGCGCTCCGGAAGGCAGAGCAGACCGGCGGCTCGTCGTCAAGACGGCCAACGCTCAGGAGTCGCTCTCCTTCGACGGCCGCACGATCAAGTTCTTCGCCCGCTCGAAGAACTCGGGCCGTGGCTTCTCCGCCGACCTCCTGATCCTCGACGAGGCACAGGAGCTCTCCGAGGACCACCTTCGCCGCGATCCTGCCGACGA
>NZ_KI911577.1:24003-24534 GCF_000515355.1 Promicromonospora kroppenstedtii DSM 19349 | reverse complement strand
CGTCAAAGTCGTGACGAAGGTCCCCGCAGCGCGTCCCGCCTCCTTCGTGAAGCTGGTCCGCGTCGGGGCCCCGCCGAGACCGGGTCACCGACCGCCCGATGGTCGTGTTCCAGGCGTGGGGGCCCGACTCCGTCGCGGCCTCTGAGCTCGCCCGCCGCGTGCACGCCCATGTGTACGCGCTCGCCCAGACGAGCACGCCTCAGGGCTACGTCAGCGCTGTGAACGAGGTCGGCGGCCTCCAGTACTTCCCCGACCCCGAGAGCGGGCAGGACTGCTACCAGTTCACGGCCCAGCTCCAGACCCGAGGAGTCCCTCTGTGAAGGTCCGCCACCCGCACATCTACCCGCCCGTCGTGATCGACGTCGCCGACGAGCGCGTCGAGTCGCACCTCGCGGCGGGCTGGCTTCTCGACGAGGCCCCGGCCGACGAAGAGGCCGAAACCCCTACCCCGAACGCCCCGACGGACACGCCGCGCGGGCTCTGACTCCCAGAAGGAGACCGCAGCATGAGCAACTCTGCGAACATCGTCGC
>NZ_KI911577.1:23414-23903 GCF_000515355.1 Promicromonospora kroppenstedtii DSM 19349 | reverse complement strand
GCCGTCTACGGCGACGACAACGTCACCGTGACCGCCGCGACCACGTCCGCCGGCACCCTCCGGACCGTGAAGATCAACGCCGACGTGCTCCCGCACAAGTCGTTCGTCTTCGAGATGAAGACGGCGACGCGAAGATCCGCATCCAGTCCCGGACGGCCAGGTGAACGAGGTCGGCGAGGCGACCTACAACGACGGCGAGCTCATCGGCTACACGGTGACCATCGAGGCGTTCCGTGACACGGACCTCAACGCCAACGCCGTGAAGTACATCGACGACGGCAAGCCGACCGCCTGACCTGTCGCGCAAGGCCCCTTGCGCGCCTCTAGCTACCCCTCCCCGGAGCCCCCGCTAGGCCCGCTCCGGGAGGGGCTCTTCTTTTGCTCCACCCCTGGGCCTAGCACCACCACGAACGAAAGGGCCTAGCAGCCATGAGCGACACCACCAAGACCGCCGACCTGTTCTCCTTCGACCACAACGGCGAGACCTAC
>NZ_KI911577.1:22790-23314 GCF_000515355.1 Promicromonospora kroppenstedtii DSM 19349 | reverse complement strand
GGTCCTCCAGACCGATTTCTCCGTCTCGTACAGCTTCACCTTCCTGGAGACGCTGAACACCGACGTGCTGAAGGCCTTCTACGGCGACGACAACGTCACCGTGACCGCCGCGACCCCGTCCGCCGGCACCCTCCGGACCGTGAAGATCAACGCCGACGTGCTCCCGCACAAGTCGTTCGTCTTCGAGATGAAGGACGGCGACGCGAAGATCCGCATCCACGTCCCGGACGGCCAGGTGAACGAGGTCGGCGAGGTGACCTACAACGACGGCGAGCTCATCGGCTACACGGTGACCATCGAGGCGTTCCGTGACACGGACCTCAACGCCAACGCCGTGAAGTACATCGACGACGGCAAGCCGACCGCCTGACCTGTCGCGCAAGGCCCCTTGCGCGCCTCTAGCTACCCCTCCCGGAGCCCCCGCTAGGCCCGCTCCGGGAGGGCTCTTCTTTGCTCCACCCTGGGCCTAGCACCACCACGAACGAAGGGCCTAGCAGCCATGAGCGACACCACCAAGACCGCCG
>NZ_KI911577.1:21989-22690 GCF_000515355.1 Promicromonospora kroppenstedtii DSM 19349 | reverse complement strand
GCCTAGGCCCGCTCCGGAGGGGCTCTTCTTTGCTCCACCCCTGGGCCTAGCACCACCACGAACGAAAGGGCCTAGCAGCCATGAGCGACACCACCAAGACCGCCGACCTGTTCTCCTTCGACCACAACGGCGAGACCTACACCTTCGAGAAGTCCCTCTCCGTCGTCCGCTCGCCGAAGTGGCTCCGTGCCAACCGCCGGCGCGACGAGCTCGACCTCACCTTCACGATCCTGGAGGAGGTCGCCGGCGCGGACGTCGTCGAGGTCATCGACGAGATGACCTCCGAGGAGTTCCAGGCGTTCGGCAGAAGCTCATGCGGGAGCTGAGCGCCGCGTTTCAGTGACCGCGTGATCCGGGCGGTGTACGGGCTCGGCTTCGCCGACCTGCACGCCCTCCTGGAGACGCTCGACGACGACGAGCACCGAGAGGCGATCGAGGCCGACCTCATCGCCCTCGGGCTCCGTCTTCGTCACGCGGGCACCGACGCCCTTGCCTGGCACGAGCTCTACGCCGTCGATCCGGCACCTCCCCCGCACCTCGGCCTTCTACCGGCGACGCACCCCGACGACCACGAGTGGTCGCTCGACGCGCTCCTCCTGGCCGAGGTCGCTGACGCCCTGAGGTCGCGAACTGGCAGCGCGGCGGAGGCCGGCGTCACGACGTACCCCAAGCCCACTTCCCCGCCCGGCGTCGAGCCGGAG
>NZ_KI911577.1:20383-21889 GCF_000515355.1 Promicromonospora kroppenstedtii DSM 19349 | reverse complement strand
GGTGACCATCGAGGCGTTCCGTGACACGGACCTCAACGCCAACGCCGTGAAGTACATCGACGACGGCAAGCCGACCGCCTGACCTGTCGCGCAAGGCCCCTCGCGCGCCTCTAGCTACCCCTCCCGGAGCCCCCGCTAGGCCCGCTCCGGGAGGGGCTCTTCTTTGCTCCACCCCTGGGCCTAGCACCACCACGAACGAAAGGGCCTAGCAGCCATGAGCGACACCACCAAGACCGCCGACCTGTTCTCCTTCGACCACAACGGCGAGACCTACACCTTCGAGAAGTCCCTCTCCGTCGTCCGCTCGCCGAAGTGGCTCCGTGCCAACCGCCGGCGCGACGGGCTCGACCTCACCTTCACGATCCTGGAGGAGGTCGCCGGCGCGGACGTCGTCGAGGTCATCGACGAGATGACCTCCGAGGAGTTCCAGGCGTTCGGCAAGAAGCTCATGCGGGAGCTGAGCGCCGCGTTTCAGTGACCGCGTGATCCGGGCGGTGTACGGCTCGGCTTCGCCGACCTGCACGCCCTCCTGGAGACGCTCGACGACGACGAGCACCGAGAGGCGATCGAGGCCGACCTCATCGCCCTCGGGCTCCGTCTTCGTCACGCGGGGCACCGACGCCCTTGCCTGGCACGAGCTCTACGCCGTGATCCGGCACTCCCCCGCACCTCGGCCTTCTACCGGGCGACGCACCCCGACGACCACGAGTGGTCGCTCGACGCGCTCCTCCTGGCCGAGGTCGCTGACGCCCTGAGGGTCGCGAACTGGCAGCGCGGCGGAGGCCGGCGTCACGAGTACCCCAAGCCCATTCCCCGCCCCGGCGTCGAGCCGGAGAGCACCACCTACGGCAAGGGCGCTGTCTCCATCGACGAGATGGAGGCGTGGCTCGCCGGGACCATGTGACGGAGGCCGACGTGGCCGTTGAGCTAGCCGTTGCCTACCTCCCGATCCTGCCGGAGACCAGCAAGATCGCCCCGGGCGTGAAGCAAGCGCTCGGGGCGAGCGAGAACGAAGCCGACCGGTCCGGTAAGCGGGCCGGTCGGCGGTTCGGCAAGAGGTTCGGCGAGGGCATGGATGGCCTCGGGGGCCCGCGCTGGCCGTCGTCGCCGGGATCGGCGGCATCGTCGCGTCGTCGGTCAACCTGGAGAAGAAGTTCTCCCAGACGATGAACGTCACGGCTGCCACCCTGGGCGCGCCGCAGAAGGAAATGGCGAAGCTGAACAAGCTCGCCTCGACCTGGGCGCATCGACGTCGTTCTCGGCTAACGAGGCCGCCGACGCCATGCAGGAGCTCGCCAAGGGCGGCCTGAGCGCCGCCACGATCCAGGCCGGCGCACTGGAGGGCACACTCCAGCTCGCCGCCGCAGGCGGTACGACGCTCGCGTCGGCTGCCGAGATCGCCTCGAACGCGCTGAACACGTCCAAGCTCTCCGGCGATCAGATGAACGTCGTATCCGCCGCCCTCGCCGGCGGCGCGAACGCCTCGACCGCGTCCGTCGAGTCCCT
>NZ_KI911577.1:19160-20283 GCF_000515355.1 Promicromonospora kroppenstedtii DSM 19349 | reverse complement strand
GAGACGACCGACCGGTCGACCGAGAAGGTCAAGGCCTGGGGCGGTGACATCGTCAAGGTCCTCCAGACCGATTTTCTCCGTCTCGTACAGCTTCACCTTCCTGGAGACGCTGAACACCGACGTGCTGAAGGCCGTCCACGGCGACGACAACGTCACCGTGACCGCCGCGACCCCGTCCGCCGGCACCCTCCGGACCGTGAAGATCAACGCCGACGTGCTCCCGCACAAGTCGTTCGTCTTCGAGATGAAGGACGGCGACGCGAAGATCCGCATCCACGTCCCGGACGGCCAGGTGAACGAGGTCGGCGAGGTGACCTACAACGACGGCGAGCTCATCGGCTACACGGTGACCATCGAGGCGTTCCGTGACACGGACCTCAACGCCAACGCCGTGAAGTACATCGACGACGGCAAGCCGACCGCCTGACCTGTCGCGCAAGGCCCCTTGCGCGCCTCTAGCCTACCCCTCCCGGAGCCCCCGCTAGGCCCGCTCCGGGAGGGGCTCTCTTTGCTCACCCCTGGGCCTAGCACCACCACGAACGAAAGGGCCTAGCAGCCATGAGCGACACCACCAAGACCGCCGACCTGTTCTCCTTCGACCACAACGGCGAGACCTACACCTTCGAGAAGTCCCTCTCCGTCGTCCGCTCGCCGAAGTGGCTCCGTGCCAACCGCCGGCGCGACGAGCTCGACCTCACCTTCACGATCCTGGAGGAGGTCGCCGGCGCGGACGTCGTCGAGGTCATCGACGAGATGACCTCCGAGGAGTTCCAGGCGTTCGGCAAGAAGCTCATGCGGGAGCTGAGCGCCGCGTTTCAGTGACCGCGTGATCCGGGCGGTGTACGGGCTCGGCTTCGCCGACCTGCACGCCCTCCTGGCGACGCTCGACGACGACGAGCACCGAGAGGCGATCGAGGCCGACCTCATCGCCCTCGGGCTCCGCCTTCGTCACGCGGGCACCGACGCCCTTGCCTGGCACGAGCTCTACGCCGTGATCCGGCACCTCCCCCGCACCTCGGCCTTCTACCGGGCGACGCACCCCGACGACCACGAGTGGTCGCTCGACGCACTCCTCCTGGCCGAGGTCGCTGACGCCCTGAGGGGTCGCGAACTGGCAGCGCGG
>NZ_KI911577.1:17735-19060 GCF_000515355.1 Promicromonospora kroppenstedtii DSM 19349 | reverse complement strand
CCTTCGTCAGCGCCGGCTACGTCGGCGAGGACGGCCTGACCGAGACGACCGACCGGTCGACCGAGAAGGTCAAGGCCTGGGGCGGTGACGTCGTCAAGGTCCTCCAGACCGATTTCTCCGTCTCGTACAGCTTCACCTTCCTGGAGACGCTGAACACCGACGTGCTGAAGGCCGTCTACGGCGACGACAACGTCACCGTGACCGCCGCGACCCCGTCCGCCGGCACCCTCCGGACCGTGAAGATCAACGCCGACGTGCTCCCGCACAAGTCGTTCGTCTTCGAGATGAAGGACGGCGACGCGAAGATCCGCATCCACGTCCCGGACGGCCAGGTGAACGAGGTCGGCGAGGTGACCTACGAACGACGGCGAGCTCATCGGCTACACGGTGACCATCGAGGCGTCCGTGACACGGACCTCAACGCCAACGCCGTGAAGTACATCGACGACGGCAAGCCGACCGCCTGACCTGTCGCGCAAGGCCCCTTCGCGCGCCTCTAGCTACCCCTCCCCGGAGCCCCCGCCTAGGCCCGCTCCGGAGGGGCTCTCTTTGCTCACCCCTGGGCCTACCACCACCACGAACAAAGGGCCTAGCAGCCATGAGCGACACCACCAAGACCGCCGACCTGTTCTCCTTCGACCACAACGGCGAGACCTACACCTTCGAGAAGTCCCCTCTCCGTCGTCCGCTCGCCGAAGTGGCTCCGTGCCAACCGCCGGCGCGACGAGCTCGACCTCACCTTCACGATCCTGGAGGAGGTCGCCGGCGCGGACGTCGTCGAGGTCATCGACGAGATGACCTCCGAGGAGTTCCAGGCGTTCGGCAAGAAGCTCATGCGGAGCTGAGCGCCGCGTTTCAGTGACCGCGTCGATCCGGGCGGTGTACGGGCTCGGCTTCGCCGACCTGCACGCCCTCCTGGAGACGCTCGACGACGACGAGCACCGAGAGGCGATCGAGGCCGACCTCATCGCCCTCGGGCTCCGTCTTCGTCACGCGGGCACCGACGCCCTTGCCTGGCACGAGCTCTACGCCGTGATCCGGCACCTCCCCCGCACCTCGGCCTTCTACCGGGCGACGCACCCCGACGACCACGAGTGGTCGCTCGACGCGCTCCTCCTGGCCGAGGTCGCTGACGCCCTGAGGGTCGCGAACTGGCAGCGCGGCGGAGGCCGGCGTCACGAGTACCCCAAGCCCATTCCCCGCCCCGGCGTCGAGCCGGAGAGCACCACCTACGGCAAGGGCGCTGTCTCCATCGACGAGATGGAGGCGTGGCTCGCCGGGACCATGTGAGGAGGCCCGACGTGGCCGTTGAGCTAGCCGTTGCC
>NZ_KI911577.1:14952-17635 GCF_000515355.1 Promicromonospora kroppenstedtii DSM 19349 | reverse complement strand
GAAGGCCGTCTACGGCGACGACAACGTCACCGTGACCGCCGCGACCCCGTCCGCCGGCACCCTCCGGACCGTGAAGATCAACGCCGACGTGCTCCCGCACAAGCCGTTCGTCTTCGAGATGAAGGACGGCGACGCGAAGATCCGCATCCACGTCCCGGACGGCCAGGTGAACGAGGTCGGCGAGGTGACCTACAACGACGGCGAGCTCATCGGCTACACGGTGACCATCGAGGCGTTCCGTGACACGGACCTCAACGCCAACGCCGTGAAGTACATCGACGACGGCAAGCCGACCGCCTGACCTGTCGCGCAAGGCCCCTTGCGCGCCTCTAGCTACCCTCCCGGAGCCCCCGCTAGGCCCGCTCCGGGAGGGGCTCTTCTTTCGCTCCACCCCTGGGCCTAGCACCACCACGAACGAAAGGGCCTAGCAGCCATGAGCGACACCACCAAGACCGCCGACCTGTTCTCCTTCGACCACAACGGCGAGACCTACACCTTCGAGAAGTCCCCTCTCCGTCGTCCGCTCGCCGAAGTGGCTCCGTGCCAACCGCCGGCGCGACGAGCTCGACCTCACCTTCACGATCCTGGAGGAGGTCGCCGGCGCGGACGTCGTCGAGGTCATCGACGAGATGACCTCCGAGGAGTTCCAGGCGTTCGGCAAGAAGCTCATGCGGGAGCTGAGCGCCGCGTTTCAGTGACCGCGTGATCCGGGCGGTGTACGGGCTCGGCTTCGCCGACCTGCACGCCCTCCTGGAGACGCTCGACGACGACGAGCACCGAGAGGCGATCGAGGCCGACCTCATCGCCCTCGGGCTCCGTCTTCGTCACGCGGGCACCGACGCCCTTGCCTGGCACGAGCTCTACGCCGTGATCCGGCACCTCCCCCGCACCTCGGCCTTCTACCGGGCGACGCACCCCGACGACCACGAGTGGTCGCTCGACGCGCTCCTCCTGGCCGAGGTCACTGACGCCCTGAGGGTCGCGAACTGGCAGCGCGGCGGAGGCCGGCGTCACGAGTACCCCAAGCCCATTCCCCGCCCCGGCGTCGAGCCGGAGAGCACACCTACGGCAAGGGCGCTGTCTCCATCGACGAGATGGAGGCGTGGCTCGCCGGGACCATGTGAGGAGGCCCGACGTGGCCGTTGAGCTAGCCGTTGCCTACCTCCCGATCCTGCCGGAGACCAGCAAGATCGCCCCGGGCGTGAAGCAAGCGCTCGGGGCGAGCGAGAACGAAGCCGACCGGTCCGGTAAGCGGGCCGGTCGGCGGTTCGGCAAGAGGTTCGGCGAGGGCATGGATGGCCTCCGGGGGCCCGCGCTGGCCGTCGTCGCCGGGATCGGCGGCATCGTCGCGTCGTCGGTCAACCTGGAGAAGAAGTTCTCCCAGACGATGAACGTCACGGCTGCCACCCTGGGCGCGCCGCAGAAGGAAATGGCGAAGCTGAACAAGCTCGCCCTCGACCTGGGCGCATCGACGTCGTTCTCGGCTAACGAGGCCGCCGACGCCATGCAGGAGCTCGCCAAGGGCGGCCTGAGCGCCGCCACGATCCAGGCCGGCGCACTGGAGGGCACACTCCAGCTCGCCGCCGCAGGCGGTACGACGCTCGCGTCGGCTGCCGAGATCGCCTCGAACGCGCTGAACACGTTCAAGCTCTCCGGCGATCAGATGAACGTCGTATCCGCCGCCCTCGCCGGCGGCGCGAACGCCTCGACCGCGTCCGTCGAGTCCCTCGGCCACGCCCTGAGCCAGGTCGGCCCAGGCGCCGTGAACGCAGGCCTCAACCTGAACGACACGGTCGGCGCTCTCGCGGCGTTCGACAACGCCGGCATCAAGGGGAGCGACGCCGGTACCTCGCTGAAGACGATGCTCTCGCGGCTCGTGCCGCAGACGGCCAAGGCCGCCACGGCTATGAAGGACGCCAACCTCGACTTCACCGACGCCAACGGCAACTTTGTCTCGCTGACGGAGGTAGCACAGCAACTGAAGGACGGCCTCGGCGGACTCTCCGAGGCCCAGCGCACCACGGCCCTCAACACGATCTTCGGGTCGGACGCCTCGCGCGCCGCCTCCGTCCTCATGACCGAGGGCGCGAAGGGCCTCGGCGTGTACATCAAGGCGACCAGGGACCAGGGCGCCGCCGAGGACGCCGCCAGGGCCCGCATGAGCGGCACCGCCGGCGCGCTGGAGCGCCTGTCCGGCGCGTGGGAGACCCTCCGCCTGAAGGTCGGCATCGGCGTCGCGCCCGTCGTGTCCTCCCTCGCGGGCGGCCTGACCAAGCTCGCCGACGTCGTCGGGAACAACCTCGACATCGTCGGCCCGCTCGCCGTCGGCCTCGGCGTCATGGCCGGGGTGATCCTGGCCATCGCCGCCGCTACCTGGGTCTGGAACGTAGCCCTCGCCGCGAACCCCATCGGCCTCCTGATCGTCGGCATCGCTGGTCTCGTCGCCGGCCTGGCGTTCTTCTTCACGAAGACCAAGGCCGGTCAGGCGATCGTGACGACCGTCTGGGGCGCATCAAGGCCGCCATGGGCGCTGTCGTCGGCTGGTGGACAGGTACGGCCTGGCCCGCACTGAAGACGGCGTGGGACGCGCTCGCCATCGCCGCCCGCTGGCTCTACGGAACGTCATCCGGCCAGTCTTCAACGCCATCGCCGGCGCTATCCGCGTCGCGTGGACCGTCATCCG
>NZ_KI911577.1:14190-14852 GCF_000515355.1 Promicromonospora kroppenstedtii DSM 19349 | reverse complement strand
AGGCTCATGACCGACGCCGTCATCTTCCCGGACGTCGAGGCGCTTCTCCTCGCCTACCTGAAGCCGCTCGTCGCCCCCGTCAAAGTCGTGACGAAGGTCCCCGCAGCGCGTCCCGCCTCCTTCGTGAAGCTGGTCCGCGTCGGGGGCCCCGCCGAGACCGGGTCACCGACCGCCCGATGGTCGTGTTCCAGGCTGGGGGCCCGACTCCGTCGCGGCCTCTGAGCTCGCCCGCCGCGTGCACGCCCATGTGTACGCGCTCGCCCAGACGAGCACGCCTCAGGGCTACGTCAGCGCTGTGAACGAGGTCGGCGGCCTCCAGTACTTCCCCGACCCCGAGAGCGGGCAGGACTGCTACCAGTTCACGGCCCAGCTCCAGACCCGAGGAGTCCCTCTGTGAAGGTCCGCCACCCGCACATCTACCCGCCCGTCGTGATCGGCGTCGCCGACGAGCGCGTCGAGTCGCACCTCGCGGCGGGCTGGCTTCTCGACGAGGCCCCGGCCGACGAAGAGGCCGAAACCCCTACCCCCGAACGCCCCCGACGGACACGCCGCGCGGGCTCTGACTCCCAGAAGGAGACCGCAGCATGAGCAACTCTGCGAACATCGTCGCGGGCAAGCCGCTCGCGACCGGCGGCGTCCGCATCGGCCCGCTCGGCGCCACC
>NZ_KI911577.1:13172-14090 GCF_000515355.1 Promicromonospora kroppenstedtii DSM 19349 | reverse complement strand
CGTGACACGGACCTCAACGCCAACGCCGTGAAGTACATCGACGACGGCAAGCCGACCGCCTGACCTGTCGCGCAAGGCCCCTTGCGCGCCTCTAGCTACCCCTCCCGGAGCCCCGCTAGGCCCGCTCCGGGAGGGGCTCTTCTTTGCTCACCCCTGGGCCTAGCACCACCACGAACGAAAGGGCCTAGCAGCCATGAGCGACACCACCAAGACCGCCGACCTGTTCTCCTTCGACCACAACGGCGAGACCTACACCTTCGAGAAGTCCCTCTCCGTCGTCCGCTCGCCGAAGTGGCTCCGTGCCAACCGCCGGCGCGACGAGCTCGACCCCACCTTCACGATCCTGGAGGAGGTCGCCGGCGCGGACGTCGTCGAGGTCATCGACGAGATGACCTCCGAGGAGTTCCAGGCGTTCGGCAAGAAGCTCATGCGGGAGCTGAGCGCCGCGTTTCAGTGACCGCGTGATCCGGGCGGTGTACGGGCTCGGCTTCGCCGACCTGCACGCCCTCCTGGAGACGCTCGACGACGACGAGCACCGAGAGGCGATCGAGGCCGACTCATCGCCCTCGGGCTCCGTCTTCGTCACGCGGGCACCGACGCCCTTGCCTGGCACGAGCTCTACGCCGTCGATCCGGCACTCCCCCGCACCTCGGCCTTCTACCGGGCGACGCACCCGACGACCACGAGTGGTCGCTCGACGCGCTCCTCCTGGCCGAGGTCGGCTGACGCCCTCGAGGGTCGCGAACTGGCAGCGCGGCGGAGGCCGGCGTCACGAGTACCCCAAGCTCATTCCCGCCCCGGCGTCGAGCCGGAGAGCACCACCTACGGGCAAGGGGCGCTGTCTCCATCGACGAGATGGAGGCGTGGCTCGCCGGGGACCATGTGAGGAGGCCCGACGTGGCCGTTGAGCTAGCCGTT
>NZ_KI911577.1:6894-13072 GCF_000515355.1 Promicromonospora kroppenstedtii DSM 19349 | reverse complement strand
TGGTCCGAGCCGTCCCCACTGACCCGCCGAGTCAAGCCGACAGTCACGATCTCGAACCTCGGCGCTGGCGCTGCCTACGACAGCTCGCCCCCGATCATCTGGTCGGTGACGGGCGGGACGCAGGTCCGCTACCGCGTGCTCGTCTACCACGTAACGGACCTCTCGCGGCCGGTCTACGACTCGAAGGAGCGCCAGAGTTCGGAGACGTCGCTGACGATCCCGAGCGGGTACCTCTTCGATGACTGGACCTACCGCGTCAAGGTGCGGGTCTGGGACTCCCAGAACCGCGAAGCGACCCCCGGTGATCCCACCTACGCCCAGGCCCAGGCCGATTTCCACCTCGACACCGACGTAGCAGTAGGCGGCGTGACCGGACTGAGCGTCGCTCAGGTCGGGCAGACGCCGACCGTCGATATCGAGTGGCAGCGCTCGACGACCCCGGACCGGTTCGTGATCCTTCGCGACGGCCGGATCTCCCGCACGGTCGACGCCGAGGACGTCTACGTCTCCGGCACGACCTACCGCTACCGCTCGCACGGCTCCCGGCCGAACTGGTCGCACCGCTACGAGGTGCGCGCCGTGGTCAACGGGGCGCACGTCGGCGACCAACCCGGACGTCTACTACGCCGTGCCCGTGGAGGGTATCTGGCTCATCGACCGGGACCGCGACATCAACGTCACGCTCATGGGCAACGACGAGGGCACGTGGTCGATGGAGGACGACGCCAGCGTCTACACGCCGATCGGCTCGACGCAGCCCGTGCGCATCGTGAACGGCATGCGCGGCCTGGAGGGGTCTCTCTCTGGCGCGCTCATGGCGGGCTTCGGGAAGACCTTCCGAGCCATGGAGGCCGACCTCTACGCCATCAAGGAGCGGCCGTACCAGACGGTTCAGCTCATCGCCGGCGACATGTCCTTCGAGGCGCTGGTCGGCAACATCACGATCTCCCCGTCGCCCCAAGACGCGCGCGGGCGAGGTCTACAAGAACGTCTCGTTCGACTTCTGGCAGGTGGGGGACCTCCCCTTCGACGCCGTCGTCTGACCGTAAGGAGCCCCGCGCCACATGATGACTCTAGGGCTCACCACAGAGGAGCGGAGGGCGTACGAAGCGGCCCTCCGCTCCTCGCACACGCGGCGCATCGACGTTGACGTCCTGACCCTGAACGGCGCGTCCTGTCGTCCGTCTCGCACACGCTCCTTGACGGGCAGGTGAACGTCGATGCCGACGCCGAGGTCACGCGGTCCGCGACCCTGACCTTCCTCGACCCGAGCCACTCCCTGAACTTCGACACCGACAGCCCCGACGACGGCGCCATCTACGCCGACCGGATGATCCGCGTTCGCTACGGCGTGCACGTCGAGGAGCTCGACCGGTACGTCTTCGCGACGGTCTTCACGGGCCCCGTGACCGGGCTGTCCCGGGAGGCGTCACGGTCACGGTCGAAGCACAGGGCAAGGAGGCACTAGCTCTCGGCGCCGTGTGGACCCCGATCACGCTCCGCAAGGGGATGACGGTCGTGGGCGCCATCCGCGTGCTCATGAGCAGCCGCGCCGGCGAGACCCGCTTCTCCATCCCGGACTTCCGCAACTCGTACGGCAAGCGCCTGACCCCTGCCGAAGGCCCGGTCCCTGGACCGCTTCGCTCAGGTGTGGTCCGCCGCCCGGAGCCTGTCCCGCTCGATCGACAAACAGCTCTTCTACAACGGCGCCGGCATCCTCGTGATGCGGAACCACTCCCGGGCCGTGAAGTACGTCTTCAAGCCGGGGCACGGGCGGCAGCATCGTTAGCGAAGTCGCGATCAACTACCAGATGCGGACGTCAAGAACACGATCTCCGTCAAGGGGCAGCCGCCGAACGGGAAGATGGGCGCCGTATCGGCGACCGTCGTCGCCCCGCGGAGCCACCCCCCTGTCCCCGTTCCGCATGGGCCGGGAAGGCGCGCCGCGCTACCTGGTCGAGCGGGTGGAGAACGCCTCGATCCGCTCCCACGCCGCGGCGAAGGAGTACGCCGAACGCCTCCTGGAATCGCGCATCCGCGAGGCCGTGGAGGTCTCCTTCGACGCGCTCCCGGTCCCGCATCTCGACCCTGACGACATGGTCAGCGTCCAGACGCCGGACTTCACGCTGAAGTTCCGCCTCCGGAAGTTCGCGATCCCGCTCGCGCCGAACGGTGCGCCGCCCACTGCCGGTCGGCTACCTGAAGCGCCTCACGCCCAGCAAGAAGACCATTCGACGAAGGGGCAAGCGATGACGTACGACCTCACCGGGCGCGTTGCCGCCGTGAACACCGTGCCCCTTGGCGGCACGCTCGCCGAGGAGGCGCCCGCGGGAGCGACCGTGCTCCTCGTCGAGGACACGGCCGACTTCGACCCGGACGGCGGCGCCCTCCTCCTGGGCGGGGCCGAGGTAGTCACGTACACCAGCGCTGACGACGAGTCGGGAGAGGTCATCCTCGCCGCCCCCACGGCCGCACTGTGGGAGATCGACACCCGCGTTGACGTCTGGGACGCCGCGACGTCGGCCCCCGTCGTCGAGACGCTCGCGCAGATCCTCGTCGAAGGCATCGAGCAGGCCGGCGACTCGCTCGTCGCGACCGTCGACCACGCCCTGATCCCCTACCTCCCCGAGGGCATCCGCGACCCCGACCCCGAGTCAGGCGTCATCGGCGAGGCCGTCGCGCTCGCGTACCGCGGCGACGAGCTCGTTGTCCTGAACATCATCGGGCAGGCCCCGGTCATGGATGGCTCCGTGATCGACCCCTCGACGCTCCCGCCGTCGGGCGGCCCCGAGCCGGAGGAGCCCGTCACCCCGGGCGCCCCCACGATCACCCCCGGATTCGGCGCGCTCATGCTCCGCTGGGCCGGCGTCGTGCACCCGAACCCTGTCGTCTACGAGGTGCACATCTCCGCGACGTCGCCCGTAGTCCCCAGCGCCGCGACCCTCGCCGGCGAACTGGCCGGTACCACCATGACCGTGCGCAGCTTCGGCACCCCGAGACCACGCTCGCCTACGGGACGACCTACCACGTAGCCCTCATCGCGAAGGACTCGGTCGACGAGACCTTCGCCTCGGCCCTCGGGCCGGAGGCCTCGGGCATGCCCGCGCAGGTCCCGAGTGCCGCCATCGACGAGGCCGTCACCGACGCCATTGCCGAGGCCCAGAGCGACGCGGACGCCGCGCAGCTCACGGCCGACGGTAAGAACACGATCACCTACGGCAGCGCGGCGCCGACGTCCACCACGCCCGGCCGCCCCGGCGACATCTTCTGGGTGCGCTCCGGCTCGACGATCACCGCGCAGTACCTGTGCACGGTCGGCACGGGGCGCGCCCACGGGCAACACCTGGGCCGCTCAGACGCTCACCAACGCGACCATCTCGACGCTCGACGCCGCGAAGGTCACTACGGGCACACTCTCCGCTGCCCGCATCGCGCGAAGTCGATGACGCTGGACAAGCTCCTCATCGCCAGCACAGAGAACCTCCTCATCAACCCCGACTTCGGCATCGGCACGGGCGCGCCGGCCGGGTGGAGCGGCGGCAACTCGACGGTCGTCAGCGTGACCGACGGCCCCGACGCCGTCACGACAAACGTCCTGCGGGTGACGCCGCTGTTGGCCGACCAGGGCACGACGAATGACGCGTACAAGCTGACCGCGAGCGGTACGACTGTTGAGCACGGGGCAGAGCTACCGGTTTACGATGCGGGCTCGTCTCGTGTCCGGCACCGCCGGGCTTCTCCGTATCCGCGCGGGACTCTACCGCGCAGGCTCGGCCAACTTCTGGCCGACCGTGACCGAGGACCTCGACGCCGCAGACGCCGTTGCCGGCGAGTGGGTGACCCTAACGGGCACCCTCACCGTGCCGACAACGTACGACAAGCTGTCTGTCTCGATCCACACGTCGGGCGCCGTGGGTTCCGTGTTCGAGGTCGCCGACGTCAGCATGCGACCCATGGCTGACGCCTCGCTCGTGGTCGACGGCTCGATCACCGCGCGTGCGCTCGCCGTCGACTCTGTGACGGCCGACCAGATCAGCGCCGGCTCTATCACCGGTGAGGCGTTCGCCGGGGAGCTCCTCCTCGGTTCCCGCATCACTACCGCGGAGGCCGGCCAGCGCGTGGAGATGGATACCAACGGTCTCCGGCTCTACAACAGCGCCGATGAGACCCGCGTCAACCTGCCCACCGACCCTCCGAGGACGCCTACTTCCGCGGCGAGGTGCAGGCCGACGGCCTGACAGTGACCGGCGGCGCTTCGTTCTACTCGACGCTGAACGAGTTCGCGAAGGACTCAGTCATCTCGCTCGCCGAGCAGATCGCGCCCCCGTCGGCGGCCCCGCAGGTGGGCTCCTTCTGGGAGAACGTCACGCAGGACACCACGCCTCGCACGGGCAGCCTCGGTACCTTCGGGCTCGACGCCTCGCTCATTAGCGGCGCCAGCTACGTGCCGGCCTGGAACGCCTTCGCGTTCATACAGCGGGTCCCGACCGGTGGCGCGCGTGTGTGGTACATGAACCTGAGCGGCACGTTCAACGACCTGTGGGATCTCCCGTCTGACTGGCATGTGACGTCTGGCGCCGTGGGCACTGACGGCGAGTGGCGGTTCATGCTCCGCTGGGAGGGTAACGATGAGTGGTACATCTACGACTACACGCAGACCAACCGGTTCCGGCAGTACATCCGCCAGAACACGTCCCGCGAGCCGCAGCTCGCCATGGACGGCAACAACGTCTGGGTAGTCGAGTCGTTCAGCGGCGGGCCCCGGTTCTACCGCATGGACACGAGCACGCCCGTAGGCGGGACGACGATCGCCGAGACCGTTGTGTCCAGCGGCACGCCCGTCGGTGGTCAGCTCACCAACAGCCCTGGACGTTCATGCGGACGCCGCAGACTTCGGCTCGGCGCGCTTCATCGTCTCGTACAACGGCACGTCGACCTTCCGCGTCTACAACGCGTCCGGCGTACACCAGCCCGCCGAGACGTGGAGCCCGCCATCGTCGAAGGCCACCGGCTGGTGGGACCCGACCACGTCCCGCTTCCGTACGCTCGGGCTGGACAACCGCGCCTACCGCCACTCGGCGATGACGTGGACCGACTCGGCCCTCGACACGTGGCACCTGGCTCAGACGTTCTACGACGGCCAGACCTCCGGCGGCACGCACGAGACCGTGATCGGCGGTATCCGCACCTTCCAGCCGCTGAAGCAGTCGTGGGTGCGCATCACACCGGCACAGGTCCCCTACACGGGGGCTCGCTGACGACCCGAACATCTCCCGCATCTACGGGAAGACCGGAGCAGCACCGCCTGCCTCCGGGTCTGGGATGTGGCTCCAGGAGTCCGTCAACTACACCAGCGCGATCCGGGACCGGGGAACTCTCCTGGTCACCTCGGGCACTGCCCCGCCGTCGGTGTCCAACTTCCCGGGCGCCACGCCCGCGCGTATGCGCTCGGCGCGGACCATGCCGTCGGACTCAACGAAGTCGATCTTCGAGGTCCGCGGCGACGGGTCGGGGCGCTGGGGGCCGCTGGAGTTCGACGCCACGGGCAAGTTTACGTCAGCGTACGACACCGGGTGGGTGGCAATGATGGTCCTGTCGGGGTTCTCCGCAGAGGCGGGAAACCCGGCCCCTCGGTGCGCCGCATCGGGGACGCCGTCTACTTCAAGGGACGGCCGCCGGGACCTCCGGGACATCGGGCAACACGTTCCCCGTGCAGATCCCGACATCGGTCGCCGCCCGTCCGGAGGCGGGGACCTACCGCGACGGCTTCCTCTACGTAGGCACAGCCGTCGCCGCCCGTCTCCGCGTACTTGACGACGGGCGGATTCAGATGAACGGGCACAGCACCTCGGCGAGCGTCAACGTCTCGTTGTCGTCCATCAACTACCTCCTCTGACTCCACTGACCTCAACCCCAAGGGAGAGCCCGCATGGCATGGTCTGCCCCGACCCCCGACCGGACACTGAACACACGAGCGACCTGTACACCTACGTCGTGGAGCTCACGCTACAGACGGCGGAGGGCCCGGTGTACGCCACGGCCAAGATCCCCAACACGGGCGATTACGGCTACTTCCCCGCGCCTGTCCTGGAGCCTGCGCTCGAAGCGCTCCTCGCGCTGCTGGCCGACTCCCCGCTCGTGTCGGCACAGGTCCGGCGGGGCCTCGGAGTGAGCCAGA
>NZ_KI911577.1:6293-6794 GCF_000515355.1 Promicromonospora kroppenstedtii DSM 19349 | reverse complement strand
GCCGAGGTAGTCACGTACACCAGCGCTGACGACGAGTCGGGAGAGGTCATCCTCGCCGCCCCCACGGCCGCACTGTGGGAGATCGACACCCGCGTTGACGTCTGGGACGCCGCGACGTCGGCCCCCGTCGTCGAGACGCTCGCGCAGATCCTCGTCGAAGGCATCGAGCAGGCCGGCGACTCGCTCGTCGCGACCGTCGACCACGCCCTGACTCCCCTACCTCCCCGAGGGCATCCGCCGACCCCGACCCCGAGTCAGGCGTCATCGGCGAGGCCGTCGCGCTCGCGTACCGCGGCGACGAGCTCGTTGTCCTGAACATCATCGGGCAGGCCCCGGTCATGGATGGCTCCGTGATCGACCCCTCGACGCTCCCGCCGTCGGGCGGCCCCGAGCCGGAGGAGCCCGTCACCCCGGGCGCCCCCACCGATCACCCCCGGATTCGGCGCGCTCATGCTCCGCTGGGCCGGCGTCGTGCACCGAACCCCTGTCGTCTACGAGGTG
>NZ_KI911577.1:2034-6193 GCF_000515355.1 Promicromonospora kroppenstedtii DSM 19349 | reverse complement strand
ATCTTCAAGGGCTTCGAGAAGCAGTTCGAGCCGGAGTTCCTCTTCCTGGAGGAGACCGTCTGGTCCGAGACCCACGGCTACGCCGGCAGTTTCGACTTCATCGCGAAGGTCCCCGACCCCGACACGGGCGAGCGGATGACCACCATCGGTGACTGGAAAACAACGCGCTCCGGCGTGCACGCCGAGGTCGCGCTCCAGGAGACGGCGTACAAGAACGCCGACTACATCATCCTCCCGGACGGCACGAAGGCCGACATCCCGCACCTCGACGCGGGCATCGTCGTGCACGCCCGCCCCGAGGGCGGTCAGGTGGTCCCTGCGCGGATCGACGACAGCCTCTTCGAGATCTTCCTCGCACTCCGGCAGATCTGGGAGTGGGACCGGGAGACGTCGAAGAGTGTCCTCGGCAACGGCGTCGCGATCGAGTCGATCGTCGAGGAGACCGGCCGCCGGGGTGGTCGCCGATGAGCGACCTCACCTTCCGATCTGGTGAGGCAGTCCAGGTAGAGCGGGACTTCCTCCCGTGGCCCGGGGAGGACGTCCGCGTCGCGTTCTTCGTGCCGGACGCTGACGACCTCGACCTCTTCCTCTCGCCCGACGAGGCCGACAACTTCGCCGCACTGCTCACCGAAAAGGCCGCCGAGGTGCGGCAGATCAACAAGGAGGCCAACCGTGCCTGAGATCTCCCGCGAAGACGCCATCTGGCTTGCCGGCCTCCTCGAAGGGGAGGGGACTTTCGACCTCCACCGCAAGAAGTACCCGCGCGTCCGCGTCGGCATGTCCGACCGCGACGTCGTCGGTCGCGCCGCCACCCTCACTGGGCGCCCAGGTCCGGCTGTCGCTGAAGCCGTACCCCAACGCGGCCATGTTCCACGCGGAGGTATCCGGGACGAAGGCCGTAGCGGTCATGGAGGCAGTGCTCCAGCACATGGGCGCCCGTCGCTCCGCCAAGATCGCCACGGTCCTCGGCTGGGCGCGGCTCGCCACGGACGCTTCCGGCGCCCCGGGCCCGAAGATCTCGCGGCCCCCGGCCACGCCCATGCCGGCCTGACCCACCACGCAAGGGCCCTCCCGCAACTCGTGTGAGCCGCACCCGGCCCCCAGGCCGATTCCTACTCCGACACCGCGCAAGCCAACAGGCGCCGCGCCCACCTTCCACAGAAGGACGAGAACCCACATGGCACTGAAGATCTTCGGCGACGAGACCGGCGAGAACGCCCCAAGAAGAAGTCGAGCTTCTCGGACGACGTCGTCGGCCGCTTCCGCTCCGGCTACGTCGAGAACGACCGCCCAGTCGCGCTGAGCGACTGGCGCGTCACGACCGGGGACCCCGAGGTCGCCGACAAGCTCGTCGCCCTGCTGGGCGCCCCGAAGGGCGTCGAGGAGTGGGAGACCAAGGGCGAGGACGGCCTGGAGGTCTTCACCGAGGCGACCGAGGTCGAGATCATCCTCGACGGCTCCAAGGCCCTCCGTCAGGACATGGTTCTCTACGGCCGGAAGGGGATCATCCGCGTCTCCGACGGCGAGACGATCACCTACCCGGACGAGGACAAGGGCCAGCCCGACCCGCAGGCCGGTCAGTCCTTCAAGGAGCGCAAGGCTGAGGCGAAGAAGGGCGTCGGCGCCGAGCCGCGCATTCAGCTCTGGTTCCGCCTGGCGGACGAGCCCGACCTCGGGATCTTCAAGTTCCAGTCGGGCTCCTGGTCGCTGGTCTCGGACCTCTCCTACCACGAGGTCGAGGAGGAGCTCGCCGACCTGAGCGAGGACGGCTCCAAGGTGCGCGCCACGCTCGCCCTGGAGGAGGTCTCCTTCGTCGCGAAGAACGGCGAACGCGCCGGCGAGACGGTCCGCTACACCAAGCCGACGCTGACCCTCCACGGCAAGGCCTGATCCACCCCGCCGCCTAGCGGCACCGCCCCTCGAAGGCCCCCGTCAGTCCACCCGGACCGCCGGGGGCCTTCGTCGTATCCACGCAAGGAGCCTTGCATGACTCACGACCTGCCGGCGATGCGCCGGTTCAAGAACCGCCTCCTCGACGCCGAGTCGAACCCGCTCGCGATGTGGCTCTCGACCGAGCTCGCGCCGGCCTTCGGCAAGGGCGAGGAGTGGGATCCGTTCGTGACCCTCGTCAGCGCCGTCGAGGCCGAGGGCAGCGCGCTCATCGACGCCGTGAAGTGCCCGGACGGCCTCCCGCACGGGGTCGCCTTCCCGTCTGACGCCTCGGGCTCCATCCGCGACGTCTTCAGCGAGCCCTGCCCGTCGTGCGGGGCGGCTACGTGACCAACCCCAACGCCCGCAAGGGGCTCCCTGTTCGAGCGCCAGGTCCGCGATTACCTCGTCGAGGCCGGCATCTTCGCCTACCGCCCGCGCCAGGAGGGGCACAAGGACGTCGGCGATATCCACTCTCCGCCGTTTGTCCTCCAGGCCAAGAACTACCGCGACATCCTCACCGGCATCCGCGAGGGCGTCGAGGGCGTGCGCGTCCAGAAGGGCCACGCCCGCATGCCCTTCGGCGTCGCCGTGGTCAAGCGCCCGCGGAAGCCGATCGAGGACGCCTACGTCGTGATGCGCCTGGGCGACTTCCCGCAACTCGTGCGAGCCGTGACGACCCCTCAGGCCGATTCCGTCCTCGACACCGACTGACCCCGACCTGAAGGAGGTAGCCGCGTGACGGCCACCGACGCACGACCTAAGATCCTCGACCTCTACAGCGCCGGCGGTGGCGCCGCGATGGGCTACCACCGAGCCGGGTTCGACGTCTACGGCGTCGAGCTCGACCAGGACCGCGCGGACCACTACCCGTTCCCGGTCCGCTCGACCCAGCGCGCTCGACATCCTCCGCCGCCTCGATCGCGGCGAGCACGTCTGGTTCGAGGACCGCAACGCGCCTGGCGCCCCGTCGAGTTCCTCCGGCGCTCCGACTTTGCGGCGATCCACGCCTCGCCGCCGTGCCAGGCGAACACCGCCCTCACCAAGGGCAACCGGGCCCGCGGCTGGAAGGACGATCACGTCGACCTGATCCCAGAGACGCGCGAGCTCCTCGACGCCGTCGGCCTGCCGTACGTGATCGAGAACGTCCAGGGCGCAACCATGCGCCGGGATCTGACCCTGTGCGGCGAGACGTTCGGGCTCGGCGTGATCCGGCACCGCTACTTCGAGCTTGGCCGCTGGTCGACCGAAGCGCCCGAGCACGCCCCGCACCGCGGCCGTGTCGCGGGGCTACCGGCACGGCCAGTGGTACGAGGGCCCTTACTTCGCCGTCTACGGCAACGGTGGCGGCAAGGGCAGCGTCGAGCAGTGGCAGACCGCTATGGGCATCGACTGGCTCGACGACCGCGTACTCCTCGCCGAAGCCAATCCCCCCTCGCCTACACCGAGTTCGTCGGTGCCCGACTCCTGAAGGCGGTGACCGCGTGACCAAGACCCTCGCCGACCTCATCTCCAAGTTCGACGACGTCGAGCACACCGACGACGGCGTCCTCGTCCACTGCCCGGCGCACTCCGACTCCGCCAGTCCGCTCCGGCTGACCGTGGCCGACAAGGGCAAGGTCCTCGTGCGCTGCCGCGCCGGCTGCCCGACACCGAAGGTGGTCGAGGCCCTCGGGCTGACGATGCGCGACCTCGCGACGATGAAGCCCGGCGACGTCGACTTCACGCCGGCGACGAGCACCGACGCCCCGGCGAGCGTCGAGGACGTGGCGCGGCTGGCGGTCGACCTCGACCACTGGTCGGCCATGCTCCGACGTGGCCCGGAGGAGGGCAGCGCGGCTGCACTGGAGGCGCTGGGGTATGCGACCCGTCGCTTCGGCATCGGCGAGGACGACGCCTACCGCCTCGGCCTGGGCTACGCCGACGACCTCCCGGGCGGGGCCCGCCTCGTCGTCCCGTTCAACGACAAGGACGGCGTCCCGCGCGGCTACCAGGCTCGGGCACTTGCCAAGGACGCCCAGGTCCGGTGGCTCGGCCCGAAGTCCCCGAGGGGGCGAGCTGGGCCAAGGTCGCTTGGTTCGAGGGCGCCTCGGATTGGGACGAGGTACTCGTCTGCGAAGGTCCCGGGGATGCGCTGACCGGCGTCGCCCTGGGGCTACGACACGGTCGGCAGTCCGGGGCGCCGGCCTCGCGACGAACCCCGTCGCCGTCGAGGCCGTGGCCGAGATGA
>NZ_KI911577.1:0-1934 GCF_000515355.1 Promicromonospora kroppenstedtii DSM 19349 | reverse complement strand
CTGGCCGCCGAGTTCGGCATGAGCCGCGAGACCTTCCGCGACGTCCGCGCCGCGGTCGGCGCCGACTCGCTCGACGCGGAGACCGACGACGCCGACGGCAGCGCGAAGGAGAAGGGCTACGGCGTCACCGCTGCCCCGATCTTCGCCCCTCCCCCGTGGTCGACGTCGAGGACAAGATCCTCGTCGACATGGCCTTCGCCGCCATGACCGACGAGGAGGCCCGCATCTGCGAGCTCGCCTACGGCTTCACCGAGTACGAGCCGGTCCCCGACCCGGAGATCGGCCACCGCATGGGCCTCTCGAAGGCGACCGTGCAGCGCAAGCGTCAGAAGGCGCTTGGCCAGTCACGCAAGGCCCTTGGCGTGGCTCTCGCGGAGGAGAACTGACATGGACACCATCACCTTCCTGCCCCCGGCGACCCGCGTCCGCATGGACGGGCGACGTCGTCGACACCCAGGTCCAGACCGGCGAGCTCCTCGTCGAGCGCACCGGCGACGGCTCGCGCGTGTGGGTCAAGCCGGGTGATGTGCGGTGAGCGAGCACCTCCACGTGAGCATCCCGCCCGCCCGCTTCCGCGCCTCGGGGCGAGCCGCCCGACGTCGCCGAGGTCGAGCGCGTGCGCGAGCCAGCTAAGCCGACGGCCTACACGATCGCCCCTACCGACGAGACGTGCTCCCTGCATCCGCACGACCACCTGTGGTGGGTCGAGATCTCGACGGGCGAGGCTGCCCTCTGGTGCGACCGTTGCGGCACGTCGAACCTGCCGGCTCGCCCCCACCGCGAACCCACACCCCGCCCGCGCTACACCTGGCGCGCGTTCCTCACCGACCTGAGAGGCCTCCTCCGACCGTGATCGTTGTCCACACCAAGCCTCGTTGCGTCCAGTGCGACGCCGTGAAGCGCTACCTCGACCGCCACGGCCTGGAGTTCGTCGAGGTCCCGCTCACCCCCGCTCGACCGCCGCCTTCCAGGCCGCCGGCATCCTCGCCGCCCCCGTCGTCGAGCTGCCCGGCGAGGAGCCCTTCGGCGGGTTCCGCGCGCCGTTGCTCGACGCCTGGCGGGTGAAGAACGGAGGAAGTAGCCACGTGAGTTGCGCAAGGTGCCTTGCGTGACTTACGGTAGAGGCACTCCCCCAGGGAGCCGGATCGGCCGGCTTCCACGTCCGGCCCTCGGGCCAGGAAGGAGGGGCCCTCATGGCCTCCACGACTGTCACCCCGAGCACCTTCGCTGTGCTGACCGACTCGGTCGAGGGCCGCTGGCCGTTCCGGGTCGAGATCCGGGGCACCGAGTACGTGCTCGACACGTACGGCTGGGCGTTCGGCGGCGACGCGCGCGGCGAGTACATCGACCCTCCCCGTCTTCCCCGTCGGCGGAGGCGACCGCCGGAAGGTGACCGTCCGCGACAACACACCCGCGCGCGTGCTGTCGTACGTCGGCAACTGGGACCCGAACCGCGAGGTCTTCGTCTGACCCACCCCCGCCAGGCCCCCGCCCCTACCTGGGACGGGGGCCTTCGTCGTTTCGTGACTCGTCCCCCGCAAGACCTTCCCGGCAACGGAGTTACGAGGTATCGTCCCAGCATGACCGACCACGCCTATACGCGGATCTCATTCGACTCCCGAGTCTCCGGCTCGATCGCCAAGCAACGCGCGCGGCTCGCCCGCCACTCCCCCGACGCCGTCGTCTACGAGGAGCGCTCCGTCTCCGGCGCGAAGGTGCCCTTCGCCGACCGGGACGAGGGAGCCCGGCTCCTCGCCGCCCTCCAGCCCGGCGACCGCGTGCTCGCGACGAAGATCGACCGCGTCGCTCGCAACGTCCGCGACCTCCTTGACCTCGTCGAGCGCATCGAGCGCGAGGGCGCGTCTATCGTCTTCGTCGACCAGTCGATCGACACGAGCGGGCCCATGGGCCGCTTCCTCCTGACGCTCCTCGGG
>NZ_KI911576.1:1791-2625 GCF_000515355.1 Promicromonospora kroppenstedtii DSM 19349 | reverse complement strand
GGCCACGAGCAGCGCGGCCACGCCGGCGGTGAGCCAGGCTGCCTCGGGGCCGGTCGCGGCGAGCTCGTCGTCGGCATCGGCGGAGCCGCCGCCCTCGCTCTCGCTCTCGCCGTCACCCGGGGCGGCGTCGAGGCATGGGTCGGCGGAATCGATGTCCAGCTTGACCCATGCCTGGTGTGCGTCGTTCCCGGACCCCGTACGGAGCGTGAACAGCGGGTCGTCGACGTCAGGCAGGTCGACGGTGCCGGAGTCGCCGATCGGGCCGATCTCGCCGGTCATGCCCGGGGTGCTGCCGTCCCAGGCCAAGCGGCCCGACAGGTCGTTCCCGACGTACACGGTCCGGCCCCGCAGGATCTCGTCGTGGGTGTAGGGGAAGAGTCGGACCGTCGTCTCGTCCGTCGCCCACCACGCGTCGATGTCGTACACCAGGTAGCCCAGACCGTCCGTGCACTCGAAGGCCACGTCGACGAAGGTCTCGTCGTTGTGGTTGCAGCGCGGGAAGGCGAAGTCGGCGACCGGGACCGAGAGCGGGTCGGTGGTTCCGGGTTCCGGGGTGTCGAGGTACGGGGACTCCTCGAAGATGGGGTCGGTGAACGGGTCCGTGCCGAGCACCTCGCCCCACTCGTAGCCGTCCTCCAGGGTCGCCGTGAACACGCCGTCCACGAGCGCGTACGTGACGCCGTCCCCGTCCGCCGGGACCTGGAAGTCGTCCGACGGGTCCTCGTCGCAGGTGTAGACGGGCGCAGGGCGAGGGCGGTCTGCGCCGCGGCGACCTCGTCCTCCGGCTCGGCGCCGGTGTCCGCGGCGGGCGCGCTCGGCGTCGGCGACGCGGGG
>NZ_KI911576.1:0-1691 GCF_000515355.1 Promicromonospora kroppenstedtii DSM 19349 | reverse complement strand
GGCAGGCCCGGCAGCGCGGCGGCGAGGGCCGACGGCGGCAGCGCGCCGCCGAGGGCCAGCTCGAGGAGGTCCAGCTCGTCGTCGGAGAGGACGCGGGCGGGGGAGTCGGTCATCTGCGGGAGCTCGATTCTGCTGGGTCGGTGCCGTCGGCCGGTCCGGTCACGGGGTCGTCCGGGGGACCGTCCGGCCGGTCCGGGGCGGGCTCCCGCCGGTTCGAGTCGGCCTCGGGCGCCTGCGCGGTGGCGGAGAAGCGACGCTTGACCCAGAACCACACCAGGTTGCCGAGTACGAGCGCCGCGCCCGCGGCGCCCAGCACGACGGGCAGGCTCGCGCCGAGCAGCTTGAGTGCGGAGGCCAGCAGCAGGATGGCCAGGGCCCGGCGGATGATGCCGCCCGGCGCGCGCGACGACACGTGCGCGCCGAACCAGGCGCCGGGGATGGCGCCGATGAGCAGGGAGGTGGTCAGCCCGAGCGAGAAGTCGCCGTACAGGAGGTGGCCCAGCGACGCCGCCGCGACCAGCGGCACCGCCTGGACCAGGTCGGTGCCCACGAGCTGGGACGCCTTGAGCGCCGGGTACAGCAGCAGGAGCACGACGATGACCACCGAGCCCGCGCCGACCGATGTCATGCCGACCAGGAGCCCGGCCACCGCGCCGAGGATCGCGGTGGGCACCGGCCGCACCACCATCTCGGGCGCGGACGGCCGGGTCGGTCCCTCGCCGAGCGCCGAGCGGGTGCGCACCATCTGCAGCACGGCGCGCACCACGAGGCCACCGGACGCGATGAGCAGCGCGACACCGAGCACCGTCTTGAGCGCGGCGTCGAGGGAGTCGCCGAACGGCAGCGCCTGGATGAGCAAGGCGCCGGAGAACGCCGCGGGCACGGACCCGACGCACAGCCAGAGCACGAGCTTGAGGTGCACCGTCCCGCGCCGCAGGTGGACGATCGCGCCCGCGGGCTTCATGAAGAGGCTGGCGACCACGTCGCTGGAGACCGCGACGAGGGGGTCCACGCGGAAGACGAAGATGAGCATCGGCGTCATGAGGGCGCCGCCGCCCATGCCCGTCAGGCCGACGATGAAGCCGACCACGAGGCCGCCGAGGACGAGGGGAAGCTCGATGCTCATCGCGCGCGACCCCGGTGGGTCCGGCTGGAAATTAACTCGATCAAACTCATCGGAATAGTGTTCATTAGCGCCTCCTGGAGCCGGTAGTGATGCTTACGGGTCCACTGGCGCTGGATCGCATGCCGGAATGGTAGCCTCGGCGCGTCCGCCGGACTTCACCTGTGGCACCTTGGCCCCTCGTCGAGCGCCGCGTGAGACGGCCGGATCAGCCGGAAAGCCGTCCACCCTGGAGATCGATGAACGCGCCCTCCCCCACGCTCTCTCCGGCGTCGCTCGCCGACGACGACGCCCTCGCCCACGCACTCGCCTCGGGAGCGGCGGAGGTGCTCCTCGCGCTCCGCGCCGAGGTCGACGACGCCGGTGGGTCCTTCGACGCCAAGGAGCTCAAGGACGCCGGTGACGCCGCCGCCCAGGCGTGGCTCGCCGCCACGCTGAGCACTGCGCGGCCCGACGACGCCGTCCTCTCCGAGGAGGCCAAGGACGACGCGAGCCGCACCCGTGCAGATCGTGTGTGGATCATCGACCCGCTCGACGGGACCCGGGAGTTCGCCGAGCGCTACGCCGA
>NZ_KI911575.1:15042-17369 GCF_000515355.1 Promicromonospora kroppenstedtii DSM 19349 | reverse complement strand
GGAAACGGATGGACCCCCCGAAAGAAGGACATCCTGAGGAGCCACTCCACCCAGGGAGTGAGCACGTTGGTCGGAGGCCCCCACCTGCAGCGAGATCGGTCGGTTGCCTTGAGACCGGTCAGTTGACCGACCGGTCTCAAGGCAACCGACCGATCTCAGATAGCCACCCTCATGACCTCAGCCCTGGCCCGGGACCGGCACCGTCGACCAGTCCGTGTCCGAGGCCAGGTAGAAGCTCGGGTACGAGGGCTGGTTGTAGGTGGTCTGCTGACGCGCCACCTCGACGCGGTACTGCGGGTCCTGCATGAGCGTGTACAGCGCGATGTCGCTCGGCTCGGTCGTGGTGAACACCCGCAGGGCGGTCGAGTCCGCGGTGCGCACCAGCACCTCCTCGCGCCAGTCGCCGAGCACGTCGGCCACCAGCGACGGGTTGCCCTTGGTGCCGTTGTTGGTCAGCGTCCCGTCCAGCGTCGCGACAGTCCCGCGCGTCCAGTCCTTGATCGTGGGCGTCGCCGGGTCCGCGCCGTCCACGATCTGCGTGGTGCCGTCGCCGGCCCATCGCACGGACTGGTTGGTGCCCATGGTCGACGTCGCCACCTGCTCGCCCGTGGCGCTCAGCGTGCCCGACCCGAGGGTGCCGTCCGGCATGGACGCCCACACCTCGATGCCCGGCACGTCCGGCAGCACGTCGCCGATCATCGAGCGGCCGGTGTCGCGCCCCGAGTACTGGCCGAACAGCACCTCGCCGGTCGCGGCGTCGCGCATGGCCGAGCCGTACGGCGCCCAGGTGCCGCCCTCGTGCGCGGTCCAGATCTCCAGCCCCGGGCGGTCCGGGTCGATGTCGGCCACGTGCATGGCGTCGCCGTGCCCCAGGCCCGCGTTCGCCCCGGGATTCGCCGACCCCTCGGGCAGCGTGTCGAACGACGAGTACAGCAGGGAGCCGTCGTCGTCGAGCGTGGCGGAGCCGTAGACGATCTCCTGCTTGCCGTCGCCGTCGACGTCGGCCGCCGACAGCGAGTGGAAGCCCTGCGTGGTGATGCTGCCCCACTCGGGCGAGGTGCCGGGCACGCCGTGCGGGCTGTCGTTGAACGGGTTGGACATGGGCGTCCAGCCCGAGTCCGCGAGCCAGCGCCGGGTCAGCTTCTTGCCGTTCCAGTCGTACGCGGCGATCGTCGAGCGCGTGTAGTAGCCGCGCGCGAAGATCGCGCTCGGCCGACCCTCGGACAGGTACGCGACGCCGGACAGGAACCGGTCCACCCGGTTGCCGGGCTCGATGCGCGCCATCGCGTAGTCGCCCCAGAGCAGGCCGTCGTCGGTGCGCCCCGGCGCGTAGTCGACCGTCTCCAGCGGGCGGCCGCTGAGCCCGTCGAAGACGGTGAGGTACTCCGGGCCACTGATCACGAAGCCCTCGAACAGCCGGAGCTGGTTGCGCGTCGAGCGCGCGGGCGCGTACACGTCGATGAAGTGGTCGACGGCGGCGCGCGCGTCGGCGTCGGACAGCGGGTAGGTCCAGCGGGACTCGATGCCCCACGCCTCCTCGAGCGTGGCGGGCCACTGCCCGCTGGTCACCTCGGGGCGCGACGACCAGCCGCGGAACGTCTCCACGAGGTGCTCGTAGTAGTCCCCGGCCGACATCCGGTAGTCGTCCGTGTCGCGCACGCCGGCCGCGCGGTCGTCCTTGGCGATCGGCACGTAGCGCTGCCCGGCGGGCTTGCCGTCGCGATAGGTGGTGACGCGGGTGCCGGGGGCGGTCTTGACCATCAGCTCGGCGCGGCCGTCGCCGTCGTAGTCGTAGACGGGGAACTGCGTGTAGTGCGCGCCCGCGCGGATGTTGACGCCCATGTCGATGCGCCAGAGCTGCGTGCCGTCGAGCTCGTAGGCGTCGAGGTAGACGTTGCCCGTGTAGCCGACCTGGGACACGTCCTTGGAGTTGGACGGGTCCCACTTCACGACGACCTCGTAGTCGCCGTCGCCGTCGAGGTCCGCCACGGAGGCGTCGTTCGCGCGGTACGTGTAGGCCTCGCCGGCGGGCGTGACACCGTCGGCCGGCTTGTTCAGGGGGATGTCCAGGTGCCCGTCGCCCCACACGTCGACCGACGCCGACCGGCCCTTGTTCGGTCCGCTCAACGGCACCACGCGGTACCGGGCGTCGGCCGTGCCCGCGGCGTCGAGGTAGTTGGTCGCGCCCGTGACCGTGGCGACGCGCCGCCCGTCGCGGTACACCGCGAAGCCCGGGCCCTTCAGCCCGGCGTCGGTGTGCCCGCTGACCTCGGGCGCGAGCAGCCGCCAGCTCAGGAACACGCCCTCGCTGGTCGCGGCGGCCACCA
>NZ_KI911575.1:14651-14942 GCF_000515355.1 Promicromonospora kroppenstedtii DSM 19349 | reverse complement strand
CCGTCGCCAGCACGGCGCCGGTCCGGATGGTTCTCGGGATCATGGATGGAATTCCTCTCTGAACTCTCAGATCACACGAAGATGTGCGCTTCTACCCAGTCATTGCGCCCGGAAACACAGGTGTTCCGGGCGCAATGACTGGGGTAGAGGCGCACTTTCAGTCGACCGGGCGCCGTACGCGCCGGGTCTCGACGGCGACCGCCGCCAGGCCGAGCAGGCCACCCGTCACCACGACGAGCGGCGTCAGCATCCAGACGAGCACCACGCACATCACCAGCGCCGCGAGCAGCA
>NZ_KI911575.1:3329-14551 GCF_000515355.1 Promicromonospora kroppenstedtii DSM 19349 | reverse complement strand
GGCCCCGGCGGCGAGCGCCGCCGGCGCGGTCACGACGGGCAGGCTGCCGGCGAGCACGAGGAGCCCGGTCAGCAGGGTCTCCCCCAGCAGGGGGAACCAGCCCTCCCCGGCCGTGCGCCGTCCGCGGCCCGACGGCGCCGTGGTCTCCTCGGTCTGCTCCTGGGCGTCCACGGTGATCAGCCCTTCAGACCCTGTGTGGCGACGCCGTCCACCAGGTAGCGCTGGAACACCACGAAGAACAGCAGTACGGGCACCAGGGCGAGGACGGCCATGGCCATCTGCGCGCCGTAGTCGGACACCGACGTCTGGTCCACGTAGAGCCGCAGCGCGATGGGCAGCGGGTACGTGTCGGGACGCTTGAGGTAGAGCAGCGGCCCGAGGAAGTCGTTCCACGACCAGATGAACGCGAAGATCGAGCTGGTGATCACCGCGGGCCGCATGAGCGGGAGCAGCACGAGCCGGAAGATGCCCCAGTGCCCGCAGCCGTCGATCCGCGCGGCCTCGTCGAGCTCCCGCGGCAGCCCGCGGAGGAACTGCACCATGAGGAAGACGAAGAACGCCTCGGTGGCCAGGAACTTGGGTGCCAGCAGGGGCAGGAACGTGTTCACCAGACCCATGGAGTTGAACAGGATGTACTGCGGGATGATGACCACGTGGAACGGCAGCAGCATCGTGCCGATCATCACCGCGAAGTACACGCCTCGGCCGGGAAAGCTGATCCGCGCGAACGCGTAGGCGGAGACGGTGGCCGACAGGACGATGCCCACGACCGAGCCGACCGCGAGGATCAGCGAGTTGAGCACGAACGTCCAGAACGAGACGCCACCGATGCCGGCGAACGCCGACGCGTAGTTGTCCAGCGTCCACGTCTCGGGCCACAGGTTCACGTTGCCGACGATGTCGCCGCTCGGCTTGAACGAGCTCATCACCATCCACACGCCGGGGTACAGGATCACCACGGCGACGGCGATCACGAGCACGTGGAAGACGACGGACCGCACGCGCTTGCGCCGGGTCGCCGTCGCGCTCGTGGTGGTGCTCACGGTGGTGCGCGGGGCGGTTGTGGTCGCTGTCGTCATCGCACGTCTCCCGTGTAGTGGACCCAGGCACGCGAGGTGCGGAACAGGACGGCCGTGATGATGCCGACCACGAGCACGAGCACCCACGCCATGGCCGAGGCGTACCCCATGCGGAACTCCGTGAAGCCCTTGAGGTAGAGGTAGAACGTGTAGAAGAGGGTCGAGTCGGCCGGGCCACCCGTGCCGCCCGAGATGATGAACGCCGAGCTGAACACCTGGAACGCGCCGATCGTCTCGAGCAGCAGGTTGAAGAACAGCACGGGCGAGAGCATCGGCAGCGTCACGGAGACGAACCGACGGATCGGCCCGGCGCCGTCGACGGCGGCTGCCTCGTGCAGCTCGGCCGGGATCTGCTTGAGGCCGGCCAGGAAGATCACCATGGGGGCGCCGAACTGCCAGACGGCCAGCAGGATCATCATCGGCATGGTCATGTTCGGGTCGCCCACCCAGCCGCCGGCCGGGAGGCCGAAGAACTGCTGGACCTGGTCGGCGATGCCGTCGTCGATGAACATGGCGCGCCACACGATCGCCACGGAGACGCTGGCCCCGATGAGCGACGGCGCGTAGAACATCGAGCGGTACGCGCCCTGGCCCCGGTGCTTGGCGTTCAGCAGCAGCGCGACCGCGAGGGCGGCGGCGAGCTTGACCGGCACGCCGACCAGCACGTAGACGGCCGTCACCTGGGCGGACTTGAGGAACCGCGGGTCGGCGAACAGGGCCGTGAAGTTGTCGATGCCGACGAACTGCGGGGCCCGGAACAGGTTGTAGTCGGTGAACGCGAGGTACAGCGACATCAGCATGGGGCCGGCCGTCAGCAGCACGAACCCCAGGAGCCACGGCGAGAGGAACGCGTACCCGGCCTTGACGTCGGCGCGATCGCGCTGCGGCTTGCCGCCGCCCCGTGCGGGGGACGACGTCGCCGTCCCCCGCACGCCGCCGCGCCCGGCCGCCCGACCGCGCTCGGTAGTGGTCGCGGACATGGTCACGCCCCGCCGAGGTTCGATTCGGCGCTCTGGAACCACTGGTCAGCGAACTCCTCCGGCGTGATGTTGCCGTAGGACAGCTCCTCGCCCAGGCGCTTGAACTCGGCCTCGACCACGCCGTAGCCCTCCACCGGGATCGGCGTGTCGGCCGTCACGCGGTCGGTCACCTCGTCCTCGTAGGCCACGATCTTCGCCTCGACAGAACTGTCGGCGAGCTCCATCGCGTCCTTCTGCGCCGGGACGGCGGGCACACCCTTCGACGTCCCGAAGATCTTGCCGACCTCCGGGTCGTTCACCAGGAAGTCGATCAGGGCGGCCGCGGCGTCGGGCTCCTGCGTGCTGGCGGACGACGAGAGCAGCATCGACGGCTTCCAGAACTGCTGCGAGCCCTCGGCGCCCGTGGGCAGCGGCAGCAGGTCGACGTTCTCGGTGCCCGCGCTCGCCGCGTACCCGGCCATCATGTTGTCCCACGTGAGCTCGGTGGCGGCCTCGTTCACCTGCAGACCGGTCAGGGGCTCGACCTGCTTGGCGCGCTCGACGGGGTAGAACACGCCGTCGTCACGCAGTGGCTGGGTGCGCTCGGCCCAGGCGACGAGGTCCGCCTTCTCGAAGGCCGGCGAACCGTCCTCGGCGAACGCCGTCTTGCCCTGCTGGAGCAGCCACTGGATGAACAACCAGAGCGTGCCCGTGTAGTCGGTGCCGCCGTAGACCTGCGGGTCGTGGTCGGCGCCGGCCGCACTGACCTCGCGGATCCAGGCGTCGTACTCGTCCCAGGTCAGCCCTGCCTCGGGCGGGTCGATGCCCAGCTCGTCGAGGAGATCGTCATGGTGGATCATGCCGAGCGTGTTCGTGCTGGTCGGAATCCCGAACTGACCGCCGTTGACCGAGCCCGACCCGAGCAGCGTCTCGTCGTAGTCGCCCGTCTCCAGGTTGACGCCGACCTGGCTCGACAGGTCCAGCAGCTGGTTGTTCGACGCGTACTGGTGGATGTAGGCGAGGTCCATCTGGAACACGTCCGGCAGCGTCTGGCCCGCGGCCTCGGTGCTGCGCGCCGTCCAGTAGTCGTCCCACGCCTGGAACTGCGTCTGGACGTCGATGTTCGGATGCTGCTCCTCGAAGAGCGCCACGGCCTCCTCGTACCTGCTCGCGCGGTCGTCGTCCCCCCACCAGACCAGGGACAGCTCGATGTCCCGGTCGGTGGCGACGGGCGCGGCGTCGGCCGACGGGGCCTGGCCACCCCCGCACGCCGAGAGGGCGAGGGCCGAAGCCGCCGCGAGGGCCGTGACCTGGACGACGGCCGTCCGTGTGGTGGTGCTTCTGCGGACCACGTGAGCCTCCTTGCTCAATCTGCTTCTGGTGGCCGGCTGCATCCTCGACGGCCGACTGAATCGATACAATACCGCTACGGGAAGCGTTGTCCAGGGCCTGAGGTCAGGAATTCGTAACGAACTCCATCGTTGGAGGCCGGGCGGGGTGCGGGTGACCGCAGGGTGGTGGGTCGTCGCAGGACGGTGGGCGCCGGTTGCCGAGAGAGGGGCGAGCGCAGATGTGCAACGCCGGCAGCCGAACGTAGGGGCAGTCGGCGCATGCGGGCTCAGAGAGCGACCAGGCCTACGTTCGACGGCACGTACCCGGCCGACGTCGGGCAGCATGGCGCCTATCAAGCGCGGTGCTCAGCGCCAACCGCGGCCCCGCGGGGAGCGTGGAGCCGGTGGCGTTCTGAGCACCGATTCCGCAACCGGACCCGCGTTCATCAGCCGACGGCGCCTGCCGGTGCCCGACAACCGCCGGCCGGGGCCCGGCGCCGCGCCGTCGAACGTAGTAGATGTCGGCGCATGCGGGCTCAGAGAGCGACCAGGCCTACGTTCGACGGCGGCCGACGACGTCTAACGGGTCAGGGAGTCGCGTCCTTGAGCGGCGGCCAGCTCGGGCCCGTGCCGCGCATGGAGGCGTGGAAGGGGTCGCCCGGGGCGATCTCGCCGGCGCGCACCACGGCACCCGTGAACGACGAGCGGTAGATCGCCGCGACCAGCTCCAGGGTGCCGCGCGTGTCGGCCACCGTGACCGGCGGCGCCTCGCCCGCGGCGAACGCCCGGTACGTCGGCACGAACTGCGCCAGGTGCCCCGACGGCAGCGCCTCGGGGTCCGCCTGCCACAGCTGCGCGACGTCGTCCCGGCCCGCCGCGGGCGTGAACGTCCAGTCCGCGTCGGAGTAGCCGTACAGGTGCGACAGCTCGACCGTCGCCGCCTCCGTGTCGAACCGCAGCTCGGACGTCTCGCGCGGCGACAGCAGCGAGTTCGCGATGGTCGCCATCGCACCGTTGGCGAACCGCACGATCGCCATCGAGACGTCCTCGGTGTCCACGTGCCGCGCCAGGCGGCCGGCCATCGCCGTCACCTCGGACCACGGTCCGAGCGTGGCGAGCAGCAGGTCGAACTGGTGGATGCCGTGGCCCATCGTCGGCCCGCCGCCCTCCGTGTCCCAGCGGCCGCGCCACGGCACCTCGAAGTACGCCGGCCCGCGGAACCACATCGTGTCGCAGGTGGCGACGAACGGGCGGCCCAGCGCCCCGTCGTCGAGCAGGCGGCGCAGCTGCCGCGCGCCGTGCCCGAACCGGTGCTGCACTACCTGCGTGAACGACGCCGTGGAGGCGGCCTCGGCCTCCGCGATCTGGTCGAGCTCCGCCAGCGACAGCGTGGCGGGCTTCTCGACCACCACGTGCACGCCCGCCTTCAGCGCGGCCACGGCGACGTCGGCGTGCACGCCCGGCGGCGTGCAGACGTGCAGCACGTCGGTCTCGCCGAGCACGTCCTCCAGCGAGGTGCCGTGCCCGGGCACGCCGTGCTCGGTCGCGAAGGCCTCGGCCCGCACCGGGTCGATGTCGACGGCGTGCACCAGGGTCGCGTCCACACCGTGCGCCGGCAGGTCCGCGATCGCTCGTGCGTGGGCTCCGGCGATGGCACCTGTGCCCAGGATCGTGACTCTCATGTTGCTCCGTCCTCGTCGACGCGTGTGATCGATCACCCGACCGTACGGGGCACGACCTCGCCGCACCCGTCGGCAGGCACCCTACCCGCGCCCCGCGCCGATGGAAAGGGCTTTCCCGGCCTCATCGGACCGCGCGCCAGGTACCGGGGCGGCGTCGGGAGGTTCGCGCCGATCCCCTTTGAGGCCTAAGTTTCTTCGCTTTGAACAGCATCAAAGCGAAGAAACTTAGGCCTCAAAGGGGAGGTCGCTCAGCCGACTGACCAGCCCGGCCAGGCCCGGCCAGGCCCGGCCCGGCCCGGCAGACCCGGCCGGAGCCGGCAGGTCACCGCTCGACCGCGCCGATCTCCGCCGCCACGGCGTCGACGAACGTGTCCGGCGTGTCCTCGGGCAGCAGGCCCGGGAGCGCGAGCAGGGCCCGCAGGTCCTCCTCGGCACCGGCCAGCCCGGCGACGTCGCCCAGCCCGTCCATGCCGCCCGGCATCTCGGCAGCCTCGACCAGGGCCTCGAGCTCCGCGGCGCGCGGGTCGTCGACGCCCTCGCCGGAGTGCGTCCGGCGTCGGACGAACTCGGCCCAGGCGGCCAGGCCGAACGCCACGCCCTCCGGCTCCCGCCCCGCAGCCAGCGAGTCCGCGAGCACACCGCCCCAGCGGAACGGGATCTTCTGGGTGCCGTCCATCGCCACCTGCGCCGTGGTGTGCCCGGTGTGCGGGTTGGCGAACCGCGCCAGGATCTGCTCGCCGTACTGCTGCAGGTCCAGGCCGTCGGGCGGGGTGAGCGTCGGCAGCGCGTCCTCGAAGAGGTACTGCCGCGCGCGCTGCGCGATCACGGGGTCGGTCACGCCGCCCGCGATCGTCGAGTGCCCGGCGAGCCAGCCCGAGTACGCGACCAGCGAGTGCGTGCCGTTGAGCAGCCGCAGCTTGGCCTGCTCGAACGGCGCGACGTCCTTGGTGAGCGTGGCCCCGGCGGCCTCCCACGCGGGGCGCGGCCCGGCGAACCGGTCCTCGATCACCCACTGTGCGAACGGCTCGCCCACCACGAGACCCTCGTCCCGCACGCCGAGCGTCTGCTCCACCTGGTCACGCTGCTCCGGTGTGGTGGCCGGCACGATCCGGTCGACCATGGAGCACGGGAACGTGACGCTCCCGTCGAGGTACGCACGCAGTCCGTCGCCCTCGCTCCCGGGCAGCGCCGCGTCCACGGCCTCCCGCACCAGGCGTTCGAGCACGCGGCCGTTGTCGACCATGTTGTCGCAGGTCAGCACGGTAATGGGGGCCCCGGAGGCAGCGCGCTGGGCCAGCCCGCGCACCAGCAGCCCGATGGCCGAGGCCGCCGGACGGACGGCGTCCTCACCGGCCTCCGTCACGGCGGCCAGCGCCGCGAGGTCGGCGGCCACCGCCTCGGTGTCCAGCGAGCCGTCGGGCCGCCGCGCGTAGCCCTTCTCGGTGATCGTCAGCGTGACGACGTGGGTCGACGGCGCGGCGATCGTGTCGAGCACGCGCTCGGTCTCCTCGGCGGGGTACGCAACGTCGACCACGGAGCCGATCAGCTCGACCGACGACTCCTGCTCGCCCGCGGTGAGCACGGCGTACACCCCACCCTGCGGCCGGAGCTGGTCGCGCACCGTCGCGGAGCGCTGGGTGACGCCCAGGATGCCCCAGCGGGTGTCGCCCGTCGCGATCGCGGCGCGCTCCGTGTACACGGCCTGGTGCGCACGGTGGAACGCCCCGATGCCGAGGTGGACTATGCCCACCGCCGTCGGCATCACGGGGGCGTCGATGCCCACCGGGACACGGTCCCGGTGCAGGCGGTCCTCAGTCATCACGTGTCTCCTTGACTTGTGCCACGAGCTGCGTCGGGTTCACGAACCGCAGCGCCACCACGAGCATGGCGAGCATCGTCGCGGTGTAGATCACCGACATGGCCGAGATGAGCTGCCTCGCCTCGCCACCGCCGGCGGCCGTCATGCCACGGTAGATGGCTACGACGAGTGTGTCCGAACCTGGGCCCGAGACGAGGAACGTCAGCTCGAAGAGCCCGACGGTCCGCACGAGCACCAGGATGGCCGCCGCGAGGATACCCGGCACCAGCAGCGGGGCGAGGATCCGGGTGAACACCTGCCGCGTCCGGGCCCCGCACATCCGGGCGGCCGACTCGATGGCGGGATTGATCTGCTCGATGAAGGGCGTCATCGTCAGGATCACGAACGGGACGGACGGCACGAGGTTGACCAGCACGACGGCGGTCAGCGTGCGGCCCAGCCCGAACGAGTACATGACGGTGGCGAGCGGGATGCCGTAGGTGACGGGCGGCATGAGCACCGGCAGCAGGAACAGCAGCATGACGGCGCGCTTGCCGGGGAAGTCCCGGCGGGCCAGCGCGTACGCGGCGGGCACACCCACCAGCACGGAGATCACCACGACGAGCACGGCGACGCCGACGGTGACGCCGACCACCTCGCCCAGGTCGAACCGGTCCCAGGCCGCGACGTAGCGCTCGGTGGTGAACCCGTCGGGCAGCCAGGTGTCGAACCACTGCCGGCCGAACGAGTCGACGACCACCGCGACGAGGATCCCGAGCAGGAACACCCCGAACGCGGTCATGCCGGCCCAGACGAACCAGGTGGACGGGCGGGCGGCGAGCGGCCGCTCCAGTGTCGAGGCGGCCATCAGCCCTTCCCTCCCGTGGTCCCGCGGTACAGCAGCGAGCGCAGGCCGAGCACGGCGACCACGACGATCAGCTCGACGGCGCCCATCATCAGCGCGATGGTGGACGCCATGGTGTAGTCGTTCTGCTCGCCGAACGCCCGGAACGCCATGAGGGACATGACCCGGGTCTCGCCCATGGCGTCACCGACCAGCCGCGCCGAGGGGAACACCGAGAAGGCGAGCACGAACGTCAGCACGAACGTGGTGGCCAGCCCGGGGGCGAGCAGCGGCAGCACGATCCGCCGGAACCGCTGCCACCAGCCCGCGCCCAGGGTCTTGGCGGCCTGCTCCAGCGACGGGTCGATGCCCGACAGGTAGGACGAGATGAGCAGGAACGCGAAGGGGAAGCCGGTGATGATCAGCGAGAGCATGACGCCCAGGTAGTTGTTCACCAGCTTCAGTGGCTCGTCGACCAGGCCGAGCTCGAGCAGCGTCCGGTTGATCCAGCCCTGCCGTCCCGCGAAGATCAACAGGCCCTGCGCGGTGAGCACGGTGCCCAGCGTGATGGGCAGCACCAGCAGCGACGTCAGCAGCCGCTTGCCGCGGAACCGGTGCCGCAGCACCATCGCCACCGGCACCGACGCCAGCACGTTGAACAGGGCGGCCGGCAGCGCGAGGCGCATCGTGAGCCACACGGAGTCGAACACGAACGGGTCGCGGAAGAACGCCACGTAGTTCGCGAGGGCGCCACCGCCCCACTGCTCCTGCATGGCGGCCGTGGGCTGGACGGTGAGCCCGATCCCGTACGAGAACGGGTAGACGAACAGCGCCACGGCGACCACGAGCCCGGGCACGAGCAGGAGCAGCGTCGGGTCGATTCCCCGCTCGGCCAGGCGGTGCCGCAGGCTCGCGGTGGCGCGTCCCGGCCGTTGCCCGACGGCGCTCACGGTGTGGCTCCCCGGCCGACGACGCGGCTCACGCCGCCACCTCCCGCGGCGCGACGACGACGGCGTCCAGCGACTCGGGGAACACGAGCACCCGGTCGACCGGCGCGGTCAGGGTGACCGCGCCGCCGACGTCGGGCGCCGTCGTCGCGCGGGCGTGGAGCATGGTGTCTCCGGCCTGGACGCCGACGGCGAACTCCCGCCCGTGGTACTCGACCACCGAGACGGAGCCCGGGACGGAACCCGCATCGCCGGTCGTTCCCCCGCCGCTGGTCGAGGCGGGCGCGACCCGCGGAGCTCCCGTCACCGTGAAGTCCTCCGGCCGGACCGCGACCCGCGCCCGGTCCCCCGCACCCAGGCCCCCGACGGCGCGCCCGATGAGCCGTACCCCGCCGTCGCCCGCCGAACCCACGCGGGGCAGCTCGACCACGGCCTCACCCCCGGACGCCGAGACGACGGTCGCGGGCAGGATGTTCCGGTACCCCATGAAGTCGGCGACGTACCAGCTCGCCGGGCTCTCGTAGAGCTCGTCGGGCGTGCCGACCTGCTGCACGCGGCCCTCGCGCATGACGACCAGGCGGTCGGCCAGGGACAGCGCCTCCTCCTGGTCGTGCGTGACGTAGATCGTGGTGAGCCCGAGCGACTGGTGCAGCCGCCGGATCTCGGTGCGCATGTCGAGCCGCAGCTTGGCGTCGAGGTTCGACAGCGGCTCGTCCATGAGCACGAGCGACGGCTCGAGCACCACCGCACGGGCGATGGCGACGCGCTGCTGCTGGCCGCCCGAGAGCTGGCCGGGCAGCTTCTTCGCGTGCTCACCGAGCTTGACCAGGTCGATCGCGGCGCGCACCCGCGCGTCGATCTCGGCCCGCGGCACGCCCCGCATCTGCAGCCCGAACGCGACGTTCTTGGCCACGCTGAGGTGCGGGAACAGGGCGTAGGACTGGAAGACCATGCCGAACCCGCGCCGTTCAGGGGGCAGCGTGTCGATCCGCCTCCCGTCGAGCCGGATCTCGCCGTGCGTCAGCGGCAGCAGGCCGGCCAGGCAGTTGAGCGCCGTCGACTTGCCGCAGCCGGACGGCCCCAGCAGCGCGACGAACTCGCCCGCCCTGATCGTCAGGTCCAGCCCGGCCAGCGCGTCCACCCCGCCGAAGCGCCGGCCGACGCCCCGCAGCTCCAGGGACTCGAAGTCGCTCATTCGGCCTCTTCCTCCACCTTGCCGCCGCCGACCTCGCGGTCCCAGATGTCGAACGCGGTCACCATCGAGTCCGCGTCGAGCGGCACGACGGCGTCCTGCGACTCGATGAGCTCGTCGAACAGCGGCCGGCCGAACTCCTCGATCACGTCCTGCGACTCCTGCGGGGCGAGGTCGAGCGTGGCGCCCTCGACCGCCGGACCCGGGTAGAAGTAGCCGGCGTCGTACGCCTTGGCGTTCTGCTCGGGGGTGAGCATGTCCTGCAGCAGGAGCAGGATCGCGCTGATCTTGTCGGCGCTCTGGCCCTTCGGGATCGCTGCGTAGTGCGCGTCGGTGACCCACGTGAAGTCGTCGAACGCGGCGGCCTCCAGCGTGTCCGGAAGCTGGCCCTCGGCGCGCGGGGCGATATCCCAGCCGGTGGTGGTCGGGATCATCGACCAGGTGCCGTCGGCCATGTTGGTCACGACCTGGCCGGTGCCCGTCGGGTAGGTGTCCACGTACTGGCCGAGGTCCTTGAGGTACGCCCAGGTCTTGTCCCAGCCGTTCTCGGGGTCGGTCGGGTCCTCGTCACCCAGGATGTAGGGCAGGCCCATCAGGAACGTGCGGCCGGGACCGGAGTTGGCGGGGCGCGCGTACCCGAACTTGCCCGGGTTGGCCTCCGCCCACTCCAGCAGCTCCTCGGGCGTGGCCGGCGGCGTGCCGACCACCTCCGGGTCGTACTGCAGCAGCGGACCGGACGGGTAGTACGTCGTGACCACGCCGTAGCCCTCGGCGAGCTCCTGCATGTTCGCGGCCGGCTCCAGGTAGTTCTCCTGGTTGGTCAGCCGGTCGCCGTAGTCGTCCACGACCGGGATCCACAGGTCCTGGCCGATGCCGGCGGCGAGCCCGTCGTTGCCGGTGAACACCACGTCGATGGACAGGTTGCCGCTGTCCACCTGCGGCTTGACGATGCCGGTGACGTCGGGCGCGCCACCCGTCTCCCAGGTCACCGACTCGATGACGTCGGGGTTGTTCTCGACGAACTCGTCGACCATGCCCTCGGTGAGCCGCTGGTTGCCCGCGACGTCGAGGATGTTCAGGGTGACCGGCTCCGACGGCGTCTCGGGGACGTCGGCCGCGTCGGTGACGGCGCCGCCGCTCTCGCCGCCGGGCGGTGCGGGCGGGGCGCACGCGGTGAGCAGGGCCAGCGCGGCGACGCCCGCGAGCGCCACCGCCTTCTTCGAGGTACGCATGGTGCCTTCCTCTCTCCCGGGCTCCGTCGCCCGGGCGTTTGTGGCCGGGTCGGACGTCAGTCGGCCGTCCCGGCGGGTGCGGGTCCTGAGGACCCGCGGATCGTGAGCTCCACGGGGAGCTGGACGCTCGCCGGCGTGCCGCCGCGCAGGCGCGCGAG
>NZ_KI911575.1:2997-3229 GCF_000515355.1 Promicromonospora kroppenstedtii DSM 19349 | reverse complement strand
CGAGACCAGCGTGGCGAGCTGGACGTCGTCGAAACCGACCACCGACATCCGGCCCGGTACGTCGATCCCGCGCTGGCGCAGCCGGTCCAGGATGCCGAGGGCCATGAGGTCGTTGAACGCGACGACGGCGGTGACCCCGCTCGCCACCGCGTGGTCGGCGGCCTGGGGTGCCGCCCGCAAAGTACGGCTGGAAGGTGCCGAGCCGCACCAGCTCGAGATCCCACCGCGCGGC
>NZ_KI911575.1:0-2897 GCF_000515355.1 Promicromonospora kroppenstedtii DSM 19349 | reverse complement strand
CGAGGAGGTCGCCGCGGCGACCGCCCGGTTCGGCGGCTCCTTCTCCCGCCTCGAGGTGGGCGACGGCGTCTCGGACGCCGACCTGGTGCTGACCCTGTCCCCGCCGGTCTCGACCAGCGGGGGGCCCGACGAGAGCTTCCGGCTCACGCGTGAGGCGGGCGCCGTCGTGGTCCAGGCCGCGTGCGACGCCGGGCTGCTGCACGGCTTCTTCCACGTGGTGCGCCTCGGCGACGCCGCGTTCGACGGGTCCGACACCGACGAGACCCACGCCCCCGCGACCGACCTGCGGATGCTCGACCACTGGGACAACGTGGACGTGCACCCCACGATGGGCCAGGTCGAGCGGGGCTACTCCGGCGGTTCGATCTTCTACGACGACGGCGTCGTGCACGCGGACCTGTCCCGCGTGGAGCGGTACGCGCGCCTGCTGGCCGCGGTCGGCATCAACCGCGTGGCCATCAACAACGTCAACGTGCACGCGCGCGAGGCCCGGCTCCTGACCGACGACCTGGGCGACGTCGTGCGCGTGGCCGCGGTGTTCCGGCGCTGGGGCATCCGCGTGCACCTGTCGGTGTCGTTCGCGTCGCCCATGACGCTGGGCGGCCTGGACACGTCCGACCCCCTCGACCAGGGCGTCGCGCACTGGTGGGTGCGGGCCGCCGCGCGCGTCTGGGACGCGATCCCGGACTTCGGCGGCTTCGTGGTCAAGGCGGACTCGGAGGGCCAGCCCGGGCCGTTCGCCTACGGGCGTACCCACGCCGACGGCGCGAACATGCTGGCCGCGGCCGTCGAGCCGTTCGACGGGCTGGTCCACTGGCGCGCGTTCGTGTACGACCACAAGCAGGACTGGCGCGACCGGTCGACCGACCGCGCCCGCGCCGCCTACGACCACTTCCGCCCGCTGGACGGCACGTTCTCGGACAACGTGGTGCTGCAGGTCAAGTACGGGCCGATGGACTTCCAGGTGCGGGAGCCGCTCAGCCCGGTGCTGGCCGCCATGCCACACACACGCGTCGCCCTGGAGCTGCAGGTCACCCAGGAGTACACCGGCCAGCAGCGGCACGCCGTCTACCTGGGACCGCAGTGGAGCCAGATCCTCGGCTTCCGGTTCTGGGACTCTGCCGGGCGCGCGGACGGCTCGCCCAGCGTGGCCGACCTCGCCACCGGCCGCGGCAAGGCCGTCGAGGACCCGGGCACCGGCACCTGGCGCAAGCCCGCCGGCGGGTTCGCCGCCGTCTCCAACGTGGGCGACGACGAGTTCTGGACCGGCCACCCGTTCGCCCAGGCCAACCTCTACGCCTACGGGCGGCTGTGCTGGGAGCCGACGCTGGACCCGGGCGCCGTGCTCGACGAGTGGGTGGGCCTCACGTTCCCGGGTGCCCCGGACGTCGTCGGGCAGGCCCTGCACGCCGTGCTGGACCGGTCGTGGGAGACGTACGAGCTGTACACCGCACCGCTCGGCGTGGGCTTCATGGTGCGCCCCGGCCACCACTACGGGCCCGACGTCGACGGCTACGAGTACACGCCGTGGGGCACCTACCACTTCGCGGACCGCGACGGCATCGGCGTCGACCGGACGGTCGGCACCGGCACCGGCTACGCGGGCCAGTACCCGGCGCCGTGGTCGGCCACGTACGAGTCGCCGTCGTCGTGCCCCGACGAGCTGCTGCTGTTCTTCCACCACGTGCCGTACACCCACGTGCTGCACAGCGGTAAGACCGTAGTGCAGCACATCTACGACACCCACTTCGACGGCGTGGAGCGCGTGGAGCAGATGATCGGTGCCTGGTCGGAGGTCTCCCCGCTGGTCGACCAGCGGGTCGCCGATCGGGTCGCCGAGCGGCTGGCCGAGCAGCTTCGCAGCGCCACCGAATGGCGCGACCAGGTGAACACCTACTTCCTGAGGAAGTCCGGGATCGCCGACGAGCGGGGACGCACGATCTACTGAGGCACGTACGAGGTCTGGCTGTAGGTGCCCTTGCCGAAGGCCAGCACCTTGGCCGGCTGGACGGCGAACACGAGGGCGGTCCCGCCGACGTCGTTGGTGAAGGCTCCGTCGCCGACCTCGTACTGCCACTGCCCGGTCCACTTCTCGCGCCACGCGGCCGCGAGCAGCTCCAGGGTCCGCTGGTCGGTGACGCGCCGCGCCGGGCCCTCGACCATGACGTCCAGCCCCTTGTTCCAGGTGCTGTCGCCCGTGGTCAGCACCACGTTTGGGTTGCCCCGAAGGTTGACGGCCTTCTGCTCCTCGGGGCCCGTGGTGAAGTGCAGCGCCCCCTCGTGCCAGACGGCGACGAGCGGCGTGACGTGCGGGCGGCCGTCGGCGCGCACCGTCGTCAGCCACGTGAGCTGCGCGTTCTCGAGCACCTCCCGCGTCTCCTCCCACGCGGTCGGCTGCACGTTCGGGTCGCTGAACCGCGCGTCGAGCTCGGTCACTGGGTTGTCCATGAGTCTTCTCCTTCTGACGACGTCGGAAAGTGCTCTGCGACGAGCCGGTCGATCTCACCGGCGGTGCTCCAGCCCGGGCCGAACCGGTTGCGCATCACCGCGACCGCGACGCCGGTGTCGATGTCGGCCCAGACCCCGGATCCGTTCGCGCCGAACATACCGAAGGCCGACCCGGGGCGGGAAGGCACAGCGCCCGGGCGGGACGGGGCGAACCCGAATGCCCACGTCGACGGCACGTCCATGACGGCGTCCCGGCCCTCGAACATCGGGCGCGCCATGCTCGTCAGCCTGGCCGGCGACACCAGGGCGTCGGCGCCGTGCCCGAGCAGGCCCGCGAAGACCCGTGCGGCGCCGCGGGCCGACATGGTGCCCCCGGACGGGATGTCGCTGGTCAGCACGTCACGCCGGTTGGCGAACGCGGCGTCCGGCCGGATGCCCGGCGGGAGCGC
>NZ_KI911574.1:3205-6877 GCF_000515355.1 Promicromonospora kroppenstedtii DSM 19349 | reverse complement strand
GGCGCCGTCCCCGCCGTCGGGCACCGCGGCGGCCAGGGCGGCCCGCCGTCCCGCGGTCTCGGCGACCAGGTGGTCCAGATAGGCGGTGCTGGGCGGGGTGGGGCGGTTCATGCGGTCCATCGTATGGAAAGCGTTACACGACCGAAAAATCACCCTTTACATTACGGCCCTAGGCTGCCTGACCACCGGAGACCCGAGGGAGACCGCTGTGAGCAACACCGCTTCGCCCGTCCGACCGTCCCGCACGGACAGGTTCCTGGGCGCCGTCGAACAGCTCGGCAACCGGCTGCCCGAACCGTTCACGCTCTTCCTGATCCTGTTCCTGGTGATCGCGCTGGTCTCGACGTTCATGGCGCTCGCCGGAGTGACCGTGCAGGTCCCGGGTGCCGAGGAGGTCACGGAGATCCAGGGCCTGTTCACGCCCGAGGGGATGACGTGGTTCACCCAGAACATCGGCGCGAACTACATCGGCTTCCCGCCCCTGCTCACGGTGCTGACCATCTGGCTCGCCGTCGGCGTGGCGGAGAAGACGGGCCTGCTCGCCGCGGGCGTCCGTGCCGTCTTCGGCTCGGCACCCCGCTGGGCGCTGCCCTACGCCGTGGGGTTCGTGGGCGTGCTGGGCTCCGTCATGTCCGACAGCGCGTTCATCGTCATCCCGCCGCTCGCGGCGCTCGTGTTCCGGGCGGCCGGTCGGCACCCCGTGGCGGGCCTGCTCGGAGGGTTCGCGGCAGCCGGCGCCGGCTACTCCACGAACATCGCCGTGACCAGCCTGGACGCGCTGTTCGCCGGCATCACCACGGCGGTCACCGAGATCCTGCCGAACCCCGGCGACCCCGTGAACCCGCTGTCCAACTGGTACTTCAACGTGGTCGCGGCGGTCGTGCTGTCCGTGCTCGCCGGGTTCCTCATCGACCGGGTCCTGGAACCGCGCCTCGTCCGCCAGGGCGTCCCCGTCGAGGAGGCGCGCCTCGTCGACACGGTGGTGCCCGACGACGAACCGCCCGTGACCGCCGACCTCACGGCGACCGAACGGCGCGGCCTGATGTTTGCGATCGGCTCCCTGCTGCTGGTCGCCGCTGTGCTCACCGTCGCGTTCGTGCTGCCCGGCTCTCCGTGGCGCAACGAGGACGGTGGGTTCCTGCCCGAGTCGCCGCTGCTCGGCTCGATCACCTTCGTCATCTTCGTGCTGTTCATGGTGCCCGGCGTGGTCTACGGCATCGTGACCCGGTCGGTGACCTCGATGAAGGACGTGCCGCGGCTGTTGGAGCAGTCCGTCAGGGACATGGCGGGATTCCTGGTCCTCGCGTTCGTCCTGGGCCAGTTCATCGCGCTGTTCAACTGGTCCGGCGTGGGCCAGTGGATCGCCGTGGCGGGCGCCGAGGGCCTGGAGTCGAGCGGGCTGACCGGCTACGGCGCGATCATCGGCTTCCTGGCGCTCGCGTCCCTCCTGAACCTGTTCATCATCTCGGGCTCGTCACTGTGGACCATCATGGCGGCCGTGTTCGTGCCGATGTTCGCGCTCATCGGTTACGAGCCCGGGTTCGTACAGGCTGCCTTCCGGGTTGGCGACTCCGCGACGCAGATCATCACGCCCCTGAACCCGTACATGATCGTGCTGCTCACGTTCCTGCGGCGCTGGGAGCCGAGGGCCGGCCTGGGCAGCGTGATCGCGCGATTGCTGCCCTTCACCGTGGCCTTCTGGTTGGTGTGGGCCGCGATCCTGTCCGTGTTCTTCTTCCTCGACCTGCCGATCGGGCCGGGCAACGGGATCTTCCTGGAGTGAAGGGGCTCAGGCCCTGCGTCTGTCGACCGAGCCTGCGGTTCCGCTCCGGCTCAGTCGAGGTAGTCCTTCACGAGCTGCTCCGCCAGGCCCGTGTACGTGGCCGGGGTCAGGGCGGCGAGGCGGGCGGCGACGTCGTCGGGCAGGCCCAGGCCCGCCACGAACTCGCGCATGCGTGCGCCGTCGACCCGCTGGCCGCGAGTCAGGTCCTTGAGGCGCTCGTACGGGTTCTCCATGCCGGGCACGCCGGCGACCGAGGCCGCACGCATCGCGGACTGGACGGGCTCACCCAGCACCTCCCAGTTGGCGTCGAGGTCCTCGCGCAGCAGGGTCTCGTTCACGGCCAGGCGGTCCAGGCCACGCGACACGTTGTCGATCGCGAGCAGGCTGTGCCCGAACGCCGGACCGATGTTGCGCTGCGTCGTGGAGTCGGTGAGGTCGCGCTGCAGGCGGCTCGTCACCAGCGTGGCCGAGAGAGTGTCCAGCAGCGAGCACGAGATCTCGAGGTTCGCCTCGGCGTTCTCGAACCGGATGGGGTTCACCTTGTGCGGCATCGTGGACGAGCCCGTGGCGCCCGCCACCGGGATCTGCGTGAAGAACCCGAGCGAGATGTAGGTCCACACGTCGGTCGCGAGGTTGTGCAGGATCCGGTTGAACCGGGCGACGTCGGCATAGACCTCGGCCTGCCAGTCGTGTGACTCGATCTGCGTGGTCAGCGGGTTCCAGTCCAGTCCGAGGCCCTCGACGAACGCCTTCGAGACGGCGGGCCAGTCGGCCGACGGGACGGCGACCGTGTGCGCGCCGTAGGTGCCCGTGGCCCCGTTCAGCTTGCCCAGGAACTCGGCGCCGTCGACACGGCGGAGCTGACGGCGCAGGCGGTGCGCCAGCACGGCGAGCTCCTTGCCCAGGGTGGACGGCGTCGCGGGCTGGCCGTGCGTGCGCGACAGCAGGGGAGCGGCGGCGTGCTCGCGCGCCATGTCCGCGAGCTGGTCGACGACGGCGGTCGCGGCCGGCAGCCAGACCTCCCGGACCGCGCCCCGCACCATCAGCGCGTACGACAGGTTGTTGATGTCCTCGCTGGTGCACGCGAAGTGCACCAGCTCGCTCGCCGCGGGGAGGCTGGTCTCGCCGAGCACCTCCGGCGAGGCCGCGATGCGCCGCTTGATGAAGTACTCGACCGCCTTGACGTCGTGCACGGTCTCGCGCTCGATCTCGGCCAGCTCGGCGATCTCGGCCGCGCCGAACGTGGCGGGGATCGCGCGCAGGTACTCGATCTCGGCCTGCGTCAGCGTGGGCGCACCGGGGACGACGGGCGCCGCGACGCCCGCCGCGCCGTTGCACAGCGTGATCAGCCACTCCACCTCGACGTGGATGCGCTCGCGGTTCAGCGCGGCCTCGCTCAGGTGGTCCACGAGCGGGGCGACGGCCTTGCGATACCGGCCGTCCAGGGGGCCGAGCGCGATGGCGGGGCTCACCTCCGCGAGCGTGACGCGGGCGGCAGGGCTGGGCGTGGTGGTCTCAGGCACGTGCTCCATTCTCCCACGGGCGGGTCCGGCCGCGGCTCGTCGTCCGCAGGACCGACCCTCCCGACGGCACACCGGGGGCGCGAGCACGACCACAGGGAGCTGTTTCGGGGATTCGTGCACAGGCCGGTCTGGCTGCCCGACGCCGGACCGGTTGCCCGGCCTAACGTCTCCGGAGGACATGACCGGGAGGCCGAGGGAGCGCGAGCGCCGATGAGCACGAGCCGTACGAGTGGGATCTGGCCGGGCGAGGTCTGGGCGAGCGGGCTCGGTCCGAGCTGGGCTCGGCCGTGAGCGGGAGGGACCCGGCGTGCGCGCTCGGGAGCGGGCCGGCCCTGGAGAGCGCGCTGCCAGGGCTCGCCCGGGCCG
>NZ_KI911574.1:0-3105 GCF_000515355.1 Promicromonospora kroppenstedtii DSM 19349 | reverse complement strand
CGGCAGGGCGAGCCAGCCGCGCAGCCGCAGCCCGTCCGCGCCCGCGTGCTCCACCTCGTAGAGGTCGTGCGTGCCCTCGCGGCCGAGCGACGTCAGCCGCGGTTCGGGGCGTACCGCGCGCGAGGCCGCGAACCAGCCGTTCCACAGCTCGGCGAAGCCTGCGGGCGCCGGTGCCGGCGCCACGGCGAGCAGGGAATCCCGGTCGTACCCGTAGGTGCCGTCGATCGGGGCGTCGGGAAACCAGCCGGCATACGGATCGGGCAGGGGCATCGGACCAGTATCGGGTCGGGTCCCGGCGAGACGCGGACGCCGCGCGGACGGTGGGGCGGCCCTGTTTCCGAGACCCGGTCGCACCCTTGGTGGGTTTCGACAAACGCTTCCCGGAGAGATTGGGGGACATCGCGGCAGACCAACCTACGGAGCCGTAGCCTACGCTTGCGTAGGCTACGACAGCGTAGGTTGCGGATCGGCCAAATTTCCGGCTGGACCCGTGCCAGGATGGAAAGGTCCCCGGAACGGGCCGGGCGTCTCCGCACCAGCGGGCGCTCGCGTCCGCAGGTGAAGGAGGAAAGTGTGACTACCACCAACGGCTCCAACGAGGCGATCCCGACGTTGCAGCTACTCGATCCCCGAGGGAGCCGCGTCACGACGCGCGGCACCAAGGGCTATCGCGACCGCGCCGCCGCCCTGACCACGGAAGACCTCCGTGGCATGTACCGCGACATGGTCCTGACTCGCCGTTTCGACGACGAGGCGACCTCGCTCCAGCGGCAGGGCGAGCTCGCCCTGTTCGCGCCTGCTCGTGGCCAGGAGGCCGCGCAGGTCGGCAGTGCCTACGCGCTGCGGACGCAGGACTACGTCTTCCCGTCCTACCGGGAGCACGGCGTGCTGCACGTCCGCGGGCTGGACCCTGTCGACCGGCTGCGGTTCTTCCGCGGATCGGACCACGGTGGCTGGAACCCGACCCAGCACAACACCGCGGTCTACACCATCGTGATCGGCGCCCACGCGCTGCACGCCGTCGGCTACGCCATGGGCGTCCAGCGGGACGCCACCCCGCACGACAAGCACGACGGCACCGCCGTGATCACCTACTTCGGTGACGGCGCCACCTCGCAGGGCGACGTCAACGAGGCCATGGTCTACGCGGCGGTGAACGAGGCGCCGGTCGTGTTCTTCCTGCAGAACAACCAGTGGGCCATCTCGGAGCCCACCACCCGGCAGACGAGGACCCCGCTGTACCGCCGCGGCGAGGCGTTCGGCATGCCGAGCCTGCGGGTCGACGGCAACGACGTGCTCGCGGTGTACGCCGCGACCCAGGAGGCGCTCGAGCGGGCCCGCAACGGCGAGGGCCCGAGCTTCATCGAGGCGTTCACCTACCGCATGGGTGCGCACACCACGTCTGACGACCCGACGCGCTACCGCACCAGCGACCAGGAGGAGGAGTGGCGGCGTCGCGACCCGATCGACCGGCTCGGCACCCTGCTGCGCGCCGAGGGCGGGCTCGACGACGACTTCGAGGCCGAGATCAAGGCCGCGGGGGACGAGCTGGGCGCGAAGCTGCGCACCGGCGTCCGTGCCCTCGACGGCGGCCCCGCCGTCTCGAGCACCTTCGACGACGTGTACGCCACGCCGCACGGCGTCGTCGCCGCAGAACGGGCCTGGTACGAGGCCTACGACGCCGGTGACCCGCCGGCACCCCAGTACGCGATCGCGGAGTCGGCCCAGGGAGGCGCACGATGACAACCATGGCGGAACGAACGCAGACCACATCAGGGGGCGCCCCGGAGCCGGCGTCGGGCACCCAGACGCTGACGATGGGCAAGGCGATCAACGAGGGCCTGCGCGCCGCCATGCGGCGCGACGACAAGGTCATGCTCATGGGTGAGGACATCGGCCCCCTCGGCGGTGTCTTCCGCGTGACCGACGGCCTGCAGGCGGAGTTCGGCGAGCGGCGCGTGGTGGACACGCCCCTCGCGGAGTCCGGCATCGTCGGCACCGCGATCGGCCTGGCGATGCGCGGCTACCGGCCGGTCTGCGAGATCCAGTTCGACGGGTTCGTCTTCCCGGCGTTCAACCAGATCACCACGCAGCTCGCCAAGATTCACAACCGGACGCGCGGGGCCGTGCAGATGCCCGTCGTGATCCGCATCCCGTACGGCGGCGGCATCGGCGGCGTCGAGCACCACGGGGAGAGCCCGGAGGCGCTGTTCGCGCACACCGCGGGTCTGCGGGTGGTCTCGCCGAGCACCCCGCAGGACGCCTACACGATGATCCAGGAGGCCATCGCCTCCCCGGACCCCGTGATCTACTTCGAGCCGAAGAGCCGCTACTGGGGCAAGGGGCCGGTCGACCTGGGCGCGCCCGTCGGCACGGACACGCTCAACGCGGCCCAGGTCGTCCGCCAGGGCACCGACGTCACGCTGGTCGCGTACGGCCCGTCGACGGTGACGGCGCTCAAGACCGCCGACGCCCTCGCGGAGGAGGGCCGGTCCGCCGAGGTGATCGACCTGCGCGCCATCTCGCCGATCGACACCGCGGCCGTGGTGGCCAGCGTCCGCAAGACGGGCCGCTGCGTGGTCATCCACGAGGCGCCCGTGTTCTTCGGTGCCGGCGCCGAGATCGCGGCGCGGGTCACCGAGGAGTGCTTCTACGCGCTGGAGGCCCCCGTGCTCCGCGTGGGCGGCTTCCACACCCCGTACCCCGTGGCCAAGCACGAGCACGAGTACCTGCCCAGCGTGGACCGTGTGCTCGACGCCGTCGACCGTGCCTTCGCGCACTGACCCAGGAGTGAACCGAGAGTGAGTTCGAACATCCAGCGGTTCCCGCTCCCTGACGTCGGTGAGGGCCTCACCGAGGCCGAGATCGTCGAGTGGCAGGTCGCCGTCGGCGACACCGTCGAGGTGAACCAGACGATCGTCGAGATCGAGACGGCCAAGTCGCTCGTCGACCTGCCGTCGCCCTGGAACGGGACCGTCTCCGCGCTCCTCGTCGAGTCGGGCACCACCGTCGACGTCGGCACCCCGATCATCGAGATCACGGTGTCCGACGGCGCCGGTGCGCCCGCCCCGGCGTCGAACGGCACCACGGCCGCGGGGGCACCTG
>NZ_KI911573.1:20292-22034 GCF_000515355.1 Promicromonospora kroppenstedtii DSM 19349 | reverse complement strand
CCGAGCACCTTCGCTGTGCTGACCGACTCGGTCGAGGGCCGCTGGCCGTTCCGGGTCGAGATCCGGGGCACCGAGTACGTGCTCGACACGTACGGCTGGGCGTTCGGCGGCGACGCGCGCGGCGAGTACATGACCCTCCCCGTCTTCCCCGTCGGCGGAGGCGACCGCCGGAAGGTGACCGTCCGCGACAACACACCCGCGCGCGTGCTGTCGTACGTCGGCAACTGGGACCCGAACCGCGAGGTCTTCGTCTGACCCACCCCCGCCAGGCCCCCGCCCCTACCTGGGACGGGGGCCTTCGTCGTTTCGTGACTCCGTCCCCCGCAAGACGTTCAAGGGCATGACCGACCAGATGCTGCAGTGGCAGACCGAGCGCTTCCGGGAGCTGGAGGTCGAGGACGACGGCTGGGTGGTCACGGTGCGGCCCGAGCAGGTCGTGGAGATCGCGTTCGACGGCCTGCAGCGCTCCACCCGGTACCCGGGCGGCCTCGCGCTGCGCTTCGCGCGCGTGCTGCGCTACCGCGACGACAAGACGGCCGCGGAGGCGGACACGATCGACACGGTGCGCTCGCTCGCCGTCTGACAGCTCCCCTGTCGAGGCCCTCGCCGTCTGACAGCTCCCTTTCGAGGCCTAAGTTTCTTCGCTTTGAGCTGGCTCAAAGCGAAGAAACTTAGGCCTCGAAGGGGATGTGCGCCACGGCCGCCCGATGACCATGCCGCACGCCGCCGAGGGCGCCAGGTCGGAGCTCAGGACTCCGGGTCGTACATGAGCTCCCGGACCTCCTGGGCGCAGCGGCAGCCCTCCGCGATCCGGGCCGCCCACTTCAGCGCCTCGGCGCGGCTCGCCACCTCAAGGATGGAGAACCCGCCGATCACAGCCTTCGTCTCCGGGAACGGCCCGTCCGTCACGGTCCCGTCCGTCGCGACGACCGACGCCTGCTGCCGCTCCAGCCCGGCGCCGAAGATCCAGACGCCGGCGTCCTTGGCCGCCTGCACGACGGCGTGCGAGGCCTCTGCCACGGCGGGCAGGTCCTCCTCGGGAAACGTCATCGCGCCGTCGTCGAACGAGATCAGGTATCGCGGCATCGCAGTCCTCCAGGTCTCGGCGGCCCGTCGGGCCGATCTCCTGCGGGGTGGACGGCTTCCACCGCCGGAACTCATCGGCGGGCGCGCGGGCACTTCCCTGGCGGTCTGCCGGGATCTCCGGGAAGGATGACCGTCATGGAGTCCTACGTCGAGCGGTCACCCCGGCCCGCGCTGGCGGGCGTGGTGCGGACGGCATGGATCCAGCGCACGGGCGAGGCGCCGTACGCGCAGCGGAACCTGCCCACGGGCGGCGTGGAGATCCACCTCCCGATCGGCGGCCGACCCCAGCTCGTCGGGCCGCTGACCGGCCCCGACATCGAGGTGGTCGGGCCACGCACCACCATCGTCGGCCTGCGGTTCCGGCCCGGCACCCCGCCACCCCTGCCGACGACGCTCGACGACCTCGTGGACCAGCGCGTCGACCTGGCGGACCTGTGGGGCGGCTCGGTCGACGAGCTCACCGACCGGACCGTCCTGGCACGGACGCCGGAGCACGCGCTGCGGCTCCTGGAGGACCACCTTCTGCGGGAGCTGCGCCGGGCGGGCCGGCCGGATCCGCTGGTGGGTGCGGCCGTCGCCGCACTCATGCCGTGGCGACCGGTCGCCATCGAGGCGCTGGCCGGCCACCTGGCGCTGTCGCCGAGCCAGCTCCGCCG
>NZ_KI911573.1:14186-20192 GCF_000515355.1 Promicromonospora kroppenstedtii DSM 19349 | reverse complement strand
GCTGACCGGCCCGGAGCTCGGCGTCGGGCAGGCCCACGCGCTCCAGGAGAGCGAGGGTGCGCGCCCGCCGCGCGGCGGCGTCGAGATCGGTGTGCAGGGCCAGCGTGTCGCCGATCTCGCGGCCGACCGGCCGCAGGGGGTCCAGGGAGACCAGCGCGTCCTGCGCGATGAGGCCGACGACGCCCCCGCGCAGCCTCCGGAGCCGCCGTCCGGACAGCGACAGCACGTCCTGCCCGGCCACCCGCAACGCCGAGGCCGAGACCCGCGCCCCCTCCCCCGCCAGACCGACGACGCTGCGCGCGGTCACGCTCTTGCCCGACCCGGACTCGCCGACGATCGCGACGCACTCGCCCGCGGCGACGCGCAGGCTCACTCCGTCGACCACGCGCCGTCCGGCGAAGGACACGACGAGGTCCCGGACGTCCAGCACGGGCCCATCCGGCGTTGGCAACCCCCCGCCCGAGGCAGCAGCGCTCATGCCGCACTCCTGTTCCGCTTCTGGATGCCCCGGCCGATGACGGTCGCGGCCGCGGCGCTGGCGACGATCGCGAGGCCGGGGAAGAACGTCATCCACCAGAAGTTCGCGATGTACGTGCGGCCGGCGGCGAGCATCGCGCCCCACTCGGCGGCGGGCGGCACGGCGCCCAGGCCGAGATAGCTCAGCGACGACACCCAGATGATCGCCTGCCCCAGACCGAGGGTGGCGAGCACGAACAGCGCAGCCGTCACGTTCGGCAGGATGTGACGCGCGGTGATCCACAGCCGCCCGCGGCCCAGCACGCGCGCGGCCTCGATGAACTCCGCGGACGCCGTCCGGCGCACCTGGGAACGGATGATGCGCGCGTACCCGGGCGCGGTGGCCAGCCCTACGGCGATGGTCGAGCTCAGCACGCCTGGCCCTGTGACCACGATGAACAGCAGCGCGAGCAGCAGGCCGGGGAACGCGAACAGCACCTCGACCACCCGGGTCGTGCCGAAGTCGAGCCAGCGCGGCCCGAGCCCCGCCACGAAGCCGAGCACGACCGCCAGGCCGATGCCGATCGCCGTGGCGAGCACGCCGATCAGGAGCGACTCCGACGCGCCGTGCACCACCCGCGTGTAGATGTCGCGCCCGGACTCGTCGGTCCCGAAGAGGTGGGCGAGCGACGGCGGCTGGAAGGCGTCGGCGTGCGAGACGGCGAGGGGGTCGCCGGGCGCGAGCAGGCTCGGCCACAGCGCGGCGACCACGAGCAGCAGGAGCAGGACACCGGCGATCGTCTCGGCGACGGTGGGGCGGAACCTCATTCGGCCACCGCCCGGGTGCGCGGGTCGATGAGCCGGTCGGCGAGGTCGGTGACGAGCGTCATCACCGCGTACGCGAGCGCCACCACCAGCACGATGCCGGTCACGAGCGTGACGTCGCGCAGCTGCACGGCGGACAGCAGGCTGCGTCCGAGACCCTGCCGCGCGAACACGGACTCGACCACCACGGCGCCGCTGATCAGGGACCCGAACGCCCACCCCGACAGCCCGACGGCGGGGATGGCCGCGTGCCGCAGGGTGTGCCGCCAGAAGATGCGCACCTCGCTCTCGCCGCGCGCCCGGGCCGTGGTGACGAACGGCGACTCCATGGCGGTGAGCAGCGACTCGCGCATGACCTGGCCGAGGAACCCGGCCAGCGGGATCGCCATGGTCAGCGCGGGCAGCACGATGCCGAGCGGCCCCGGCACGCTGACCGGCGGGAGGATGCCCAGGGTCAGGCTGAAGAACAGGATGAGCACGGTCGCGAGCCAGAAGTGCGGCACGGCCGCCGCGACGAGCTCCAGCCCCGAGCCGATGGCCCAGGCGACCCTGCCGCCGCGCACGCTCCACGCGGCCAGCGCGCACGCGAGCGCCCAGGCCAGCGCGAGCGAGACCAGGGCGAGCGTCAGGGTGGCGCCGAACTGCTCGCCGATCGCGGTCAGCACCGGCTTGTGCAGGGAGTACGACTGGCCCAGGTCGCCGGTGACCAGCCGCCCCAGATAGGTCAGGTACTGCACCACGAGCGGCTGGTCGAGGCCGTACTCGCGGCGCACCTGCGCCAGCGCCTCGGGCCCGGCCTGCGAGCCGGGACCGCCGAGGATCGCCTCAGCGGGGTCGCCGGGGACCAGGCGGAGCGCGAAGAACGTGATCGTCGCCGCCGCCCACAGCACGAACAGGACCCCGCCGGCGCGCAGGAGCAGCCAGTGCCGGTTGCCCGGTACCGGCCTCCTGCGCGCCCCGGTGGTGGGGACCGGAAGGGTCAAGGCACCAGCCATGCCCCGGCGAAGGTGGGCGTCGAGACCGTCGGCATCGCGCGCAGACCCTGGACGCTCGACGACCGCAGGAAGTGGTTCTGCTGGTCGTAGAGCGGCAGGATGTAGTAGCCCTCGAGGATGATCCGCTGGGCCTCCTCGTAGAGGCTGGCCCGCTCGCCGGCGTCGCTGGCCGCCGACGCCTGGGTGAGCAGCTCGTCGAGGTCGGCGTCGTCCACCTGCGCGAGGTTCGCGAAGTAGCCGCTCGGCGCAGGGGTGATCGAGTCGGAGTGGTACAGGATGCGCAGCACGTCCGGGCCGACCTTCGTGTACGGGGCGCTGACCAGGTCGTACTCGTTCTCGGCGAGCACGCCGTACCAGCTCGACAGGTCGAGCGGCTGCAGCTTGACCTCGAAGCCGGCGGTCTTCGCGTCGGCCTGGATCTGCTCGAACAGGGACTGCTCGGCGGGGATCGACTGGTTGGTGCTCACCGGGAAGTCGAGGGTCAGCCGCTCGCCGTCCTTGGCGCGGTAGCCGTCGGCGTCGCGCTCGTCCCAGCCGGCCTCGTCCAGCAGCGCGGAAGCCGCGTCCGTGTCCACGGTGAACAGGTCGGGGAGGCTCAGGCCCAGCGGCTCGACGCTCGACAGCGGCGAGTAGGACCGCTCGGCGGTGCCGAAGAACAGGCTCTGGATGCCGTCGTCCACGTTCACGGAGCGGATGAACGCCTCGCGGACGCGCTCGTCGTCGAACGGTGCCTTGCCCGAGTTGAGCTCGATGCGGTTGGCTGCGCCGGGGCGCGGGGCGTCGAGCTCCTCGATCGCGTCGTCCGACTCTGCCGACTTGATGGTGTCCGGCTGCGCGTTGTCGATGACCTGGACCTCGCCGGACTGCAGGGCGGCGTAGCGGCTCGCGGAGTCGGGGATGAACCGCCACACGATCGAGTCGAGGTACGGGAGGTCGCTGCCCTCGGTCGCCTCGGCGACGTCGGCCGGCGGCGAGTTGTAGTCGTCGTTGCGAACGAGGGTGACCGAGTCCTGACGCTCCCACGTGTCGACGACGAACGGGCCGGTGCCGACGGGCGCGGCGCAGTTCTCCTCCTGGCTGCGCTCCAGGGCCTTCGGCGACTCCATCGCGACCCACACCTGCGACAGCGACTCCAGCAGCGCGGAGTCGGGAGCGCTCATCTCGAACCGCACCAGGTGGTCGTCGACGGCGACGACGTCCTTGATCTTCGCCAGCGCGAGGTACCCGGTCGACGACGCCGTGGCCGGGTCCTGCACGTGCGCGATGTTCGCGGCGACCGCCTCCGCGTCGAACGGGGTGCCGTCGGTGAACGTCACGTCGTCGCGGAGCGTGAACTCCCACTCCAGGCCGTCGTCGCTCGCGTCCCACTCGGTGGCGAGCCACGGGACGACCTCGCCGTCCTCGTCGAGCGAGACCAGGGACTCCAGGTACTGGGTGGCGATGAGCGCCTGCGGGTAGTTGCCGCCCACGTGCGGGTCGAGGCAGGACGGCTCGGCGTCGCCCGACGCGTAGGTCAGCGTGCCCCCGGTGACGGGTTCGCCCGACGGTTCCGTGGTCGTCGCGCCTCCCCCGGGTGAGCACGCGGCGAGCAGGAGGGCGACGGCTGCCGTGACGACGACGGCGGCACGCGGGCGGGAGAACCGGCGCGAGGGCATGGCTACTGGCACATCCTGTCTGGAAGGGTGTCCGAACACTGACGTTCATGCTCCCAAACCCCGGGGCCCGGCGGGCCTATTCCGTCAGCGGCCGCCGGGTGAGGCGTGCCACACCGACCAGTCACCCGCTCCCCCGGGAACTCTGCCCGCAGCCCCCTCGTTCTCACCCCGCCGAGCAGCGCTTCCGCCCTCGAAGGCGGTAGCCCGCGGCATATACTCGCCGCGTTCGGACGCCCTATCTCGAGGAGCACCGATGACCGAGCCGATGCCGCTTCAACCCCCCGCGCCAGCAGAGCCGCTCGTGCTCACCGCGCCCGACCCGGTACAGCCGGTCGCCAGCACCCAGGCGCCCAAGATGGCACCCAAGGTGGACCCCGCCGTGGCCCCCGCGCTCGACCAGAAGGTCAGCACCTACCTGGACGGCCTGCTCGGCACCGATACGCGCTCCCCCGAGTTCGCCCAGCGCGCCGACGACGTGCGCACCATGGGCGACCAGGACATCCGGCAGGCCGCCGACTCCAGCAACCGGCTGCTGGCCACGCCCGTGCGCGCCCTGAAGGAGGGCGGCCTCGCCGACGGCTCGAAGGTGGGCCAGACCCTCCTGGAGCTGCGCCGCACGGTCGAGGACCTGGACCCGTCCGAGGCCAGCGTCGGCCGCAAGATCCTCGGCGTCATCCCGTTCGGCGACAAGATCCAGGACTACTTCCGCCGCTACGAGTCCGCCCAGGGCCAGCTCAACGCCATCATCCAGGCCCTCTACAACGGGCAGGACGAGCTGCGCAAGGACAACGCAGCGCTCAACCTGGAGAAGCAGAACCTCTGGGACACCATGACGCGGCTCAACCAGTACATCTACGTGGCCGAGCGGCTCGACGCCCAGCTCTCCGCGAAGATCGCCGAGCTGCAGATCGCCGACTCGGAGCGGGCCAAGGCGCTGTCCGAGGACGTCCTGTTCTACGTGCGCCAGAAGCACCAGGACCTGCTCACCCAGCTCGCGGTGTCGATCCAGGGCTACCTCGCGATCGACATCATCATCAAGAACAACATCGAGCTCACCAAGGGCGTGGACCGCGCGACGACCACCACGGTCTCCGCGCTGCGCACCGCCGTCATCGTGGCGCAGGCCCTCGCGAACCAGAAGCTGGTGCTGGACCAGATCGGCGCCCTGAACACGACGACGTCGAACATGATCGCCTCGACCTCCAAGATGCTCGCCGACCAGTCGGCGACCATCCAGGAGCAGGCGGCGAGCTCGACGGTCGGCATCGAGCAGCTCCAGGCGGCATTCGCGAACATCTACGCGACGATGGACTCCATCAGCGACTTCAAGACCCGCGCGCTGGACTCCATGTCGCAGACCATCGGCGTGCTGCAGACCGAGACGACCAAGGCCTCCGAGTACGTCGAGCGGGCCCGGCGCACGAACACCGACGGCGTGGCGAGCGGTTCGCTCGATCTCGGCAACCGGTGACGGCCGCAGGCACGGGGGAACGTATGGGCTGGTGGCAGCGGATCTTCGGCGGCGGACGCCCCGAGGAGGGGCAGACCGTCGCCGTACCGGCACCGCCCACGACCGAGCAGATCGTGACGTCCGTCGACGCCGTCCTGGCCCGCGCGACCGGCAAGGCCCCCGCGGCAGTGACCGCCCGCGTGCAGCGCGTGGTGGAGACGGTGCACGAGATGGTGCCGCGCCTGGACCGGCTCGGCCCCGGCTCCCAGCAGGCGCACACCGTCGTGGCCACGGCCACGAGCTACCTGCCCGAGGCCGTCGACGCGTACCTGAGGTTGCCCCGCGACTTCGCCGACCGGCGCGTCGTGGACCGCGGCAAGACGTCGCTCCTGATCCTCTGCGACCAGCTCGACCTGCTGGGCGCCACGCTCGACAAGATCTCGGACGCCGTCTCCCGCGCCGATGCCGTGGCCCTCGTGGCCCACGGGCGGTTCCTGGAGGAGAAGTTCGGCACCTCGGGCCTCACGCTCCCGGGCCAGGTCCAGCCAGGTCAGGTCCAGCCCGGCCAGGCCCTGCCCGGGCCGGGCGCGGCGGGCCCCGGTCCGACGTCGGGCCCCGCGCCCCT
>NZ_KI911573.1:13599-14086 GCF_000515355.1 Promicromonospora kroppenstedtii DSM 19349 | reverse complement strand
GGAGGTCGCCGACCCGCCGCGGCTCGCGATCCCGGACGTGCTCCGGCTCGGCGAGGTGCCGCACGAGCAGGTGGCGCTGACGACGTACGTCCAGCGGCTGGGCGCCGTCGAGCGCGCCATGGAGAAGGTCGAGGACGCCTACACCGCACCGCTGCGGGAGCGCGCCGAGCTGCGCTACCGCGTCAAGAACCTGATGACGAAGGCCCAGGGCAACGGGCGCTCGTCGTCGCCGGCCGTGAAGGCGGGCGAGGGCGAGGTGCGCGACGTGCTCGACGCGACTCCCTGCGACCTGGCCCCTGGCCCGGCACTTCACCGAGCAGCTCGAGACGCTCGTGCGCGACCTCCCGGAGGGACACCGATGACCGAACAGAAGTGCGCCGAGCCGGGCTGCACCGGCACGATCGAGGACGGCTACTGCAACGTCTGCGGCACGCCCGCCGGCGGCAACCCCGACGGCGACGCGCTGGCCGCCGTCGCGGCGTCCTGG
>NZ_KI911573.1:12876-13499 GCF_000515355.1 Promicromonospora kroppenstedtii DSM 19349 | reverse complement strand
TGGGCCCCACGCGCGGGTCGTTCCCGGACGCCCGCCTGGAGCGGGCCCGGCTGCTCGTGGAGGCGCACCGCTCGCTGGTGGACCTGGCCGACGCCGTCGCCGGGCTCGACGCCGCCCACGTGCCCGACCGGCCCAAGGCCGAGATCACCGTGGCGGCCCTCGTCGAGGCGCTGGAGATCGTGCTGCGCGACGGCCCCCTGCCGAGCCTCCGCGTGGCGGGCGTGGCCGCCGAAGAGGGGCCGCTGCGGGACCGCCTGGAGCTCGCCCTGCGCAACCTCGCCCACCTCACCGACGAGCGCTCGGAGCGCGTGGCGCTCGTGGACCGGGCAAACTCCGTACGGCAGTGGACGTGGCGATGAACAGGGCGGGAGTCCTGACGAAAGCAAGGAGATCCACCCAGACATGAGTGCCGAAGACAGCGTCCTCGTCCGATGCCCCAGCTGCGGGGAGAACGCGGCGCCCCGCGCCAGGTTCTGCGAGAACTGCGGCACCGCGCTGGCCACCGGCGGCGCGGACCCGTCCCTGCCCTCCGAGGTGACGCTGGACGTGGCCCCCACGGTCCTGGACCTCGACCCCGCGACGGGCGAGGCCGGGGGCAACCGCCGGTGCGGGGCCTGCGGCGG
>NZ_KI911573.1:11915-12776 GCF_000515355.1 Promicromonospora kroppenstedtii DSM 19349 | reverse complement strand
CTGCGGCGACGGCCTGCCGGCCGTCGCCTCGGCGGACCCGGACGGCAGTCCCGAGGTGACGTCGGGTTCCACGATGGCCGACATCCGCGAGCGCGGGGCCCTCCGGGTCGGCGTCTCGGCGGACACCCTGCTCATGGGCTCGCGCAACCCGTTCAACGGCGACATCGAGGGCTTCGACATCGACGTGGCGCGGCAGATCGCCGACGCGATCCTGGGCGACCCGGACAAGATCCAGTTCCGGGTCATCACGTCGGGCGACCGCGAGACCGTCCTGGAGGACGGCGACGTCGACGTCGTGACGCGCGCGTTCACGATCAACTGCGACCGGTGGGAGAACATCGCGTTCTCGGCGGAGTACTACCACGCGGGCCAGAAGCTGCTGGTGCCCTCGACGTCGGACGTGGAGAGCATCGACGACCTGGACGGCCAGCGCGTCTGCGCGCCAGAAGGCACCACGACCCTGGAGCGGCTGGCGGAGTGGAAGGGCGTCGAGGCGGTGCCCGCGGCCACCCACACCACGTGCCTGGTCCTGTTCCAGCAGGGTGCGGTGGACGCGATCACGGGTGACGACACCGTCCTGGCGGGCTTCGCGGCCCAGGACCCGTACGCCAAGGTGGTGGGCGACGCCGTCAGCGACGAGCCGTACGGCGTGGGCATCCCCGCCGGCCAGGCCGACATGGTGCGCTTCGTCAACGGGGTGCTGGAGGACATGGTCTCCAGCGGGCAGTGGGAGAAGTCGTACGACCGCTGGCTGGGCGACGCGCTCGGGAGCGCGCCGGACGCGCCGGAGCCCGTGTACGGACGGACGCCGTGAGCCGGACACAGCGCGCGCCGGCGCCGCCCGGTGCCCTGGGCGTGGCG
>NZ_KI911573.1:10423-11815 GCF_000515355.1 Promicromonospora kroppenstedtii DSM 19349 | reverse complement strand
GGCACCGCCTCGGCGCGGGCCTGACCACCGTGCCGCACACGCCGGTGGCCGACCCGCTGCAGGCCGTCATGGCCACGCCCGAGCTCGCGGAGTCCAAGCGGTTCTGCCCCACGTGCGGGCAGCCGGTGGGCCGGGCCAGGGACGGCGTGCCCGGCCGTGTCGCCGGGTTCTGCGGGCACTGCGGAGCGCGGTACGACTTCACGCCCGCGCTCAAGGCCGGCGACCTCGTGGCCCGGCAGTACGAGGTGGTGGGCTGCCTGGCCCACGGCGGCCTCGGCTGGATCTACCTGGCCCGGGACCGCAACGTCAGCGGCCGCTGGGTGGTGCTCAAGGGCCTGCTGAACGCGGGCGACACGGAGGCGTACGAGGCCGCCGTCGCCGAGCGGCAGTTCCTCGCCGAGGTGGAGCACCCGCTCATCGTCGAGATCTTCAACTTCGTGCTGCACGAGGGCCTGGGCTACACCGTCATGGAGTTCGTGGGCGGCCGGTCGCTCAAGGACGTGCTCAAGGACCGCCGGGAGCAGGACGGCCAGCCCCGCCCGCTGCCCGTGGACCAGGCCATCGCCTACATACTCGAGGTGCTGCCCGCCTTCAGCTACCTGCACGACCACGACCTGCTGTACTGCGACTTCAAGCCGGACAACATCATCGCGCAGGGCGACGGCGTCAAGCTGATCGACCTGGGCGGTGTGCGCCGCACCGACGACCTCACGTCGGCCATCTACGGCACCGTCGGCTACCAGGCGCCCGAGGTGCCCGAGGTCGGCCCGTCGGTGGCGTCGGACATCTTCACTCTCGGCCGCACCCTGGCCTCCCTGGTGCTGGACTTCCGGGGCAACACGACCGTCTACCAAGCGTCGTTCCCGCCCGTCGCCGACACCCCCGTGTTCCAGAAGTACGACTCGTTCTACCGCTGGCTCGCCAAGGCGTGCGCCCCGGCGCCCGCGGACCGGTTCGCGTCGGTGGACGAGGCCCGGGTGCAGCTCCTGGGTGTGCTGCGCGAGGTCGTCGCCACCGACAAGGGCCCCGGGTACACCGCCACGACGTCGGCCGAGTCGGTGCTGTTCGGCGTGCCGCCGCTCGACGGCGCCGACGGCGCCCTGGACTGGAACGAGCTGCCCCTCCTGAAGGTCGACTCCACCGACCCGATGGCGTCCTGGCTGGCGGGCGTCAACGTCGCCGACCCGGCCGAGCGCATCAAGGCGCTGGCCGACCCCGCCGAGCACACCGTCGAGGTGCGTCTCGCCGTGGCCCGCGCCGCGATCGAGGCGGACGACGGCGCGCTGCTCCGGTCGACCGTGGCGCAGATCCTGGAGCACGACCCGTGGGAGTGGCGCGCGGCCTGGCTGGAGGGCCTCGGGCACCTCGCGACGGGCAACGCCGCCGCGGCCC
>NZ_KI911573.1:4988-10323 GCF_000515355.1 Promicromonospora kroppenstedtii DSM 19349 | reverse complement strand
GCGTCGGCCGGTGTGCCGTCGCCTGCGCCGTCGGCCGAGGGTGGCGGGCTCGCCGCGCCGCCGGTCCCCGGTGACGCCGCCTGGGTGGCCGAGATCTGGGTGGATCCCGACTGGTACGCGCACGAGCGGCCGGAGGACCCGATGCCGTCCGCGGGTCTGCCCGGCCTGGTGACGCTGCGGCAGCGCAGCCTCCTGGTCGGGCGGCCGTCCAGGTCGCGGGGCATCACGCCGGACATCGACTGCGGCAGCGACCCCGGGGTGTCCCGGCGGCACTGCCAGCTGACGACGGACGGTCAGCGCTGGTGGGTGGAGGACCTGGGCTCGTCGAACGGGACCTTCGTCTCCGCGGCGGGCGACCCGCTGCCGGACACTCCGCTGAGCCAGGGCGTGCGCCGGGAGATCGAGGAGAACGACCGGGTCTTCGTCGGCGCGTGGACGCGCCTGGTGATCCGCAAGGCTCTGCCGGGCGAGGCCTGACCCTTCGTGTCACACGCTCAGGTCGCCCGGGTGACCTGAGCGTCTGACACGTCCGGGTCGGGGGTGCGGCGCAGGCGCAGCGCGACCAGCCCGGCCCCGACCACCACGACGACGTTGGCCAGCACGAGCAGGCGGTAGTCGACGAACGCGAGCAGCCCCGCGCCGAGCGCCGTCACCACGGTGCCGGGCAGGTTGTTCACCAGGTGCCCGGCCGCGGCGACCCGGCCCTGGAGCCGTTCGGGCGTGCGGACCTGGCGTTCGGTGACCCACGCGATGACCGCGGCCGTCACGCCGAACCCGAGCAGCGCCTGCGCTGCCACCGCCGGGACCACCCAGCTGAACATCAGGGGCACCAGGGCCAGCCCGGCGGCGAGGATCCCGAGCGCGTAGACGCGCGGCCGCCCGAAGCGGGCCATGAGGCGCGGCGTGACCGCCCCGGCCACGAACCCGGCCACGCCCTGCAGCACGGTGAGCGGGCCGAGCCAGGCCGAGGGGAGGCCCAGCCCGTCGAGCACCGCGAAGACGACGGCGTTCACCAGGCCGACCGAGGCGAAGACGATCACCGCGTTCCAGGTCATGCCGCCCAGCGGCTGGGTGCCGAACAGGTGCCGGAACCCGGCCGTGATCGCCGCGAGGTAGGACTCGCCCGGTTCGTCCTCGTACCGGGACTCGACGACCCGGACGAGCAGGAACACGACGGCCGCCCCCGCGAACCCGCCGATCGCGACCGCGACCAGCGGCACCACGCCGACCAGCGCGTATACCGCGGCGCCGAGGATCGGCAGCGCCACACGGAACACCTGGTCGATCATCGAGAGGCGGCCGTTGGCGTGCCCCAGGGCCTCGTTCGGCAGGAGGTCCTTGAGGATGCCCGACTGGCAGGCGCCCGTCACGTACGCGACCGCCGAGTAGACCAGCGTGGACGCGAAGATGACCCAGACCTGGTCCGGGCGGTGCACCCAGAACAGCGGCACCAGCCCGAGCGCGCCCACCACGTAGGCGACCACGAGCATGAGCCGGCGCGAGACCCGGTCCGCCAGGTGCCCCAGGAACGGCGAGGCGAGCGCGGGCAGGCCCAGCAGGGCGAAGGTCACACCGCCCAGCGCGGCGCTGCCGGTCAGGTCGGCGACCCAGACCGCCATGAGCAGCGTGAGCAGCGAGTCCGCCACGTTGGCGAGTGTCCAGCCCACCACGAGCGTGCGAAAGACCGGGGTCCGCAGGTGCCGGGCGGGATCGGCGGGCTTGGTGGTAGTCACGCGTCCTCGTCCTCCGGTTCCGGGATCTCGGCCCAGACGGCGCCGAACAGGTGCGCGCGGCGCGCGCCGTCGGGACGCTTGCCGGGGTCGACGGCGCGGCCGCGGAACGGCGCGGTGATCTCCTCCAGCCGCCGGGAGAGGTCGTCCAGCTCGTCGCGCGTCGCCCAGAACTCCTGAGCCGTCTGGGTGCTGGCGTACACCCAGGCCGGGTCGTCCCGGCCGGCGTCGGCGAGCCATCGCTGCAGGGCCGCGAACTGCTCGGCCACGAACATGCTGCCGAACGCCTGCGCGGCGGGCCAGGCCTCCGGGTCGGCGATGTCGGGGCGCACGCTGAACCCCCTGCTCACGGCCCTCCACGGCCGCTCCTTGCCGTGCGCCTCGGCACGCTCGACGTGCCCGTACTTCTCGAGCTGGCGCAGGTGGAACGAGCAGCTCGCCACCGACTCGCCCGTGCGCTCGGCGCACTGGGTGGCGGTGAGCTCGACACCAGGACGGAACAGGCCGAGGAGCCGGATGCGCAGCGGATGCGTCATCGCCTTGATGGCGTCGGTCTGCGAGATGACGGCGTCCTCCGGCGGCGTCGGCCGCGTGAACCCCTGGACCTCCGGCTGCTTCTGCTCGGGCATGCGGCGAGCGTAGGACGCTAAAGAGAACTTGCGCAAGGAATCTTTAGCGAGTTCGCCCGAATAAAGCCGTGCGCCGCACCGCCGTCTCCTGGGAGGCTCAAGGCACACCGCGGTGACGTCCGTCCGGTCCCATGCCGGGCGGTGGACAGGGTCAGGCCAGACCCTCTGTCGGGAGACCGGCAATCCAGCGTCACGAAAGGCACTCACGTGCATACCGAGTACGACCTGGCGCAGACCCTTCACCGGGACCGCCTCCGGGACGCCGAGCAGTACCGGCGTTTCCGCCAGCTCCGCGAGGAGCAGAAGCGACGCAGGGCCGAGGCCCGCGCCGCACACCGGACCGACGACCGCGCGGCGGCACCCGCCCTGCGCGTGCGGTCCGCATGACCCGTACGGCGCCCGCCGGAGCTCCTCCGGCGACCGGCGCCGCCGACATCCACGAAGCAGAGCGTGTGTCCCACACACGCTCTGCTTCGTTCTTGTGCGGGCGCTGACCTGCGCAAGGGTGCTGCAGATCACCACTGTCCGCCTTGCGCGGGATTTCCTGAATGAGGGATGATGTAACACGACGGAAACACTGAGGAGCACCGCGCCGCGACCCGGCCCGGAGCACGCCCGCTGCGACCGTCGCCCCCTCCCCACCCCTGGAAGGACCACCACGGACATGCACGCCCAGACCGCCTACTACATCGGCCGCGCCCAGGTCGCGGAGATCGCCCGCCGCGCGGAGGTCGCCGGCGCCCAGGAGCGCGCGCTGCGCGAGCGCCCCGAGCGTCGCACCGCCAAGCGCACGAAGCGGCTCCGCCTGATCTGACCCGCCGGCCACTGGCCTGACGCGCACATCCTGGCCCTTCCCCGGACGACCACCGTCGTTCCGTGGAGGGGCCTTTGCGCACCCACCGCCGACGCGCGCGGCAGTTTGCACTGCAGACTCGGCACTTGGCATCGAGATCGGCCCAGGCCTGGGCCGATCTCGATGCCAAGTGCCGACAGGTAAGGGGACTGTCCCCGTACCGCACCCGTGTACACCAACCGCGCACCGGACGGAATAGGGTGGGCCGGTGAGCCTTCCCAACCCCAACGAGCGCATCGTCTGGATCGACTGCGAGATGACCGGCCTCGACCTGCGCGCCGACGCGCTGATCGAGGTCGCCGCGATCGTCACCGACTCCGACCTCAACGTCCTGGGCAGCGGTGTCGATGTCCTCGTCAAACCTCCGGCCGAGGCGCTGTCGCAGATGAACGACTTCGTGCGCGCCATGCACACGACGTCCGGCCTGCTCGACGAGCTCGACCAGGGGCTGACGCTCGAGGAGGCGCAGGAGCAGATCCTCGCCTACATCCGCGAGTACGTGCCCGAGCCGGGCAAGGCTCCGCTGGCCGGCAACTCGGTCGGCACCGACAAGTCCTTCCTCGACCTGCACATGGCCGAGCTGGTGGACTACCTGCACTATCGGATCATCGACGTCTCCTCGATCAAGGAGCTCTCGCGGCGCTGGTACCCGCGGGTCTACTTCGCCTCCCCGAAGAAGGACGGCGGGCACCGCGCGCTGGCCGACATCCTGGAGTCCATCGACGAGCTGCGCTACTACCGCGAGGTGCTGTTCCCCGCGCAGCCGGGCCCCGACACGGCGACCGCACGGGCCGCCGCCGCGCACGTCGCCGAGACGTCCGTCACGAAGCAGCTCGCTCCGTAGGTATGAGTTCGGATCGTGGCCGCTGACCATGTATGCTTTTCGACGGTCGCCGGTCCAGGACCGACGAGCATGGTGGGCGTAGCTCAGCTGGTAGAGCATCGCGTTGTGGTCGCGAGGGCCGCGGGTTCAAGTCCCGTCGCTCACCCCATGCAGAAGAGGGCCCCTTACTCCGGTGAGGGGCCCTCTTCCGTTCTCCGCCGGCAGCTGACGCCGCCCCCGGCTCAGCCCAGGAGCTTGACCACCGCGTCGGCCAGCTTGTCCTCGACGCCGGTGCCGTACTTCATCCACAGCGACGGTTCGGTGAGCTCGAGCTCGATGACCATGGGCACCCCGTCGTCGCCGGTGACGAGGTCCACCCGCGCGTAGGTGAGGTCCGCGCCGGTCGCGGCGCGCGCCACGGCGAGCGCCCGCTCGGCCACCTCGATCTGCTCGGGCGTGGCCTCGTACGCCGAGTTCTCCTCCTCGGCGTACAGCTCGCCGGTGTCCTCGGCGGGGCCCGTGAGCAGCGCGTTCTTGCGGATGGCGTGGGTGTGCTCGCCGTCGACGAAGATGAGGCAGGTCTCGCCCGTGGTGTCCACGGAGGTGACGTAGGGCTGGATCATGACCCAGCGGCCGTCGTCGAGCAGGCGGGTGGCGTGCGCGATGGCCTTGCCGCGCGACTCGGCGGAGACGGGCTGGTAGCGCCCCGTGTTCTGGGCACCGGCGCTGACCACGGGCTTGACCACGAAGTCGCCGAACGCGGGCATGCGGGTGTGCACCGCGCGCTTGGACAGGTGCCGGGCCGGGTCGAGCCAGATGGTGGGGATCACGGGGATGCCCGCGGCCTCGAGCTCGCGCAGGTACCGCTTGTCGGTGTTCCACTCGATGACGTCGGCGGAGTTGGCCACCTTGGGCAGCGAGCGCGCCCACGCGAGGAACTCGTCGTGCCGCGGCGAGTAGTCCCAGGTGGAGCGGACCAGCACGAGGTCGTAGGCCTGCCAGTCGACGGCGGGGTCGTCCCACACGGCGGGTTCCGCGGTGATCCCGCGCGAGGACAGCGCCGCGATCAGCGGCACGTCGTCCTTGTCGAGGTCAGGCAGCTGGGAGCAGGTCGCGAGGGCTACACGTGCGTTGGTCACGCCCCGAGACTATCGGGCGAGTTGTCCGAGGTCCCGGCCTGCGGGCGGGTCAGGACGCGGCGTCGGTCACAGCGGCGCCGTCGGCGTCCGCGGGCTCCTCGGCCGTCTCCGTCCCCGGTGCGTCCCAGGGGGTGTCGGCCGCGGCGTCCGCCGCCCGGCGC
>NZ_KI911573.1:2657-4888 GCF_000515355.1 Promicromonospora kroppenstedtii DSM 19349 | reverse complement strand
GAGCGTCAGGCCGGCGCCCTCGACCCACGAGACCTGGCCGGAGTCGTCCCAGTCGTTCGTGATCTCGTTGCGCCGGGCCAGGACCGCGGCGACGTCGATGTCCCCCGGGTCGGCCAGGCCGGGCGTGTCCCGGGCGAGAGCACGCACGGTGCCGGCCCGCAGCAGCACCTTCGACGGCATGCAGGCCCAGTAGGAGCACTCACCGCCCACGAGCTCGGACTCGACCAAGGCCACGGACAGGCCGGTGCGCGAGGCGCGGTCCGCCGCGTTCTCGCCCACCGGTCCGCCGCCGATCACGATCACGTCGTAGGTCTCGTCCGCCTCGCCGGGGGTCTCAGCTGCGTTGTTCATGTCGTCATCCTGGCCCGACCTCCGGCACCGGTCCATCGGGCGGGGGGCGAATCCTGGATCAGGCCCGGCCGAAGTGTGGTCCGTGCGCCGGCACGACACCGGCCGAGGCCTTCTGGCCGAAGACGTCCAGGACGTCGGCCACGAGGTCCTGCACCAGCGCGTCCAGGTGCGCCACGGCCGCCGGGTCGTCGACGTCGCCCACGTGGCCGTAGACGGTCAGGGTGAGCAGACCCCAGAGCCGCGCCGAGCACAGGTTCATCGCGTGCAGCAGCCCGAGCGGGACATCCGGCGGGAAGCCGGGGACCGCCAGCATGGCGTCGCGCGCGGCCCGCAGGTGCGGGAGCAGGTCAGGTGCGATCTCGTCGTCGGGCACCACCGGGCAGCCTGCCTGCCACCAGGCGAGGGCGATCGGCGTGAACGCGCCGCCCACGCGGTCGAGGGACATCAGCGGCGGGTAGCGGGGGTCGTCGGCGGTGTCGCCCTCCTGACCGCGGATGCGCAGGCGACCCGACATCAACAGGTCGTACTCGTTGCGATGCGTCAGGCACCAGCGGAACAGCTCGTGGATCACGCCGTGGCACTGCGCGGCGGGGTCGTCCGCGGGCTGCCGCGCCCGGGCGCGCTCCACGGCGGCCAGGAGCTCGTCGATCACGTGCTGGTGGGTGGCGTGCAGCAGCCCGGGCCGGCCGTCGAAGTACCGGTACAGGCCGGGCGCGGCGATCCCGACGTCCTTGGCGACGGCCTGCATCGTGACGCCGTCCACGCCGTGCTCCTCCAGCAGGCGGCGCGCCGAGGCCAGCGCCTCGTCCAGCAGCTCGCGGCGCAGCCGGGCGCGACGGCCCGTGGGCCGGCGCGGGGTCATGACCCGCTCCGCTCACCGGAGCCGGCGAACACCGGCTCCAGCCGGACGGCAGGGCTGGGCACCATGCCGAAGAGCGCGAGGTTGCGCTCGTTCAGGTCGCCGAGCAGCGCGGTGATGTAGTCGTGCCGTACCGGCCCGTCGGGTTCGAGCACGTGGTTGTAGACCGTCATGCACAGCAGGCCGAAGGTGCGCTGCCAGGCCACCCGGACGGCGGCGACCAGCCCGAGCGGCACCTCGCGGGGAGCGTCGGGGAACGCCGCGAGCAGGGCATCGCGGCGAGCGGTCAGCTCGGCCTCGAGCTCCGGGGACACCGGCTCGTCGAACCGGACCGCGCCGTCGGCCCACTGCGCGGCGACCGCCGGGAACGCGAGCGCGGCCACCTCGTAGAACGTGCCGCCGCCGGCCTCGCCCGCCACGGCACCGTCCTCACGGGCGAGCCGCAGGCCGGCGCTCAGCAGCAGGTCGAACTCGTGGGGGTGCGCCACGCACCAGGCGAACATCGCGTAGGTCAGCGCGTGCACCTCGGCGGCGCGGTCACCAGCGGGCTGGCGGACGACCGCCGCGCGGACGTGCGCGACCAGCTCGTCCAGCACGTGCCGATACGTGGCGCGCAGCAGGTCGGAACGGCTCGGGAAGTACCGGTAGAGCCCCGGCCCGGCGATGCCGATCTCGCGGCTGACGGCCAGCATCGTCACGCTCTCGAGCCCGCCGTCGGCGAGCAGCCGGCGCGCCACGTCGATCGAGGCGCTCAGCAGCTCCTCGCGCCGGCGTCGCCGGGTCGTGCTCTCTGCGCTGCGGGTCACGAGGCGTACTTGGTCTCCGTCCGGTGCCGACCGTGCGGCCCCAGTCTCGCACGTAAAGCACCCCGACAGCGCCAACGCAGGGTTGGTCGCCCTATCAGACGTCATGCGGCGACCAACCCTACGTTCGAGCACCTCGCGGGCAGCGCCCGCGGCGCGTCAGGCCAGGCCCGCGCGGCGGAGGGCATCCGCCATGGCGGTGTCCGCCGGGGCCGGGC
>NZ_KI911573.1:0-2557 GCF_000515355.1 Promicromonospora kroppenstedtii DSM 19349 | reverse complement strand
GCGGCCCTCGCCACCGCTGGGGCGCCCGCCGCGCTGACCGCCGCTGGAGCTCCCCGAGCTGCGGCCGCCGGGGGCCGCGCCGACCTCGTCGTCCAGCCGCAGGGTCAGGGAGACCCGCTTGCGCTGGAGGTCGACGTCCAGGACCTTCACCTTGACGATGTCGCCGGACTTCACGACCTCGCGCGGGTCGCTGACGAAGTTCTTGGACATGGCCGAGACGTGCACGAGCCCGTCCTGGTGCACGCCGATGTCCACGAACGCGCCGAACGCGGCGACGTTGGTGACCTGCCCCTCGAGCACCATGCCGGGCACCAGGTCGCCGAGGGTCTCGACGCCGTCCGCGAAGGACGCCGTGGTGAACGCCGGACGCGGGTCGCGACCGGGCTTCTCCAGCTCCGCGAAGATGTCGGTCACGGTGGGCAGACCGAACGTCTCGTCCACGAACTGGGTGGGCTTCAGCGTGCGCAGGGCGCCGCCGTTCCCGATCAGCGCCTGCACGTCCGCGCCCGACGCCGTCACGATGCGCCGCGCCAGCGGGTACGCCTCGGGGTGCACCGACGACGCGTCCAGCGGCTCGTCGCCCCCGGAGACCTTGAGGAAGCCCGCGCACTGCTCGAACGCCTTGGGGCCCAGGCGCGGTACGTTCTTCAGCGCCGCACGCGACGCGTACGGGCCGTTGGCGTCCCGGTGGGCCACGATGTTCTCGGCGAGCGTCGAGGTGATACCCGAGACGCGCGACAGCAGCGGCACGGACGCCGTGTTGAGGTCCACGCCGACGCCGTTGACGCAGTCCTCCACCACGGCGTCCAGCGACCGCGACAGCTTGGTCTCGGTGATGTCGTGCTGGTACTGGCCCACGCCGATCGACCTGGGGTCGATCTTCACGAGCTCGGCGAGCGGGTCCTGCAGGCGGCGCGCGATCGAGACGGCGCCACGGATGGAGACGTCCAGGTCGGGCAGCTCCGCACTCGCGTAGGCCGACGCCGAGTACACGGACGCGCCGGCCTCGGACACGACCGCCTTGGTCAGGCCGAGCTCCGGCACCTTCTTCATCAGGTCGGCGGCCAGCCGCTCGGTCTCGCGCGATGCCGTGCCGTTACCGATCGCGACCAGGTCCACCTGGTGCTTCTGGGCGAGCCGGGCCAGCACTGCCAGCGACTCGTCCCAGCGGTTGGCCGGCTGGTGCGGGTAGATGGTCGCGTGCTCCACGACCTTGCCCGTGGCGTCGACGACGGCGACCTTGACGCCCGTGCGCAGGCCCGGGTCGAGGCCCATCGTGGCCCGCGTGCCGGCGGGCGCCGCGAGCAGCAGGTCGCGCAGGTTCGCGGCGAAGACGCGCACCGCCTCGTCCTCCGCCTCGGAGCGCAGCCGCAGCCGCACGTCGATGCCGAGGTGCACCAGGATCTTGGTGCGCCAGGCCCAGCGGACCGTGTCGTTCAGCCAGCGGTCGGCCGGGCGGCCCTGGTTGGCGATGCCGAACTGGTGGGCGATCGTGCCCTCGTACGACGTCGGTACGCCGGCCTCGATGCCCTCCTCGGGTTCGATCGTCAGGTCCAGCACGTCCTCCTTCTCGCCCCGGAACAGGGCGAGCACACGGTGGGACGGCAGGGACGACAGGGCCTCGGCGAACTCGAAGTAGTCCGAGAACTTGGCGCCCTTGTCCTGCGCGCCGTCGCGTACGGCGGACAGCATGCGCCCGCGCTTCCACAGCCGCTCGCGCAGGGTGCCGATCAGGTCGGCGTCCTCCCCCATGCGCTCCACGAGGATCGCCCGGGCGCCGTCGAGCGCCGCGGCGGCGTCGGCCACCCCCTTGTCGGGGTCGACGTACGGGCCCGCCGTCTCCTGCGGGTCGAGCGACGGGTCGCCGAGCAGCGCGTCGGCGAGCGGCTCCAGGCCGGCCTCGCGCGCGATCTGCGCCTTGGTGCGCCGCTTGGGCTTGTAGGGGAGGTAGATGTCCTCCAGACGCGACTTGGTCTCCGCCGCCAGGATCTGGGCCCGCAGCTCGTCCGTGAGCTTGCCCTGCTCCTGCACCGACGCCAGGATCGCCGCGCGCCGCTCCTCGAGCTCGCGCAGGTACCGCAGCCGCTCCTCGAGGGTGCGCAGCTGCGCGTCGTCGAGGGTGCCCGTGACCTCCTTGCGGTAGCGGGCGATGAACGGCACGGTCGCGCCGCCGTCGAGCAGGTCGACGGCCGCGGTCACCTGCCCCTCCCGAACGCCCAGCTCCTCAGCGATGCGCTGGTTGATACTTGCCAACGTCCTGTACCTCACTTCAGGGGTCGAGACCCAGCCGGATGGTCGGGACAGATTGTGCCCGGCGCCACCGACATCTGTCGCATCCGCCCACGCGTGTCAGGGCTACGGGTCCCACGGGTGACCTGTGTGTCTGACGCTGAGCCAGGTGCAAGGCCGGGGCGGGTCACGACACATCCGGAGCAGGACCGCCCGCGAGCGCGGGCCCCGAACCCGGAGGATTCCCGTGCAGCGTCGCCCCAGGACCGTCAGCCCCAGCACCGCCCCGCACCGCGCACGTCGTCGGGCGGCGGCCGCGACGTCGGCC
>NZ_KI911572.1:49578-52148 GCF_000515355.1 Promicromonospora kroppenstedtii DSM 19349 | reverse complement strand
GGCCCACGGCTACCTGTTGCACCAGTTCCTGTCGCCGGTCGCCAACTCGCGGGCCGACGAGTACGGCGGGTCAGCTGGGGCGCGCTCGCGGCTCGTCGAGGAGACCGTCGGTGCCGTGCGCGAGGCCTGGCCGGAGGACCTGCCCGTGCTGGTCCGGCTCTCCGCTACCGACTGGATGGACGACGGACTCGGGGTCGACGACGTCGCCGCCGTCGCCAAGCGGCTCGGCCCGGTCGGGGCCGACCTGATCGACGTGTCGACCGGCGGCGTGGCGCCCGCGTCGATCGCCGTCGGACCGGGATACCAGGTGCCGTACGCGCGCCGGGTGCGCGAGGTGTCCGGGCTGCCGGTGAGCGCGGTGGGGCTCATCAGCGACGCCGTCCAGGCCGAGCAGATCCTCGTGGAGGGCTCGGCGGACGCCGTCATGATCGGCCGGGAGGCCCTGCGCGACCCGCACTGGCCGTTGCGCGCGGCACACACGCTGCGCGAGGAGATCGGTACGGTTCCCGTGGACGCCGGCGTGGGGGTGCAGCCGCAGTACTCGCGGGCGCGGTGGCGGTGATGCCGAGTTTTGCGTTGATTTTGCGGCGCCGGATTTATGGGCCGTGGGTGCGGTGAGTTCGGCTCTGCGATGAGCGGGAATCACGGCTGCCGACGTTTCGACGCCTGGAGAATGCCGGGTGTGGTGATTCTTTTCCGGCCGGCGTGCATTCCGCGAAACGATTCGCCGTGCGGCCGGGCTCCTCGCATTTTCCGTTCGCGATCCGGAAGTGCGAGGGCCCGGCCACTGCGGTGGCGAGATCTCGGCCTACGAGCACGGAATCCGGGAGCATCCTCAAGCCGGGTTCCGCTCTCACCAGCTGGACGGGGTTGACCGTGCACGTCGTTCGCTGTCGATCGGACTGACGCCTTCTCGACCCGGAGCACGGTCCCTGCCGCCCTGGAAACTTGCTGTGAACACAATCACACTGCCTACTCGTCACAAAAGCAACCTGAGCGCGCCGATCTTCACAATTGCCAATTCCTGTCATGCGCGCAATTCCTGGGGAAAATCTTCGGCCTTACCGTTCCTTGACCTGATGCGGTGTTCGGCAGCAGTTAGTTCGTCGGTTCGGCAGTTGGCATCGAGATCGGCTCAGGCCTGAGCCGATCTCGATGCCAACTGCCGAACGCTGGGAGTACCTGGCGGCCGGCGTCAGGCCGAGCGGCGGCGAGCCGCCCGCCAGATCAGCCACACGGCGACGCCCACCGCGACGGTGCCCACGACAGCGAGGACCGGGAGCGGCTCGATGCGAGGACGTAGCGCGATCGGGCGGGTGAACGCGAGCACGCCCCAGCCGGACTGCACGGCACGGCGCTTCAGGACCCGGTCCGGGTTGACCACGAACGCATGGCCGACCGCGGCCAGCATCGGGGCGTCCGTGATGGAGTCCGAGTAGGCGAAGCTCTGCGCCAGGTCGTAGCCCTCGCTCACGGCGAGCCGCCGGACGCCCACCGCCTTGTTGTCGCCGTAGTTGTAGAAGTCGATCTCGCCGGTGAAGCGACCGTCCTCGACCGTCATCTGCGTGGACAGCACGTGGTCCGCGCCGAGCACGGCCGCGATGGGCTCCACCAGCACCGCGGCGGACGCAGAGACCACCACCACGTCGCGACCGGCCGCATGGTGCTCGGCGATGAGCTCCACGGCCTCCGCGTAGACGTAGGGGTCGATGAGCTCGTGCACGGTCTGGGTGACGATCTGCCGGACCTTCTCCACGTCCCAGCCGGTCACGAGCGACGACAGGTGCGCGCGCATCCGCTCGGTCTGGTCCGCGTCGGCGTTGCCGATCATGAAGACGAAGTGGGCGTAGGCGCTGCGTAGTACGTCGGCATGCGAGAGCAGACCGCCCGCCAGGAACGGCCTCGAGAACGCCGCCGACGAGCTCGTGGCGATGATCGTCTTGTCGAGGTCGAAGAACGCGGCGGTACGCGGAGCGTGCGACAGCGTTCGAGAAGCGGTCTGGGGCACCTGCTCGGTCACGCGACGAGCCTAGCGGGGGCGGTCCGTCGGAGCCGCCTCCTGATTGCGTGTTCTCCCAACTGGATGGAACTCGTCCGGCCGGACGGCAGACCCTCCGCACGGCGGGACGGGCCCACGAGCCCGACCACAGGCACCACTTTTAGCCGTTCGTGCACAGCCCCCTCGAAGTGGCCGGCGAGGCACGGGTTCGACCGGCCAACCTGATGGCGGAACCCGGGTGAGCGCCCGGGCCTGGGTCGGGCGGAGGGGACGCGATGGTCAGCACGGTGGGTGGTGTCCGGCCGGAACCGGGTCGAGTGATCGGTGTGGTCGGGGCCCGCGGAGGCGCGGGCGCGTCGGTGGTCGCCGCCTGTGTGGCGCACGGCCTGCGTCGCGGCGGGGAGCGAGCCACGCTGGTGGACCTCGACGCCCACGGTCCAGGGACGGACCTGCTGCTCGGGTCCGACGGTGTCCGGGGCGCGCGCTGGCCGGACCTCGTCGAGGCGCGCGGCGAGGTCGACGGGGTCGGGGTGGTCGCGGCGCTGCCCCGCTGGGGTGCGGTGCCCGTGCT
>NZ_KI911572.1:42791-49478 GCF_000515355.1 Promicromonospora kroppenstedtii DSM 19349 | reverse complement strand
GGCGGGCGCCGCCGTGGCGCGCAACGGCGGTGAGCTCGCGTCGTGCGAGGTACGCGCAGGCGGCGTTGTACGGGTAGTTGCGACGCGTGCGGCGGTCAGCCCGGCGGGGGTGCTCGGGAGCGCGCGTGCCACCGCGCGGGCAGGCCCGCGGGAGTCTGGATCGCGGGAGCACGGACCGCAGGGCGCCGGTCCGGAGGAAGCCGCGCCAGAGGTCAGCACGCGAAAATGGGATGACGTGGTCCCGATACGAAATGTAGCATCACTGCTATGTCCGGTACGGAGAGTGTGATGAGCGAACGGAACGGGCCTCGGCCGTCGAGCGACGTGGCGCTCGACGTGCGCGACCTATGGATGAGATACGGCACGAAGGACGTGCTCCAGGGCGTGTCGTTCACGGCGCAGCGCGGCGAGGTCGTCGCGCTGCTCGGCCCCAACGGCGCCGGCAAGACCACCACGATCGAGATCCTCGAGGGCTTCCGCATGCGGTCGGCCGGCGAGGTCCTGGTGCTCGGGCAGGACCCGGCGCACGGGGACGAGGCCTGGCGCGCGCGGCTGGGCGTCGTGCTCCAGTCGTGGCGCGACCACGGCCGGTGGCGGGTGCGCGACCTGCTGGGGTACCTCGCCCGGTTCTACGTCCCGTACTCGACCCCCGAGGTGTCGCGGCCCTGGGACGTGGAAGAGCTGATCAGGGTGGTCGGCCTCGCGGAACAGGCCAACGCCAAGGTCCAGACGCTGTCGGGAGGGCAGCGGCGCCGGCTGGACGTGGCGATCGGGATCGTCGGGCGTCCGGAGCTGGTGTTCCTCGACGAGCCGACGGCGGGCTTCGACCCGCACGCCCGTCGTGAGTTCCACGACCTGGTGCACCGCCTGGCCGACTTCGAGAACACGACGGTCCTGCTGACCACGCATGATCTCGACGAGGCGGAGAAGCTGGCCGACCGGATACTCGTGCTCGACGAGGGCACGATCATCGCCAACGGTTCGGCCGACCAGCTCGCACGCGAGCTGACCACTCAGGCGGAGGTGCGCTGGACGTCCGAGGGTCGCCGGCACGTGCACGCCGTGACCGAGGGTGACCCGACCCGGTTCGTCCGCGAGCTCCTGACGCAGGATGCGGGGGCCACAGATCTGGAGGTCAGGCGCGCGAGCCTCGAGGACACCTACATGTCGCTCGTGCACCGGGCCGAGGCCGACCCCGCAGGACAGGCGGACCGGACCGGGCCCGTCGGCACCGACCAGACCGAGGAGGCACAGTCATGACCACGTCCACCCCCACAGACGTGCGATGGGCGGCCGTGCGGGCCGGGCTCTCCCGCGGCTGGCTCGAGACCAAGTACTCGCTCCAGGAGCCGGGCGACGTCATCTGGATCGTGGCGTTCCCCGTGATCTACGCGGTGGTGCTGCTGTTCATGCGGGGCAGCACCGTGCCCGGAACCGACTTCGCGCTGGGCGCCATGGTGCTGCCGAGCCTGGTGGGCATGTCCATCGCGTTCGGCGGGCTGACTGGTCCCGCCAGCACCATCGCGGTGGACCGCGAGGACGGCACGCTGCTGCGGGCGAAGGCCACGCCCGACGGGATGGTCGGCTACCTCGTCGGCAAGATCCTGCTGTTCGCGCTGACCACGCTCGTGAGCCTCGTCGCGCTGGTGATCCCGGCCTTCACGGTCGCGGGTGACCTGCGGCTGGACGCCCGTACCGGGGTCCTCCTCGTGCTGATCTTCGTGGTGGGGATGGTCGCGACGGTCCCGATCAGCGTCGCGCTCGGGTCCCTGTTCAAGACGGCGTCCCAGACCGGGCTGCTGTTCCTCGGGTCGATGCTCCTGATCGTCCCCTCCGGCATCTTCTACCCGATCACGGCACTGCCCGTGTGGCTGCAGTGGGTGGGGCAGGCCTTCCCTTACTACTGGCTGGGGCTCGGTGCCCGGTCGGCGATGCTCCCGGAGAGCATGGTGGCGGCGGAGATCGGCGAGTCGTGGCGCACCGCCGAGATGTTCGCGGTGCTCGGGGTCTGGGCGCTGGTGGGTATGGTGCTCGCGCCGATCGTGCTCCGCAGGATGGCCCGGCGAGAATCGGGTTCCACGGTCGCGGCGGCGCGGGAGCGGTATATGAGCAAGGGGTACTGAGTGGTGGCAGAGCAGTCCGACGTCGTCCACAACCGCATAGCGATGCTGCGTGCCGAACGAGGCATCTCGCGGCGTGAGCTGGCGGAGGCGCTCGGGGTGCACTACCAGACCGTCGGGTACCTCGAACGAGGTGAGTACAGCCCGTCCCTCTACCTCGCGCTGCGGATCGCCGAGTACTTCGGGGTGGCCGTCGAAGTGGTCTTCTCGACCACCCCGTTCAAGCGCCTCGGCGAATGACCTCAGGGCTGCACCCCCGTCCGGGACCGGGAGGCCTGGGTGAGCAGAGCTCCGGTCGCGAGGAGGAAGGCGGCGGCGAGCAGGATCTGCCAGACGATCCCACCCGTCGTCGCGAGCGAAGGGGAGTCGTCCGAGGGGTCGTCCGGGGCACCGTACGGGCTGACGTCGTGCACGGTCGACGGGCAGCCGCCCGGCCCGCACGGCTCGGACCCGCCGACGGTCAGCTGGTTACGGATCGCCGCTCCGGCCGCGTCGTCGTGGACCCGCACCTGGTAGGTGAGCAGCTCGTTCCCGGACAGGCTCTCGACGGTCCAGGTGAGCAGCGTGCCCTCCAGGACCGCGGTGCCGGTGGTGGTGCGGATGCTTCCCGGCACGACGTCCGCGTGCGGTAGCACGCCCGTGAGGTCGTCGGGCACCACCACGTCGGTGACGGGGCCGTTCGCGACCTCGCTCGCGGTGATCCGATAGGTGATCAGGTCTCCGGGCCTGACCGGCTTGCCGGACGCCGGGTCGCTGGACTTGTCGACGGTCCAGGCCGGCCCGGTCGCTCGCCGGTCGCGGAACGTCACCGGCCTGATGTCCGTGCCCGCGTTCCGGGCGTCCACCACCACGGGTCGGCTCACCGGGTTCGTCGCGAGCAGGTATCCCTCGGGCGCGGCCGTCTCCACCCAGAAGTAGGTCCCGAACAGCAGGCCGTCTACCGAGCACGTGCCGTCGTACCCGGTGGCACACGAGCCCACGACCTCGTCGGCGCCGGGCTCGTAGGCCGCGTCGCCGTCGTCGAGCACGAGGTCGAACTCGCCGCCCGACAGCCTCTCGTCATCGGCGGCGTCCAGCTTGCGGACCGTCAACGTCGACAGCAGCTGCGGATCGCGGAACGTCGACGGCGGGATCGTGGTGCCCGCGTTGCTCGCGTCGACGACGACCGGTCCGCTGACCGGTTCCTCCGGCAGCTCGTAACCCCGTGGTGCCGCCGTCTCGACCCAGAAGTAGGTGCCGAAGTCGCGGTCGCCGATGGTGCAGGTGCCGTCGGCGCCCGTGGTGCACGAGTCGACGAGCTGGTCGGCGTCCGCGTCGTAGGTCTCGTCGCCGTTGTCGAGCACCAGATCGAACTCGGCACCGGCCAGCGGCTCGTCGGTCTCGGCGTCCAGCTTTGCCACGGTGAGCTCCGAGAGCAGCCGGGGGTTGCTGAACGTGAACGTGTTGGGCGCGCCCGCGGTGTCGGAATCGATGACGATCGGGTCGCTCACGGGGTTGTCCGGCATCGGGTAGCCGGCCGGCGGGTCGGTCTCGACCCAGAAGTACGTGCCGAAGTCCAGGTCGGGGACGGAACACGTGCCGTCGATGCCGGTGACGCACGAGCCCACGACGGTGTCGCCCTCGTCGTGCTCGCCGCTGTCGTCGCTGTCGAGCACCAGGTCGAACCCGGCGCCGGCCAGCGGCTGCCCCTCCTCGCCGTCGACCTTCTGCACGGTGAGCTCGGTCAGGACCCGGGGGTTGGTGAAGTCGACGGACAGGTCCTCGCCTGCGTTCTCGGCGTCGACGGTCACGATGACACTGGTCCGGTCGGCCGGCACGTCGTACCCGGGCGGCACCGCGACCTCGTACCAGTAGTAGTCACCGAAGCCCAGTCCGTCGACCGAGCACACGCCGTCCTCGCCGGTGGTGCACTGGTCGCCGACCGGTTCGTCGGCGCCCTCGGGGCCGTCAGCGACACCGTCGCCGTCGTCCAGATAGAGCTGGAAGACCGCGCCGGGCAGCGGCTCGCCGCTCTCGCCGTCGAGCTTGCGCACCGAGATGCTCGTGGGCTGCTGCGGGTCCTCGACGCTCGTCACGGCGAGCTCGCCGCCCGCGTTCTCCGCGTCCACCACGATCGGGGCGCTCACGGTGTCCTCGGGCAGCACGTACCCCGGCGGGGCGTCGGTCTCGACCCACCAGTACGTGCCGAACGTGAGGTCGCCCACCGAGCAGGTGCCTTCGTCGCCCGCCGTCTCGCACGACCCGGCGACCTGGTCCGCGCTCTCCTCGTAGGTGCCGTCCCCGTCGTCGCGCACCAGGTCGAACGAGGCACCCGCGAGTGGCGCGCCGGTCACGGCGTCGACCTTCTCGACCACCAGCGTCGAGCGGACCTGCGGGTCGGCGAACGTGAACGGCGTGATCTCGGTGCCCGCGTTCGAGGCGTCGACGGTGATCACGCTGCTGGTCCGATCCTCGGGCAGCTCGTAGCCGGGCGGTGCGGCCTCCTCGAACCAGTAGTAGTCGCCGAAGTCCAGCCCGCCGACCGAACAGGTGCCGTCGCCACCCGTGGTGCACTCGTCGACGAGCTCGTCGTCGGGGTCGGGCAGGACGCCCACCCCGTCGCCGTCGGCGTCGCGGTAGAGGCTGAACACGCCGTCCGCGAGGGTCTCGTCGGTCTCCGCGTCGAGCTTCAGCACGGTGAGCTCCGAGGGGAGGCGTGGGTCCGCGAACGTGGTCGGGGGCAGGTCGGTACCCGCGGTGGAGGCGTCGATGGTCACCATGCTGCTGGTCCGGTCCGCCGGCAGGTCGTACCCGGTGGGTGCGGCGGTCTCGAACCAGTAGTAGGTGCCGAAGTCCAGCCCGTCGAACCCGCAGGCGCCGTCCGCGCCCTCGGTGGTGCACGTGCCGATCTGCGTGTCGTCCAGGTCGGGGGCGTCGTCCGTGACGCCGCCCTCGCCGTCGCCGTCGGTGTCGACGTAGAGCGTGAACTCGCCCCCCGCCAGGGGAGCGTCGTCGGTGGCGTCCAGCTTCTGCACCTCGAGCCGGGACAGCGTTCTCGGGTTGGAGAACTGGACCGTCAGCGCCTCGCCGGCGTTGGCCGCCGTGATGGTGACGATCTCGCTGGTCCGGTCGTCCGGGATCTCGTAGCCGGGCGGTACGTCGACCTCGTACCAGTAGTACTCGCCGAAGTCGAGGTCGGGGGCCGTGCACAGGCCGTCACCGTCGTCGCCCGTGGTGCATACGTCACCCACCGGCTGGTCGTCGCCCTCGGGGCCGTCGGCGAGGCCGTCACCGTCGTCCTGGTAGAGCTGGAAGACCGCGCCGTCCAGCGGCGTGCCGTCCTCCGCGTCGAACTTGAGCACCGACAGGTCGGTGGGGAGGCGCGGGTCGGCGAACGTCGTGACAGGGAACGTGCCGCCGGCGTTGGAGGCGTCGACCACGATCATGTCGCTCGTGCGGTCGGCGGGCAGGCCGTAACCGGTCGGAGCGGTGACCTCGAACCAGTAGTAGGTGCCGAAGCCCAGGTCACCGAGCGAGCAGGTACCGGTCTCGGCCGCCGCGGTGCAGGCGTCCACCTGTGTGTCATCGGGGTCGGGCGCGTCGTCGGTCACGCCGTCCGCGCCGTCACCGTCCTCGTCGAGGTACAGGGCGAACTCCGCCCCCGCGAGCGGCGTCTCCGGATCCGACTCGTCGACCTTCTGGACCGCCAGGGTCGAGGTGGCCTGCGGGTCGGCGAACGTCGTCGGCGGGATCTCGCCACCGGCGTTGCTCGCGTCGACGACGATCATGTCGCTGGTGCGGTCGGCGGGCAGCTGGTACCCGGCGGGCGCCCCTGTCTCGAACCAGTAGTACGTGCCGAAGTCGAGGTTCCCGAGGGAGCAGGTGCCGTCGGGGAGCTCGGTGCCACAGGTGCCGACCAGCGTGTCGTCCGGGTCGGGAGCGTCGTCCGTCACTCCGCCCGCACCGTCACCGTCGTCGTCCCGGTACAGGGCGAACTGGCCTTTCTCGAGGGGCTGCTGGGTGCTGCTGTCCACCTTGCCCACCACGAGCTCGGAGAGCAGCCGCGGGTTCTCGAACGTCGCCCAGGGCAGGTCGGTGCCCGCGATCTGGGCGGTGATGATGATCGCGCCCGACACCGAGGGGGTCGCAGGTCCGTAGCCGGCCGGTGGGGCGGTCTCGACCCAGAAGTATGTGCCGAAGTCCAGGTCGCCCACGGAGCAGACGCCGTCGGCGCCGGCGGTGGTGCACGAGCCGACCACCTCGTCCGTACCGGGGTCGTACACGCCGTTCCCGTCCGTGTCCGTGACGAGGTCGAACGCGGCGCCCGCGAGCGGCGCTCCGCCGTCCGCGTCGAGCTTCTGCACGGTCACCTCGGACAGGATCCGGGGGTCCTCGAAGGTGGAGACCTGGACCTCGCCGACGTTCCCGGCGGTGATGGTGACCGGCGCGCTGTAGGGGGGATCCGGGAGCGTGTAGCCCTGCGGGGCCTGCACCTCGACCCAGAGGTAGGTCCCGAAGTCGAGGCCCTCGACCTGGCAGGTACCAGGCCCCGTCCGGGTGGCCTGGGCGATCGTGACGCAGCTGCCCA
>NZ_KI911572.1:42030-42691 GCF_000515355.1 Promicromonospora kroppenstedtii DSM 19349 | reverse complement strand
ACGAGCGGAGTGCGGCACCCGCACGGCGGCCGCGCGGCTCGGGGTGCGGCTCGTGCTGCCCCTCGGCGTCTGCTATCTGCCCGCCTTCGTGCTGGTGGGTCTGGTCCCGGTGCTGCTGGCGCTGGGCATCGACCTGCTCAGGGGGTGAGTGAGCCGGGAACGAGAGCTTCGGCGCGCGCGAGCGTGCCGTGGCCGTCCGCCACGCGGTGGACGGGGCCCGCAGCCGCGGGCCGTACAGGGTGCCTGCGTCTGAGCCGAGAGGCTGGACGGGGGCTGAGCAGGAGGGGAAGACATGACGATCACGACAGCGGTGGCCTGTCCCGAGCCGGAGGACCGGCCGCGGACGAAGGTCGACGAGCAGTTGTCGGAGAGTGGACTGGCCACGGCCGAGTACGCGATCGCGACGCTCGCCGCGGCGGCGTTCGCGGGCGCGCTGATGGCAGTCCTCAAGGGCGGTGACGTGAAGGGGATGCTCACGTCGCTCATCCAGTCGGCGCTGACGACCGGCTGACCCATGACGGAGCGTGAGCCGGAACGCGGCACCGTAACGGCCGAGCTGGCCATCGGTCTGCCGGTCGTCGTCCTCGTGCTCGTCGCCGTGCTCACCCTCGCGGCCGCGTCCACGGCGCAGATGCGCGCCATGGACGCGGCCCGCGCGGGG
>NZ_KI911572.1:35990-41930 GCF_000515355.1 Promicromonospora kroppenstedtii DSM 19349 | reverse complement strand
GTTCGCGTACGTGAAGGTCTGCGCCGTGCCCGCGTTCTCCGCGGTGACCGGGATCAGCGGGCTCGTGCGGTCCTCCGGCAGCTCGTAGCCGGGGGGCGGCGACACCTCGTACCAGTAGTAGAGCCCGAAGGGAAGGTCGGTGACCGTGCAGAGGCCAGGGCCGTCACGCCCGGTGGTACAAGGCTCGCCCACGGGTTCATCACCCTCGTCGGGCTCGTCGTCCACACCGTCGCCGTCGTCGAGGTAGAGCTGGACGACGGCGCCGTCCAGGAGGTCGCCGCTCACGGCATCGGTCTTGCGCAGCGTGAGGTCGGTCAAGATCTGCGGGTCCTCGAACGGGGCCGCGATCGCCACGTGCGGGTCCGCTGCCGTGACCTCGATCCCGCTCACCGACGCCTCGCCCTCGGGCGGGAGCTGGTACCCGGTGGGCGGCGTGACCTCCGTGACGGTGTACGTCCCTGTCGGCAGGCCGGCGGCGGTGAGCAGCCCGTCCTCGGGGTTCGCGCCCGGCGAACCGTCGTTGTCCGTGATCTCGAGGTCGACGTTCCACGGATCCTCTGCCGCGGCGCCCGCCGTGCCCTGGACACGGAAGGTCGCGCAGCAGATCAGCTCGCCGGTGACGGCGTCGCGCTTCTCCCAGGAGATGGAGCCGAGCGAGTTCACGAAGGTCAGTGTCTCGGCGGCGGACTCACCGGGGGTGACGGTCTGCGGGGCGGCACCGATATAGCCCGGTGGTGGTCCCGACTCGACGACGGCGTACTCGATGTCCGGCTCGACGGCCGGGATCCGGATGACACCGTCGGCGGGATCGGCGTCGTTCGCGTCGTTGTCGGTGATCTCCAGTCTGTCACCCGCCCCGTCCGGAAGAGGGTTCGGCGTGACGGTGAAGGTCGAACCACCGACGGGGTTGCCGTCCTCGTCGTTCTTCTCGATCGTCAGCGAGGCACAGGTCGAGTCGATGTCGACCTCCTGGTTGACGTAGTCCTTGAGCTCCGCATTCGCACCGCCCGCGGTCGAGCGCAGGTTCATGGCGACGAAGTCGCCGAACCCGCACGAGGCCTCGCCGAAGAGCGCGCTGATGTTGACGCCGAACTCGAGGAAGAGCTGGGCCGTGCGCGGCCCGTCGGGCAGGGTGACCGTCGAGTCGTTCACCCTGCCCACGATGTCCGCGGCGGGCGCCGGCGCCCAGCCGTTGTCGGCCGGGCCGACCCAACGGTCGACCGCGAGGATGGTCAGAGCCGATCCGGATCGCTGGAGGGTGACGCGAAGGTCGCCCTCCGACCGGCTCGGCACCGACACCCCGTTGCCGTTCACCCTGTTCGCGCGCTGGTTGAGCTCCAGGAACCAGGTGACCTGCCCCTGCGTCGCCACGCGGTTCCAGGCGAAGAAGGCATGAAGATCCCCGTCGACCACGCGGTCGTACGCCCAGACGTTCTGGATGTCCGCGGCGCCGGGGGCGTTGCCCTGGGCCGCGTCGCGCCACACGGACAGGGGGTCGTCCTCGTGCCCGTCGTCCAGGACCGTCGTGTCGCCGCTGCCGATGCCGTCGACCACGTGCGCCGAGGCGTCCTCGACCGCGGGCGTGCCCCAGTCGTCCGCGGCCGGGTCGACCGGGTCGGTCGGCGTCGAAGCGTTGCCGAACCCCTCGTAGTAGTTGCCGTCGATCTCGAAGTCCCCGAGCACCACGTTGCCCGTGGCATTCGCCTGTGCCGCGGGCGGGACCACACCACTGAGCCCTATGGCAAGTGAAAGGGCGAGAGCTGCTCGCGGAATGCGGAAATGCGCGCCCTTTCCGTACGGGACGGCTTCGTTGCGCAGTGACGTCTCAGGCACACCCGGCTCCTCATCACCCAGAGGTGGAACAGCAACCGTGGCGGCCACGGTCGTGGTTCCATTGGGCGGGCCCCGCGCGGGGGGTGCAAGCGCAGTGAAATGCATATGATCAGAATGCATCTTCTTGTCACCGCGACGTCCGCGACCTGCATTCCGGGAAAGTAATAGAAGAGTGCCAGAAAATAGCGGTGATAAAGGCGCGGAATCCTAGCGGGGTCGCGCCGCGGACACCGGTTCGTGGGACAGCACGGCATCGAGGAGCCGTACGGCCGCTGCTTTGTCGAGCGGCGCGTTGTACGAGCCGCACTTGGGCGACTGCACACAGGCCGGGCACCCGTCGGCGCAGGGGCAGGCCGCTATGGCGTCGCGTGTGGCGCGCAGCCACGTCCCGCCCAGCTCGTAGGCCCGTTCGGCGAACCCGGCGCCCCCGGGGTACGCGTCGTAGACGAACACCGTGGCCTCGCCGGTGTCGGGGTGCAGCTCCGTCGACACCCCGCCGAGGTCCCAGCGGTCGCACGTCGCCAGCAGCGGCAGCAGCCCGATCGACGCGTGCTCCGCGGCGTGCAGGGCCCCCGGCGTCTGCTCGGGGGAGATGTCCGCCGCGCGCAGCACGAACTCCGGGACCGACCACCAGACCGCGGCCGTACCGAGCGTGTGCTCGGGCAGCTCGAGCTGTTCCGTCCCCAGGACCTGCATGTCCGGGACGCGGCGCCGCTGGAAGCTCACCACCTGCGACGTCACCTCCACCGGACCGAGGCCCCAGGCGATCGGCCCCCACTCCCGGGTGACGAGGTCGCGGCCGGGGTCGTCGTCCGGGATGCCGTCGCCCTCCTGCGCAGCGGCCGTGCCGCCGTCGTCCCAGCCCTCGATCGCCACCGACATGACCGACCGCGACCACGTCCCGTAGTCGAGCCGGCGGCGCTGTACGACGGCGGTGTGGTCGGTCAGGTCGAGGTGCGCCACCACGTAGGTGGTGCCCTGGTGCGTGTAGACGGCGCCGTCGTGTACCTGGCCGTCTGCCGAGGCGGCGTCGACCGTGCCCAGCATCCGGCCGGTGCCCTGTTCCACGACGCGGACGGGCGTGCCGCCCGCGCCGCGTAGGTCGGTCAGACCGGCGGCGGGCTGGTGGTGGGTCCAGTACCACCCGGAGGTCCTACGCCGGAGTGCGCCCCGGGCGACCAGCACGTCCAGGATCCCGCGCACGTGGGCTGGGTCGCCGAAGTCGGCGAGGTCGTCGGACCGCAGCGGCGCCTCCTGGGCCGCCGCGCACAGGTGCGGTGCCAGGACGTGCGGGTTCGACGGGTCGAACACCGTGGCCTCCAGCGGGGCGTCGAACACCGCCTCGGGGTGGGTCACGAGGTAGGTGTCGAGCGGGTCCTCACGGGCGACGAACGCGACCAGACCGTCCGAGCCGGCCCGGCCGGCGCGCCCCGCCTGCTGCCACAGCGACATGCGGGTGCCCGGCCAGCCGGCGATGAGCACCGCGTCGAGGCCGGAGATGTCCACACCCAGCTCCAGGGCGTTGGTCGTCGCCAGGCCGAGCAGGTCGCCCGTGCGCAGCGCCTGCTCCAGCTCGCGGCGTTCCTCCGGGAGGTAGCCGCCGCGGTAGGCCGCGATCCGGCGGCCGGCCTCGGGTGCGGAGTGCCGCAGGTGGTCGCGTGCCTGCTGGGCGACCGATTCCGCGCCACGCCGGGACCGCGTGAACGCGAGGGTGCGAGCACCGGCCTCGGCGAGGTCGGCCAGGAGGTCGGCGACCTCGGCCGTCGCCGACCGGCGGGGATGCTCGGGCGGTGCCGTCGTCGCGACGGGCTCGGCCTCGCCGTCCGCGCCGGGCAGGGCCCAGGGGTCGGGTTCCGTGAGATCGGCACGTCGCATCGAGTTCGGCTCGTCGCTGGACCGATCTCGGTGCGGGCTGCCGATCTCGACACCGTCCTCGCCGCCGTCGACCGGCGCACGCCAGGAGGCGATCTCCGGCGGCTGCCACAGCAGTACCGTGCGGCGTCCGGAGGGGGAGCCGTCCTCGGTGACGGCGGCGACGTCGTCGGGCCGTACGCCGATGAGGCGGGCCGCGCTGACGGCGGGTTCCGCCGTCGTCGCCGAGGCGACGACGAACGTGGGCGAGCCCTCGCCGTACCGCGCCGCGAGGCGCGCAAGCCGGCGGAGCACGAGCGAGACGTGCGCGCCGAAGACGCCGCGATAGGCGTGCCCCTCGTCCACGACGACGTACCGCAGCCCCTTCAGTAGCCGTGACCAGCGTCGATGGTTGGGCAGGAGCGCGTAGTGCAGGAAGTCGGGGTTGGTGAGCACGACGTCGGCGTGGTCCTGCACCCACGAGCGTTCCTCACGGGACGTGTCGCCGTCGCACGTGGCGACGCGGACGTCGCGCGTGCCGGCCGCGTCGAGCACGCGTTCGAGCGCGCTGAGCTGGTCGGCGGCCAGTGCCTTGGTGGGGCTGAGGTAGATGGTCGTGGGGCGCACGTGCGCCGACGCGATGTTGCCCGGGTCGAGCGTGGCGGCGGCCGTCGCCGTCCGGACCGCCGAGAGCGCGGGTAGCCAGAACGCGAGCGACTTGCCCGAACCTGTCGACGTGGCCAGGGCGGTGTGCCGACCCCGGTGGACGAGGTCCGCGGCCTCGGCCTGGTGCGTCCATGGCCGGTCGACGCCGAGCTTCCGGTAGCCCTGCACGACCGTCGCATCGGCCCAGTCGGGCCAGTCCGCGTGCTGCGCGGTGCGCTCCGGGAAGGTGCGCGACGCTGTCAGCCGTTCCGCGCGCGTGCCACCGGCGAGGAGCACGTCGAGGAGGGGGTGGGCGGGGACGTCAGGCACGCAGGACAGTGTCGCACCGGTGGCCACGTGGGCGGTCTCGATTCCCCCAGGCCCGCGCTTCACCCCCGGTCTTGCTGCCACGCTCACAGGTCGAAGAGCGTGGGCTGCTCCAGGTAGACGCCCTCCGTCTCCAGCATGCGGATCTTGGTCCGCGGGCCGCCGCGGGCCGAGAACCCGCCGACACGGCGGCCCGCGGCCAGCACCCGGTGGCACGGCACGATCGGCGGGAACGGGTTGCGGCCCATCGCCTGGCCCACGGCCTGCGCGGCTCCTGGCGAGCCCAGCTCGGTGGCGACCTCGCCGTACGTTCGGGTCTCGCCGGGCGGGATGGCGCGCACGATCTCGTACACCCGGCGGTCGAAGTCGGGCACGGCACTCATGTTCAGGTGGATCTCCGCGAGGTCTCCCTCGCCGTCCTCCAGCAGGTGCTTCAGCCCCTCGACGGCGGCCTCGACCGGGTCGGCCGGGGCCTCGACGGCGCCCGGGTACCAGCCCCGTACGGCGGCGCGGAGCTGGTCGGAGCTGCCGTGCGGCAGCGTCGAGCCGACGATCTCCGCGTCCTCGTTCCAGACGAGCGCGCACTCGCCGATCGCGGTGCTGACCACCGTGAACTCGAGCCTGTTCCGGTCCATACCGCCAACGATAGGCGGCACCACTGACACCGCCCGCAGCCGGGCGCGAAGGGTCAGTCGGTGGTCCAGCGGGCCGCCAGCTCGGTCGCCTTCTGCGTGGGGTCCGGCTCGGCCACGAGCGCGCCGGCCGCGGCCAGCCCGTCCGCATAGCCGACGGCGTACGTGGTCAGCGGGGCCGCCGGGCGCTCGACGGCATGGGCGGCGTCCCGGGCGAGGTCCAGGACCTTCTTCATGTCGATGGTGCCGGTCGGGAGGCCGAGCTCCGACTCCAGGTCGGAGATCCACTGCTTGAGGTCTGTCATCTCTCGTCTTTCCGGTATCGGGCCACGTCGGCGGGGGTGTCGATGTCGTCGCTCCAGCCTGCCGGGTCCGGGACCTCGGCGCACCGGAGCGCGCCGACCAGGCGCTTCATCGGTGCCCCGTCCGTCTCGACCCCGTCCAGCCCTCCGTCCAGGGCCGCGCGCCGGTACAGCCCGACCAGCCACTGCGCCCTGCCCTCGTGCACCAGGTAGGCGCCGTCCACGGGTTCACGTGAAACGGCCTCCTCCAGGTGCACGATCGCCCGGGCGGCGCCCGGCACGTCGACGGCGAGGAGCAGCACCCACGGCGCGCCCGGGTCCGGCAGCGCTCGCAGCCCGGCCGCGAGCCC
>NZ_KI911572.1:33246-35890 GCF_000515355.1 Promicromonospora kroppenstedtii DSM 19349 | reverse complement strand
GGCGGGAGCGGGGCGCCGGTCATGATCCGCACGGCCTGCCCCGGGCTGATCCCGGTCCCGTCGGCGGCGCCGGCCGCGATGTCACCCGTCACCCGCAGCGTCACCGGCGCGCCGTCGGGCGGGAGGTCGGCCAGCCGGACGGCGTAACCGTCCATCGCGGCGCTCACGAACGGCGGGACCGAGACCTGGGCGTGCTGGTCCTCGGCGAGGGTCGCGCCGTCGGCGTCCACCAGGTCCAGCCGGACGACGGGCAGCGGCGCGACCAGCGTGACCACGCGCTCGACGTGCTCCGTGACGCTCCGCAACCCGGACTCCATGGGACGACGCTATGCGAACAGGGTTCTGCCGGGGTTACCTGTGCCTCACAACCCGGCACCCTTCCCTGTGAGCGTACGGGAACCGGTGCTCAGCCCCGCGCCCCCCGCCGTACCGGTCCCAGCGTGAACAGCAGAGTGGCCAGCCCCGTCGCCGCCAGCAGCGCGAACCCCACGCCGTAGTCGCCGTTGAGCTGGTAGACCGCGCCCATGATCAGGGGCGGCACGAACCCGCCGAGCCCGCCGGCGGCACCGACGACGCCGGTCACCCCGCCGACCTTGTCCGCGGGCGCGACCTTCGCCACCAGCGCGAACGTGGCCCCCGACGACGCCCCGAGCGCCGCCGCGAGCCCCAGGAACGCGATGGTGCCCACCGGGACGAGCCCCGGCTTGAACGCCACGACGGCCGCCAGCAGCGTCACCGCGGCGAAGCACCAGACCGACACGTTCACCGGCCCGAGCCGGTCCGACAGCATCCCGCCCACCGGGCGCATCACCACGGCGAGCACCACGAACCCGGCGGTGCGGGTCGCGGCGTCGGCGGCCTCGAGGTCGTAGGCATTGGCGAGGAACGTCGGCAGGTACACGCTGAACGCCACGAATCCGCCGAACCCGACGGCGTACAGCCAGGACAGCTGCAGGGTCGCGGGCAGCTTGAGGATGGACCAGGTGCGCGCCAGCATGCCACCGGCGGCGCCCGAGGCCCGGCCCGGGGCGTCGTGCAGCAGGAACCACGAGGCCACCGCGAAGACCGCCAGGATCGCCGCGACCAGCACGAACGGCGTCCATCGCCCGAACGCGTCGGCCAGCGGCACGGTGGTGAACGACGAGATCGCCGTGCCGCCCATCCCGACGCCGAAGATCCCGAGCGCGGTACCCCGGCGCTCGGGCGCGAACCACGCGTTGACGAACGGCACGCCGATCGCGAAGGTCGTGCCGCCCAGCCCGAGCAGGAACCCGCCCACGATCAGCGCCGCGTACGAGTCGGCGACCAGCCCCACGAACAGCACCGGGATGATCGTCAGCGCACTGACCAGCGGGAACATCGTCCGCGCGCCGAACCGGTCGGTCAGCGCTCCCACGGGGATGCGCCCCACGGACCCGACCAGCACGGGCACGGCGACGAGCACCGACTGCTGCAGGTCGGTCAGCGCGTACTCGACCCCGTACGCCTTGCCGAGCGGGCTGATCAGCGCCCACGCCCAGAAGTTCACCGCGAAGCCCACGGTGGCCAGCGCGAGCTGCACGCCCGACGACGACGTCCCGCTCGTCTCGGTCCGCCGGCTCGCCCGGCTGGGTGGTGCCTGGGCCATGTCAGCTCCTCCTGGCAGGTCCGGTGGGCGGCTCCCAACCCGGACGGGGGCGGTGCGCACCGGACCCGCCGGGAGCGGCACGCCCCTCGTCGCGCGAGCGGTACACGACGTACGGCCGGAACAGGTACGGCACCGGGGCGGAGAACGCGTGCACGAGCCGCGTGAACGGCCACAGCGCGAACAGCAGGAACGCGGCCACGATGTGCACCTGGAAGGCGACGGGCACCCCGGCCATCAGCTCGGGCTGCGGCTGGAGGTACCAGAGTGAGCGGAACCAGGGCGAGATGGTCTCCCGGTAGTCGTACCCGTGCTCGGTCACGAGCTGCGTGGTGGCGGTCGCCCAGGCCCCGGACAGCACCGACAGCGCGAGCATCGCGTACATGACCTTGTCCATCACGGTCGTCGCGAGGAACACGGCACTCGTGGTCCGTCGGCGGTAGATCAGGATGAGCAGCCCGAGCACCAGCACGGCGGACGCCGCCGACCCGGCCAGCGCCGCGACCAGGTGGTAGACGTCCTCCGGGATGCCGACCGCCGCCGTCCACGTAGCCGGGATCACCAGGCCCGCGAGGTGCCCCAGGATCACCACGAGCAGGCCGATGTGGAACAGCGGCGACCCGATACGCAGCAGCCGCTTCTCGTACAGCTCGGACGAGCGGGTGGTCCAGCCGAACCGGTCGTACCGGTACCGCCACACCGACCCGACGATCAGCACGGCGAAGGTCACGTACGGCAGCACCACCCAGAGCATCACCTCCACGGCTGTACGCCTCCTTCGCCGTCCGCCCCGAAGCCCGGCAGCCCGGTCAGCCCGACCAGCTCGGCGGGCGGGCCCTCCGCGACGAGCGCCGCCACGCGTTCCAGCGTCCGCGCGTCGACGGGCGGCAGCGTGAGGCAGACCGCCTCCACTGCCGCGACCCACGGTGAGCCCTCGGCGGCCAACGCCTGCCGGAGCACCTCGATGCCGTCGCGGTGGGCGGCCAGGAGCGCGCCGACGATGCGGGCGCCGTCGCCGTC
>NZ_KI911572.1:25756-33146 GCF_000515355.1 Promicromonospora kroppenstedtii DSM 19349 | reverse complement strand
GGCTCGCCCCCGGAGACCGGGCGGGCGCCGCGGCGGAGCATCGGACGCGGCAGGAACGACAGGCTCATGACGCCTTCCCCTCGTCCTCCGGTGGGAAGAGGCCGTCCGGTCGCCCGTTGCCGTCCCAGTTCAGGAGGTTGACCCGGCCGGGGGTGGACGGCCCGTTCGGGGAGTCGGCGGTCTGCCGGGACGACAGCGCGTGGAAGTTCTCCACGGCGACCGGGACGGGCGGGCCCGACGACTCCCCGAACGGTCCGGCGCCGCCCATGCCCGGACCGCCCTCGTAGTCCAGGGAGCACGCGATCTCCTCGAGGTCCCGGGCCTGCTCGGCGTGCGCCGTCGGGATCACGTACCGGTCGTCGTACTTGGCGATCGCCAGCAGCCGGTACATCTCCTCGACCTGCGGGCCGGTCATGCCGACGGCGCTCGCGGTCGACTCGTTCGGGGTATTGCCCAGATTCACGTCGCGCATGTACGAGCGCATGGCGGCCAGCCGCCGCAGCACCCGCTCGACGGGCCGGGTGTCGCCGGCCGTGAACAGGCCCGCGAGGTACTCCAGCGGGATGCGCAGCTTCGAGATGGCCGCGAAGAGCGTGCGGGGGTCCTCACCGTCGTTCCCGGAGCTCGCGACGACGTCGACGACGGGCGACAGCGGCGGGATGTACCAGACCATGGGCAGCGTCCGGTACTCGGGATGCAGCGGGAGCGCCACCTCGTAGTCGTTGATCAGCTTCCAGGTCGGGGACGCCTGGGCGGCCTCGATCCAGTCCTCGGGGATGCCCTCGCGGCGCGCGGCGGCGACCACCTCGGGGTCGTCCGGGTCGAGGAACACCGACCGCTGGGCCGCCAGGAGCTCGTGCTCGTCCTCGACGGACGCGGCCTCGGTGACCCGGTCGGCGTCGTACAGCACGAGGCCGAGGTAGCGGAGGCGGCCCACGCACGTCTCCGAGCAGACGGTGGGCAGGCCCACCTCGATGCGCGGGTAGCAGAGCGTGCACTTCTCGGCCTTGCCGGTCTTGTGGTTGAAGTAGACCTTCTTGTAGGGGCAGCCGGTGACGCACTGCCGCCAGCCGCGGCAGGCCTCCTGGTCCACGAGCACGATGCCGTCCTCGGCCCGCTTGTACATGGCGCCCGACGGGCAGGATGCCACGCACGCGGGGTTGAGGCAGTGCTCGCAGATGCGCGGCAGGTAGAACATGAACGTCTGCTCGAGCTCCTCGGCTACGTGCTCGCTCATGTGCTTCAGCACCGGGTCGTCCTGCATCGTCGCGGTGGACCCGGCGAGGTCGTCGTCCCAGTTGGCCGACCACTCGATCTTCATGTCCTTGCCCGTGAGCAGGGACTTCGGTCGTGCCACCGGGGTGTGCGCGCCCTGCGGCGCGGACAGCAGCATGTCGTACTCATAGGTCCAGGGCTCGTAGTAGTCCTGGATGGACGGCATCTTGGGGCTGGCGAAGATGGTCGCGAGCTTCTTCAGCCGCCCGCCCGCGCGGAGCTTCAGCCGGCCCCGCCTGGTCCGGACCCAGCCGCCGTGCCACTCGTCCTGGTCCTGGTACGTGCGCGGATAGCCCAGCCCGGGGCGGGTCTCCACGTTGTTGAACCAGACGTACTCCGTGCCGGACCGGTTGGTCCACGCCTGCTTGCAGGTCACCGAGCACGTGTGGCAGCCGATGCACTTGTCGAGGTTCATCACCATCGACATCTGGGCCATGACCTTCATTCGTAGCGCACCTCCTGGCTGCGGCGCCGGACCACGGTCACCTCGTCGCGCTGGTTGCCGGTGGGCCCCAGGTAGTTGAAGGCGTAGGAGAGCTGGGCGTAGCCACCGGCCAGGTGCGACGGCTTGAGCAGGATCCGCGTCAGCGAGTTGTGGATGCCGCCGCGTAGCCCCGACGCCTCCGCGATCGGCACGTCCACGGTGCGGTCGGTGGCGTGGTGCATGTAGACGGTGCCCTCCGGCATGCGGTGGCTCACCACGGCCCGCGCCACGACGACGCCGTTGCGGTTCACGGCCTCGACCCACTCGTTGTCCGCGACGCCGATGCGGGCGGCGTCACCCGGGGACATCCAGATGTTCGGCCCGCCGCGCGAGAGCGACAGCATGAACAGGTTGTCCTGGTACTCGGAGTGGATGGACCACTTCGAGTGCGGCGTGAGGTAGCGGACGACGACCTCGGCGCCGGTCTCGGCATGCTCGACCAGCGACGGGGAGTCCGGGAAGAGCCGGTGCATGTCCAGCGGCGGGCGGAACACCGGGAGCTGCTCGCCGAGCTCCACGAGCCAGTCGTGGTCCAGGTAGAAGTGCTGCCGCCCGGTCAGCGTGTGCCAGGGCTTGAGCCGCTCGACGTTGACCACGAACGCGCTGTACCGGCGTCCGCCGTGCTCGCTGCCGGACCACTCGGGCGAGGTGATCACCGGGGTGGGCCGGGCCTGGACGTCGGCGAACGTGATGCGCCGGCCCTCGTCCTCGCGCGCCAGGTCGGCCAGCGGTCGCCCGGTGCGGCGCTCCACGCGTTCGAACCCCTGGACCGCGAGGCGGCCGTTGGTGGTGCCGCTGAGCGCCAGGATCGCCTCGCACGCGTGCGTGTCGCGGTCCAGCCGCGGCCGTCCGGCCACGGGACCGTCGGGGACCAGCCCGTTGATCTCGCCGAGGCGGCGCACCTCGGCGTCGGGCGAGAACGGCACGCCCTTGGTGACCATGCCGACGCCGTCGGTGAGCGGGCCGAGCGCGGCCATCCGGGCCGCGAACGCCGGGTAGTCCCGCTCGACCTCCACGATCTTGGGCATGTTCACGCCTGGCACCAGGTGCCGCTCGCGGAACGGCACGTCGGCGTCGGTCAGCGTGCCGTGGGGCACGGCCATCTCGTCGGGGGTGTCGTGCGCGAGGGGCGACGCGACGACGTCGTGCCGCACGCCCAGGTGGTCGATCGCCATCGCGGAGATCTTCCGTGCGATCGCGTGGAACGCGGCGAAGTCGGTCTTGGTCTGCCAGGGCGGGTCGATGGCCGGGCTGAACGCGTGCACGAACGGGTGCATGTCCGTGGAGGACAGGTCGTGCTTCTCGTACCAGGTCGCGGCGGGCAGCACGACGTCGGAGAACAGCGTGGTGCTCGTCATCCGGAAGTCCATCGTGACCAGCAGGTCGAGCTTGCCGCGCGGGGCCTCGTCGCGCCAGGTCATGCTGCTCGGACGCCCTTCCGGCGCGGACTCCTCGGCGAACACCGCGGAGTCGGTGCCCAGCAGGTGCTTGAGGAAGTACTCGTTGCCCTTGCCGCTCGACCCCAGGATGTTGGCCCGCCACACGGTCAGCACGCGCGGGAAGTTGGCCGGGTCGTCCGGGTCCTCGACGGCGAACCGCAGCCGGCCCGCCTTCAGCTCGTCGACCACGTGCTCGGCGGGCGGCCTGCCCGCCGCCCGGGCCTCGTCGGCGAGGTCCAGCGGGTTGCGGTCGAACGTCGGGTAGCTCGGCATCCAGCCGCGCTGCGCCGACTCCACCAGGGTGTCCGCGGTGGTGCGGCCCGCGAACCGGCCGGGCGCCAGCGGCGAGGCCAGCGTGTCGGCGGGCAGACCGTCGTACCGCCACTGGTCGGTCGCCAGGTACCAGAAGGCGGTGCCGATCATCTGTCGCGGCGGCCGCACCCAGTCGAGCCCGCCCGCGTACTGCGCCCAGCCCGTCACGGGGCGGCACTTCTCCTGGCCCACGTAGTGCGCCCAGCCGCCGCCGTTCACGCCCTGGCAGCCGGTCATCGTGGTCAGCGCCAGGAACGCGCGGTAGATCGTGTCCGAGTGGAACCAGTGGTTCGTACCGGCGCCCATGATGATCATCGACCGGCCGTCGGAGTCGACGGCGTTCTGCGCGAACTCCCGTCCGATCCGCGCCGCGGCGGCCGCGGGGACGCCCGTGATCTCCTCCTGCCACGCAGGGGTGCCGGGCGCGGGGTCGTCGTAGCCCGCGGGCCAGTCGCCCGGCAGCCCGGGCCGGCCCACGCCGTACTGGGCGAGCATCAGGTCGAACACCGTGGTCACCAGGTGTCCGCCGACGCGCCGCACCGGCACGCCACGCACGACGACGCCCTTGCCACCGGTGTGGGCGTCGTCTTCGGGCCCGGGGACCACGTCGAAGCGGGGGAGGGCGACGGCGACGGACTCGACCGGCCCTTCGCCGGTCGAGTCCGTCGAGCCTGTCGAGACCCCCTGCAGATCAGCGAGGCTCAACGCCGGGTCCACGTCGCCCAGGTCCAGGTTCCAGCGGCCCTCGTCGGCGTCGCCGTAGCGGTGGCCCAGCGTGCCGTTCGGCACCACGGGCGAGCCGTCGGCGTCGAGGAGTACGGGCTTGAAGTGCGAGTTGGCCTCGGCGGTCACGCCGGGCAGGACGTCGTCGGACAGGTCGGCCGCCGTCAGGAACTTGCCCGGGACGTACGCCTCCTCGCCGTCGTCCGCCGCGTGCTGTCCCGCACCGGACGAGGGCACGGGGTCCAGGCGCACCAGGAACGGCGAGTCGCTGTACTGCTTGAGGTAGGCCGCGAACCGCTCGGTGCGCCGGTCCACGAGGTACTCGCGCAGGATCACGTGGCCCATCGCCAGGGCGAGCGCGCCGTCCGTGCCGGGGTGCGGGGCGAGCCACGCGTCGGCGAACTTCGTGTTGTCCGCGTAGTCGGGGGAGACCACCACGACCTTCTGGCCGCGGTACCGGGCCTCGGTCATGAAGTGCGCGTCCGGCGTGCGTGTCACGGGGATGTTCGAGCCCCACATGATCAGGTAGGCGGCGTTCCACCAGTCCGCCGACTCCGGCACGTCCGTCTGGTCGCCGAACACCTGCGGGGACGCCACGGGCAGGTCGGCGTACCAGTCGTAGAAGCTGAGCATGGTGCCGCCCAGCATCTGCACGAACCGCGCGCCCACGCCGTGCGAGACCATCGACATCGCGGGGATCGGCGAGAACCCGGCGACGCGGTCCGGCCCGTGCTCCCTGATCGTGTGCACGTGGGCCGCCGCGACGATCTCCGCCGCCTCCTCCCACGTGGCCCGGACCAGGCCGCCCTTGCCGCGCGCCCGCTTGTACGCGCTCGCGACGGCGGGATCACCCGTGACCTCGGCCCACGCGTGGACCGGGTCCCCGGTGCGGGCCTTCGCCGCCCGGTACGCCTCCAGCAGCGCGCCCCGCACGTACGGGTAGCGCACCCGGGTGGGCGAGTACGTGTACCAGCTGAACGCGGCCCCGCGCGGGCAGCCGCGCGGCTCGTACTCGGGGGAGTCCGGGCCCACCGACGGGTAGTCCGTCTGCTGGGTCTCCCACGTGATGATGCCGTCCTTGACGTACACCTTCCACGAGCAGGACCCCGTGCAGTTCACGCCGTGCGTGGAGCGGACCACCTTGTCGTGCGACCACCGGTCCCGGTAGAACGAGTCGCCGCCCCGACCCCCTTCCAGGTACAGCCGGCGCAGGTCCTCGGACACCTCCCCTCGGCGGAGGTGCCGTCCCAGCCTGACGAGTGCGTCCTCGGTGGCCATCTTTTTCAGTTTCACCTGGGGTCTGAGAATGCGCGACCTGATCTGCGGCACAGATGCTGCGAGCAACGCCTCACACCCCCGGCCGGCCCCCTGTGCGTTCTTCCTTACGGTCGATTAACTGCTCTTTGTCGGGCGATGAAACACCGTCTCCCTAGGTTCCTGGATGTCGGTCCGACGTCGGGCCGGCCCCGGACGGGCACCTGTCGGTCCGGGCGCGCCCGGCGTCGTCGGGCATACGCCCATGCAGGGAGGACGACGTGTCCACTCCGACCACACGCGACCAGGCACCCACGCCCAGCGAGCCCGCCGTCCGGCGCCGCACCGGACGCTGGATCGAGCACTGGGACCCCGAGGACAAGACCCTCTGGGAGGACGGCGGACGCCGCACCGCCCGGCGCAACCTCGTCCTGTCGATCTTCGCGGAGTTCCTCGGCTTCGGCGTCTGGGCCATCTGGTCGATCGTCGTACCGCAGCTCCCCGCCGCGGGTTTCGACCTCACCGTCGACCAGATGTTCTGGCTCATCTCCGTGCCGAGCCTCGTCGGCGCCACGCTGCGCATCCCCTACACGTTCGCCGTCCCGGTGTTCGGCGGCCGCAACTGGACCATCGTCTCCGCCCTGCTCCTGCTGCTGCCGGCCGGCGCGCTCGTCCTCACCGTCGGCGACCCCACCACGCCGTTCCCCGTGCTGCTCGCCGCCGCGGCGCTCGCGGGCCTGGGCGGCGGCAACTTCGCGTCGTCGATGGCGAACATCTCGTTCTTCTTCCCCGAGAAGGAGAAGGGCGCGGCCCTGGGCTGGAACGCCGCAGGCGGCAACATCGGCACGGCGGCCGTGCAGCTCGCGGTACCGCTGGTGATCGTCACCGGGGCGGGCGTGGCGCTCGACCGGGCCGGGCTGATCTTCATCCCGTTCATCCTGCTGGCCGCGTTCCTCGCCTGGCGTCACATGGACAACCTGTCCACGGCCAAGGCGGACCCGCGCTCGTTCGGCGTGGCGGTGCACCACAAGCACACCTGGGTCATCAGCTTCATCTACATCGGCACGTTCGGGTCGTTCATCGGCTACGCGGGCGCCTTCCCGACGCTCCTGGCAGCGCAGTTCCCCCAGGTCGCGATCCCGCTCGCCTTCGTCGGCGCGCTCGTGGGGTCCGTCGCCCGGCCGCTCGGCGGCATCCTGGCCGACCGCGTGGGCGGAGCCCGGGTGACCATCGGCTCGTTCGGCGTGATGGCGCTCGGCGCGGTGGGCGCCATCGCCGCCCTCGGGTCCGGGAGCTTCGCGCTGTTCTTCGGCTCGTTCCTCGGCCTGTTCGTCGCCACGGGCGTGGGCAACGGCTCCGTCTACCGCATGATCCCGGCTGTCTTCCGGGCGAGCGGCGGGACGGCGAAGGCCGCCGCCGGGTGCATCGGCATCGCCGGCGCCATCGGGGCGTTCGGCGGGTTCCTCATCCCACGCGGGTTCGCCCTGTCCACCACGTCGGCGGGGTCGATCGTGCCCGCGCTGTGGCTGTTCATCGGCGTCTACGCGGTGATGGCCCTGGTCTGCTGGCTGGTCTACGGCCGTGGCGCCATGGCCGAGGCACGGGTCTGACCATGGTCGCCACCCTCGGGATCCCCGTCGACTCGCACTGCCCCTACTGCGCGCTGCAGTGCGGGATGTCGCTGACGCCACGTGCGACGTCGGCGGCGTCCGGCACGCCGGCGCCGAGCCAGGCGTCGGCCGGTGTCCCCGAGGTGCAACCGCGCGACTTCCCGACCAACCGGGGCGGGCTGTGCCAGAAGGGGTGGACGTCGGCGGCAGTGCTCGGGGCGGCCGACCGGATCACGACGCCGCTGGTCCGCCGGTCCCTGCTGACCGGCGAGGGCCAGCCGGTCGACCCGGCC
>NZ_KI911572.1:25564-25656 GCF_000515355.1 Promicromonospora kroppenstedtii DSM 19349 | reverse complement strand
GCCCAGCATGGCCGTGCGGCTGGGCGCCCTGCTGACCAGCGGCGCGACGACGAGCCGCGCGCAGACCGACCGCGGCATCGACACCCGCGGGA
>NZ_KI911572.1:22216-25464 GCF_000515355.1 Promicromonospora kroppenstedtii DSM 19349 | reverse complement strand
CCCGCGCGTGGCCGCCGATCTCACCGCCGCCTACACGCGGCGCACGCCCGCGCCGCTGGACCCCGCGTTCCTGCTGCTCACGCCGGTCATGGCCGCGGCGTCGCCGGCGTCGTCCCCGGAGCACATGCCCGAGGACGCCGTGGTGTGCCGCTGCAACGGCGTGACCAAGGGCGACATCGCGGGCGCGTGCCCGCCCGGTGCGCACTCGGTCGAGGACGTGGTGCGCGAGACCCGCGCCACGACGGGCTGCGGCTCGTGCAAGGACGCCGTCTGCGGCCTGGTGGACTGGCTCCGCGCGTCGGAGGAGGCGGTCCCGGAACCGGCGTAGCCGGGCGCCGCGCAGACGTGCGCTTCTACCCAGCCATTGGGCCCGAAAACAGGCCAGTTCCGGGCCGAATGACTGGGTAGAGGCGCACCTTCATGCCGGCGGGCGGGTCCACGCCAGCGTGTAGCGGAAGAACAGCCGACGGCGGGGGCGCGCTCCAGGGAGCACCTCGCGGGCGACCCGGGAGATCTCCGTGAACGTCTCGGCGGGGTCGCGCACCGGCATCACGGGTTCGCTGCTCGCTCGGCTGCCGCTGTCGTCCACAGGGGCTCGGACCGGCTGTGGATGCTTGATCAGCCCCACCAGCGGGTTCAGCAGTGACGACGGGAGGTCCCAGGCCAGGTCGGCCAGGGTGTCCGCCCGGGCGAGGCCCACGACGAGCAGCCGTCCGCCGGGCGCGAGCAGGCCGGCCGCGTGCCGGAGCGCGGGCTCCAGCGGCAGGTGGTGCAGCACCGCGACCATGGTGATCGTGTCGAACTCGCCGTCGACCTCCTCGAACCGGGCGTGGCGCACGGCCACCGAGGAGGCACCTGAGAACCGCCCGGCGGCGACGGCGGCCATGGCGGCGTCGGCGTCTACGCCCAGTACCTCGTCGAACCGCCCCCGCAGCCGGCTCAGCAGCAGCCCCTTGCCGCAGCCGACGTCGAGCGCCCGTCGCCGTCGGGCCGGTAGCCGGCGCAGGATCCAGCCGTGGAAGTGGTCGTTGTGGCTCCACGGGTGCCGGTCGTTGATGCGGCGGAGCGCACGGCCGCCAGCGCGGACCAACGGGTTGGGCACGGTCCGGAGGTCCATGCGGCCCTACGGTAGCGGTGCGAAACGTGGAGCCAATCGTTCCGTTAATCCAAGTTTCTCCGAAACTTGGATTAGCGTAGGGCTCATGCTCCAAGTTCCCGCGTTCCGGCATGAGGACGAGTACTGGGTCGCCGAGCCCGATGGCCTGACCAGTCGTGCGCGGATGGCCGAGGCCTCCGGGGCATACCGGTCTGCAGTGCCGCCGCTCATCGAAGACTGGGCGCCTGTGCTTGCTGCAGACATCGCGGCTGACACGGAAGAAGCGGCTGCTGCCCTGGGTAGGTTCGACGCATACGCCCGCGCGGTGCTCGGGGAGACGAGCCCGTCGCTCGGGCCGATGAGTTCCATCCTGCTCCGGACGGAGTCCACGTCGTCGTCTCAGATCGAGAACCTGACCGTGGGGGCGCGACAGCTGGCCCTGGCGGAGCTCGATCAGTCGACGTCGGACAATGCGCGGACCGTGGTCGCAAACGTCCACGCGATGGAAGCGGCGCTCGACCTTGCTGACCACCTCGACACGGCCGCAGTTCTGGAGATGCACCGGGCACTGTTGTCGGGCCAGCGAGGGTGGGAGCATCATGCTGGTCAGTGGCGCGATCAGTTGGTGTGGATCGGCACAAGCTCCGTGAGCCCGCGTGGTGCGTCCCATGTCGCGCCGCAGGCAGGGCTCGTGCCTGGCGCCATGGAAGACCTGATGAGGTTTGTGCGCCGAGACGACCTTCCTGTCGTGGTGCAGGCTGCGGTCGCCCACGCACACTTCGAGAACATCCACCCGTTCTCCGACGGGAACGGCAGGACGGGGCGCGCGCTCGTGCACGCGATGTTCCGTGCAAAGCGCCTCGTGACGTGCACGACGGCTCCGGTCTCGGCGGGATTGCTGAAGGACACCGACGGCTACTTCGCAGCGCTGTCTGCCTACCGGGACGGAGACGCCCGGCCGATCGTCGAGCAGTTCTCCGGAGCTGCTCGGTTCGCGGCGGCCGCGGGCGCTCGTCTGATCGATGACCTCGCCGCACAGATCGAGGTGTCCCGGGACAAGATGTCCGGGCTCCGTTCACAAGCATCGGCGTGGAAGGTACTTCCGCATCTGCTCTCCCATCCTGTTCTCAACGCGAACTACTTGTCCGCTCAGCTCGGCATGGGGGCCCAGAGTGCGCAGAACGCGCTCGGCCAACTGGTCGACGCCGGTGTCCTGGAAGAACGAACAGGGCTTCGTCGCAACCGCGTCTGGCAACATCCGGGGATACTCGGCGTGCTGGACCACTTTGCCCAGAGCCTGATCCGCGCGTAGGCCCCCGCTCACCGGCCTGCCCCACGCCCTGTGAGGAAGATGTTCGGCTCGGGTAACCGCGGACGCACCGGCGCGAAAAACCCGCGACCTACGGTCAAGACATGGTCAATTCCGGCAATCCTCAGCACCTTGTGGTGATCGGCGGTGGCATGGTCGCGCAGCGGCTCGTCGAGGCGCTGCGCGCCCGGGACGACGCCGGCCGCTACCGCGTGACCGTGTTCGCGGAAGAGCCCCGCGCCCCCTACGACCGCGTGGGGCTGACCCGCTGGTTCGAGGAGGGTCCCGAGGGCATCGCCCTGGGCGACCCGGCCCTCTGGGCCGACCCGCTCGTCACCCTGCACACCGACCGCAAGATCGAGTCGATCGACCGCGCGGCGAAGACCGTCACGGACCGCCTCGGCAAGGTGCACCCCTACGACGAGCTCGTGCTCGCCACCGGCTCCAGCGCCGCGATGCCGCCGATCCCCGGGAACGACCTCCCGGGCGTCTTCGTCTACCGCACCATCGACGACGTCGCGGCACTGCGCGGCTGGGTCGAGGAGAAGCGCCGGAGCTACCCCGAGGGCAAGCCGGTGCGCGGCGCCGTCATCGGCGGCGGCCTGCTCGGCCTGGAGGCCGCCGGGGCCCTGACCGCGCTGGACGCCCAGGCCACCGTCATCGAGTTCGGCACCCACCTGATGGGTGTGCAGGTCGACCTCGGCGGCGGCCAGGCGCTGAAGCGCCTGATCAACGGCAAGGGCATCGGCGTCCGCGCCGAGACCGCGACCAGCCAGATGAAGCCGCACCGCCGCACCGGCCACGTGGGCCGGCTCGACTTCGCGGACGGCGGGCGGCTCGACG
>NZ_KI911572.1:22021-22116 GCF_000515355.1 Promicromonospora kroppenstedtii DSM 19349 | reverse complement strand
CGGGAGTGACGGCGCAGCGCCCGGACGCCGCTAGCGGAGCGCGCCGACCAGGACGGACTCGACCATCTCGTGGACGGCGGCGTCGTCCGGCCGTG
>NZ_KI911572.1:13921-21921 GCF_000515355.1 Promicromonospora kroppenstedtii DSM 19349 | reverse complement strand
GGTGACGGCCGGCTGGGCGAGGGCCGACCGGCCGCCGGCGATGGCACACCGGGCACGGCCGCCGAGCCCGCACCACCCCGCCTGCTCGACGTCGGCATCGGAACAGGCCTCTCCGCCTTGCCGTTCCGCGCGGCAGGTGCCGAGGTGCTCGGTGTCGAGGTCGACGCCCGCATGGCGGCCGTGGCCGAGGCGCGTGGCCTCGACGTCGAGGTGGCGCGGTTCGAGGGGTGGGACCCGGCGGGACGGCGGTTCGACGCCGTCGTCTCCGGCATGACCTGGCACTGGGTGGACCCGGTCGCAGGCGCCGCTCAGGCAGCCCGTGTGCTGCGCGACCAGGGGGTGCTGGCGGTGTTCTGGCACGCGGCCGACCTGCCGCGCACGCTCCGGTCGGTGCTGCACGACCTGTACTCCCGCGAGCTGGCCGGCACGCCGGGGGCGGGCATGTACGCGCCGGGCCGCTCGGCGGCCGATGGCTACGAGGCGATGCTCGACCGCGCCGAGGCGGGCCTGGCCGAGGTGGGCGGGTTCGGCACGCCGCAGCGGTGGCGGCACGCCTGGGAGCGCCGGTACACCGTCGAGGAGTGGCTCGATCAGGTGCCGACGTCGGGCGGGTTCGGCCGGCTGCCCGAGCCGGTGCGGCGCGCGGTCCTGGCCGGCGTCCGGTCTGCCCTGGAGCAGAACGAGGCCGTGACCGACGGCGCGTTCACCGTGCGCCACACCACGGTCCTGCTGGCGGCCCGCCGCACGTCCTGACCAGCACGACCGGACCCGCCTGCCCGGGCTCGACCGGTCCTGTCCAGTCCCGTCCAGTCCCGTCTCGCTCGATCCGCCCGATCCCGTCCCGTCCCGACCGATCCCCTTTGAGGCCTAAGTTTCTTCGCTTTGCGGCCAGCCAAAGCGAAGAAACTTAGGCCTCAAAGGGGATCGGCCTCAGCGGACCGGTCACCAGCCATCATCGTTCTGCTCCTCCCGCCCGTCGGAGAGGGTGAGAGGGAAAGGGGGCGTCACCGATGGCGCAGTGGGAGAGCGAGCTCGAGGAGCTCATGGCGCGGCGGGGCCGCGCACTGGTGGGGTACGGCTACACGCTGTGCCGGGACCGGGGGCAGGCCGAGGACCTGGTGCAGGACGCGCTGGTCAAGGTGTTCTCGCGGCTGCGGCGGCCGCGGGACATGTCGGGCACCTCCCAGGTCACGGACCTGGACCAGCCGCGGCTGACCAATGCGGAGGCCTACGTGCGCCGGGCCATGCTGACCATCTACCTGGACGGTTACCGCCGGCAGACGAGCTGGACCGGCATCAAGCACCTGCTGGCCGACGAGGACCGCGCGCCCGCGGCGGAGCGCGTCGCGACGGCCCGGGTCGACGTCGGCGTGGCGCTCGCCAGGCTCTCCCCGCGGCAGCGCGAGTCGGTGGTGCTGCGGTTCTTCGAGGACATGACCGTGCCGCAGATCGCACAGACCCTGGGTACGAGCCCGGGGACCATCAAACGGCACCTGTCCAACGCGATGGAGCTGCTGCGCGACTCGCTCGCGGAGATCGCGGTCCCGGAGATCGACACGACGCTCGACGAGCGGCTCGACGCGGTCTCCGGCATGGTGCGTCGCCGCCGCGGGGTCAAGGTGGCGGCCATCGGCGGCGCCTCGCTGGTGGTCGCGGGCATGCTGGCCGTCGCCGCGCTGTGGGGGCCGTCGCGACTTCTGTCCGAGCCGGTGGTGCCGGCCACGCAGAGCCCCGAGCTGTCCAGCGCCCAGGCGGGCGGGCAGGTGCCCAGCCAGTGGAGCGAGCACGGTCCGAAGTACCGGTGCGGCATGGAGGTCACGGAGCTGACGTCGACGTCGGACACGGTGGAGCTGGAGCTGACCGGCGACCTGGAGGCCGACGAGTACGGCCTGACCGCGCCGGTCCGGATCACCCGGACCGACACGGAGGGGCCGGCGCTGGACGGCGGCTACCCCATGCTGGTGTTTGCCCAGAACGGCCAGGTCGTCGACCTCGGGGCGGGCTGGCACGAGGGCGGCTACGTGCTGCCCGACGCCGGGAGGTCCCAGGACGACGTCGCCGAGGCCGGCGCGGCCACGGCCTGCGGCGACTGGACCGTCGGCATGATCTCCGAGACCTACCTGGATCCGCGGCCGGCCGGCACGTACGCCGTCTACGCGGTCATGCCGTGGAGCGACCTCGACGGCACGGGCGGGATGGCCGTCAGCGAGCCGGTCACCATGGAGGTCCCGGAGGTCGACGTGCCGGCCGAGGAGGCACTGACGGTGGACATCCGCGACGGCTACCAGCCCGAGTGGCTGGCAGGCACGGACCTGACCTGCGGCGCCCACGCCTCCGACATTCCGGCCGGCTCGCAGCTGCCCTCGGAACGCGCGGGTCTCAAGCTGTCGGCGGAGACCAGCGGCGAGTCCGTCGCTCCTGATGAGGTGACGATCACGTTCACCGAGACCGCGGGCGAAGTCCTCGACACCACCCGCACGCCGATCGGCCTGGTCTGGCTCAGCGCGGGACGCGTGATCGGGACGGGCCGTGACGTCTGGTCGGAGCCGGAGGAAAACCTCCACGTCGGTCCGAAGGGCGACACCTCCGTCGTCGTCCCGGTCGAGCCGGACCTGTCGTGCCTCACCGACCCCGAGGCCACGCTGCCCGACGGCAGCTACTCGGTGTACGCCCTCACCGAGGTCGACCCCGGGTCGGACGGCGCACCGCAGTACCTGGCCGTGGAGGCCGTCACCGACTACTACGTCGGGGAGTGACCAACGATTCCTCCCCGGTGCGCGTCATGGGGTGTGTGGAGACGATGACAGCACACACGCACCGGGGAGGTGGCCGTGGCGGGATGGGAGACCGAGCTCGATGAGCTGATGAGGACGCGCGGGAGCGCGCTGGTCCGCTACGCCTACATGCTCTCCGGCGACCGCGCCCTCGCCGAGGACCTGGTCCAGGACGCCCTGGTGAAGGTCTACTCGCGGCTGCGCCGTCCGGGCAGGGGTGGGGTCGGTGTGGCGGCGGGGAGCCGGGCGCACGACCTCGACTCCCCGTTCACCAACGTCGAGGGTTACGTGCGGCGCGCGGTCCTGACCATCTACCTCGACGGCTACCGCAAGCGGCAGCGCTGGTCCGGCATCAAGCACCTCCTGGCCGACGACCCCAGCACCCGTGGTGCCGACCAGGCGGCATCGGCACGCGTCGACGTGATGACGGCGCTCGCGAAGCTCGGCGCCCGGGAACGCGCCTGCGTGGTGCTGCGCTACTTCGAGGACATGACTGTGCCCCAGATCGCCGACGCCCTGGGCACCGCCCAGGGCACGGTGAAGCGGTACCTGTCCGACGCGACCAAGAGTCTGCAGGAGATCCTGCGCCCCGACGACTTCCGACCTGCCGAAGGGAGGGCCGCCCGATGAGCCACGACGACCTGAACGACCGAACCGACCGGAACGACTTCCTGAGCGGTGCGCTCCATGGCGCAGCCGACGCCATGCCCGGTGGGGAGGTGAACGACTTGCACGTCTCGTTCCCGGTGGTGCGCGACCGCGTGCGGCGCCGTCGTGCCGTGAAGGTCGGCAGCCTCGCCGGCGCCAGCCTGGTGATGGCGGGCGTGCTCGCCTTCGGCGTCACGCAGTCGCCGGTGTGGGATCGTGAGCCGGTCCTGCCCGGGACGCCGAGCGAGAACGTGGCCCCGAACCGGTCCGCGGACCCGACCGGTGAGCCGTCCTCGTCGGGGCCGCCCGCCACGAGCGTGATCCAGGACGGGTACCAGCCCTCGTGGATCAAGGACCTCGACGCCGGCCTGTCGTGCGGCATGCCGGCGGAAGACCTGGAGACGACGGCGCAGGGCTGGACGTCCTCCGCGAGCGGCGACATCTACGCGGAGACGTTCGAGGAAGGCGGCGAGCCCTCGACGTCGTGGGGCATGTCGGCGCTGGTCTCCGGCAACCAGGGGTCGCTCAATGCGCCCCCGGTCCTCGTGTGGAGCCAGGACGGCGTGGTGGTGGACCTCGGACCGAACGCGTTCGAGGGATCCGCCATGAGCGCGCCGTTGCTCAGCTCTGAGGGCGGTGACGTCACCGAGGCGCAAGGCGGTGCGTTTACCACGTGCGCTCCCGTCGAGACCGAGACCAACGACACTTTCCAGACCCTCCTGCCCGCGGGCGACTACGAGGTGCGGGTGGTGGCCTTCCCGCAGTCCGACTCGGGCCAGTGGGAGACGGCGGTGAGCGAGCCGGTCGCCGTCCGCCTCGACGCCGACGGCGCGCACAGCCCCACCGGCACGCGCGGCGGCGCCGGCACCATCGAGCCGCCGGAGCCCGCCGAGGGCGAGCTGACCCGGTTCGAGCTGGACCGCACCACGGACTGGGTCTCCGCCAAGCAGACCCAGCGCGGGTACGTGACCACCGGCACACCGGCGATCAGAGCACAGTGCGAGAGCCTCGACCCGGACGACGTGGTGCGTTACGAGGTGATGCAGTCCAACGAGTCCTTCGCGTCGGGCGAGGTGCCATGCAACCGGTCCGCGTTCGAGTCGGGGGACGTGATCGGCGGTGCCGAGGAGGCCATCGACATCCGGCTGACGAGCGTGCCGGACGGCGTCACCCGGTTCTGGGCGACCCTCGCCCCGAAGACCGACGACGGCGCGACCGGGGGCGACGCCGCCGGCGCCTGTTCCGCGGACGGCCTCGGCTCGTCCTTCGACCCGGCGAACGCGCCGAGCGAAGCTTCCGGGGCGACCGCGGAGGCCATCGTGGACGCCGCGCTGGCCTGCGACCAGGACCGGCTCGTCGAGCTGGCGACCGAGTACCCCACGGAGCTGCTGATCCCAGCCCAGCCCGCGGAGCAGGTGTTCGCCCTGCCCGAGGACGAGTCGCTGCACTACCTGACCCTGGTCGGGCTCCTGACCGGAACGGTGGGGGCCGACCAGGGCGCGGGGACGTACGTGTGGCCCCGGGTCGCGACCGACGAGTTCCGCGACTCGGACGAGGCCTGGCAGGAGGTGGTGGACGCGGGCGTGCTCACGCCGGGGGACGCCGACGCGCAGCGTGCCGAGGGCTTCGGCTACACGGGGATGCGGATCGCGATCGACAGTGCCGGCAACTGGCGGTACTACTCCGCCACGCCCTGATCGCCGTGGGGGTTCTTCACCCCATCGGTCTTCGTGCCCCGCTCGTGTTGCAGTCCGAGCGGGGCACAGGGGCCCGCAGGGTGAGGAGTAGGAACATGGCCAGCAAGCGATCAGTCGTGGGGACGAGGGTGTGACCACGCGGTGGGATGACGAGCTCACGGAGCTCGTGACGGCCCGGGGGCGGGCCCTCGTGGGATACGGCTACGCGCTGACGGGCGACGTGCGCCGGGCGGAGGACCTGGTCCAGGACGCCCTGGTCCGCGTCTTCCGCCGGTTCCGCCGGCCCGAGGCTGCCGGCACCAAGGGATACTCGGAGTTCTCGCTCCAGGGCGACGGCAGCCACGCGGGCATCGAGGCGTACGTGCGCCGCACGATGCTCAACCTCTACCTCGACGAGACCCGCCGGTTCGCGCTGTGGCGCAAGGCCGAGCCCAAGGTCGCGGTCGAGGACCGGGTGAAGGCACCGGCGTCGGACATCACCGCGCGTGCTGACGTGACGGCCGCGCTGCGCGGCCTGAGCCCGCGTCAGCGGGCGTGCGTGGTGCTCCGCTACTACGACGACCTCACCGTGCCGCAGATCGCCGCCACGCTCGGCATCGCGCAGGGCACCATCAAGCGACACCTGGCCGACGGCATCCACGCCCTGCGTGGCGTGCTCGTGCCGGAAGGAGAGCTCCGATGAGCGGGCACGACGACCTCGGGTTCGACGACCTCGGCCCCGGCGACGGTCTCGGCCACGGCCGCGACGTCCTGAAGCAGACCATCGGCGCGCTGGTCGACGGCGCCATTCCCCGCGGCGTACCGAGCGTGCCCGAGGAGAACCTCGGCCGCCTGCGTCGCAGGGTGCGCACCTGGCGCATCGCCAAGGCCGGAGCGGTGGGGGTGGGCACGGCGGTCGTGGTCAGCGCGCTCGCGTTCAGCGCGGCACAGGCCTCGACCTGGACCCGGACGGAGCCGCTGCCCGGTCGCCCGACCGTGCAGGCCACCGAGTCGGGACCGATGCCCTCGGAGGTCCCGACGACGCGGCTGTCGCCCGGCCCGACGGCGAGCCCGTCCCCGTCGCCTTCGGCCTCGCCGTCGGACGTCCCCATCGGGGAGCCGACGCCGGACCCGAGCGCGTCATCCTCGGCGGAGGGGACGAAGACGGGTACGTCCGAGGCGGGGTGGCCGCCGTTCGAGCCGTTCGACGAGACCTACGCGGCTTGGGACCTGGGCCGTCCGATCGCCTGCGGCATGCCGATCGGCGACCTGCCCGCGGACCCGGTCCGGTTCACCGTCCAGGCGAACGATGCGCCCGCTGACCGGGAGGTCACGGGGTTCACCATCACCGAGGTGGCCGGTGAGGAGCATGAGCTGGCCAGCGGCCGGGCGCCGGAGTACCTGCTGTTCCAGGACGGGCGCATGGTGAGCTCGAGTGACGGCCCGTCCGACGGGGGTTTCTGGGCCCAGGACGAGGAGGCCGTGGTCGACGGCCCGGACGGCACCTACGAGGAAGTTGCGCCTGGCCAGACATGGGAGCTCGGAGAGCCCTACTCGGTCGAGCTCGACGAGTTCGCGAGGTGCGGCGAGCGGGTCTATGACGAGCAGTTCTTCTCCACCGACTACCTCACGCCGCTACCTGCGGGCGAGTACGAGGTCGTCTTCGTCGCCCCGTACAGCACGCGCGACGACCCGGAGAACTTCCAGCTCGCCTACAGCGACCCCTACCCGGTGACGTACCCCTGACCCTCTGTCAGGCGCTCAGGTCACTCCGGTGACCTGAGCGTCTGACACGTCAGGGACGTTCCGGCCGGTAGCCCGCCAGGATGGCGGCGCTCCGACGTCGGCCCCATCGATCGAGGCGCTCCCGGCCCCGCTGGGAGCGCCCGAGCACGCGGTAACGCCACGTGTTGAGCGGCAGCAGGTACGCGTGCGCCCACGGTGGGCGTAGCGGCAGGCCGAGCTCGCGCATGCTCCGCACCCCGAGGAACGCCGTCAGCATCGACAGCAGCCGTTCCCGCTCGAACCGCGCCCGCCACGGCAGCCACCACGCCGGGCCGGGATAGGTCCGCTCGGCCTGCGCGGCGATCACGGCCCGCGCCAGTCGCGGCCCGGCGTCCGAGATGTCGGCCTGCGCCAGGAGCACGTGCTGGTTGAGGCGGTGGCGCGCCCACTCGTCGTCGACCAGGAAGTCGGGGTGCACGCCCATCAGGTGCCCCACCCACTTCCACAGGTGCATCAGCGCCCGGCTGTCCGACGGCGGGACAGGCACACCCAGCGCGCGGCACCCCAGGATCAGCGTGCCGTCGAACAGGCCGAGCGTCGCCGCCTGGTCCGCCTGGTTGATCGGCAGACCCCAGCGAGCGGTGTCCCACGGCTCGGCGTCCCCGCGGTCCGCGCCGGAGCGGTCCGGGCCGGAGGAGTCCGGGCCGGACCGGTTCGCGAACGACGCGCCGACCAGGGCGTGCATCACCCGGACGTGCACGGTGGCCCGCCAGGCCGGGCCGAACGGCCGCAGCGCCCCCGGCTCCGTCAGCCCCACGGTCCACTCCTGCGTCTCGGCGAGGCGGTGCAGAGTGCTGCCGGTCAGGGCACCGGTCGCCACGAGCAGGTCCGTCGGCCCGCCGAACCGGTACCCGCCGACGAGCGAGAGCTGGAGCAGCACGTCGGCGGCATTCTGCCCGAGCCGCCGCTGCACCGCCGCACCCTGCTCCACGAGGTCCCAGTCCACCCAGGAGGGCACGGCGGTGACCTCCCTGAGGAACTCCTGCAGCACCCGGGGCTGCCCTTGGCGCTCGAAATTGAGATCGGTCGGTTGCCTCGAGACCGGTCCATCAACCGACCGGTCTAGATGCGACCGACCGATCTGATTTTCGGGTCCGGGCCCAGGCCCGGACGCCGG
>NZ_KI911572.1:7593-13821 GCF_000515355.1 Promicromonospora kroppenstedtii DSM 19349 | reverse complement strand
GGCGCTCGTGCTGGGCGCCACGCAGCTCGCGACGCCGGGCCTGGCGGCACCGCTGCCCACCTACGATCCGCAGGCGGTGTCGGGCGTCGCTCAGCGCGACGTCCCGCAGCCGGACCTGCTGACCGGCACGCCGCTGCGCTGCGGCGCGAACCTGGCCGACCTGAGCTTCGGCAGCGACGTCGTGCTGGCGGCCACCGGCGACCTGACCACGGAGTCGGTGTACCACGAGGGCGAGTGGTCGACCCATGACTCGCTGCCGCTGCGGGCGGCCGACGCCGAGGGAGCCGACGCCTCGGAGAACGACCTGAACTCACCGACCCTGGTCTGGGTGGACGAGGACGGAACCGTCGTGGACCTGGGCGGCTGGGAGGAGTACCCGATGTACCTCACCCACGAGGACGGCGGCCCGACGGCGCAGGAGGACCGCACCTCGTCGTGCGCCTCTGACGGCGCCGAGCCGTGGCTGCCGGACGGCGAGTACACGGTCTATCCGATGTCCGTCGAGTACTCGACGGACACCCTGGTGGCGGGCGACCCGCTGCCGGTGACCATGGAGGACGGCGAGCCCCGGTGGGCGGCCGGCGGCCAGGAGGCGCCGGTGCCGTTCGAGGTGCCGGGCGATCCCGACCAGACGCTGCTCCCGGACCGCGGGTTCGGCAGCGTGGTGGTGGACCGCACCGGTGTCTGGGAGCGCCACGACACCTACCGCGCTGTCTGGCCGGAGGACGAGCTCACCGAGGGCGAGGGGTACGTGGTCCAGGCACGGTGCACGTCGTCCGATCCGGGGGACAGCATCTCCTATGCGCTGTCCGGCAGGTGGGGCGACGTCACCGGTGAGATCCGGTGCGACGGCCACGACCGCACGGACGGCACCTGGGGCTACCAGTCTCCGGACGTCCCGGGCGAGCCGGTCGGCATCGAGCTGACCGACGTGCCGGACGGCGTCGTGCTCGCCTATGCGCGCCTGGTCCCCGCCTCCGTGGTGGGCTGACCCCGTAGAACCACACAGATCGAGCCTGTCGAGACCCTTGGGTCTCGGCAGGTTCGACCCGTTTCCGGGCCGACCCGCCCCACCGTCCCGCAGAATCGGCCCACAACCTCCTGGCGGCCTGGTTCGTCGACACGGTCAGGACGGCAGGAAGGAGCCGGAATGGGCTGGCACGAAGACCTGGAGCTGCTCGCCACCCAGCGGGGCGGCGCGCTCGTCGGATACGCCTACACGCTGTGCGGCGACGTGCGGCAGGCCGAGGACCTGGTGCAGGAGGCACTGGTCAAGTACTGCTCGCGCCTGGTCGGGCGGGGCGGACGACGACGCCGGGCGGCGTCGGGCATGCGGGCGGTACCCCTGGACGGCGGGGACGGCGCAGACGGCGAGGAACCCGCACGGGCGCCGCAACACCCCGAGGCGTACGTGCGCCGCATGGTGCTGAACCTGTACCTCGACGGCTGGCGGCGGAGCCGCAAATGGGCGGACATCGCCCCGCGCGTCGCCGTGGAGGACGTGCGGTTCCCCGACTCGGGCGTCACGGCCCGGGCGGACGTCGTGCACGCGCTGACCCGGCTCACGCCCCGGCAGCGCGCGAGCGTGGTGCTGCGCTACTTCGAGGACATGACGATCGCGCAGGTCGCGGAAGCGATGGGCACCGCACCGGGCACGGTCAAGCGCTATCTGCACGACGCCATGCGCACGCTGCGCGACGTGCTCGAACCGGTGGAAGCGGCGACGGAAGGGGAACGGCGATGAACCAGCACGACGGTAGGGACCAGGACCACGGCTGGGTGGACCCTGCGGGGACCGACTTCCTGGCGCAGACTCTCGGAGCGATGGCGGGCGGGGTGGACCCGGCGTCCCCCACGGGCCCTGCCGCGGTGATGCCGATGATGAGCAAGCGGGTGCGCCGGCGTCGGACGGCGAAGGTCGGCGGGCTCGGCGGCGGCGCTCTCGCCCTGGTAGGCGCGCTGGTGCTCGGGGCGGGGCAGCTCGCACCCGCTGCCCCGGACCAGTCCGAGCTGCTGCCGGGGACGTCCTCGTCCACGCCGACGTCCTCGCCGGTGAAGGCGGACGCGCCGGACTTCAAGGTCAAGGACGGGTACCAGCCGCCCTGGCTGGACTGGAGCGACCTGACGTGCGGCATGCCGGTGGCCGATCTGGAGACGACGGCGCCTGGCTGGTCGGTGGCGCCCGCCGGTGACATCTACGCCCGGACGACGGATCTCGGGGACAAGCCTTCGACGTCGTGGCGAATGGCGGCGGCGATCGAGGAGGGGCCGGGGCCGGGCGCGCTCGGCTCCTCTCTGGCCCTGGTGTGGAGCCAGGACGGCAAGGTGGTGGATTTCGGGCCTGACGTGTTCGCCGATCCGGGCCGGCCGGACCCCGTGCCGCTGATCAGCTCCGACCCGGCGGCCTACCTCGAGGCGCACGGCGCCGAGGCTTCGACCTGCGCTCCGACCAGGACCGGCGCCGATCCGGTCTACGAGGCGCGTCTGCCCGAGGGCGACTACGACGTGCGGGTGGTCGGCTTCCCGCACGACGGCTCCCTGCCGGACGGCTCCGGCGAGCTGGCCACGGTGGTGAGCGAGCCGGTCTCGGTCCACATCGACGCCGCCGGCGCGCACAGCCCCGTCGGGACCAGGGGCGGAGAGTCGACGATCGAGTCTCCGGAGCCGCTTCCCGGTGAGATCTCGCGGTTCGAGCTGGACCGCTCCACCGAGTGGGTCACGGCGAGCATGACGCACCGGCGCCATCTGCCGGCACCCGCAGTTGCCGCCACCGCTCGGTGCGAGAGCACCGACCCGACAGACACCGTGCCGTTCGAGGTGGTTGAGGAGTCGACCGGCCAGGCGTTCAGGTCCGGTGAGGTCGTCTGCGACGGTACGGAGAGCGTGCTGCCCTTCGGCGCTCCCGGCATCAGCGGCGGTGCGGTCGACCTCCAGGTGCCGTTCGGGCAGACCGTGCCCGACGGTGTGGCCTGGTTCTCGGTGGTGCTCGCGTCGTCGGGCAGCGCCGATGACCTGGATCCGGCCGGAGACTGCTCGGCGAGCGGGCTCGACGTCGCCGACGACCCGCTGGGCTCGCCGAGCGACGCCGCGACGGACACTGCGGACGCCATCCTGGACGCGGCTCTCGCCTGCGACTCCGGAGACCTGATCGAGCTGGCGACGGCATCCGGTGCCGAGCTGATGCTCCCCTTGGAGGCTCCGGAGGACACCTTCGCCCTTCCCGAGACGGCTGCGTTGCCGTACCGGACGCTGGCTGCGCTGCTGAGCGGTACCACCGGCGCGCTCCTCACCGGTCAGACGGACGATGGAGAGCCGCAACCCGTGGTGTGGCCGCGCGTCGCGCTGGAGGAGTACGCCGACTCCGACGAGGCCTGGCAGGAGGTCGTGGACGCGGGCCTGCTGACAGCCGAGGAGGCGGCCGCCCAGCGTGCCAACACGATGTACGGGTACCAGGGAATGTCCCTGAGCATCAGCGAGGACGGCACCTGGAGCGGTTACGGGGGCACCGGAGCGTTCCCCCGCCAGTAGCTCGCGATCAGATCGCATCGCCGGTCGGGCTCGTCGAGACCTCTCTCGACGAGCCCGGCCTGCGGCAGGGCCCGATCAGCAGGGCGACATAATGGCCTGGTGACTGCCCAGACATCTCCCGCCCGGTCCGTCGACCCCGTCCAGCCCTCCGTGATCCCGGACGCAGCCCGCGAGCACGCAGCCGACCTCGGCACCTTCGTGGCCGCGTCGCCGTCGTCCTACCACGCGGCGGCCGAGGTGGCGCGGCGCGCGCAGGCGGCAGGCTTCACGCTCCTCGCCGAGGACGCCGCCTGGGGCGTCACCCCGGGCGGCCGCTACGTCGTGGTCCGCGACGGCTCGGTCATCGCCTTCACCGTGCCCGAAACCGCCGGCCCCACGACGCCGTTCACCATCGTGGGCGCCCACACCGACTCCACCGGCTTCAAGCTCAAGCCCAAGCCGACCACGCACGGCGCCGGCGGCTGGTGGCAGGTCGGCGTCGAGGTCTACGGCGGGCCGCTGCTCAACTCCTGGCTCGACCGCGAGCTGGAGCTCGCCGGGCGGATCGTCACGCACGACGGCACCGAGCACCTGGTGCGCACCGGGCCCATGCTGCGCATCCCGCAGCTCGCCATCCACCTGGACCGCGGCGTCAACGACAACGGGCTCGCCCTGGACAAGCAGCGCCACACCCAGCCCGTCTGGGGCCTGGGTGACGCGCAGAGCGCGGACGTCCTGGCGGCGCTCGCGGCGGACGCCGGCGTCGACCCCGCGGACATCGGCGGCTACGACGTGGTGCTGGCCGAGACGCAGCCCGCCCGCGCGTTCGGCGCCGGCCAGGCGCTGTTCGCCTCCGCCCGGCTCGACAACCTGCTCTCGACGCACGCGGGCCTGACGGCGCTGCTCGGGCGGGCCTCCAGCGAGGGCTCGACCGGCGTCGAGATGTTCGCGGCGTTCGACCACGAGGAGATCGGCAGTGCCTCGCGCTCCGGCGCCGCCGGCCCGTTCCTGGAGGAGGTGCTGGTCCGGATCTCGACCGCGCTCGGCGCCACGGCGGAGGAGCGCTCGCGCGCGTTCGCGGCGTCCCTGCACGTGTCGTCCGACGTCGGGCACGCGGTGCACCCGAACTACGCCGAGCGGCACGACCCGGCCAACCACCCCGTCGCCGGCGGCGGCCCGATCCTCAAGATCAACGCCAACCAGCGCTACGCCACGGACGCGCACGGAGCGGCCGCGTGGAACGCCGCGTGCCGGGACGCCGGGGTGCCCACCCAGGAGTTCGTCTCGAGCAACGTCGTGCCGTGCGGGTCGACGATCGGGCCGATCTCGGCCACGCGTCTGGGCATTCGCACTGTCGATGTCGGAGTGCCAATTTTGTCGATGCACTCGGCCCGTGAGCTCACCGCCGTGGTCGATCCCTGGTACCTCTCGCGCGCCATGAGCGCCGTCCTCGGCGGGTGAAAAGCCGAATCGTCCCGGAACGAGGCGCTAAGGACGGTTGATCGGGGCGACCTGCGCTTTTGCATGTTTCCGTTGGTTCTGTCCGGGTATACATTTGACACAATGCGGACATGAGTTGGACGTTTGTCCAAGAAAGAATCGGCCTGACCTGCGAAAACGTCCGATCCTGCTTGTCTGCTGGTCTGGAGAAAAATACCTAGTACCGTCCGGATGCATGGACCTCGTGGGGGTGATACCACTGTGGTCATCCAGAGCCGTGAACTCGGCAAAAGAGAAATGCCGGACCCTCAGGAGCCCCCTGTGCCTCGTGCAACCGTACGCACCTGTGCTCGATGCGGCTGTGTCCTCAGCCGCTACAACTCCGAAGCGCGTTGCGCCGCATGCCGGCGCACCGAGTCAGTCCCGGTGGTGTCGCTGCCCAGCGTCCCCTCTCGGGTCTGGCAGGACGAAGCCGTCCGCTCGGCGCTGGCCGACTGGGACTTCGGTCAGGTCAGCCGCATGGTGCGGCAACTCGTCCCGCTTCGGCAGGAGGACGTGGCAGCCCTGACCGGGCTGAGCCAGTCCTACCTTTCGATGCTGGAGTGCGGAGACCGCCGCCTGACCGACGTCTCGCGCGTCGTCCAGTTCCTCACGGGGCTGGGCACGCCGCCGGACCTGGTGCGCCTCCCGCTGCCCGGGATCAGCCCGCTGCCCGACGCCGCCGCGCCCGCTCGGGCCGCGTCTTCCGGCCAGACCGCGAGCGCACCCGTGACCGTGACGCCCACCGCGCCCGACCCCACGCTGCCGTGGACGGCGGACCGGATGCTCACCGCGCTCCGCCTGGCGCACGTCGCCGACAACACGGCGGACTGGCTGCCCGCGGACGCCAACGGTCCTGTGTCGGCCACCGCGATGGCCGACGCGGCCGGGACCGACACGCCGCGTCCGGCGTCGGGCGTCGCGCTCAACTCGATGATCCAGCGCTGGGACACGGAGCAGGCGGAGCCGCTGCGCCGTGCCACTGTCGGCACCCGGGTGTCGCTCGAGCTCTGCGGGCACCTGCAGGGCACGCTCGACGAGCTCCGGGTCATGGACAAGGGCTCGGGCAGCGGGGCGGTGGCCGACCTGGCCCGCGCCCACCTCGCCCTGGTGGTCCGGATCCTGGAGCGCAGCACGTACGACGAGGTCACGGGCCGGCTGCTCGCGGCCGTCGCCGCGGACACCGCCACGCAGGCCGGCTGGTTCGCGTTCGACGCCGGGCGGACCGACGCGGCGCGCGCC
>NZ_KI911572.1:6667-7493 GCF_000515355.1 Promicromonospora kroppenstedtii DSM 19349 | reverse complement strand
CCGAGCGGGAGCCCGTCGCCGAGCAGCCCGCCGCGCCGGACGCCGTGCTCTCCACGCGGCCGGGCGCGTCGCCGTTCACCGCCTCGGAGCCGTACGCCGACCGGCACACGTCGGCGGGCCACATCGCCGCCGGACACCTCTCCTCGCTCGTGCAGATCCCGACGGTGTCCACGTGGGGCCCGGAGTTCCTCGACCACGACTCGTTCGCCCGGCACCGCGCAGCGCTGGCGACCTTCTACCCGCGCGTGCACGCCCTGCAGAGCGAGCCGGCGGGCGAGCACGGCCTGCTCTACCGCTGGCCCGGCCGGGGGCGTCAGGACGTGCTGCACCCCTACCCCGTGGTGCTCATGGCGCACCAGGACGTGGCGCCGGTCCGGGTCATGGACTGGCCCGGCGGCAACCCCTTCTCGGGCGAGATCCGCGAGGGTGTGGTGCACGGCCGCGGCACGCTCGACGACAAGGGCGCGCTCGTCGCGGTGCTCGACGCCGTGGAGACGCTGCTCGGCGAGGGCTTCGTGCCCGAGCGCGACATCTGGCTCTTCTTCGGCGCGGACGAGGAGACGACGGGGGAGTCCGCCGAGATCGCCGTCCGCCGGCTGTACGAGCTCGGCGTGCGCCCGTGGCTCGTGATCGACGAGGGCGGTTTCGTCGGCACGGACGTCTTTCCCGGCGTCGACCGGCAGACCGCCCTGGTGGGCGTCGCGGAGCGCGGCCTGATCGGGATCAACCTCTACACCACGGACGTCGGCGGCCACGCCGCGACCCCGGGCCGCTGGACCGCGACCACGCGCCTGTCCCGGGCCGTGGCGCGGGCGGGCCGGCACCG
>NZ_KI911572.1:3685-6567 GCF_000515355.1 Promicromonospora kroppenstedtii DSM 19349 | reverse complement strand
GACGGCGACGTCGGGCGGCTCCGGGCCCGCCGTGGCGGACGTCCGGACGGGACCCGCAGACGGCCCGACCGACCCGGGCGCCTTCATCGCGTCGTACGTGCCGCCCGACCCGGTCCCTCGCGGCCCGGCCGAGGTGCACATGCCGGCGTCGTACCCGTACCAGCCCCGGCTGCGGGTCTTCCCGCAGCCCGAGCGCGACGCCACGGACCACAACCGGACGGCGAGCCACGCCGACCTGGCGCCCCGGCTGCAGCGGCTGATGGAGCGCAGCGACCGGGTCTCGACGCAGGTGGTGGGGCAGTCCACCGAGGGGCGTGACCTCTACCTGGTCACCGTGACGGCGCCGGAGAGCGAGGCGGACACCGCGCGGCAGGCGGACTGGCGCACGGAGATCCGCGACCGGCCGAGCATGGCGGCGCGCGACTCGGCCCTGCGGTCGGGCTACAAGACCCCGATCTGGATGACCGCGAACATCCACGGCGACGAGTGGGAGGGCACGGACGCGGCGCTGCGGGTCATCGACCGCCTCGCGACGGCCGACGACCGGGCCACGCGCGAGACCTTGGCCCGCCACCGGATCGTGTTCAGCCTGACGCTCAACCCCGACGGCCGCACCCACGCGACCCGCTCGACGTCGCTCGGCCTGGACGCCAACCGCGACATGATCACGCTCGCCACGCCCGAGGCGCGCTCGTACGCGCGTACCCTCCAGGCGGTGCAGCCGCTGCTCGCGGCAGACTTCCACGGCTACACGGGCGTGCTGCAGCTCGAGCCCGCCGGCCCGCCGCACGGCGAGAACTACGAGTACGACCTGCTCCTGCCCCACGGCTACGCGATCGCGCGCCAGGTCGAGGACGACGTGGTCGCCGCCGACATCGCCGGGAACATGTACTACGACCCCGACACAGGCCGGGCGGTCGAGAGGGACACGGGGTTCGTCAAGATTCCGTACCGAGACACCCCGTCCGGCTGGGACGACTACCCGCCCGTCTTCACGGCGCAGTACGCGGCCCTGCACGGCGCGGTGGGCACCACGGTCGAGCTGCCGCTGGGCCGCACGGGCGCCACCACCACGCCGGCCGACTCCGCGGTGGACACCGAGGTGGCGGCCACGGCGATGACCTCGATGATCGACTACGTCCACCGCACCTCGGACGCCATGCTCGCGGGCCAGGTCGAGACCTTCCGCCGCGGGGTGGCCGGTGCGCCCAAGGTTGCGCTCACGGCGAAGAACGTTGCCCACGTCCCCGGCCCGGACGAGTGGAAGCGGCACTGGAGCACCACCGACGACCAGGAGCCCGTGCGGCTCCCGCGCGCCTATGTGATCTCCGTGGGTGAGGACCAGCGGTCGGCGAGCGACGCCGAGGACCTGGTGGACACTCTCCTGTTCCACGGCATCGAGGTGGGCCGGTTGGACGCCCCGGCGCGCGTGCCGGGCACGGGCACCACCTACCCCGCGGGCTCGTACGTGGTGGACCTGCACCAGCCGCTGCGAGGCCTGGCGAACTCCCTGCTCGGCCCCGGCTCCGACATCTCCGCCAAGGTCCCGGGCATGTACGACATCTCGGCATGGTCGCTGGCCGAGCTCTGGGGCGCGACGGTGGACCCGGTGGGCGCCACGACCGACGGACCGGTGGGACGCACCACCCTCCTGCACGCCCCCGTCGAGCACGGCGGCGACGTCCCCCACGAGCGCTACCTGCGGTTCGACCTCGCCGGCGTCGCGGACCACCGCGCCCTGAACGACCTGCTCGGCCAGGACGTGGCCGCGCGGCTGACAGCGGACGGCGGCGTCGTCGTCGGGCCGGACGGGCGGGGCGCGGCCCGGGTCGCGGCCGGCCGGTACGGCATCGACCTCGATGCCTCGACGCGCGCCGAGTACCGGTCGGCGGAGCCGGCCGAGGACCTGACGATCGCGTACGTGGGTGACCAGGACGACCGGCTGGCGCTCATGGCGCTCGGCTTCGACGACCTGGTCGCGGTCTCGGCGGGCGGTATCGGGACGAGCGCCGCCGCCGGCCGGCCGACGGGCCTCGAGGGTGCCGACGTGCTGTGGGTCGGCACGACCTTGGACCTCCCGCCGGGGACGGTGGGTCACGACCACGTCCGGTCCTGGCTGCGCGACGGCGGCGCGATCGTCGGCCGCGGCGCGGGCGCCTTCGCGGCCGCGAAGTCCTTCGGCCTGGTCAGCGGCACGGCGGTCAGCGGCGACGAGGCGGGCAACGGCATCATCGAGACCGACACCCCGGGCGACGTGCTGGGCGACCACCCGCAGGACCGGGGGTTCGTCTACCCCGCGGTGTGGTTCACGGACGTGGGCCCGGGCACGACGGCGGAGCTGACCTACGGCAGCTTCCTGGCCGGCCACTGGTCCTCGTCGGGCCACGGACCCGGACCGGAGGCTGCCAGTGGGCGAATTGCAGCTGTATCCGGCAAAATAGGACATGCGCGGGCGTTCGTGTTCGGCACGTCGGTGTTCTTCCGTACCCATCCCCGGGGTGGCCTGAGCCAGGCGGGGACGGCGATCCACTGGGCCGCGGGCTGATCTCCGCGGACGTGCTGGTCACACCGTGGCCGGGGCACCGGGGATCACCAGGGGTATGTGGAAGACCGGGTGCTAGCGCTATCGTCTGCCGTGTTGTGCTCCCGAACGCCCCGTGGCCCGCGGGCGTGGTCGGGAGCCCCGACGCAGGGGTCCCGTCGTGGGAGGCCCGGAGCAGGAGAAGGTCCCGTGAGTGCCGACATCGACCCGACCGAGGCCATACCTCAGGTCACGGCCGAAATGATCGCGAAGGCGGCAGCCCAGCAGGCCCCGGCCGCGCGTGAGGCCCCCGCCGCACCGGAGCGCACGCCGGCCGGGAAGCCGGAGCACGGGCCCCGGC
>NZ_KI911572.1:0-3585 GCF_000515355.1 Promicromonospora kroppenstedtii DSM 19349 | reverse complement strand
GGCCGGGGCGCCGTTGCGCCGTACCCACTACCTGGGCTGGCGGCATGACGCCGATCTGCGCGTGGACCTGGAGGCCGTCGAGGGCGCGGCGCACCGCGCCCACCGTGACGCGGTGCGCCGCAGCCCGCAGTACGAGCAGTGGCTGGCGATGTACGGGATGCTCGGTTGACGGGTCGGGGTGGGCACTTACGTGGTTTGCCCTCCATAGGAAATATGTATGACCTGAGTGTGATCTGGGCGTGAAGTCCAGCTCCTCCTAATGTGGCAGTGCGGGTGAAAAATCACCCGTGGGTGGAACTTCACCCCCTCTGACTCAAGGAGTCGCTGGAGATGAGACGTACTTCCCTCCGGGGCGTCGCCGTGGCAACCGCCACCGTGGGCCTCTTTGCCGGCACCATCAGCGCCGTCGCCGCCGCACCGTCCGACGTCGACGCCGCGACCGCCGGCTACACGCCGGGCCTCGTCGCCGCCATGGAGCGCGACCTCGACCTGAGCACGGCGGACGCCGTGGCCCAGATCGAGGCGCAGGAGGTCCTGGCCGACACGCAGCAGAGCCTGGAGAAGTCGCTCGGCGCCTCCTATGCCGGAGCCTGGGTCGAGGGGTCGGACGCGCTGCACGTCGCCGTCACCGACGCCGCGCAGGCCGCCGACGTCCGCGCGGCCGGGGCCACCCCCGTGACCGTGGACAACTCGCTCAAGGCGCTCGACACCTGGACGGCGGACCTGGACGGCGCGCTGTCCTCGTCCGACGTGACCTCGTACCACGTGGACGTGGAGACCAACGAGATCGTCATCGACGTGGTCGAGGGCGCCGCGGCCGACGTCCGGGCCGCCGTCGCCGAGGCGGGCGTGCCGGCCTCCGCCGTCAGTCTGGCGACCGCGACGGAGCGGCCCCGGACCTACGCCGACGTGATCGGCGGCGAGGCGTACTTCATCGACGGCAGCGCACGCTGCTCGGTCGGCTTCGCCGTCACCGGCGGCTTCGTCTCGGCCGGCCACTGCGGTTCGGTCGGCTCCACCGCGAGCGAGCCGAACGGCACCTTCGAGGTCTCGGAGTTCCCGGGCAGCGACTACAGCTATGTCTCGGTCGACTCCGACACCCCGGTGGGCGTCGTCGACGACTGGAACGGCGGCACCGTGGCCGTCGAGGGTTCGACGCCGGCCGCCGTGGGCGCCAGCGTCTGCCGCTCGGGTTCCACGACCGGCTGGCACTGCGGCACCATCGAGGCGCTCAACGCCACGGTGAACTACGCCGAGGGCAGCGTCTCAGGCCTCATCCAGACCGACGTCTGCGCCGAGCCGGGCGACTCGGGTGGCTCGCTGCTCGCCGGCTCGCAGGCTCAGGGCATGACCTCCGGCGGTAGCGGCAACTGCTCGTCCGGCGGCCAGACCTTCTTCCAGCCGGTGGGCGAGGCGCTGAGCGCGGCCGGTGTGTCGCTCCTGACGAACTGAACCAGCTGAAGGCGCTGACACGAGGGCGCTGAGCGCCACCGCCGTCGGGCCGCCGGGCGGGTAGGGGAAGCCCCTACCCGCTCTGCGGCATGTCCGCATATTGCGCCGATATGTCCCAAACGGTATCTGGGAGTTACCTGAACGCGACCTTACGCTCTGTCGCACTGGGTGAATTCATTGCCCCGACGACAAGGAGTCGCTGGACATGAGACGCACATCCTTCAAGGCGATCACCGTGGCCACAGCCGCGGCGACGCTTCTCGCCGGCAGCATCACCGCTGCGACCGCAACCGCTGCTGCCGGAGCCGACAAGCCCGAGGTGTCCAGCTACGCCCCGGGCATGGTCGACGCCATGGAGCGCGACCTCGGCCTGACCACCTCCCAGGCCGTGGCCCGCCTCAAGACCGACGAGGCCCTGTCCGACAAGCAGCACGCCATCGCCAAGTCCCTCGACAAGGGCTACGCGGGTGCCTGGGTGAGCGGCACCGAGCTGTTCGTCGCGGTCACCGACAAGGCCGGTGCGGCCGAGGTCCGGGCCGCCGGCGCCAAGGCGGTCACCGTCGACCGGTCCCTGGCACAGCTCGACCGGCTGGCCACGAAGGCGTACCGGGCGGCTCCCGAGGCCGAGGTCGCCGGCGCGTACGTGGACGTCGAGTCCAACTCGGTGGTGCTGGAGGTCGCCGAGGGCGCCAAGGCCGCCGTCGCCGCCGCCGTCGAGCGGGCCGGCATCGCCGCCGGCACGGTCTCCCTCGTCGAGGTGAAGGAGATGCCCCGCACGTTCATCAACGTGATCGGCGGCAATGCCTACTACATCGGCGGCTCGCGCTGCTCGGTCGGCTTCTCGGCCACCGGCGGGTTCGTCACCGCCGGCCACTGCGGCGACGTCGGCAACGCCACCACCAGCCCCAGCGGCACCTTCCGCACCTCCTCGTTCCCGGGCAACGACTACGCCTACGTGAACGTCGGCACGGACGACACCCCCGTGGGCGCGGTCAACAACTACAGCGGCGGCACCGTGAACGTCGCGGGCTCGACGGCGGCAGCCGTGGGCGCCACCGTCTGCCGCTCGGGCTCCACGACCGGCTGGCACTGCGGCACCATCCAGGCGCTGAACGCGTCCGTCACCTACGCCGAGGGCACCGTCTCCGGCCTGATCCGCACCAACGTCTGCGCCGAGCCGGGCGACTCCGGAGGCTCGCTCCTGGCCGGCACCCAGGCCCAGGGCATGACCTCGGGCGGCTCGGGCAACTGCTCCTCCGGCGGCACCACGTACTTCCAGCCGGTGAACGAGGCGCTCAGCGCCGCGGGCGTCACGCTGATCACCGGTGGCGGCGGCACCACGCCCCCGACCGGCTGCGCGAGCCAGGAGACGGCGTTCAGCGGTTCGCTGAGCAGCGGCGCCTACACGTACAAGCCGAGCAGCAGCGGCTTCTCGGCGTCGTCCGGCACCATCACGGGCTGCCTCGACGGCCCGACCGGCGCCGACTTCGACCTGTTCCTGCAGAAGGTGAGCGGCAGCAGCTGGGTCACCGTGGCGCAGGGCATCACGTCGCAGCCCGACGAGAGCGTGAGCTACAACGGCACGGCCGGCACCTACCGCTGGGTCGTGGAGTCCTACTCGGGCTCGGGCTCGTACACGGGCGGCTACTCGACCCCGTGACCCCCGTCCCATGACGTGTCAGACGCTCAGGTCACCATTGTGGTCCGAGCGTCTGACACGTTCGCCGGGTCAGGGGCGCGCCGTGGACTGACGGACCAGGAGGAGCAGGGCGAACGAGCCCAGGGTGGCGGCCACCACGCCGAGCGCACCGCCCATGTACGCCGTCAGGTCACCGCCGATCGGCAGCGCCCAGCCGTAGCCGCGCACGCTGCCCAGCGCGCCGACGCCGAGCACACCGCTGACCAGGGCGCCGAGCAGCAGCAGGCCGGCCGCGCCCGACGACCCGGGCTCCGCGCCGAACCGCGGCTCGTCCAGGGACGACCGGGAGCTCAGCGCGCAGACGCCGGCGCCCCAGGCGAGCACCACCAGGATCCCGGCGACGACGTCGGACGGCCGGTGCCACTGACCGATCAGCGTGGACACGCCGGTCGCCGCCGTGTAGGCCGCGCCCGCCAGCGCGACGAGCGGGCGCC
>NZ_KI911571.1:13804-17040 GCF_000515355.1 Promicromonospora kroppenstedtii DSM 19349 | reverse complement strand
CACGCGCCCGGAGCGGAGCGCAGGCACAGTCCGACCAGACGGATCGAGGACTGAGCTGGAGCGGAGCGCAGGGTGCGGGGCGAGGAACGAGGCACGCGCCCGGAGCGGAGCGCAGGCACAGTCCGACCAGACGGATCGAGGACTGAGCCGGAGCGCAGCGCAGGGTGCGGGGCGAGGAACAACGACTGACGCCGACGCGCGGAATATCTGGTGAAGGTAAACACATCGTCTTGAACTCTTCGCCATCCGTCCACAACTGCCCCGTGCGCCACAACCTACGGACCCGTAGGCTCGAAGCCATCCGCATGACGGGCACCTGAGTCCACCCCACGGCTGGGAAGTCGAACCCGAGCCTGTGAGGACCAGATGGCCCAAGCCGTACCCGCCGTGCGCGAAGGATTCCGCCCGACCAAGCCCCGCGATCCGGGCGCCCAACCGGCGACCAGCACCTATTCGTCACTGGCCCGCACCGTGCGCGACGCCGGACTGCTGCGCCGGGCCCACCACTACTACGCCTGGACCCTCGCCACGCTCACCGTCGCGCTCGGCGGGATCGTCACCGGGTTCGTGCTGCTCGGCGACTCGTGGTTCCAGCTCCTGATGGCCGGCGCGCTCGGCCTCGTCCTGACCCAGTTCGCCTTCGTCGCGCACGAGGCCTCGCACCGGCAGGTCTTCGAGTCGGGTCCCCGCAACGACCGCTGGGGTCGCCTGATCGCCAACGTCGTCGTCGGCATCAGCTACTCGTGGTGGATGACCAAGCACACCCGGCACCACGCCAACCCCAACAAGATGGGCAAGGACCCGGACATCGAGAACGACACGATCGCGTTCACGGAGGAGGGTGTCCGGCAGCACCGCGGGCTCAAGCGGTGGATCAACCGCTACCAGGGCTGGCTGTTCTTCCCGCTGCTCACGCTCGAGGGTCTGAACCTGCACGTCCTCTCGATCCGCTCGCTGTTCTCGGGCGGCCCCGAGACGCTGCGCTCCCGGATTCGCGAGCTCGTCACCATCACGGCGCGCCTCGGCGTCTACGTGGCGATCCTGTTCTGGGTGCTGCCGCCCGGCCTGGCGTTCGCGTTCCTCGGCGTGCAGCTGGCCGTGTTCGGCGTCTACATGGGCGCGTCGTTCGCCCCGAACCACAAGGGCATGGCGATCATCCCCGCCGACTCCCGCATCGACTTCCTGTCCAAGCAGGTGCTCACCTCGCGGAACATCCGCGGCGGACGGTTCATGAACATCCTGATGGGCGGGCTCAACTTCCAGATCGAGCACCACCTGTTCCCGAGCATGCCGCGCCCGCACCTGATCCGGACCGCCGAGATCGTCAGGGAGCACTGCGCGACCCTCGGCATCCCCTACACGGAGACCAGCCTGGCGCAGTCGTACGTGATCGTCGTGAACTACCTCAACAAGGTGGGGCTGGCCGCCCGCGACCCGTTCGACTGCCCGCAGTACAAGCTGATGCGCAAGGTCTGACGTCGGCAGGTCAGCCGGGCACGGCGGCGTGCCGGCGGCACCGGGCCTCGTACGACTCCGACCCGCCCACGTGGGCGGCGACCGGCACGAGCGCACCGCCGTCGGGCTCCCCCGGTGCCTGGGGCAGCCGAACGTGGAAGGCGGCGTCCGCCCCGCAGACGGAGCACACCGCCGTGAGCTTCTCCACCGACTCGGCCAGCGCCATGAGCTCGGGCAGGGGCGTGAAGGGCTGCCCGTCGAACGTGACGGACAGCCCGGCGACGACCACGACGAGGCCTCGGCCGGCCAGGTCGGTGACGACCGGCACGAGGCCGGCGCCGAAGAACTGCGCCTCGTCGACGGCGACGAGCTCGGTGCCTGCGTCGGTACCGGTATCGGCGTCGGCGTCGGCGTCGGGGTCCAGCAGGCCGGGGATCTCCTCGGCGTGCGACACCGTGTGCGAAGGCACGCCCTGCCCCGAGTGCGACGACACCCGGCCGACGCCGCGCCGGTCGTCGAGGGCATGGCTCACCACGAGCACGCCCCGGCGCGCGATCCGGGCCCGTCGCACCCGGCGCAGCAGCTCCTCTGACTTGCCGGCGAACATCGGACCGGCGATCACCTCGAGGCGCCCGGCGCCCAGACCGTCTTTCATAGGCGCCAGTCAAGCATTCGGTTACGTTCGTCGGCATGACCACCGACGTCGAGACCGTGCTGTTCCTGCCGGGGCTGGGTGCCGGCAAGGACCCGTGGGCCGCCCAGCTGGGCGCGCTGCCCGCCGGGCTGACGGGGCTGGCCCCCGACATCCCGGGCCTCGACCGGGCTGCCACCCCCGGTGAGTTCACGCTGGCCGGCGCCGCCCGCGGGCTGCGCGACCTGCTCGACGAGCGAGGCATCGAGCGGGCGCACGTCTGCGGCCTGTCGCTCGGCGCGATGACCGCCACCCGGTTCGCGCTCGACTTCCCCGACCGGGTGGCGTCACTCGTCCTGTCGGGCAGCCAGGTGCGACCCCACCCCGCCCTGATGCTGATCCAGCGCACGATCGTGCGCATGCTGCCGGAGCGCACCGCCACCGGCATGGGCCTGACCAGGGCGCAGTGGCTCGGCGCCCTGCGCGTGGTCGCGGACGCGGACTTCCGGGCCGGGCTGCCGACCATCCAGGCGCCGACGCTCGTCCTGTGCGGCAGCCGCGACGTCGCCAACATCCCGGCGGCGCGCGAGCTGGCCGCCAGGATCCCGCACGCGGAGCTGCGGATCGTCCCGCGTGCGGGCCACCCCTGGAACGTCCAGTTCCCCGAGCTCTTCTCGCGGACGATCGCGGAATTCTACGAGAGGCTGCCGCGGAACGACTGACGGCGTGCCGGGTCGCGCCACTCGTCCCGCAGCACGCCCATCACCACCGAGTCGTAGCGCACGCCGTCGACCATCCGGGCCTGCCGGAACCGCGCCTCCTCCGTGAAGCCCAGCGCCTTGCCCACGCCGAGCATCGCGTCGTTGCCCGACCACGTGGCGAAGTCGAGCCGCACCCAGGGCGTGCTCTCGAACAGGAACGACGTCCACAGCGCCAGCGCAGTGCGCCCGATCCCCCGGCCACGCACCGCCGGGTCGTACACGGTGACGCCCATGCGCGCCCACTCCGTCTCGCGGGACTCCCAGTACCAGGCGACCGTCCCCACGAGCGCACCGCCGACGTCGACCACGAGCCTGCCCGGCGGCAGGAGGTCACCGGCGGCGGGCCGGTCCTCGCCGTCGGGCAGATCCTCGCCGACGAGCGGTGTGTC
>NZ_KI911571.1:9981-13704 GCF_000515355.1 Promicromonospora kroppenstedtii DSM 19349 | reverse complement strand
CTCACCGGCCGCGGGCGTGGTCGGCGTGGCGACGGCGGCGGTGCCGCCCGTGGTCACGGGCTGACCCTCGGCCGGGGTCGCGGGGGTGTCGGACGAGCCGACGACGATGGGCTCGACGTGCTTGGCCGTCGAGACGACGGACCGGGTGGCGCGGCGACGCGGGCGCTTGGTGGACGTCGCGTCCGCTGGGGCCTCCCCACCAGTGTTGACCTGGGCGTTCGCCTCAGGTGCGTCGTGATCATCCTGTGACCCGATGGTCGAACCGGTGGTGCTGGAAGGCGTCACGTTGGGTGCTCCTGTAGCCCGGCGCCCGCCCCACACCACGCGGACCGCCAGGCGGTCGGTCGTCCGGTGGATGCATCGCGGCGAAGCGACACATCTGGACGGAAGTCTCGGCTGCGGCCCCGTTCCTACGATCTTCGCGGACGCCTGCGGCCACGTTCTGCGTGACAGCGGCACCGCGTGCGGATCGCGGGCAGTGTTGGACTCTGCAGGCCGCGCAGGGATGTGGGCCTACGCGGGTTCGACCAGTATCGCACAGGAGACCCCTTCCGCATCGCCCCTGCTGAAGGCGCGGACAACAACGCGCCGAACGGCACCCCGAGTGCGTGTACAGTGCCTTGTGAAGACATTCACAAGCGACGGATCCACCCCGCGGCAACGCGCGGACCTGGCAGATCAGGCCTAGCGTCCAAAGGGACAGAGCCGTTCGGAGAAACCACAGGAGCCCGGAGTGGAAGCTCTCGACCTGGCACGCTGGCAGTTCGGCATCACCACCGTCTATCACTTCATCTTCGTCCCCCTCACGATCGGCCTGGCGCCCCTCGTGGCGATCATGCAGACCGCCTGGGTCCGGACCGGGAACGAGCGGTGGCTGAGGCTGACCAAGTTCTTCGGCAAGCTCTTCCTGATCAACTTCGCGCTCGGCGTCGTGACCGGGATCGTGCAGGAGTTCCAGTTCGGCATGAACTGGAGCGAGTACTCGCGGTTCGTCGGCGACGTGTTCGGCGCCCCGCTGGCCATGGAGGCCCTCGCCGCGTTCTTCGTGGAGTCGGTCTTCCTCGGCGTCTGGATCTTCGGCTGGGACCGGGTGAACAAGAAGGTGCACCTGGCCTGCATCTGGGCCGTGGCCGTCGCGGTGAACCTGTCGGCCTTCTTCATCCTGGCCGCCAACTCCTGGATGCAGCACCCCGTCGGCGCCCGGTACAACCCCGAGACGGGTCGCGCCGAGATGGAGTCCATCTGGGCGATCCTGGGCAACAACACGCTCTGGGCGGCCTTCCCCCACGCCGTCGCCGCGGCCTTCCTGACCGCCGGGACGTTCGTGGCCGGCATCGCCGCCTGGTGGATGGTGCGCCTGGCCCGGACCAAGCAGCCCGAGTCCGTCGAGCTCGCCCGCAACGTGTACCGCCCCGCCGTGATCCTCGGCACGGTCGTCATGCTGGTCGCCGGCGTCGGCGTCGCACTGTCGGGCGACGTCCAGGGCAAGCTCATGTTCGAGCAGCAGCCGGGCAAGATGGCGTCCGCCGAGGCGTTGTGCGACGGCGAGGAGGCAGCGAACTTCTCGATCCTGACGATCGGCGACCTCTCCAACTCCTGCGAGGGCGTGCGACACGTCCTGGAGGTGCCCGGCCTGGCCAGCTACCTCGGCACCGGACACTTCTCCGGCCCGGAGAGCTTCCTGCCCGGCGTCAACGACGTGCAGGAGCAGTACTCGGAGAAGTTCGGCGCCACCGACGAGGCCGGCAACGAGATCTCTTACACACCGAACCTCGCCGTCACCTACTGGAGCTTCCGGCTCATGATCGGGTTCGCCGCCGGGTCCGCGCTGCTCGCCCTGGCCGCCCTCTGGTTCACGCGCGGCGGCCGGGTCAGCGACAACAAGTGGCTCGCCCGGATCGGCATCGCCGCGATCCCGACGCCGTTCCTCGCGTCGTCGTTCGGCTGGATCTTCACCGAGATGGGCCGCCAGCCGTGGGTCGTCGCCCCGAACCCCACGGGGATCGACCAGATCCGGCTGCTCACCATGAACGGCGTCTCCGAGGTGGTGAGCCCGGGCATGGTGCTCACCTCGATGATCGTGTTCACCCTGGTCTACGGCGCGCTGGCCGTCGTCTGGTACCGGCTCATGCACCGGTACGCGATCGAGGGCGTGCCCAGGACCGTCCGCGACGAGTCGCCCGAGGCGGCCGGGGACGAGTCCGACCGGCCCCTCTCGTTCGCCTACTGATGCGCAGGCTCCGCCTCACGAGGACCAGCCCCATGCAGACCGGTCTCATGCAGACCAGCCGTTCGATGACCAGCCTTTCGAAGACCAGCCTTTCGAAGACAAGGAAGTGACCGTGGACCTCGCACTCGTGTGGTTCTTCATCATCGCGATCCTGTGGACCGGGTACCTCGTGCTCGAGGGGTTCGACTTCGGCGTCGGGATGCTGATGTCCCTGCTCCCCCGTGGCAACGCCGCGCACCGGGAGAAAGAGCGGCGCGTGCTGGTGAACAGCATCGGGCCGCTCTGGGACGGCAACGAGGTATGGCTGATCACCGCGGGCGGCGCCACCTTCGCCGCCTTCCCCGAGTGGTACGCCACCCTGTTCTCCGGCTTCTACCTCCCGCTGCTGCTCATTCTCGTGGCCCTGATCGTGCGCGGGGTCGCCTTCGAGTACCGCGGCAAGATCGCCGACGCCGTGTGGGCGCGCCGCTGCGACATCGCGATCCAGGTGGGCTCCTGGGTGCCCGCCGTGCTCTGGGGCGTGGCGTTCGCCAACCTGGTCCGCGGCGTCCAGCTCGACGAGGCGCACCAGTACGTGGGCGGCTTCTGGGCGCTGCTCAACCCGTTCGCGCTGCTCGGCGGAGCCACGACGCTCGTTCTGTTCCTGCTGCACGGCTCCGTCTTCGTGGCGCTCAAGACCGACGGCGAGATCCGCGCCAGGGCCCGGCGGTTCGCCGGTGTGCTGGCGGTGGTGGCCGTGCTCGTCGCCGGTGGCTGGGCGGTCTGGGCACAGCTCGCGTTCTCCGTGACCTGGACCTGGGCGGTCGTCGTGGTCGCCGCTGTGGGTCTGGTCGGCGTCGCGCTGACCAACCGCGCCGGACGTGAGGGGTGGGCCTTCGGCCTCTCGGCCGTGACCATCGTCGCGGCGGTCGTGCTGATCTTCGGCTCCATGTACCCCGACGTCATGCCGGGCCTGGACGGCGGCAACTCGCTGACCATCGCCGAGGCGTCCTCGACCCCGTACACCCTGACCATCATGACCTGGGTCGCCGTGTTCCTCACGCCCCTGGTGATCCTGTACCAGGGCTGGACCTACTGGGTCTTCCGGCGTCGGCTCACGGTGGACCACATCCCCGCCCCTGCCGGCCTGACCTGGAAGAAGATCAAGGAGTCGGCGTTCTGACCCGGACGTCGTCCGGCTACGGGACCATCTCGTCATGAAACCGCTCGACCCTCGCCTGCTGCGCCACGTGCACGCGGCCCGCTGGTACGTGGCGCTCACGGTCGGCCTCGGCGTGGCCTCCGCCGCGCTGATCGTGGCGCAGGCGCTCCTGATCGCCGCGCTGCTGACCCCGGTCGTACGCGGGGACCGCGTCTCCGCGCACGATCTGGTGTGGCCCTTCGCCGGACTCGCGGTGGTGGTGGCCGGGCGCGCCGTCGTCGCCTGGGCACAGGAGCGGTACGCGCTGCGCGCGGCCGCCCGCACCATCGCCGAGCTGCGCCGGGCGGTCGTG
>NZ_KI911571.1:8036-9881 GCF_000515355.1 Promicromonospora kroppenstedtii DSM 19349 | reverse complement strand
GACCGGGCCGCGCGGGCGCGTTCGGTGCCGCGCTGGAACGGCTCGGCGAGCGTGGCGACCAGCCCCTCGGTGAGCCGCTCCCCCGTGTTCTCGACGACGAGGGTCGCGCCGCCGGGCCCGGTGTCGGTGTGGACGTGCACGGTGCCGGGCTCGGCGGCGCCGTCGGGCAGGTTGTGGACGATCGCGTTGTGCACGAGGTTCGTCGTCAGCTGCAGCAGGAGCGCCGGCGAGCCGGTGGCCGGGGTGACGTCGCCCGTGGTCTCGATCGTGACGCCGCGTCGCCCGGCGAGCGGCAGGAGCGTCTCGGTGGCCTCCTCCGCCAGGAGCGAGAGGTCGACGTGCTCCGGGGTGAAGGAGCGCTGGTCGGCGCGGCTGAGCACGAGCAGCGCCTCGGTGAGGTCGATCGCGCGGGAGTTGACGGAGTGCAGCCGCTCGACGAGCTCGCCGGTGGCGCCGTCCGGGTCCTTGCGGGCCACCTCGAGGAACGTCTGGGCGATCGCGAGCGGGGTGCGCAGCTCGTGGGAGGCGTTGGCCGCGAACCGGCGCTGCTCGGCGACGTGCGCCTCGAGCCGCGCGAGCATGGCGTCGAAGGAGTCGGCCAGCTCACGGAACTCGTCACGACGGCCGGGCAGGCGGATCCGGTGCGCGAGCGACCCGCCCGAGGCCCGGCGGGTGGCGTCGGTGATCTGCGCCAGCGGGGCGAGCATGCGGCCCGCGAGGAACCAGCCGCCCACCAGGCCGAACACCAGCAGGAACGCCATCACCAGCGTGGCGGCCGGCAGGAACACCCGCGGTCCCCACCCGCCGATGAACACCCCGGGGTTGAGGAGCTCGCGCAGGGTGTCGATCCCGTCCCGGGGCGAGTACCGCAGCAGGAACAGCCACACCACGGCGAGCACGAGCGTGCCCGCCAGCATGAGGAACCCCGTGTAGCTCAGCGTGAGCTTGAGGCGGACGCTCAGGCCGGGCGCCCTATCCACGGCCGGCTTCCGCGGGGGCCGGCACGTCGATCCGGTAGCCCACGCCCGGCACCGTGGCGATCACCCAGGGTTCACCGAGCCGCTTGCGCAGCGCCGACACCGTGATGCGCACCGCGTTGGTGAAGGGGTCGGCGTTCTCGTCCCAGGCCCGCTCCAGCAGGTCCTCGGCGCTCACGACGCCGCCGTCGGCCGCCACGAGCACCTCCAGGACGGCGAACTGCTTGCGGGTCACCGGCACGTACCGGCCGTCGCGGTAGACCTCGCGCCGGAACGGGTCCACGCGCAGGCCCGCGATCTCGCGCACCGGCGGGCGGTGGTGGGCCCGGCGGCGGTCGAGCGCCCGGAGCCGCAGCACGAGCTCGCGCAGCTCGAACGGCTTGGTGAGGTAGTCGTCGGCGCCCAGCTCGAACCCCGACGCCTTGTCGTCGAGCCGGTCGGCGGCGGTGAGCATGAGGATCGGCATGCCGCTGCCGGACGCGACCAGGCCCCGGGCGATCTCGTCGCCCGACGGCCCGGGGATGTCGCGGTCGAGGACGGCGATGTCGTACGCGTTGACGCTCAGCAGCTCCAGGGCCGTGTGTCCGTCGCCCGCGACGTCGGCGGCGATCGCCTCCAGGCGCAGGCCCGCGCGGATGCCGTCCGCCAGCTCGGGTTCGTCCTCGACGATCAGCACGCGCATACCCTCGATGCTACGGAGGCGGGGTATATCGCGGGCGTATCGAAATCCGCATACACCCCGGCAACCGCCCGCTGCCTTGGCTGGGCGCATGTCCACCAGCAGACGCGCACCAGCGACCGCCACCCGGCGGGACGCCGCCCAGGCCGGCCCCGGCCGACCCACGCCCCAGCCCGCCGGCACACCCGG
>NZ_KI911571.1:6163-7936 GCF_000515355.1 Promicromonospora kroppenstedtii DSM 19349 | reverse complement strand
GGCGGCCGGCCCCCGGCCGCGAGCGCCCGCGGCCTGACCAAGACGTACGGCCGTGGCGCGGCCCAGGTGCACGCCCTGCGCGGCGTCGACCTCGACGTCCCGGGCGGCCGGTTCACGGCGATCATGGGACCGAGCGGGTCGGGCAAGTCCACGCTGATGCACTGCCTGGCGGGGCTCGACCAGCCGAGCGGCGGGACGGTCGTCGTCGACGGCACGGACCTCGGCTCCCTCGGCGACGACGCCCTGACGGTCTTCCGCCGGGAGCACATCGGGTTCGTGTTCCAGTCGTTCAACCTGTTGCCGATGCTCACGGCACGGCAGAACATCCTCCTCCCCCTGGAGCTGGGCGACCCCCGGCTCGACGACGCCGCCCGCGAGCGCGCGCACGAGCTGGCGGAATCGCTGGGCGTCGCGGACCGGCTGGACCACCTCCCGGCGGAGCTGTCCGGCGGGCAGCAGCAGCGGATCGCGATCGCGCGCGCCCTGATCACCTCCCCGAGCCTGCTGTTCGCCGACGAGCCCACGGGAAACCTGGACAGCACCACGTCGGCGGAGGTGCTGGACCACCTGCGGCGGTCGGCCGGCGAGCTCGGTCAGACGGTCGTCATGGTCACGCACGAGCCGGATGCCGCGGCGTACGCCGACGACGTCGTCACCGTGCAGGACGGGCTGATCGCCTGATGCGTACCGTCCTTCTCGCCTCGTTGCGGCGGCACCTGCGGCGGTACGTCGCGGCGGGGACCGCCGTCGTCGTCGCGGTCGGGTTCGTGGTGGCCGTCGGCGTGCTCACGACGGGGGCCCAGAACCGCATCATGGCGGGCGCGGGCGCCCCGTTCGCCGGCGCCGATCACGTCGTCACCAACCTGGGCACGCAGAACGCCATCACCTACGCCGCCCAGCACGGGGACGAGGTGGCGGTGCTCGGCAGCGCCACCCTGCCGCTGCGGGCGGGCGACGAGCAGGCCGCCGGCAAGTTCGTCGGGTCGATCGCCGACCTGCCGCGGCTGCGCTGGCAGACCCTGGACTCGGGCCGCTTCCCCGAGCGCGAGGGGGAGGCCGTGGTGGACGCCTGGACCGCGCAGGAGATGGCGATCGCCGTCGGCGACACGGTCACGCTCGGCGCGGGCGGCGACGCGGTCGACCTGCGGGTGGTCGGGATCGGCGCGGCGTCGGCCAACCTGGGCCAGGCCTCGGTGTACATCACGTTCGACCAGCTGCTGCACTGGCGCGACGACGACACGCTGCTGCTGGACCGGGCGGTGGTCGTCGGCGACCCCGGCCGGCTGCCCGACGGCGCGGTCGCGCTCACGCCCCAGGAACTCGTCGCCACGAGCATGGCCCAGCACACCAACAACGTGAACACCATGGCGCTGCTCCTGCTGGTGTTCGCCGGGATCGCCGGGATCGTCTCGGTCCTGGTCATCACCAACACGTTCGCGATCCTCTTCGCCCAGCGCGTGCGTGACTTCGCTCTGCTGCGCTGCGTGGGCGCCACGCGGCGGCAGGTCCTGGGATCGGTGCGCCGGGAGGCCGTCGTCGTCGGCGTGCTCGCCTCGCTGGGCGGGGTCGGCGCCGGGATCGGGCTCGGCTACGGCCTGATCGCGCTGGCCGGGGCGGTCGCCCGGAACAGCCCTCTGGGTGCTCCCGACCGGCTGCCGGTCTGGTGGCTGCTGGGCGGGTTCGCCGTGGGCCTGGTGGTGACGCTGCTCGCGTCGTGGCTGCCGACCCGGCGCGTGGTCCGGGTGAGCCCGCTGGCGGCGCTGCGGCCCGACG
>NZ_KI911571.1:2128-6063 GCF_000515355.1 Promicromonospora kroppenstedtii DSM 19349 | reverse complement strand
GCGCGCGGGCGGCGAGCTGCGCAACGTGGCCGGCCGCTGACCCGCCCTCCCCTCCTGTTGAGTGCTGGCTATTTGTTGTTCCGGGAGCTCGGAAGCAACAAATGGCCAGCACTCAACGGGAGGTGCGGGGGGTCAGAGGCCGCGCGGGCGGGGCTGGCAGACCGGGCAGCTGAACGACGACCGGTTCATGAACGCGTCCCGGCGCACCAGCGTGCCGCAGCGGCGGCACTCCTCGTTCTCCCGCCCGTACACGGCGAGCGACCGGTCGAAGTAGCCCGACTGCCCGTTCACGTTGACGTACAGCTCGTCGAAGCTCGTGCCGCCCTGGACCAGCGCCTCGCGCATCACCTCGGCCGCCGAGTCCAGCACGCGGCGCACGTCCACCGCCCTGAGCTTGTCCGTGGCCCGGGCCCAGTGCACCTGTGCCCGCCACAGCGCCTCGTCGGCGTAGATGTTGCCCACGCCGGACACCACTGTCTGGTCCAGCAGGGCGCGCTTGACCTGCGTCCGCCGACGACGGACCCGGCTCACCAGGGCGTCCAGGTCCAGGTTCGGGTCGAGCAGGTCGCGGGCGATGTGCGCCACGGGCTCGGGCAGCACGGGCAGGTCGGAGCCGTACCCGGCGGGGACGGTCGCGCTCGTACCGTCGGGCACGAGGTCCTGGACGCTGAGGTGCCCGAACGTGCGCTGGTCCACGAAGTCGAGGTACTGCGCGCCCGACGGCGCGTCGTCCAGGTGCAGGCGAACCCGCAGGTGCGGGTGCTTCCAGTCGTCCTCGGGGCTCGCGGCCCCGTACGGGGTCGGGGTCGGCGCGGCTTGATCGTCGGTCACCGCGTCGACCGCGATCGCCGGGTCCACGGCAGGTGCCGGTGCGGCCTGGGTCGATGCGTCCAGTGCCGAGCCGGTGGGTTCCGGCGCGGACCGCGCCGGAACCTCGTTCGCCGTCGCGCCGCGCACCAGGAGCTGGCCCGACATCCCGAGGTGGGCGAGCAGCGCGGCGGCGGGGCGGGTCTCGGCCAGCGCTGAGGGCTCGACAGGCGCTGCGGGCTCAACACTCGCTGTGGGCTCAACAGGCACTTTGGGCTCGACCGGAGGGTTGGGCCCAGGCTGCGGGCCGGGCTCCGTCAGCGGCAGCCAGAGGAACTTGCCGCGGCGCACGGCAGCCGCCAGCCGCCGTCCGGCGAGCTGGTCGCGGAAGGAATCCGGTCCGCCGTCGTGCCTGCGGACGCTGTACTCGCGGAAGACCTCGACGTCGCGTACCGTCGCGCCGACGACCAGGCGGTCGAGACCGCCGCGGACGGTCTCGACCTCGGGCAGCTCAGGCACCGGCGGCCGGCGCCTTGCTCGCGGTGGACCTGCCGTCGGCCTGCTTGTCCGCGGCCGACTTGTCGTCGACGGCCTTGCCGTCGGCGTCTGCGCCGGGCAGCGGGAACTTCTCCAGCAGGGCCCGGTAGGTCTCCTCGGCGGCGCCCTGCTCGGCGTGCTTCTTCGCCGTGCCGGAGCCGGACCCGTAGGTGACGCCGTCGATCACGACGGTGGAGTGGAACACGCGCGCGTGCTCCGGGCCCTCGAACGTGGCGATGTAGTCCGGCGAACCGAGGCCGCGCTCGGCGGAGGCCTCCTGCAGGGAGGTCTTCCAGTCCAGGCCGGCGCCCAGCCCGGCGGCGACGTCGAGCGTCGAGTCCACCAGCCGGTGCACCAGCTCGCGCGAGGTCTCCAGGCCGTGCGACAGGTACGTCGCGCCGATCAGGGCCTCGACCGTGTCGGACAGGATCGAGTCCTTCTCGAAGCCGCGCGTGCGGATCTCACCCTTGCCGAGCAGCACGTACTTGCCCAGGCCGAGGTTCCGCGCCACCGCAGCGAGGGCGCGCTGCGACACCGTCGCGGCGCGCATGCGCGCCAGGTCGCCCTCCGACTGGTCCGGGTGACGCCGGTACAGCGCCTCCGTGACCACGAGCCCCAGCACGGTGTCGCCCAGGAACTCCAGGCGCTCGTTGGTGGGGATGCCCCCGGCCTCGTGCGCGAACGACCGGTGGGTCAGTGCCAGCACAAGAAGCTCGGGGTCCAGATGGACCCCGAGCTTCTCGAGCAGCGCGGTAGGTTCCGGCCTTGCCGGCGACGTCCCGCCCTTGGCCACGTCAGCCCGCGTGAACGGTCTTCAGGGCGTCGCGGTACGTGCGGCCCTTGTAGGTGCCGCACGTCGGGCACGCCGTGTGCGGCAGCTTGTTGGCCTGGCACTGCGGGCAGGTCGTGAGGGTCGCTGCGGTGGTCTTCCACTGCGAGCGACGCGCACGGGTGTTGCTGCGCGACATCTTGCGCTTCGGAACAGCCACGGCTAGCTCTCTTTCGTCTCGTCCGACACGCTCGTAGATTCGAGCATGCTCTGTAGCGCCGACCAGCGAGGGTCGACAACGTCATGGTGATGACCGGGGTCGTCTGCCAGGCGCGCTCCGCACTCGGAGCACAGGCCAGGGCAGTCCTCCCGGCACAACGGTTGAAATGGTAGTGCAGTCACGACCGAATCCCGAAGCGAGGGCTCCAGGTCGGCCATGTCGTCCTCGAGGACGGACTCCTCGTCCTCCACGTCCGTGTCCCCCGCCTCGGCCGACGCAGCGGCGCGCTCGGGGTACGCGAACAGCTCGGTGACGTCGACCGTGAGCTCACGGGAGATGTCGTCGAGGCAGCGGCTGCACTCGCCCTTGGCGATGCCGCGGACCGTGCCGGAGACCAGCACTCCCTCCATCACGGACTCGAGCCGCAGGTCCAGCTCCAGGTCAGAGCCCTCCGGGATACCGATCACGGCGGTACCGAGGTCCGACGGCGCCTGCACGGTCGCGCTGTGCGTGCGCATCGATCCGGCACGCCGAGAGAGCTCGTGCGTGTCGAGCACGAGCGGCGAGTTCGGTTCGCGGGAAATGACGGGCTCCGATGAGGGCAGGAAAAGGACAGCGTCCGATCGGACGATGAAGGGGGTTGGACCGGCGCACGACGTCACGCCAGGGACCAAAAAGCAATCCTACGACATGGAACGGGCGTTACGCGCGCCCGTGCCGAGTGAGAGGCCTCACGAGCCCGCGGCGGGCTGCCCCAGCGCGGCCCGCAACACCTCCGGCACGCCCGCCGGGACCAGGTCGTCGACCGGGCCGCCGTGCCGCACGATGTCCTTGACCAGGGACGACGCGACGTGCGCGTAGCGCTGGTCCCCCGGCAGGAAGATCGTCTCGACGCCCGACAGGTGCCGGTTCATGAGCGCCATCGGCTGCTCGGCGTCGAAGTCGCCGCCGCCGCGCAGGCCCTTGACGACGCCGACCGCGCCGATCTCGCGGCAGAAGTCCACCAGCAGCCCCGGCACCACGGCGACCCGCACCCGGGCCAGGCCCGGCTCGCCCGATGACTCCAGGGCTGCGCGCACCAGGCCGGCGCGCGTCTCCAGGTCCAGCAGGCCCGACTTGCCGGGGTTCTTCGCGACGCCGACGACCACGTCGTCGAACATCGAGGCGGCACGGCGGACCACGTCGAGGTGGCCGAGCGTGATGGGGTCGAACGACCCGGGGCAGACGACTGTGGTCACGCGCCCACGCTATCCGACGGCGGTGTGTCGGACGGCTCGGCGTAGTAGACCGCCGTCTCGCCGTAGTCCTTGCGCGCGAACGGGGCCAGGCCGGCAGGCCAGGCGGGCTCCGGGGTGCGCGTGGACCGCTCGACGACGACGACGGCGCCGTCGGCCAGCACGCCCGGCGTGGCCAGGTGCGTCAGGACGAGGGCGAGCACGTCCTCGGCGAGATCGTACGGCGGGTCGAGGAAGACGAGGTCCAGCCCGGGCGCGCGGACGCCGGACCCCGCACCCGTGGCGGGCCCGGACGCCCGGGTCGCCAGCGAGGCCGAGAACCGCTCGGCGGTCTCGGCCGTGACGCGCACCCCGGTCAGGCCGAGGG
>NZ_KI911571.1:0-2028 GCF_000515355.1 Promicromonospora kroppenstedtii DSM 19349 | reverse complement strand
GCTGCGGTCCTGTGGCGTCCGCGGGTGCGGCGGCGACCGCCCGGTCACCCTCGCGGAGGGTCAGGTACAGGTTGGTGCCGGTGTCGGCGTCGGCCACGGGGAAGACGTTGACGCGGTCGATCGCGCCGCGCTCGCGCCGCAGAGCCGCCGTCGCGCCCTGGGTCCAGACCCGGACGAGACCCGGGTCGTCGAGCCCGACGGCCTCCGGGTACGACTGGGGACCCGAGTCAGCCGTCCGGCTGCCGCTGTGGACGTCGGTCACGTTCTGTCCTCCTGCACCTGGTGTCACGGGCCCGCTGTCGCGGGCGCCCGTTCCACGAACGACCGGCCTGCCCGGGCACCCGCTCGGACGGATCCCACCGTACCCAGCGCGTGGGACGCTCGCGTGCGGCCGTCCACAGGTCCGGTGTGACGCACCACCCCGCGGCTACGGTTTGAGGGGGTGGGCTGCGATCAGGTACTCTGTCGAAGTTGCCTGGAACGCCAAGAAGCGTTGATTGCTCCGAAAGCGTCCAGGCGTTCCCCTTTAGACCACCATCACGTCGTGCTGTCGTTCTGCACAGGCGTGCACGACATTCAGGAGACACCGTGGCTGCCAACTGCGACGTCTGCGGCAAGGGCCCGGGCTTCGGGCACAGCGTTTCGCACTCCCACATCCGCACCAAGCGCCGCTGGAACCCGAACATCCAGCGCGTTCGCGCGATCGTGGCTGGGACTCCCAAGCGCGTCAACGTGTGCACCTCCTGCCTCAAGGCCGGCAAGGTCACGCGCAAGGTCTCGGCCTGACGCTGCCGCAGCCGGGTCGCTGACGCGACCCGCACCAAGCTTGAACGAAGACGCCCGCCGGTCCACCGGTGGGCGTCTTCGGCTTTCCGGAACCTTCATCCGGAACCAAAGAAGTGGTTGCGCCCAGCACCCCGCGGTGAAAAGGTAAGGTCATGATGGCACCGGAAGACGTGACCATCCGCCCAGCAACGACGAACGACGCTCAAGCTATCGCTCGTGTCGACATCGCCTCTTGGCGTGGTGCTTACTCCGAGATCCTGCCCGACTCCTACCTGGCCTCGCTCGACATCAGCGACCGGGCCGAGCAGTGGCGAGCGGCGGTGAACGCGCGCGATACCACGGTCCTCCTCGCGGAGGACGAGAGCGGGCCGGTCGGGTTCACCAGCGTGGGGCCGTGCCGCGACGAGGACGCCGAGCCGGGCGACCTGGAGATCTACGCCATCTACCTGCACCCACGCGCCTGGGGCAGCGGCGTGGCCCGCGACCTGATGCGCACTGTGCTCGACGGCCTGAGCTCCGGGTCGGTGACCCTCTGGATCCTGGAGGGCAACGACCGCGCGCAGCACTTCTACAGGCGGCACGGGTTCCAGCACGACGGCACCGAGCGCATCGACGAGATCGGCGGCCGCCCGCTCACCCAGCTCCGCTTCCGCAAGCGCTGAACACCCGGCGCCTCCTGGAGCCTGCCTCCTGGAGCCCCGGGGGCGGCAGTCTGCACCACGACGTCGGCAGGGTCGTCGCAGGGTCGTCGCAGGGTCGTCGCAGGGTCGTCGGCAGTTTGCACCGCAGACTCGGCAGTTGGCATCGAGATCGGTCCAGGCCTGTGCCGACCTCGATGCCAAGTGCCGAGTCTCAGTGCGACCTGCCGCGCCTCAGTGCGACGTGCCGAGTCTCAGTGCGACGTGCCGAGCGCAGGGCGCGCCCATGGCGCGGCTCACGACCGGAAGTGGTCCCACCCCTGGCCGACGTCGGGGGCCTCGCCGCCGATCGTGACGGCCGCCGCAGCACCAGCCGGCGTCCCGCCGTCCAGCGCTGCCTCCAGCACCCGGCCCACAGCGGTCCAGCCCGTCGGGAGCTCCGCGTCCGGCGGGAACGTGGCCAGCAGGCTGTGGTCCTCCCCACCGCCCCAGATCCAGCCGTCCAGCATCCCGTCGACGTCGGACCGGCCGGGACCCCAGCCGGGGTCGCCCAGGCCCTGCGCGGCGGCGACGGCCCGGGCCGCCGAGCGCAGCACGTCCCGGT
>NZ_KI911570.1:2880-4922 GCF_000515355.1 Promicromonospora kroppenstedtii DSM 19349 | reverse complement strand
GCGCGCGCACGGCGTGCCCGCGTCCGCCGTCCGCGACGGGCTGCGGTCCTTCGGCCCGGGCGAGCACCGCATCCAGCGCGTCGCGGAGGCGGGCGGCGTCACCTACGTCAACGACTCCAAGGCGACGAACGCGCACTCCGCGGCCGCCTCGCTGGCCGGTTTCGCGCACGGCACCGTGGTGTGGATCGCGGGCGGGCTGGCCAAGGGCGCCACCTTCGACGACCTGGTCTCCTCCCGCGCGGACCGCATGCGCGCCGCCGTGGTGATCGGCGCCGAGCCCCGCCCGCTGGCCGACACGCTGGCCCGACACGCGCCCAAGATCCCTGTTGTGGTGATCGATCCCGGTGACACTGAGACCGTGATGCGCCGGGCGGTGATGGCGGCGCGGGACCTCGCCCAGCCGGGGGACACCGTGCTGCTGGCCCCGGCGGGCGCGTCGCAGGACCAGTTCACCTCGTACGCCCACCGCGGCGAGGAGTTCGTCCGCGTGGTGCGTGACCTGACCACCACGCGCTGAGCGCGGGAGGGGCAGGGGATGGCCACGACGACCACGGGCCGCAAGGCGCCCGACCGCCCGTGGCTGGGCGAGTGGAACTCGACGGTGACCAGCTACTACCTGCTGGTGGGCACCACGGGGCTGCTGACGGTGATCGGCCTGATCATGGTGCTGTCCAGCTCGACGGTCACCTCCATCGCGGAGGGGCAGTCGCCCTACGCGGCGTTCCTGGTCCAGGCGCAGTACGCGCTGATGGGCCTACCCGTGCTGCTGCTCGCCGCCCACCTGCCCATCCGCTGGTACAAACGGCTCGCGCTCCCGGCGCTCCTGGTGGCGCTGGTGCTGCTGGTAGCCGTCATCTTCATGGGTGAGGTCACCAACGGCCAGCAGAACTGGCTGTCGTTCGGGCCCGTGCGCTTCCAGCCCTCCGAGCTGGCCAAGCTCGCGCTCGCCGTCTGGCTCGGCACCGTGCTGGGCCGCAAGCAGGCGCTGCTGGGCAGCTGGTCGCACGCGATCCTGCCCGCGGTGCCCGGGGCGGTCGTGGTGATGGGCCTGGTGCTCGGCGGGGGCGACCTCGGTACGGCGCTCGTGATCGGCCTGCTCGTCGCGGGCGCGTTCCTGGTGGCGGGCGTGCCGCTGTCGCTCATGGGGCTCGGCAGCGCGATCGCGGCCTTCGTCGTCGGCTACGTGTTCATCCTCCAGCAGGGCTCGGGGGACCGGCTGCGGCGCATCATCGCGACCTACGGCGCGGAGTGCGACGCCGCCTCGGAGTGCTACCAGTCCCTGCACGGCCTGTTCGGGCTGGGCACCGGTGGGCTGTGGGGCGTCGGCCTGGGCGGCAGCCGCGAGAAGTGGAACTACCTGCCCGAGGCGCACAACGACTTCATCTTCGCCGTGATCGGCGAGGAGCTCGGCCTGTTCGGCACGGTGCTGGTGCTCGCGCTGTTCGCGGTGCTCGGCCTGGCGATGAGCCGCGTGATCCAGCGGCACAAGGACCCGTTCGTCAAGGTGACCACGGCCGCCGTCGGCTGCTGGATCGTGGGCCAGGCGTTCGTGAACATCGGCGTGGTGATCGGGGTGCTCCCGGTGATCGGGGTGCCCCTCCCGCTGGTGTCCGCGGGTGGTTCGGCCCTGATCACCACGATGGCCGCGCTCGGGATGGTCATATCCTTCGCCCGGACGGAACCGGGGGCTGCCAAGGCCCTCGCTGCACGCGGTAGCGTCGTCCGCAAGTCACTGGCCGTGCTGGGCGGCGCGGTCCGGAGACGGTAGAAATGTGCACGGCGGTTCGATCTGTGGCCAGATCCTCCACAGCGGGCCGGCGTGCGATCGATTCGCCCGGGTACCGGGCGACGACCAGAAGGTGATGATGAGCTCAGCAGCTGTGTCGGTGGTGCTCGCCGGAGGCGGGACCGCCGGTCACGTCAACCCCCTGCTCGCGGTGGCCGACGAGGTGCGGCGCCGCCAGCCCGGCGCACGCGTGCTCGCGCTCGGCACCACGACCGGCCTGGAGGCCGACCTCGTGCCGGCGCGCGGCTACGAGCTG
>NZ_KI911570.1:2088-2780 GCF_000515355.1 Promicromonospora kroppenstedtii DSM 19349 | reverse complement strand
CGCGGCGCTGGCCGCGGGCGTGCCCGTGTGGAGCGAGGTCGAGCTCGCGTGGCGCCTGCGGGTCGACCGGCTCGGCACCGACGCGCCGGCCCCGTGGCTCGGCATCACCGGGTCCAACGGCAAGACGACCACCGTCGAGATGCTCGCGGCCATCCTGCGGGCCGCGGGCCTGCGCACGGCCGCCGTCGGCAACGTCGGCCGGTCGCTCGTCGAGGCTGCCCTCGGACCCCCTGCTCGACGTCGTCGCGGTGGAGCTGTCGAGCTTCCAGCTCCACTTCACGCACACGATGTCGCTGCAGGCGGGCGCCGTCCTGAACGTCTCGGCCGACCACCTGGACTGGCACGGCTCGCTCGAGTCGTACACGCGTGACAAGGGCCGCATCTTCGAGCGCGTCCAGGTGGCCTGCGTCTACAACGTCGCGGACCCGACGACGGAGGACCTCGTGCGCGAGGCCGACGTCGTCGAGGGCGCCCGCGCCGTCGGCTTCGTGGTGGGCACCCCGAGCCCCGGGGACCTCGGCCTGGTCGACGGCGTGCTCGTGGACCGTGCCTTCCACGCCGCCCACGACGACCCGGACCGCCGCAAGAGCGCCGCGGAGCTGGGCACCCTGGCCGACCTGAAGCAGCTGGGCGACCTGGGCGGCGTCGTGCCGACGCACATCGTGGCCGACGCCCTGGCCGCCGCCGCCCTG
>NZ_KI911570.1:0-1988 GCF_000515355.1 Promicromonospora kroppenstedtii DSM 19349 | reverse complement strand
GACCCGGCGCACGTGCGCGCCGCCGTCGGGCCCGCGGTGTGCGGGCGGTGCTACGAGGTGCCGGCGGCGATGCGTGAGGAGGTGGCGGCCGTCGTGCCCGAGACGTTCGCGACCACCGACGACGGTACGCCAGGGCTCGACCTGCCCGCGGGCGTGGTCGCCCAGCTCGCGGCCCGGGGCGTCGAAGCGACGCTCCTGGGACGCTGCACGTTCGAGGACAAGGAGCTGTTCTCGCACCGGCGGGCGAGCGTGACGGGTGTCACGACCGGCCGCCAGGCGGGCGTCGTGGCGCTTCTCTGACCGTCCGTGGCCGATCTGTGCCAACTCCGCGACACGCCGATAACATGGCCCTGACCTGCGAAATCACACGGATGTCGTTTTTAGCGAGCAATCGCTGAACAACTTTGGCAAAGTTGTTCGTGGCACGGCGTGTCGCACTTCCGGGTCGGATTGCGCCGGGCTACTTTTGTCAAGGCGACCTCGACGAGAGGTCAAGGTCGGACCTGTTGTACGGGCCCGCTGGACACAGACAGAAGGACGCACAGCAGGCGACGAACGGAGAGTGTGCGATGGCCGGAGCGCTTCGCAAGACCATGCTGTATCTGGGCCTCGCCGACGATCAGGGCGAGCAGGAGTACCTCGACGAGTACGACGAGGGCCTGGAGGAAAACGTGGAGGACCACCGGCACGCACAGGTCACGCCGCTGCACCGCGACGGCGTTCCCCGCGAGGCCCTGTCTTCCTCGGACCTGCGCCGCATCACGACCGTGCACCCGCGGTCGTACAACGACGCCCGGAGCATCGGCGAGGCATTCCGCGCCGGTACCCCGGTCATCATGAACCTCTCCGACATGGACGACGCCGACGCCAAGCGCCTGGTGGACTTCTCCGCCGGCCTCATCTTCGGGCTGCACGGCTCGATCGAGCGGGTGACCAACAAGGTCTTCCTGCTCTCTCCCGAGCACGTGGAGATCGCGGCCGAGGAGCAGGTCGCCACCGAGAAGCCGAACGGCCGTGGCGGCTTCTACAACCAGAGCTGAACACCGGCATCACGAGACCTGGGCGGAGGGCGGTCGCTACGGCGGACGCCCTCCGCTCACGTCTGTCCCCGGGCCCCGATGCGCGGACGAGTGAATCGGGAAGCATGTTCGTGGTGGCTCGTGTGGTCCAGGGGCCGGACGCGTTAGGTTGTGCCTTGTGAATCTGATCCTGCAGTTCATCGGCTTTCTGCTGTGGCTCTTCATCCTGTTCCTGATCGGCCGCCTCATCTTCGACTGGGTGCAGTTCTTTGCCCGGGACTGGAGGCCGCGTGGTGTGCTGCTCGTGATCGCCGAGGCGGTCTACACGGTGACGGACCCGCCTCTGCGGTTCCTGCGCCGGCTGATCCCGCCGCTGCGACTGGGTCAGGTGCAGCTCGACCTGGCCTTCATCGTCCTGTTCTTCGGCGTCTCGATCCTCTCGCAGCTGGTCGGGGCCTGGGCGGCGAGGGTCTGACACGTCCGGCCACGTGGTGAATGTGTGCCGGTTCGCGGCAGGCCTGGTCGAGCTGCCGACGGCGAAGTGTGCGAAAACATTGACCTCCCCATGGAAACGGCCTGGGGTGACCCGGCACACTCTGTGAGGAAATCGTGCCCGGGGGTGCTCCCGGTGTCCCGCGCCGATGTCGTCCGCTACCGTGGGCTTCGGCGAAGGGCGCGCGGCTTGCTAGCGCCGACGTCCGAGTTCAGCGTTCCGTTCCAACTTTCGAGGTGACACGATGGCACTGCTTACTGCAGAGGACATCCTCAACAAGAAGTTCTCCGCGACGAAGTTCCGCGAGGGCTATGACGTCGAAGAGGTCGACGACTTTCTCGACGAGGTCGTGCGGACGCTGACCAACGTCCAGGAGGAGAACGAGGGCCTCCGGCAGAAGGTCGCCGCCGCCGAGCGCCGCATCGCGGAGCTGTCGCGCAGCGACGCCGCGGCACCCGCCCGCGCGCAGGCCGCGC
>NZ_KI911569.1:8074-9546 GCF_000515355.1 Promicromonospora kroppenstedtii DSM 19349 | reverse complement strand
CGACGGCCCGGCAGCTGCGCAGGAACGAGGCCCCGACCCGGGACGGGTCGCCGAGGTAGCCGGCGACCATGACGCCGTCGCGCAGCAGCATGAGGTCCTCCGCGACGGCGCCCGGCTCGGCGAGCCCGAGCGGGGCGACGAGGCGCACGAACGCGCTCACCCACCAGGCGCGGTGCTCGTCGACGATCTTGCGCACGGGGCTGGCCGGATCGGGGTACTCCGCCGCGGCGTTGATGAACGGGCACCCGCGGAAGTCGGGCGCGCAGGCCATCGCGCCGGTGTGGTCGGCCATCAGGCGCAGCGTGGCGTCCACGTCGCCGTCGCCGTGGGCGATGGCCGCGTCGACCCCGTCGCGCTCCTGCGCCGCGCGGTGCTCCAGGTAGGCGACCACGAGGTCGTCCTTGCTCTGGAAGTGCCGGTAGAAGGTCACCTTCGTGGTGCCGGCGCGCTCGATCACCTTGTCCACGCTCACGGCGCGGAGGCCGTGCGCGTAGAAGAGCTCGTTCGCCGCCTCGATCAGGCGGTCTGACATTGATCCGCGCACGGTCGCGATCATACGTGTCCCCTTTTCCTCGTCCCCTTGCGCCCGACGGCCCTGGATGTGTACTGTCTCGCTCGGTAGAGTTACTAGTCAGTCTACCTAGACAAATGGCCGCGCGGATCGATTCCCGCGGCCGCCATCCGAGAGGAAACGTCCATGTCCACCACCGTGGAAGCATCCGCCGCGGCCACCGCGACCGCGCTGCGGAACCTGTACTTCGTCCGGTTCGGCTTCGCCGTCGTCTGGGCGGCCCTGCTGTTCGCCGTCGGCGGGAGCCTGAGCCCGCTCACGATCGGGCTGCTCGTGCTCTACCCGCTGTTCGACGTCGCGGCCGCCGTGGTCGACTTCCGGTCCTCGAAGGCCGCGCGCCCCACGGTGGGCCTGTACTTCAACATGGCCTTGAGCCTCGCGACCGCCATCGGCCTGGGGGTCGCCGTCACGTCGGGCATCCCCGCCGTCCTGCGGGTCTGGGGCGTCTGGGCGATCACGGCCGGCATCGTGCAGCTGATCGTCGCGGTCAGCCGCTACCGGCTCGGCGGCCAGTGGCCCATGATCCTGAGCGGCGGCATCTCCGTGTTCGCCGGCACCGGCTTCTTCATGATGTCGGGCGGGGACGTCCCGGCCCTGACCCCGCTGGCCGGGTACGCCACGCTCGGCGGAATCTTCTTCCTGGTCTCGGCGTTCCGCCTGCACCGCGTTGCCAAGAAGGAGAGCTGACATGACCGAGACCACCTTCGACGTCGTCGTCATCGGTGCAGGACCCGTCGGCGAGAACGTCGCCGACCGGGTGGTGCAGGGCGGCCTGACCGCCGCGATCGTGGAGCGCGAGCTCGTGGGCGGGGAGTGCTCGTACTGGGCCTGCATGCCCACCAAGGCCCTGCTGCGCGACGCCGCCGCGCTGCGCGCGGCCCGGAGCCTGCCGGGCGCCGGC
>NZ_KI911569.1:3233-7974 GCF_000515355.1 Promicromonospora kroppenstedtii DSM 19349 | reverse complement strand
CGAGCCGCGGGTCCCGGACGCGGTGGCGGCCGCCCGCGCGGCAGGCACCGGGCGCGTCATCGTCGTGTCCTACCTCCTGGCGCCGGGCTACTTCCTGGACCGGGTGCTGGAGGCTGGCGCCGACGTCGTGACCGACCCGGTCGCGGGCCCCGCCGGGGCCGACAAGCCCGACCCGCGGCTGGTCCAGGTCGTGCTGGACCGCTACGACGCGGCCGCCGGCGACTGAGCCTCAGGCCCAGCCGAACGCCGTCCGGACCCGGTCCACGCTCGACCGCAGGCCCCACTGCGCGGTGAGCGCCTCCAGCGCGTCGGGGTCCGCGGGCGCCTTCGGCACCGCGGGGTCGAACGCGGGCAGCGGCGCGTCGCGCGCCACCTGCACCACGACGGGCGCGACCTTCAGGTAGTCGTCGGCCTCGAGCAGGCGACGGCGCTGGGTGGTGGTCAGTCCCTTGTCACCGGAGTCCCGGGCCGTGAGGATCCCGGCGAGCGTGCCGTACTGGGCCAGCAGCTTCGCGGCGGTCTTCTCGCCCACGCCGGGCACGCCCGGCAGGCCGTCGCTCGGGTCGCCCCGCAGCGTCGCCATGTCGGCATAGGCCTGCCCCGAGGCGACGCCGTACCTCTCGACCAGCCGAGCCTCGTCCACCACGTCGGGATCCCGGATGCCGCGTGCCGGGTACAGCACGCGGACGCCGGCGGCGTCGTCGACGAGCTGGAACAGGTCACGGTCTCCCGTGACGATGTCCACCGGCCCGGCGCCCTCCGCGACGGCGCGCGAGGTCAGGGTGCCGATGACGTCGTCGGCCTCGTAGCCGGGCACGCCCACCCGTGCGATGCCCAGCGCGGCGAGCACCTCCACGATGACCGGAACCTGGGCGAGCAGCGTCTCGGGCACCTCCTCGATCCCGGTGGTGCCGGGCACCTCCTGCGCCACGCGGTGCGCCTTGTAGCTGGGGATCGCCTCGACGCGGAAGGCGGGGCGCCAGTCGTCGTCCCAGCACGCGACCATGCGGTCGGGACCGTGCGTCGTGGCGAGCCACGCGATCGTGTCCAGCAGCCCGCGGACGGCGTTCACGGGTGTGCCGCTGGGCGCCCGCAGGGAGTCGGGCACGCCGAAGAACGCGCGGAAGTAGAGCGAGGCGGAGTCGAGGAGCATGAGGCTCATGCAGCGAAGCCTGCCACGCCCCACCGACACGCGGGCTGTCGAGCGCGCGAGATGCGTGTGCGGGACTCGACCAAGGGACGTCTGCGGGACGTATGCAAATCAATAGGCCGTTGTAGGTCTGTTCCGACCCGTTGTGCCCGTAGTGTCCCAGCATGACAAGCAAAGGACAGCAGGTGACCGAGGTCATCGAAGGCCTCGGCCTGGGTATGGCGGCGGTCGGCACGACGCGGGTCACCAACGACAGGGTGGACCTCGAGCGTGCCCTGAGCCACGCGTGGTCGGGCTGGGCGCACCGCGGCGACTACCCGTTGATCGAGCGGGCGCAGAAGCCGGGGAACGAGCTCCGGGCCGGGATCAGCGGCTCGAGCCGGCGGACCAACGCCGCGGTCGTCTGGCGGGAGAGCGGCGACTGGTACGTCGTCGACATCGCGCTGGTGAACCGCACGCCGGAGGAGGCGGCGCGGTTCGTCGGCAGCCGGCCGCTCGAGGAGTGGAAGCTCCTGGCGGAGCTCTTCCTCGGCGCGGTCAACCCCGGCGACGTACCGGTGAGCGACGTCAAGGTGTGAAGCACACGGAGCGTCCGCCGACGGCGACCGCGGCGGCGCTCCGAGCCAGGTCAGACGAACAGGCCGCCTGCCGCCACGCCCGCGGCCGCCGCGAGCACCGTCACCAGCAGCGTGCCCAGCGTGTTCGCCAGCGCGAGCCGCAGCCTGCCGGAGCGGGCCAGGCGCACGGATTCCACGGTGGCTGTGGAGAACGTGGTGTACCCACCGCACAGGCCGGTGGTCAGGGCGAACTGCACGAGGTGTGCGACGTCGGGGGACACGCCGTACCAGGTGAGCGTGTGGAACAGGGTCGAGAAGGTGCCGATCAGGAACGAGCCGCTGACGTTCACGACGAACGTGCCCCACGGGAACCCGCCGCCGTGCCGGGCGCGGACCTCGCCGTCGACCACGAAGCGGGCGGCCGCGCCCAGGCCGCCGCCGACAGCCACGAGGAGGAGTGCGAGCACCGGTGTCACCTGCCCTCTCGACGTCGGTCCGCGCGGGCCGCCAGCGCGATCCCGCTGAGGCACGTCGCCGTGCCACCCGCGAGGGTGAGCGCCGCGTACAGCAGCGCGAGCCACGGCATCCCTTGGCCGAGCAGCTCCTGCACCTCGAGGGCGAGCGCAGAGTAGGTGGTGAACCCGCCGAGCACGCCCGTGCCGATCCCGAGCCGGATCTTGCGGCGCCGGACCGTCTCTCGGCCGCGCCGGGCGAGGGCCTCCAGGAGGTAACCCAGGGCGAACGCCCCGACGAGGTTCACGACGAGCGTGCCGACCGGGAACCAGAGGATCGTCCCGCTCGCGCCCGGGAACGCGATGGTCAGGGGCGTCAGCAGGATCCCGGCCCACATGCTTACCAGGTACCGGGCGACAGATCCGCCCGCACCGCCCAGCGCGACGAGGCCCACGTACCGCCAGTCGCGGTGAGGCGCACTCTTCACGCGGCGGTTCCCCTCATGGACGCTCGACAGGTGTGGGAAGAACCTATCGCTCACGGGGCCGACATCGTCTCTGGGAGCACCACGACGGGGCGGGACTGGTTGTGGATGAGCCGCCCGGCGACGGTCCCGCCCACCAGGTTCGTCGTCCAGCCGCGCAGGCCCGGGCGGTGGGCACCGACGACGATCATCGCCGCCTCCACCTCGTCGGCCACCCGGCCCAGCTCGACCGCCGGGTCACCGGCCCCGCGCAGGGCCGACCACGGCAGGCCGACGTCGGCCATCGCCCGGTTCAGCCCCGCCAGGACGTCGGCTCCGTAGGCGTCCGAGGACACGGCGATGTCGGGGTCCACCGACACGGTGAATCCCCGTGAGTCCGAGACCGCGGTCTCGTCGACCCACACGCACACGAGCTCGATCAGGCTTCCACCCAGAGACTGGACGAGCGACGCTGCCCGCCGAGCCAGCTCCGGGTGCTTGTGGTCCACGCCGACCACCACGGATCGCACAGTCACCCTGATGAGGGTATTGCCAATCGCTCAATCGAGGTGGTCCGGCAGGCCGAAACGTGGAAACCACTTTTCCGTGTCGATGAAGGTGGTGATGCCGGTGATGTGCGTGCCGTCGTTCTCCAGCACCACGATGCCCCACGGGAAGTGGCCGCCCTTGGGGTCCTGGCGGTACTGCGCGAATCCCGGCGTCCCGTTGACGTGGATGGGCACGCAGCGCGAACCCTCGCACCCGTGGCCGGGCCCGGTCATCCACGCCTGGATGTTCTCGATGCCCTCCAACCACATCGCGTACGGCGGCATGTTCATCACCGCGTCCTCGCGCAGCAGGTTGGCCAGAGCGGTCATGTCGTAGCGCTCGAACGCCGCGACATACCGCTCCAGCAGCTCCGTCTCGTCGGCCGAGGCGGCGTGCTCCGGGAGCTCCGAGGTGCCGGACCGGTCCGGTGACTTCTCCGCGAGCGTGGCGCGGGCGCGCTGGAGCGCGCTGTTCACCGACGCCACCGAGGTGTCGAGCAGCGTGGCGACCTCGGCGGCCGGCCAGCGCAGCACCTCGCGCAGGATCAGGACGGCGCGCTGCTTGGCCGGCAGGTGCTGGAGCGCCGCGACGAACGCGAGGCGCACCGACTCCCGCGCGACGGCGGTGTCCGCCGGGTCGCTCGCGCCGGGGAGCACGTGCTCGGTAGGCACCGGTTCGACCCACGCGTACTCGGGGAGCACCATCGTGAGGCTCTCCTCGACGGGGTCGGCGGCGGCACCGAGCCCCATGGGGCGTTCCCGCTTGGCGCGGCTCGAACCGAGCTGGTCGAAGCACACGTTGGTGGCGATGCGGTACAGCCAGGTGCGGAGCGAGGAGCGACCCTCGAACCGGTCGTACGAGCGCCACGCGCGCAGGAGGGTCTCCTGCACCGCGTCGTCGGCGTCGAAGGTTCCGCCCAGCAGGCGATAGCAGTATCCGGTCAGCTCGCGGCGGTACACCTCGAGCTGTGCCGAGAGCTCGGCCCCGGCCAGGTCCTCACCGGTGCTCTGCTTGGGATGTGACGCAGTCTGTGCCATAGCTCACACCGTACGCGGAGCCACTGACACGCTCCGCTGGATTCGACCCTGGCCGAAGGCCTCACCCCAAGTTCACCCCAGGTCGAGCTCGAACCACACCGTCTTGCCCGTCCGGCGCCCCTCGCGCGCGGGTCCGTTCCGGTGTGTGGGGCGCGCGGGTCCGCCGTGCCGGTCCACGCCCCAGCGGGACGCGAGACGTTCGAGGAACTGCACGCCGCGTCCCCCGAACTCGGTGACCGTCGGGTCGCGCAGCTCGGGCTGCACGGTCGAGGAGTCGCGCACGCCCACCCGCAGCCGGTCCAGGTCCACCTCGACAGTGGCCGTGAACGGCGCCTGCCCGTGGTCGACGGCGTTGGTCAGCACCTCCGACGTCAGCAGCATCACGGTGCGCCGCAGGGGCATCGGCACGCCGCAGCTCTCCAGCACGTCGTCCACCCAGATCCGGGCCGGGCCCACGTCGCACAGGGACGGGGCGAGCTTGCGCTCCGCCGTGGCGGGGCGCCCGGGCGACGGCGGGCCCGACGGGGCCGCC
>NZ_KI911569.1:0-3133 GCF_000515355.1 Promicromonospora kroppenstedtii DSM 19349 | reverse complement strand
CCGGGGCGAGCAGCCGGCGGGCCCGGAGCGCGGCGTCACGGGACGCGGACAGCGCGGCGGGCAGGTCGTGGCCCTCGTAGGCGTGGTGCGCGCGCTCGGCGGCGCTGCCGATCGGCATGCCGTCGGGTCCGGCCTGCTCGATCACCGCGAGGTAGGCGCGGTGCACCGACGAGCGCTCGCCTGGCAGCAGGTCGGCGTACAGGGCCTCGGCCAGCAGGGCGTGGCGGAACTCCAGGTGGACGCCGGACACCACGAGGACCTGCTGGGTCACGGCCTCGCGCAGCGCGGCGTCCACGTCGTGCGCGCCCCAGCGGGCGGCCACGGCGCGCAGCAGCTCCTCGCTCACCCGGCGTCCGGCGACCGACGCGATGCGCAGCACCTGCTGCACCTCGGGGTCCAGCCGTTCGAGCCGGGTGCGGAGCACCTCGGTCAGCGTCCAGGGCAGGCTGGCCGAGTCCGGGCCGGCGTCCAGGAGCTCCTCGGCGAAGAAGGCGTTGCCCTCGGACCGGTCCAGCACGTCGGCGAACCCCGCGGCCGGCAGCGGCCTCCCCGCCAGGGCGGTCGTGAACTCGCGCAGCTCGTCCTCGGTGAAGGGCTCCAGGTCGATGCGCTCCACGTGCTCCAGCCGGGACAGCTCGGCGAGCAACGGGCGCAGGGGGTGGCGGCGGTCGACGTCGTCCGCCCGGTAGGTCACCACGAGCAGGACGTTCTCGGACCGGGCGCGGGCCGCGAGGAAGCGCAGCACGTCGCGCGTCGACGCGTCTGCCCAGTGCGCGTCCTCGACGACGAGCACGAGCGGGCGTTCCGGCGCGCCGGCGACCGCGAGGCTGCGGGCGATGCCCTCGAAGAGCTGGAGCCGCTCGTCGTGGTCCGCGTCGCCGCCCCCGCCGGGTTCCAGGAGCCGCCACAGCGCGGGGCGCTCCGCGACCAGCTCGGTGACCCGCGCGGCGGCGTCGGGACCTGCGGCCCCCGCCTGCAGCTGGGTCAGGGCGTCGGTGAACGGGAGGTAGGGGATGCCCACCTGGCCCAGGTCCACGCAGTGCACGACGACGGCGCTGGCCCCTGCCTGTTCCGCCGCCTGGGCGACATGACCGATCAGCCTCGTCTTGCCGACGCCGGCGTCACCGCCGACGAGCACGAGGCCCGGCCGGCCGGCCGAGGCGCGCCCTACCGCGAGCAGCAGAGAGGCGACCTGCTCCTGCCGGGAGACCAGGGGGATTGCCGTGGACCTTCGCACCTGCACATCGTGCCACCGGTCACCGACAATCCCCCTGACCTCCCCTTTCCCGGCCTCCACCGCGGTCACGCGAACAGGCCGCGCCGTGCGGCGGGCGCCGGGCGCATGCCTGCGATGCCCGCCCTGATCTGCTCCGTGCGGTTCGCGCGGACCTCGCGCTTCTCCTGCCGGGCGGCGCGGTCCGCCGCGCTCGGCCGCCTGGTGCGCCAGGCGTCCTTGGCCCGCTCCTGGCGGTACTCGATCTCCGCGTCCAACGCGGGTCCCCACAGCGACATGATTCCTCCTGTGCGTCCCCGGCGGGCCGTGTGCCCGTCCGGCTGATGAGGAAGACACTCGTCCTGAGGCCCGGGGGGCCGGATCGGGAGGTCGGGCAGTCGTGGGCGGCGGGGTACCTCAGACCCGGGTCTGAGGTACCCCGCCACCGGCCTGAGGTGCCTTAGGTACCTCAGAGCCCAGGTCAGGGGCCCTGTTCCCCGCCCGAGATGCCTCCCGGGCCGCCCGGCGAGACACTGGGCGGGCGAGATTCAGGGCGTTCACAGCCCCACTATTGCGATCTACGTCACAGCAGACGCACACTGGAAGTAGCAGCGAACCCAATTCGGGGGTGGATCGTGACCGGAACCGAAGCTGGAACGTACGACATCTTGCCCATGCTGGGCCGTGGGAAGCACCGCAACCCCAAGAAGGGCGCGTGCTTCATGGAGCTCGCATCCTTCCTCGCAGGCGAGAAGTGGAGCGACCATCCAGCCTGCACGCACCCGCTCATCGCCATGCTGGCGCGCGCGGTGAACGACCTCACGGCGGACCACGCGCGGCCCCAGCTCGCGCCGCTCATCCCGTCGGTGATCGGCCTGACCAGCACCGACCCGCGCTGGGACGTGCGTATCGCGCTGCGCGCCGCGCAGACGGCGCTCCCGGTCTCGCCCGCGGACCGGCAGCAGACCCTCGCCGTCGCCGTCCTGGGGTCCGAGCGCATGCTCGACGTCCTGGAGGACCGGCCGGCCGGGACCCTCGCACCGGAGAGCAAGGACGCGCTCGCGGCCGTGCCGAAGACGGCGGCCTGGGCCGAGCGGTTCTGCGCCGGCACCAGCGTGCGGCCCAAGCGGTTCGTGCGGGACGCCGCACCCAGCGTGGTCTCCACGGCGGTGCAGGGCATCTCGGAGGCCTTCGTGCCCGACGTCGACGCGCGGCTCCGTAACCTGCTCGCGGAAACTGTCGCCGATGCGCGCCGCTGGGCCGGGAACGCGGACGACGACGCCCGCACGCTCGACCCGCTGGCGTGGGGCCCGGTGGTCAAGGCGGCTCCGACAACCGCCTGACACCCGGCCGGACAGGGGGAACGGGTCGGGGCGCACCAGGGGGCGCCCCGACCCGAGTCGTGTCCGGAGAGTCCTCCGAGCCACGTCGATGAGACCTGTCGATCGGACCTCCGCCGGATCGTCACCACCGTGTCAGGCAGTTCCGACCGGAGGACAGAACCATGCGATACACGATCCTGCTGCACTACCCGGAGATGACGCCGGAGGAGCTAGGGCCCGAGGGCTGGGAAGAGGGCGAGCGCGAGTTCCAGGCCTACGCCACGGCGCTCGACCAGGCGGGTGTGCTGCTCTCGGCGGAGGTGCTGCAGCCGTCGTCGTCCACCACCACGGTGGCTGTGCGCGACGGCGAGCTGCGCATCCAGGACGGACCGTTCGCCGACACGAAGGAGCAGCTCGGCGGCACGTTCGTCGTCGACGTGCCGGACCTCGACGCCGCGCTCGTCTGGGCACAGAAGGCGCCGTCGGTCCAGTGGGGCACCGTCGAGGTGCGGCCCAGCGCCACCCACTTCGAGAACGGCGCGTGGACCCGCTGACCGATCAGACGCGGGCGCGGGCGGCCGCCGACGCGGCGGCCCGC
>NZ_KI911568.1:23621-27271 GCF_000515355.1 Promicromonospora kroppenstedtii DSM 19349 | reverse complement strand
GCTGGACCGGCAGCTCGGCGCGATCGCCCGGGCCGCCGCCGCCGAGACCGCCGAGGTCTGGGTGATGGCGCCGATGGTCTCCACCGTCGACGAGTCCCGGGACTTCGCGGCGGCGTGCGCGGCGCACGGCCTGGACACGCCGGGCATCATGATCGAGACCCCGGCCGCGGCTCTCCAGGCGCGGCACCTGCTGGCGGAGGTCTCGTTCGCGAGCCTGGGCACCAACGACCTCACGCAGTACACGATGGCGGCCGACCGGGACCTGGCCGGGGTCGCCGTCCTCTCGACGCCGTGGCAGCCCGCCGTGCTTGAGCTGGTCCGGGTGGCGAGCAAGGGCGGCGCGTTGCATGGTGCTCCGGTGGGGGTGTGCGGTGAGGCGGCGGCGGATCCGCTGCTCGCTCCCGTACTGGTCGGACTGGGCGTAACGTCTCTGTCCATGACCCCTCGTGCTCTGGCGGACGTCGCGGGTACTCTCGCGGCCGTGTCCCGCGACGAGTGCGTGGACCTGGCGCGGGCAGTCCTCGAGTGCTCGACCGCCGACGCCGCCCGCGACCTGGCGCGGGAACGTCTCCTCACCTGAACCCCATCTGAACCTCCAGGTCACATCACAGTCACGTAGGCGCTCTAAGGTGGCCCGCATGCCCGAACCGATCAGGACCGAACCGCAGGAGCCCGACGAACCCGACGTCCACGTCACGCTCTCGACGGCCTCGGTCTTCCCGCGCCGTGTCCCGCTCGCGTTCGAGTCCGCGGCCGAGCTCGGCTACGACGGCATCGAGGTGATGATCTGGTCCGAGGAGGTCACCCAGAACCCCCGGGCGCTGGCGAAGCTCGCCGCCGACAACGGGGTGCCTGTGCGTTCGGTGCACGCGCCGACCCTGCTGGTGAGCCAGCGGGTCTGGGGCCGGTCCCCGGTCGCGAAGCTGGAGCGGACGACGGAGATGGCCCTCGAGCTCGGCGCCGGCACCGTGGTGGTGCACCCGCCGTTCCGCTGGCAGTACAAGTACGCGCGCCAGTTCCAGGACCAGGTGCGGCAGCTCAGCGAGTCGACCGGCGTGACGATCGCGGTCGAGAACATGTACCCGTGGCGCGGTGGACGGCGTGAGTTCCAGGCCTATCTGCCGGGTTGGGACCCGGCGGAGCACGACTACGACGCCGTGACCCTCGACCTGTCGCACGCGAGCGTGGCGCAGCAGGACGCGCTCACCCTGCTGCACACGTTCGGCGACCGGTTGCGGCACGTGCACCTCGCCGACGGCAACCACGGCGCGCGGGACGAGCACCTGGTGCCCGGACGCGGCAAGATGCACGCGGAGAAGGTGCTCCAGGAGCTGGTCGCGCGCCGCTGGAGCGGCGACGTCTGCGTGGAGATCTCGACGCGCGCGGCCCGCAGCGCGGCCGAGCGGCACGACGACCTGGCGGCCTCGCTGCAGTTCGCGCGGGCCTACCTGTCGCCCACGCCGCACGAGTTCCACACCCCGCCCGGGGTGCACCACCGGCCCCACGACGCCTGGTGACCCGATCTGTGACGTTGCTCTCGAACTGTTTCGATCCTGAGGGGTGACGGGGCTAGACTTGGCCCCGGTAGAGCATGACCTGGTGCGGCGGACCGCCGCAGGACGAAGGAGGTGGCGCGCATGACCCGTAGCGAGCCTCCGAGTAGTCCGAACCGCAGCTGAGCTGACGGTTCCCCTGCCCGCGTGTCCGCGGGCTCTCGCGCACCGGTGCGCTCCGCCCCCTGTCGGGGCGTGAGGTCCACCGGTCGCCCGGCCGTCCCTGTTGCGGTGTTCGCAGTCCTTTTCCTGCGCTCGACCCCAGGAGTTCTCCCATGGCCACGTTCCTGCCCTCCCGTCCTGCCCGCCCGCTGCTGGGCGCGCTGCGCCAGCGCCGCACCGTCGGCGCCGTGCCCGACGTCGCACCCGGTCCCGTCGCGCCAGCGCCCCGTTCGGCCGTGGTCGCCGCCGCGATCTACGACGACGGCGTCCGCACCGCCCGCTACGACAACCTCGCCGAGACGTTCAGCGCGCTGCGCTCGCGCCCGGGCGGAATGGCCTGGATCGGGCTGGAGCGGCCCGAGGAGAGCGAGCTGACGTCGCTCGCGCGCGAGTTCGACCTGCACCCGCTCGCCATCGAGGACGCCATCCAGGCACACCAGCGCCCCAAGATCGAGCGCTACGGCGACACCCTGTTCGTGGTGCTGCGCGCCGCCCGCTACCTGGACGACGCCGAGGAGGTCGAGTTCGGCGAGCTGCACGTCTTCGTCGGCCCCGACTTCGTGGTGACCGTGCGCCACGGTGCCTCGCCCGACCTGGCCGCGGTGCGGGCCCGGCTTGAGTCGGACCGCGAGATGCTCGCGCGCGGCCCCGAGGCCGTGCTGTACGCGATCCTCGACAGCGTCGTGGACGGCTACGCGCCGGTCGTGGCTGGGCTGGACCACGACATCGACGAGATCGAGTCCGACGTCTGGGGCGGCGCCCCCGACGTCTCGCGACGCATCTACGAGCTGTCCCGCGAGGTCATCGACTTCCAGCGCGCGGTCCGGCCGGAGCAGGCCCTGTGCGGCTCGCTCGCCAAGGGCGCCGACAAGTACGGCGTGGACCCCGAGCTGCAGGCCTACCTGCGCGACGTCGCTGACCACCTCACCGAGGCCGCCGACCGCATCGAGGTCTTCCGCGCCGCGCTGCGCGACATCCTCACCGTCGCCGCGACGCTGGTCGCGCAGCGGCAGAACGAGGAGATGAAGCACCTCTCCGAGGTCAGCATCCGGCAGGGCGAGGAGGTCAAGAAGATCTCGGGCTGGGCGGCCATCCTGTTCGCCCCGACGCTCGTCGGCACGGTCTACGGCATGAACTTCGAGATCATGCCGGAGCTCGACTGGGCGTACGGCTACCCGGTCGCTCTCGTGGCGATGCTGGCCGTGAGCGTGGGCCTGTTCGGCGTCTTCCGCTGGAAGCGCTGGATCTGACCCGTACCCCCGGCCGGGGTCCCGGCCTACGCGGGGTCCGGCGTCCCCGGGTCCAGCGACTCCGGGTCGGGCAGCGTGGCGATGTACCTGTGCCCGGCGACGGCGACAAGCAGGCCTGCCGTGGCCCCGACCAGCAGCGGCGTGCTGTAGCCGGTGCGGGCCAGGAGACCCCCGGCCAGCGAGCCGATCGGCATCGCGCCCCACAGGGCGGTGCGCCAGGTGCCGTGCACCCGGCCGAGCAGGTGGTTCGGTACCGCGGCCTGGCGCAGCGACATGACCAGCACGTTCCACGTCGTCGTGCAGCCGAACGACACGAAGATCGCCACCGCGCCCACCCAGACCAGGGGGAACGCGCCGGCGAGGAACCAGGCCCCGAGGCCCACGGCGTTCGCGACCGCCATCACGGGTCCCGTCCCGAAGCGCGCCTTGAGCCGGCTCGTGGTGGCCGCCGCGGTCAGGGCGCCCAGGGCGCCGGCCAGCATGAAGGTGCCGTACCAGGCCTCGGGCACGTCCAGCCGATCCAGGACGAACAGCACCAGCGTGGACGTGATGGCGGCGTGGCAGATGCCGATCAGCACGCTCACGATCCACAGCGGGCGGAGCATCGGGTTGGCCCAGATGAACCGAAACCCCGCGACGAGCTCGGCCCGCCAGCCGGCGGCGGGCGGGGCGCCTCGGCCCGGCT
>NZ_KI911568.1:21185-23521 GCF_000515355.1 Promicromonospora kroppenstedtii DSM 19349 | reverse complement strand
GAGGCCCGGCACGAGGCCGCGGCGTCGGCCCGCCGGGCGGTCGCGGCGAGCGTGCCGTCCGACTGGGCGCTGGCGGAGGTCGAGCGCGCGGACCTCGATCGGTTTCTCTTCGCGCCCGAGGACGTCGTCCTCGTGGTGGGGCAGGACGGGCTGGTCGCGAACGTCGCCAAGTACCTGGACCGGCAGCTCGTCGTCGGCGTCGACCCCGAACCGGGCACCAACCTCGGCGTGCTCGTGCGGCACGGCGCCGAAGACGTCGCGGAGATCATCGGCGACCTGGTCGACCGGCAGTCCGCCGTGGCCGGCGGGCAGGACGACCGGGTGCCGTCCGCGACCCCGCGCTGCGACGAGCTGACGATGGTCCACGCGCGGCTCGACGACGGCCAGGAGCTGCACGCCGTCAACGAGCTGTTCCTGGGGCACCCCAGCCACCAGTCGGCGCGCTACACGCTGCGGGTCGACCGGGGGTCGGAGCGGCAGTCGTCGTCGGGCCTCATCGTCAGCACCGGGACGGGCGCCACCGGCTGGTGCGCCTCGATCGCGCACGACCGGGGCGGCCGCCGGCTGCCCGCTCCCACCGACCCGGCGCTGGCCTGGTTCGTGCGGGAGGCCTGGCCGTCGCCCGTCACCGGCGTCGCCATGACGGAGGGAGTGCTGGGGGACGGCGCCGAGCTCGTGGTGGCGGTGCAGTCCGACCGCCTCGTCGTGTTCGGGGACGGCATGGAGGCGGACCGGCTCGAGGTCTCCTGGGGGCAGGAGGTCCGGATCGGCGTGGCCGAACGGCGGCTCCGGCTCCTGTGAGCCCGGCCGCCCGGCTGCCCGCGGTGCGACCGCGGGTTCAGGAGATACCGCGGGTTCAGGAGATGTCGTAGCGGAGCATGAACTCGCCCGCGTCCAGCACCACGTGGCTCACCTCGATGGCCGAGCCGTCCTTGGTGAACGCGGTACGGGTGACCGCGAGCACCGGGGTGCCGGGCTCGATGCGCAGCTCCTCGATCTCCTCGATCGTCGGCATGCGGCCCACGACGTCCTCGCGGAAGCGCACCGGGGCGTGCCCGGCCTCGGCAAGGCGGGCGTGCGTACCGCCGGCACCGACCTCCTGGTCCGCGATCGGGGTGCCCGCCGCGATGGACGCGGGCAGGTACGACGTCGCGAACAGGACGGGCTTGCGCTCCCGCAGGTGCAGGCGCTCGCGCACGGTCACCTTGTCGCCCTCGGCGAGGCCGAGCGCCGTGCGGATCTTTTCGGACGGCTCCGCCTCCGCCGTGACCGCGAGCGTGCGGACCACGAGGCCGGCACCCGTCTCGTCGATCTCCGCGGTCACCGTGCCCTCGTCGGCCTGCCCGGTCGCGCCGGTGCGGACGATCGGCTCGAAGGAGCGCACGAACACGCCCGAGCCGTGCCGGGTCACGGTCAGCCCCTCGTCCTTGAGCATCGACAGGCCGTGGCGCGCGGTCATGCGGGCCACACCGTAGTTCGACATGAGCGCAGCTTCGCTCGGAAGGCGGTCGCCCGGTTTGTAGGTCCCGGAGCGGATCGCGGCACGAAGATCCTTGGCGATGCTTGCGGCAGTCACACGTCCCTCTCTAGACACGGAACCCACCTAACCCGCAGCCAGTGCGTATACGCAACTTTTCCGCGTAGCGGTTGCAACCCCCAGTTAACCCGCAACAGGCTGTCTATGCGCCTAGAGGTAGGTGCAGAGAGGTAGGAGAAATGGGAGCGATTGCGGGCACTCTGGCGGATTCCGCGAGCGGCGTGCGGGATCTGCTGGCGGAGGTGGGGGATGCACGGATCAAGTGGGTCGAGGTGTTCCGCGACCATCTGGTCGTGCATCCGGAGCGGCGGTCGGAGGGTGCGGCCATCGCGGAGCAGCTCGGGATCACCGTGGCGACCGACTACCCGGCCACGCGGCCCGGCTTCACGATGTGGACCGGGTGCTGGAACGGGATGGACATGTATGTCTACGGCGACCTGCGCGGCACCACCCGCGCGGTCCGGTCGTGGCCCACATGACAGCAGGGTCCTGCGCCGACGGCCCGGGCTCGGACGGCTGCCCGGCGCCGGCGGCGCACCTCGCCGAGCTCGTGCAGGTCACCGCGCTCATCGCGCACGTCTTCGACATCCCCACGCTGGACGTGCGGGCGGGTGTCGACCACCTCGACCTCGAGGACGACGTCGTGGGCATGCTGACCGTCGACGTCGTCGCGGCGCGGCTGCCGGACGCCGTCCGGCTGGCCCGGATGCTGCACCTCGCCGAACGACGCGGGCACCACGACGACGGGGTGTCCGGCCGCGCGGTCTGGCGGTGCTGGAGCGGCTGGGTGCCCGCCGCC
>NZ_KI911568.1:20273-21085 GCF_000515355.1 Promicromonospora kroppenstedtii DSM 19349 | reverse complement strand
CGGTACGCGGCGGGCCACCGCGGCGTCCGCGTGGGGGCCGACGACGTCGTGGCCACCACCGGCGCGCAGCAGGCCCTCGACCTCGTGGCCCGCGTGCTGCTCGAACCGGGCGACGTCGTCGCCGTGGAGGACCCTGGCTACCCCGAGGCGCGCGAGCTCTTCGCGCTGCACGGGGCCGAGGTGGTGCCCGTGCCGGTCGACGCCGACGGCCTGGTCGTGGACCAGATCCCGGCGCGTGCCCGGCTGGTCTACACCACGCCGTCGCACCAGTTCCCGCTCGGGATGCCGCTGTCGCTCGCCCGGCGCCGTGCCCTCCTGGCGCACGCGGCCCGGTACGGCGCTGCCGTGGTCGAGGACGACTACGACAGCGAGTTCCGCCGCGTGAACCGTCCGCTGGAGCCGTTGCAGGCCCTGGACCGCGACGGCCGCGTGGTCTACGTGGGCACCTTCTCCAAGTCGCTGCTGCCCGGCTTGCGTGTGGGGTACCTGGTCGCGCCCCCGTCGCTGCGCGACGCGCTGCTCGCCGCCCGGCAGCTCACCGACGGGCACGGGGCCGTGCACGTGCAGGGGGCGCTGGCGCGCCTGATCGACGACGGCCTGCTGGCCCGGCACGTCCGCAAGGCGTCCGCCGCCTACGCCGAGCGGCACGAGATCCTGCTCGACGCCCTGGCCGGGCTGCCCCTCGAGGTGGTCCCGTCGGCTGCCGGCCTGCACGTGGCGGCCTACCTCGCGGGCGGCGTCCCCGTGGGCTCGCAGACCCTCGTCGCGCGGGCCCGACGCCGGTCGGTCGGCCTGGAGTCGCTGGCCGCCTT
>NZ_KI911568.1:17360-20173 GCF_000515355.1 Promicromonospora kroppenstedtii DSM 19349 | reverse complement strand
CCGGCCCGCCCGCCGTCGTCACGACGTGGGCTCCGAGCGCCTTGGCGACCTGGATCGCGGTGGTGCCGATCCCGCCGGAGCCGCCGTGGACCAGCGCCCACTCGCCGGCGCGCAGCCCGCCCACGTCGGCCAGGTTGCTCCAGACCGTGCACGCCGCCTCGGGCAGCGCGGCCGCGTCGACCAGGTCCATGCCGTCGGGCACGGGGAGCACCTGCGTCTCGCGGACCACGACCTCCTCCGCGTAGCCCCCGCCCTCGAGCAGGGCGACGACCCGATCCCCGACGCGCCAACGCGACACGCCGAGTCCGACACGCTTCACAGTTCCTGATATCTCAAGACCTGGCCAGTCCGGGGCATTCGCGGGAGGGGGGTAGTATCCGGCCCGTTGTAGCAGGTCAGCACGGTTCACTCCGGCGGCGGCGACGGTGATCACCACGTCGCTTTGGCCAGCATTCGGGTGATTCAGGGATGAAATGGAGAGTTTCCCTGATGGCCCCGCTCCGGATATCGTGACGGCTCGCACATCGATGAAGCCTACTTCCGTGTGGCCTCACGAGGGTCGCCAGCGGAAACCGGGTGCCGGTAACTTGTACGCAGCACCGAGGGTGTTCGGCGGGCACCAAGCACGCCAAACCCCCTTCCGGATCAGTGATGGAGAGAGGTACGCATGTTCCGCAGGTTGGGAGTGCGCGGGAAAGTTCTTGCGACACTGGTCACGCCTGCCGTCGTCCTGGTCATCGCAGCGGCGTACATCATCGGCCTTTCGGTGGCCGACGCGATGCGCGCCCAGCAGACGGCTGATCTTGTCGCTGCGCTCGAGTACCAGGACCAGGCAGGCACCGCGTTCGCGCAGGAGCGCTACCTCAACATCGTCGCCATGATCGACGACGGCGACGCCGGTAACGCGGCCCGTCGGGCCCTTCTGCAGGGGACCCCTGAGCTGGGCGAGGACGGCAAGCCGGTCACCGACGACGACGGCGAGACGGTCTGGGCGGCCCCCGCGGCCCAGGCGCAGACGATCAGCGCTCTCGACAAGCGCGACGACGAGCTGCTGGACATCGACATCTCGATGCTGGACCAGCGCGTCAAGGACGCCGTGACGCAGACCATCCAGGACCGCGCGGCCATCACCGAGGTGCAGAAGAAGGTCGCCGCCGGGCGCCTCACCGAGCAGACCGCGACCGACGCCTACGGCACCTACATCGACGGCGCCCTCGAGGTGATGGACGCGATCGCGGACACCTCGGAGGACCGCGACCTCGGTACCCGTCTCGAGGCGTACCACTCGATCGACCAGCTCATGCTGACGAACACCTACGAGCGGCCGATCGTGAGCCTGGCGCTCGGGATCTTCAACGCGTACCCGGACAACCAGGCGGAGGCCGCCTCGCGGTCCCTGGCGCTCCGTGGCGCCGACCTGGTCAACCTCGGTGACCGCGAGTGGGACAGCACGCAGGACCTCTTCGACCGCATCCCGGGTGAGTACCAGGTTCCCGGTATGGACGGCGTCTACGGCACCGTCCGCGGCTACGTCGCACGCGGTGACCTCGCGGCCATCCAGCCGGCGCAGATCGAGGCGTTCTCCACCGAGTCCGCGAAGTGGGTCGACGAGGGCCGCATCGTCCGCGACGCCGTCCGCGAGGACACCGCGGGATTCGCCCAGGAGCGCGCCGATGTCGCCGCGAACCGCGCCTACCTCACCGGTGGCGTCGCGATCGCGGCCCTTGGCTTCTCGGTCATCATGGCTCTCGTCATCGCCCGCCGCCTGGTCTCCCCGCTGCGCCGCCTCACCCAGGCCGCCGGTGTGGTCCGTGACCGCCTCCCCACGCTCGTGGAGCAGGTGTCGGTCCCGGGTCAGGGCCCCAGCATGGACCTCGACCCGATCTCGGTCGAGTCCTCGGACGAGATCGGCCAGCTGGCCGCCGCGTTCAACGACGTCAACCGCACCACCATCGACGTCGCCCGCGAGCAGGCAGCCCTCCGTGGCTCCATCGCCGAGATGTTCGTCAACGTGGCCCGCCGTGACCAGGTGCTCCTGAACCGGCAGCTCGCGTTCCTCGACGACCTCGAGCGGTCCGAGGAGGACCCGTCGACGCTGTCGAACCTGTTCCGCCTCGACCACCTCGCGACCCGTATGCGTCGCAACGCGGAGTCCCTGCTCGTCCTCGCGGGCATCGACTCCGGTCGTCGTGTGCGCCAGCCGATGCCGGTCTCCGACGTCATCCGTACCGCGTCGTCCGAGATCGAGCTGTACGACCGGGTCCGCCTGAACCTCGTCGTCGACCCGATGATGCTGGGCCATAACGCGCTAAACGCGGCGCACCTGCTGGCCGAGCTCCTGGAGAACGCGACGATGTTCTCCGAGCCGCACACGCCGGTCGAGGTCACCACGGCCCGCGACGAGCAGTTCGTCACCGTCGTGGTCCGCGACCACGGCCTCGGGATGAACCCGCAGGAGGTCGCGGAGGCGAACCGCAAGGTCGCCAGCCACTCCGCGTCCGACGCCGTCGGCGCCCAGCGCCTCGGCCTCTACGTGGTCGGCCGCCTGTCGGACCGCCTCGGCGCCCAGGTGGCGTTCGGCGCGGGCGAGGGCGGTACCGGCACCGAGGTGACGGTTCGCTTCCCGGCCGTGCTGTTCATGCCGGACAACGCGATGCCGCTGCCGATGCCGACGGACCCGCTGGAGGCCAACACGCAGGCGGCCGCCTCGCAGATGAGGGGCGGCATGGCCACGGGCCCGGGCACCGGCGCGATGCGCGGTGCGGGCGCACCCACCAACGGCTTCGGCTCGCCCGCCGCCCCGGCCACGACGT
>NZ_KI911568.1:16101-17260 GCF_000515355.1 Promicromonospora kroppenstedtii DSM 19349 | reverse complement strand
CGGTACGACGGCGCTCGGCCTGGCCCGGCGCCGCAGCTCGACGGCGGCGCAGCCGGTCGCCGAGACCACGCCGACCGGCTCGATCGTGCTGCCGGAGATCCAGACGCCGTCGCTGCCGCAGGAGTACCAGGCCGACGACAACGCCTGGGCCCCGCCGTCGAACGTGTCCGAGGGCAGCTCGCTCCCGAGCCGTCAGCGCGCGCAGCAGCCCCCGGAGCCGGTCGCGCCGGTCTTCGAGGACACCACCCCGGCCGCCGTCGACGTGGACCAGCGCAGTGCGCTGTTCTCGAGCTTCCGCTCCCTGAACACGATCGACCCGGTCGAGGGCGGCACGCAGTCGCTGCAGCTCGACCCGATCACGCAGGACCCGGCGGCGCTCCCCGGTATGTCCGACACCGACGTGATGCGGTTCCCGGCAGCCGGCGGCGGTCGCCCGCCCGCGGCCCCGGCACCGGCCCCCGCGCAGAGCTTCGGCGCGGTGCCGGAGCGCGCCGCGGGCCCGTTCGAGGGTGACGACAGCCGGTCGCAGGCCTTCGGCGCGGAGGCCCCGGAAGGCGCCGACTCGTCGTTCGAGGCGCTGCCGGCGTTCGAGGAGCTCATGGCGGACCTGCCGAGCCGTCGCTCGACCGCGTCGAACCAGCAGGGTGCCAAGCCGGCCCAGAAGCGTGGCCTCTTCGGCCGCCGTCCGGGTCAGCCCGCCACCGGCGAGCTGCGCGCCTACCAGCCGCAGGAGCAGCGTCCGGCATCGCGTCCGATCCAGACGGTCGCCAGCCCTGTGGCGGGGGCGCCGACGTTCGGCGCACCGATCGTGCCGGCGCCGAACGTCGAGGCGACGGGCTTCCCGACGCAGAACTTCCCCACGCAGGCCCTCCCGGCGCAGAACTTCCAGGCGCCGAGCGGTCCGCCGCAGGCCAACCCCGCCCCGCTGACCGGTGCCTTCCCGGCCCCGGTCCAGGAGGTTCCCCTCGAGGACCCGACCTACCAGCGTGGTTACCAGGAGGGCTACCAGAAGGCGGTCCAGGAGTCGCTGACGTCGGCGCTGCCGGCCATCCCGAACGCTCCCGCGGGCGGCACGGTCCCCGTGCCCACGCAGGCGCAGGCTCCTGCCGCCGGCAGCAACCCGTTCGTGGACGCGGCGCCCCGCGCGGCGGCTCCGGCC
>NZ_KI911568.1:9095-16001 GCF_000515355.1 Promicromonospora kroppenstedtii DSM 19349 | reverse complement strand
ACGACCGGGGCGACCGGCCGCACCGGCTCGACCGGCCGGTAGGCCGACCCGAGGGCGGGCCGCCCGTCCTGCTCGTCCGCGTTGGGCCACAGCGCGCAGGCCCGCTCGGCCTGGGCCGTGATCGTCAGCGACGGGTTCACCCCGAGGTTCGCGGTCACGGCCGAGCCGTCCATGACGTGCAGTCCCTTGTGCCCGAAGACCCGCAGGTACGGGTCCACCACGCCGTCGTCCGCCGCGGAGCCGATCGCGCAGCCGCCCAGGATGTGCGCCGTCAGGGGGATGTTGAACGGGTCGCCGATCGTGCCCCCCGCGATGCCCTCGACGCCGTCGTCGCCCATCGTGTCGGCCATGCGGCGCACGGCCTCGTGGCCCTCGGGGATCCAGCTCGGGTTGGGCGCACCGGTGCCCTGTCGCGACGTCATGAACCGGCCGAAGGGGGAGCGGCGGGTCACCGTGGTCAGTGAGTTGTCGTGGGCCTGCATGACCAGCGCGATGACCGTCCGCTCCGACCAGCGGCGCCAGTCCATCAGCACCGGCAGCCACTTGAGGTTCTTGCCCATCTCGGCGAACCAGCGGAGGAACCGGAACGGCCCGCCGTCGACCAGGATGTGCTGCAGCGCCGCCATCACGTTGGAGCCATGGCCGTAGCGCACGGGCTCGATGTGCGTGCTCTCGTTCGGGTAGAACGAGGACGTGATCGCGAGCCCGCGCGAGTAGTCGGTCGAGCCGACCCTGTGCGTCATCGCGCCGAGCAGCGCCTCGGAGTTGGTCCGCGTGAGGTGCCCGAGCCGGTCCGACAGGCGGGGCAGCGTGCCGGAGTCCTTCATGGCGTGCAACAGGCGCTGTGTGCCGAGCGTGCCGGCGGCGAACACGACCTGCCGGGCGGTGAACGTCCGGCGGCCGCCGAGCTTCCGGCCCGTGCGGTGGGTGCGGATCTCGTAACCGCCGTCCACCGCCTCGCTCCGTGGCCGCACGACGTCGGCGGTGGTCAGCGGGTGCACCACGGCGCCCGCCCTCTCCGCCAGGTAGAGGTAGTTCTTGACCAGCGTGTTCTTGGCGCCGTGCCGGCAGCCCGTCATGCACTCGCCGCACTCGATGCAGCCCGTCCGCTCCGGCCCGGCCCCGCCGAAGAACGGGTCGGCGGCCCGGCAGCCCGGCGACGGCGACTCCGCGCCGCCGGGGCCGAAGTAGACGCCCACCCGGGTGGGCCGGAAGGTGTCACCCACCCCCATGTCGTCCGCGACGGACCGGATGACGTCGTCCGCGGGCGAGTGCCCGTGGTACTGGACGACACCGAGCATGCGCTCCGCCTGGTCGTAGTACGGCGCGAGCTCGCTCTTCCAGTCGGTGATGCGTGACCAGGCGGGGTCCGCGTAGAACGGGTCCAGAGGGCGGTACAGGGTGTTCGCGTAGACGAGCGACCCGCCACCCACGCCGGCGCCCGTGAGGCACAGGACGTTGCGCAACAGCCGGACCCGCTGGATCCCGTAGCAGCCGAGCGCGGGCGCCCAGAGGAACTGCTTGAGGTGCCAGGAATTCTTGGCGAACTCGTGGTCAGCGAAGCGGCGGCCCGCCTCGAGCACGCCCACCCGGTAGCCCTTCTCCGTCAGCCGGAGGGCCGCGACGCTGCCGCCGAAGCCTGAGCCGATCACCAAGACGTCGTAGTCCATGACCGCGAATGTACAGCCTATTGACGCCGTGTGAAATACGCTGCCGCGATGCGCCGGACGGTGCCGAGGGCGCCTCACCGGCAGCCCGCGCCCACCTGCTTCGGAACGGAAAAATGGCGAGAACGTGCGGCTGCGACGTGGTCGGGCGGCCCGCCGTCCGCCCCGCTTTGCTCAGGCTGCCGTACGCCAGGTAGCCTGGGCCGCGCGGCACCGCCCTGCCTGGGTGGAGGCTGTCGCGAGGAGACGTCGCATAGTCAGGTCTAGTGCGCCACCCTGCTAAGGTGGTAACGGGGCAACCCGTTCGAGGGTTCAAATCCCTCCGTCTCCGCCAGGAAGGTCCCGGCCGCGCGTGACGCCCGGGGCCTTTTCTGTGGGAGGCGCCGGACTTCCGGACGGTTGTGACGGAGTTCTCCCCGGGAAGCACGGATTTGAGTTTGGGTCCGCGCCGAACAGGCTGTAATGTTCTCGTCGGTCGGCCGTGTGAACGGCAGACAGACAGCAGGTAGTACGACCAGCGCCCGTAGCTCAACGGATAGAGCATCTGACTACGGATCAGAAGGTTGGGGGTTCGAATCCCTTCGGGCGCACAGCAGGAACGAGGCCCCGGCCAGCGGAAACGCTGACCGGGGCCTCTTCGTTGCCAGCCCGCCGACGACAGAGGCGACGTCGTTCCCCGTCGGGCTCCCCGTCAGAGAGGCCCCGGGGCCGCGCCGACGTCACGTCGCGATCCGGTCACGGTTGCTTGCCGGGCCGCCGAACCATTGACCGGGCCTCCGCGCGATCGCTACCTTCGCGTGCGGCACACCCGTTCGGAGAACGACCAGGGCCGCGGGCGCCGGGGCTCAACGGTGCGCTCCGACGTCGGACCAGGGAGGCCCGGGCGGGCGTGCTGCCAAAGGCGTGGCCCCCGGCCGACGGGAGCGACCTGGTGCGGCCAACCGGATGCTCGGCCAGGATGCGAAGCAGACGCGCCGACGGCATGGAGGAATCCGGATGAGCGACATCGTGCAGGACCCCGGCACCCGGTCCGGTGAGTTCGTGCAGTCCCTCGAGCGCGGGCTGTCGGTGATCCGTGCGTTCGGCCCGGACCGCGCCCGGATGACGCTGAGCGAGGTGGCCCGCGCGGCCGACCTCAGCCGGGCGTCGGCGCGCCGCTTCCTGCACACGCTGGTGGAGCTCGGCTACGTCGTGACCGACGGGCGCGTGTTCGCGCTGCGCCCCCAGGTGCTCGAGCTCGGGTACGCCTACCTGTCCAGCCTGTCGCTGCCCGAGGTGGCACAGCCGCACCTGGAACGGCTCGCGGAGGACGTCGGCGAGTCGTCGTCCGTCGCCGTGCTGGACGGCGCCGAGATCGTCTACGTGGCGCGGGTCGCCACGCATCGCATCATGTCCGCGGCGATCCAGGTGGGTACGCGGTTCCCGGCGTACGCCACCTCGATGGGGCGTGCGGTCCTGGCCCACCTGCCCAGCCGTGACCGCGACGGCTTCCTGGGCACCGTGGCTCTGGCGCCGCTCACGCCCCGCACGATCGTCGACGTCGAGCTGCTGCGCGCGGAGCTGGACCTGGTGCGCGACCAGGGCTGGGCGCTCGTCGACCAGGAGCTGGAGGAGGGGCTGAGGTCCCTGGCCGCTCCCCTGCGGGACCGGACAGGACGCGTGGTCGGCGCGGTGAACGTGTCCGCCCCGGTGCGCCGCGGCGCGGTCGAGGAGCTCGTCGCCGAGTTCCTGCCGGCCCTGCTGCGTGCGGCCGCCGAGATCGAGGCGGATCTGGCCCGCACCCGCGGTTGAGCCCTGCGGTATCGTGGGCGTACGCATACGGAACTTGTGTGCGCACTGCGAACGTGCAGAGGTGTGAATCAATGAGCTCGGCATTCGTCTACGACGCGGTGCGCACACCCTTCGGCCGGTACGGCGGCGCGCTCGCTGGGGTACGGCCGGACGATCTTGCGGCCTTCGTGGTCGGCGAGCAGGTACGCCGGGCCCCCGGTCTGGACCCGGCCCGGATCGACGACGTGATCCTCGGGAACGCGAACGGAGCCGGCGAGGAGAACCGCAACGTGGCGCGCATGGCTGTGCTGCTGGCCGGGCTGCCGCTGTCGGTCCCGGGCGTGACGGTCAACCGCCTCTGCGGTTCGTCGCTGGACGCCGTGGTCCAGGCGGCACGTGCCGTGGAGACGGGCGACGCCGACGTCGTCGTGGCCGGCGGCGTCGAGTCCATGAGCCGCGCGCCGTGGGTCCTGCCCAAGCCGGATCGCGCCTACCCGGCGGGCGGCGCCGAGCTGGTCTCCACGACGCTGGGCTGGCGTCTGGTGAACGAGCGGATGCGGCCGGACTGGACGGTGTCCCTCGGCGAGGCCACGGAACGGCTCCGCGAGAAGTACGGCGTCACCCGCGAGCGGCAGGACGAGTTCGCCCTGCGCAGCCACCGCCTCGCACACGAGGCCTGGGAGGCAGGGCGCTATGCCGACCTGGTCACCGCGTTCCCCGGTACGGAGCTCGTCCGGGACGAGCCGGTGCGCCCGGACGGCACCCTGGAGAAGCTCGCGGCGCTGAAACCCTCCTTCCGGGCGGACGGCGGCACCATCACCGCGGGCAACGCCTCCCCGCTGACGGACGGCGCCAGCGCCGCTCTGATCGGCTCGGCGGACGCGGCGAACCTGACCGGTCTGGAGCCACTGGCCCGGATCGCGGGCCGCGCCTCGGTCGCCAACGAGCCGCAGTACTTCGGATACGCCCCGGTGGAGGCAGCGGATCGCGCGCTCGCGAGGAGCGGCATCGGCTGGTCCGACGTCGGCGCCGTGGAGCTCAACGAGGCGTTCGCCGCGCAGTCGCTCGTCTGCCTCGATGCGTGGGACGTGGACCCGGAGATCGTGAACACGTGGGGCGGCGCGACGGCGCTCGGGCATCCGCTCGGCGCCTCCGGCACCCGGATCCTGGGCACGCTCGCGCGCCGGCTGCTCGCCGAGGACCAGCGCTGGGGCGTGGCAGCGATCTGCATCGGCGTCGGGCAGGGCGTGGCCGTCGTCCTGGAGAACCCGCGGGCCGCCGCATGACCGTCCAGGTCGCGAGCACGGCCGGGGAGGCACTGGGCGACGTCGCCGACGGATCGACCGTGATGATCGGCGGTTTCGGGCCGGCGGGGCAGCCGGTCGAGCTGATCGAGGCGCTCCTGGAACAGGGGGCCGGCGACCTCGTCGTCGTCTCCAACAACGCGGGCAACGGCGAGGACGCGCTGGCCCGGCTGATCCTCGAGCGCCGGGTGCGCAAGATCGTCTGCTCGTTCCCCCGCCAGGTGGACTCCTGGCACTTCGACGCCGCGTACCGCGCCGGCGAGATCGAGCTGGAGCTGGTGCCCCAGGGCAACCTGGCCGAGCGGATCCGCGCGGCCGGCGCCGGCCTGGGTGGCTTCTTCACCCCGACCGGCTTCGGCACACCCCTCGCGGAGGGCAAGGAGACCCGCGTGGTCGACGGCGTCCCGATGGTCTTCGAGTCACCCCTTCCCGCCGACGTCGCCCTGGTCAAGGCCTTCCGGGCCGACGGCGTCGGCAACCTCGTCTACCGGCGCACGGCCCGGAACTTCGGACCGGTGATGGCGACGGCCGCGCGGCGGACGGTCGCTCAGGTCAGGGAGGTCGTGCCGACCGGTTCGATCGACCCGGAGACGGTGGTGACCCCGGGCATCTACGTCGACACCGTCGTGGCGATCGACAGCGTGACCGTGTTGGCGGGTACGCAGCCCGGGACGCAGGCCTCGGCGCAGGGTCCGGCCTCATGAGCGCCGAGACGGTGCCCCCGGGCCCGCGGAGCGGGTCCCCCCTGTCCAAGGCGCAGCTGGCCGCCAGGGTGGCGGCGGACATCGAGCCGGGTTCCTACGTGAACCTGGGCATCGGTCTGCCCACGCTCGTGGCCGACCACCTGCCACCGGGCTCGGGCATCACACTGCACACGGAGAACGGCCTGCTCGGCATGGGCCCGGCCCCGGAGCAGGCCGACGTCGACCCCGAGCTGATCAACGCGGGCAAGGTGCCGGTGACCGAGCTCGCGGGAGCCTCCTACTTCCACCAGGCGGACTCGTTCGCCATGATGCGCGGCGGCCACATCGACGTGTGCGTGCTGGGCGCCTTCCAGGTGTCGACGGCGGGCGACCTCGCCAACTGGTCCACAGGCCGGCCCGGGGCAGTGCCCGCCGTCGGAGGGGCCATGGACCTCGCGGTCGGCGCCCGGCGGAGCGTCGTCATGATGACGCTCCTGACCAAGGACGGTCAGCCCAAGCTGGTCCAGGAGTGCACGCTGCCGCTCACCGGTGTCGGCTGCGTGTCGCGGATCTACAGCGACGTCGCCGTGATCGATGTCGGCCCGGCGCTCGCGGCGGACGGCGGTGCGGGCGTGGTCGAGACCTACGGGGTCACGCACGGGGAGCTCCAGGAGCTGCTCGGGCTCCGCCTGGGCTAGGCCTGCTTCTGCCGCTCCTTGCCGGGTGGCGCGGCCGGCCGTGGAACGTCGCTCCGCGGCGGATGGCGAAATCTGGACCAAAGATTACGCAGACATGGCTGACCGAGTGAGTTCTTGGTCTACGCACGGCCAACGGGCCGCCGGCGGAGGCCGCTGGGCTCGTCTGACATGGCTCCGGCGCGGCCAGACCTGAGGGCTTCTTGGAAAAACACCAGGTGAACAGCGCTTCTGTGTCGGCTGTCACGCGGCGTGGCTTTGACGGACCCTGCGGGCTGACGTAACGTTCTCGTTGTTCGCCCGACAGGGAGAGACGGACAGGAGCGCGGAGAGCGTGACTGGCCGGTCCCGGGGCGGAAACCATCTCAAGACTTCAGAGGGCTTCGTGCGCTCTAGAACGAGGGTGGGCTTGCCGGACAGGCACCCCGAGGTATGGATCCTGAACAGGATGCTTGCGCCGGGGAGCGTGGTAGGGTAAGTTATAGAGGTTGCCTCCGAACGAGGATGACGCGGTCAGGCCGCGGTTCTCTCGGATGGTTTCCCTTCCTCTGCGGATCGCCTTGGTTTTCGAATCGGGGTTGGTCGGCGAAAAATGGGATCAGAATTCTTTCGGGTTCTCGAAGAATTCTCGCCGGCTCTCGGGCCGGGCGGGGATTTGGAAAAGTCCGAAAGGGCCTGGTAAGTTTGAGGAACTGCCCCGGACAGGGATGCGAACGGAAAAAGGTCGCAGGTCTGACGGTGTGCGTCGGTTGTTTGAGAACTCAACAGTGTGCTTGATAGTCAATGC
>NZ_KI911568.1:6969-8995 GCF_000515355.1 Promicromonospora kroppenstedtii DSM 19349 | reverse complement strand
TTGTTGTGCTACGCGTCCACTATGCGGTTCCCGAGTCACGGGCACCAGCCCCTCTTTTTTCCCACTGGTGATGGTGGGTGTGGGGTTGCCTGTTCTCGATAGTGTTACGGTGGTCATAGCGTGGGGGAAACGCCCGGTCCCATTCCGAACCCGGAAGCTTAGCCTCACAGCGCCGATGGTACTGCCCTGGTGACGGGGTGGGAGAGTAGGACGCCGCCGGACAACCATTCCCAGGAGGGGGTGGGACACACAGCCTGTCAAAAGGGTTGTGCGTCCCACCCCCTACCTGCATTTCCAGAGCAACCTTCGGCGTCGGCGGGCGGTGCCTACAGCACGTGGCCCATGCCGGCGTCCGGCATGTGCGCCAGTTCTCGGCCGCGCAGCGGCCGCGGCTATCGTGGCGGTGTGAACGCAGACTCGACCCGCACTGCCGCGGGCTCCACCAGCACCCAGCCCGCAAGCAGCACCGAGGCGGCGTGGCGTCGCGAGCACTTTGTGTCGCTGCTGCGGTTCGCCGAGGCCTCGATCCGTACGGACGGCGCTGCTTGCTGGCTCGACGACGAGGGGCACCCCGATGACTCGCACCCGGTCGAGACCTGGATCACCGCGCGCATGGCGCACACCTTCGCCGTCGGGCACCTGCTGGGGGTGAGCGGGGCCGAGCGGTACGCGACACGCGCGATCGCCGGGCTCCGGGAGGTGCTTGCCGACGCCGAGTTCGGCGGCTGGCTCGCCGCACGCGGCGAGGGCGACGAGCTGGTCGGGACCAAGGAGGCGTACGCGCACGCGTTCGTCGTGCTCGCCGCCTCGACCGGCAAGGTGGCCGGCATCGCCGGCGCCTCGGAGCTGCTCACCGACGCCCTCGCTGTACTGGACGCGCGGTTCTGGGAGCCCGAGCGGAACCTGCACCTCGACGAGCGGTCGCGCGACTGGTCCACCGCGTCGGACTACCGCGGCGTGAACGCGAACATGCACTCCGTCGAGGCGCTGCTCGCGGCCCACGCCGCGACCGGGGACGCCCTGTGGCTGGAGCGCGCGTCGGCCATCGGCGACCGGGTCGTGAGCTGGGCGGAGGCCAACGACTGGCGGATCCCCGAGCACTTCGACGCCGACTGGAACCCGCTGCTGGAGTACAACGCGGACCGGCCGCGCGACCAGTTCAAGCCGTACGGCGCCACGCCCGGCCACGGACTCGAGTGGGCCCGCCTGCTGCTGCAGATCGACGCCGAGGCGAACACTCCTGGCGTGCGCACAGCGGCTGCCGCCGCGCTCTTCGACCGGGCGGTCGAGGACGGCTGGGACGCGCAGGGTGGGGGCGGCTTCGTCTACACGACGGACTGGTCCGGTACGCCTGTCGAGTCCCGCCGCTTCCACTGGGTCGCCGCTGAGGGTGCCGCCACGGCCAACGTGCTGGGCCGCGTCACCGGGGACGCCCGCTACACCGAGCTCGAGCGCGAGTGGTGGGCCTGGATCCGGGAGTACCTCGTCGACGGCGAGCACGGCTCGTGGCACCACGAGCTCGACACCGAGAACCGGCCCTCCGGCCTCACCTGGGTGGGCAAGCCCGACGTCTACCACGCGGCGCAGGCCGTGATCCTGCCGGAGCTGCCGCTCACGGGCTCGTTCGCGGCCTCGGCGCGGCAGGCCGGCCAGATCCTGGCCTGACGGCGAGCCAGGCTCGACGGCGAGTCAGGCCCAGGCCTGGACGCACGCCTGCCACGGGCACACCTACCCCGGGATCACGCCGGGTACAGGTCGACCTCGGTCGCCTTGACGGTGAACCACACCTCGTCGCCCGGCGTGATCGCGAGGTCGGCCGCGGCCTGCGGGGTGATGTCCGCGCTGAGCCGGCCCGCCCGGACCCGGACCAGGTCGCCCTGAGGTTCGAGGGCGGTGACGGTCACAGGCCAGGAGTTGCGCGGCGAACCGGTCGCACGCGCGGGGAACACCGCGACGGTCGCGGGCCGGAACGCGGCGACCATCGGCGTCCCCGCGACCGGGCCACCGCGGTCGGCGCGGTCGGCTC
>NZ_KI911568.1:4203-6869 GCF_000515355.1 Promicromonospora kroppenstedtii DSM 19349 | reverse complement strand
GGCGAGGGCGCCGCGCAGGGCCGCGACCGACGTCGGCCCGTCGAGCTGTTCGGTGGTGCGCCCGGCGGCCTCGCGGGCGCCGGCGAAGTAGCGGACCGTGATCACCGGGCACGCACCCAGTCGCCCGACTTGCCGCCGGTCTTGCGCTCCAGACGCACGTCCGCGAGCGAGACCGACTTGTCCAGGCCCTTGACCATGTCGATCACGGCCAGGCCCGCCACGGACACCGCCGTCAGGGCCTCCATCTCGACGCCCGTGCGGTCGGCGGTGCGCACGGTCGCGGTGACCACGACGCCGTCGTCGGTGACCTCGAGGTCGACCGCCGCGCCGTGCACGCCGATCACGTGGGCCAGCGGCAGCAGCTCGGGCGTCCGCTTGGCGGCCGCGATGCCCGCGATCCGCGCCACGGCCAGCACGTCGCCCTTGGGCACGGCGTTGTCGCGTAGCGCCTGGACCACGGCAGGGGTACAGCGGACCAGGCCGGAGGCCGTGGCCGAGCGGATGGTCGGTTGCTTTGCGGTGACATCGACCATGCGGGCCTGGCCGCGGTCGTCAAGGTGCGTGAAGCTCACGGCACCAGGGTGTCATGCCCTCACACGGCGGAGCGGCGGGCGGCGATCCGCACGGCGGCTCGGTGCGCGCCCTTGGCGGCGATCCGCTTGGCGAACACCGCGGTCCCGGCCGCGACGGCCGCGAACACGGTGGCCTGGAGCAGGTCCAGCTCCGGGTCGTCGGGCTTGTTGGGCGCGTCGTTACCCGTCACGCCCTTCCAGATCATGCTGACCGCCTTCTGCGCGACCCAGCCGGCCGCGATCGTCAGGGCGAGGGTGCCGACCTTCTCGCCGAGTGTCTGTTCCGTCTCAATCTGGGCCATCTCCTCACCGTAGCGCCCGGCGGCCGACTAGGCTGCATGGAAACGACAGGGGAGCGCCCCCACGGCGCTGAGAGTGCGGAAAGCCGCAGACCCTTGAACCTGATCCGGTTGACACCGGCGGAGGAAGTCGGAGGCACGATGTTGCGTCTTTCCGGTGCCCACAGGGGCACCATCACGACCGGCACGATCGCGGGCACGCTGTCAGCGGCGCTGCTGCTCGCGGGCTGCTCGGGCACCGGTTCCGGCGACCGCGCGTCCGGCACGGGCGACGAGACCGGGACCGTCACGCTCGTGACCCACGACTCGTGGGCGCTCGACGAGAAGCTGATCGACCAGTTCGAGCAGGAATCCGGCACCACCGTCGAGGTCAGCGCCGCGGGCGACGCCGGCACGCTGGTGAACCAGCTCGTGCTGACCAAGGACGCGCCGCTCGGCGACGCCGTCTTCGGCATCGACAACACCTTCGCCTCGCGCGCCCTGGACGCCGGGGTGGTCGAGGAGTACACGCCCGCCGACCTGCCCGAGGGAGTCGAGCAGGCCGGCGGGGCGCTCACGCCCGTCGACCAGGGCGACGTGTGCGTGAACGCCGACGACGCCTGGTTCGAGAAGTCCGGTCTCGAGGTCCCGAAGACCCTGGAGGACCTCGCCGACCCGCAGTACGAGGACCTGCTCGTGGTGACCAACCCGGCGACGTCGTCCCCGGGTCTCGCGTTCCTGCTGGCGACCGTCGGGGCGTTCGGCGAGGACGGGTTCGAGGACTACTGGACGTCGCTGGTGGACAACGGCGTCAAGGTCGCCGACTCCTGGGAGGACGCCTACTACGTGGACTTCTCGGGTGCGGGCGAGGGCGGCGAGCGTCCGCTCGCGCTGTCGTACGCGACGTCGCCGGCCTTCACGGTGAGCGAGGACGGCTCGGAGTCGACCACCAGCGCACTGCTGGAGACCTGCTTCCGGCAGGTCGAGTACGCGGGCGTGCTCGCGGGCTCGGACAACCCCGAGGGCGCCCGGGCGCTGGTGGACTTCCTGCTCACCCATGACGTCCAGGCCGCTCTGCCGGAGTCGATGTACATGTACCCGGCCGACTCCGCCGTCGAGCTCCCCGAGGACTGGCAGAAGTTCGCGCCGCAGGCCGAGGCCCCGTTCGAGGTGGACCCGGCCCAGGTGAGCGAGCACCGCGACGAGTGGATCGAACGGTGGACCGAGACAGTCGTGGGCTGAGCCGGAGGCGCCGCGCAGGCTCGGCCCACCAGGGGTGGAGCCTGAGCCGGCGGCACCGGCCGCGGCTCGCACCGTTCCTGTGGGGAGCGGCCGTCGTCGTCCCCCTCGCCTTCCTCGCGGTCTTCTTCGCGTGGCCGGTGGTCGCGCTCGTCGTGCGGGGCTTCGTGCCCGACGGCGTGCTCGACCTCACCGGCTTCGCCGAGGTGCTGTCCCGGCCGCGCACCTGGCGGCTCGTGGGGCTCACGCTCACCCAGGCGGTGCTCGGCACGGCGTTCTCGGTGGTGCTCGGCCTGCCACTCGCCTACCTCCTGTACCGGCGGGCGTTCCCGGGGCGCACCCTCGCGCGCGGGCTGGTGACGGTCCCGTTCGTGCTGCCGGCCGTGGTGGTCGGCGTCGCGTTCCGCGCGCTGTTCGCGCCCGGCGGCACGCTCGGGTTCCTCCGGCTCGAGGAGTCGCTCGCCGGCATCGTCGTCGCGCTCGTCTTCTTCAACGTGTCGGTCGTGGTGCGCACCGTGGGTGGGCTGTGGGAACGGCTCGACCCCCGCGCCGAGGAGGCCGCGGCCTCGCTCGGCGC
>NZ_KI911568.1:2663-4103 GCF_000515355.1 Promicromonospora kroppenstedtii DSM 19349 | reverse complement strand
TGGACAGCATGCGCAGGTCGTCGGGCGTGACGATGCCGACCGGCCCGTACAGCGGCAGGTAGTGCTCGATGAGCTGGACGATCCGGCGCCGGTCGCGGGCCAGGATCACGATCAGCACGATCAGCACGACGAACCCGACGAGGTAGGCGAACCCGAGGCCGAGCAGGCCGAACTTCGTGGATCCGTTCCACAGGCTGTGGAGGGCGATCGCGCCGAGCAGCCCGTACAGGGGCGCGGTGCGGCGCAGGCGGCCCGGCCCGGCCAGGGCGGCGACCGCCACGCCGATACCCGTCATGGCGGTGCACAGCGGGTGCAGCAGCGGCGACACGACGGCCCGCAGCACGAACACGTAGCCGAGCTGGTCCGAGTCCAGGGCGTCGATGAAGTACTGCACGTTCTCGGTCGCGGCGAAGCCGAGCCCCACCATCGCGGCGTAGATGACACCGTCGGTGGGCCCGTTCAGCTCCTGCCGCCGCCACCAGAGCATGCCGAACAGGACGGCGCCCTTGAGCAGCTCCTCGACCACGGGGGCACCGAACGTCGCGACGACGTACCAGCCCTCCTCCTCGCCCGTGAGCTCGGTCTCGGTGAGCAGCGACAGTCCGAGCGTGTTGAGGATGCTCGCGAACAGCGCCGCGACGCCCGCGCCCCACAGGAACGCGAAGATCAGCGCGTTGGGCGGTTCCGGCTCCAGGCGGTCCAGCGCGAGCACGAGCGGCAGCCAGACGGCGACCGGCAGCAGCGCCAGCAGCAGCCCGACGACGAACGAGCCCCCGCCCGTCACCGCGTCGAACGCGAGGATCACGAGCAGGCAGATCGACGCGAAGACGATCCCGACGATCACTCCGACAGGGGCACGCCCGGGGGCGCGACCCTGGAGGATCGCGCTGGGATCGATGGCCATGCCATGGGACCCTACCCACTGCGCTCCCGGGACGGCGGGCGAACGGCCGCGCCGCGCCCGGCTACGCTTTCGCACGTGCCCCCACGTGTCGCTCTCGAGCTCGCTGTCCAGGACCCGGCCGGGGCGGTGATCGCAGCCGACGTCGGCGCCCGGCGCGTCGAGCTCTGCTCCGCGCTCGGCGCCACCGGCGGCATCACGCCCAGCGCCGCGCTGCTCGAGGCGGTGATCGACGCCGCGGCCGTGGTGCCGTCGTCGGACAGCGCCCCGATCCTCGAGGTGCACGTGCTGGTGCGCCCGCGGCCGGGCGGGTTCGTCTACTCGTCCGCCGAGCACGAGCTCATGCTCCGCGAGGTGGTGCTCGCGGTCGACGCGGGCGCCGACGGCGTCGTCGTGGGCGCGCTGACGCCGTCCGGCACCGTGGACGTCGCGCGCACGCGCGACCTGGTCTCCGCGGCCGAGGACGCCGAGGTGACCTTCCACCGCGCGCTCGACGTGGTGGCCGACCCGCTCGCGGCGCTGGACGTGCTGGCCGAGCT
>NZ_KI911568.1:0-2563 GCF_000515355.1 Promicromonospora kroppenstedtii DSM 19349 | reverse complement strand
GGTGGGCGCCGACGTCGAGGTGGAGGCCGGGGCCCGGGTCGACGCCGGGCCGCACGGGCCGGTCACGCTGCGCGGCGTGGTCGAGCACGTACGCACGGACGACCCGCTCGCGGGGATCGTGTGTGTCGTGGCCGCAGGCGGGCTGCGCGTGGTCCTGACCGAGCGCCGCCGGCCCTACCACCTGGAGTCCGACTTCACGGCGATCGGCCTGGACCCGCGCGGCACCGACGTCGTGGTGGTGAAGATCGGCAACCTGGAGACCGAGCTCCACGACATGGCCGAGGACTGGATGCTGATGCTCAGCCCCGGCGGCGTGGACCAGAACCTGCTTCGGCTGCGCTACACCGCCCTGGGTGGCCCCGTGCACCCGTTCGACGACGACGCGGCGTTCGGCGACGGCCCCGATCTCACGCCGGAGCTGCTCTGACGAGCGGGCCCTGGGCTACAGCGGGCCCTGGAAGTCCGCGCTGCCGCCCGCGGGGACGAACCCGAGCGCGATGTTGATCGCGAGCATGTGCGGGTTCTCCTCGTTGTTCCAGGTGTAGATCCGCTGCGCCTCCGGGCGCAGCCGCGCGTGCTCGCGCAGGTTGACCGCCTTCACGAGCATCCCGAGCCGGTGCCCTCGGTGCTCCTTGAGCACCACCGTCGCCTGCTGGTTGGTGTGCTCGGGCTGGAGGTCGTTCCACTGCAGCATGGTCATCGCGACCAGCTCGCCCGTGGCCACGTGCTCGGCCGCCGTCACCACGTACTGGTCGCCCTTGGCGGCGATGGCCGCCTCCTCGCCGCGGATCCGCTCCACGTCCCAGACGTCGGACTCGACCTCGAGGCCGCCGCGCGGCTCGTCGTCGGCCAGGGCCTGCTCCAGCGCCGCGTACTGCTCGATCCACTCCTCCGGCATCGGCGCCGTCCAGGTGTGCACGCGGTACGCGTCGCCCGCGACGGCGCGCGCCTCGGCCTCGAACCGCGAGATCGCCTCGGGCAGGACGGGCAGGTCGACGCGCGAGCGGCGCTCCACGAGCTGGAGCGTCAGGCCCAGCTTCCGCGCCATCCGCACGCCCGGCAGGCCGGCGTCGACCTCGCCGGTGCCCGACGCCGGGGTCAGCGTCTCGCCACCGGGCCCGCCCACCTGCCGGGGACCGAAGTCGACGGGGGCCAGGAGCGTCGTCCGGCCCTCTGCACGGGCCGTCTCCTGGGCCCACTCCGCCAGGGCCGATCCGATGCCCTGCCGCCGGTGCTCCGGGTGGACCGCGACGAAGCCGATCGCCAGCTCCGGGTTGGACCGCACGTGGAAGAACATGAAGGCGCTGCCCACGACCCGCGGCCCGTCGGGCGTGTCCACCACGGCCACCTGGCGCACCTTGCGCAGGTAGTCCTGGTTGTTCATCCCCACGAGGATCCCGATCGGCGTCGGCGCGCCGTCCGCGTTGCCGACGTCCACGCCTGCCGCCGCCGCGTGCACGTCCGCGATGCCGCGGTACGCCCAGGCGTCGGCGTCGTCGAGCGAGGTCGGGTGCGGTGGGGTCATGAGCCGCCACGCCGACGTCGCCGGGGCGGGTGCTGCGGAGGATGTGGTCATGGGACCAGGGTGCTCCGGGTGGTTCGGGGACGCACGGCTTTATCGCCGGCCCGCTAGCGTGACCGCATGACGAAGAGGTCGCGTGCCCGGGCCGTCTCGGCCCGTTCGCCCGCCGCGCCGACAGGTCCCGCCGACGTCGTCCGGCGGCTCACCCTGCAGCAGAAGGCCCGGCTCCTGTCCGGGGCCTCGTTCTGGACCACCGCCGAGGCGCCCGGCGTCCCGTCGGTCTACCTCGCGGACGGTCCGCACGGCGTGCGGCGGCTCGCGGCCGACGTCGGCGACATCGAGGGGGCGCTCCCCGCCACCTGCTTCCCGCCCGCCGTGGCCCTGGGCAGCACGTTCGACGTCGACCTCGTGCGCCGGGTCGGCGCGGCCGTCGGCACGGAGGCCCGGGCGCGGGCCGTCGACGTCGTGCTCGGCCCGGGCGTCAACATCAAGCGCAGCCCGCTGTGCGGACGCAACTTCGAGTACGTCGCGGAGGACCCGCTGCTCGCCGGCGAGGTCGGCGCCGCCCTGGTCACCGGCATCCAGGGCCAGGGCGTAGCCGCTTGCGTCAAGCACTACGCCGCGAACAACCAGGAGACCGAGCGCATGCGCGTCTCCGCCGACGTCGACGAGCGCACCCTGCGCGAGATCTACCTGCGCGCGTTCCAGCGCGTGGTGACCAGGGCGCGGCCCGCCACGCTCATGTCGTCCTACAACCGGGTCAACGGCACCCACACCGGCGAGGACCGCCGGCTGACCACCGACGTGCTGCGCGGCGAGTGGGGCTTCGAGGGCCTGGTCATGTCCGACTGGGGCGCCGTCCACGACCGCCTCGCCGGCATCCGCGCGGGCCTGGACCTGGAGATGCCCGGCGCGGGCGAGGCCCGGGTCAAGGAGATCGTCGCGGCAGTCCGCTCCGGCGGCCTCGACGTGGCCGACGTCGACAGGTCGGCCGCCCGGGTGGTCGCGCTGGCGCTCGGGGCCGAGGCTGCGCGGGGTGCG
>NZ_KI911567.1:4073-5604 GCF_000515355.1 Promicromonospora kroppenstedtii DSM 19349 | reverse complement strand
CGGCGGGGCCGCGGGTGAGGCTGGCCGCCGCGACCGCGGCGTTGTCGATCACGCGGTTGATCACCATGTCGGTGACCTCGGCCGTGGGCTCGACGGCGTCGGTGGCGAGCTCCGCGAGCTTCCAGGCGAGCTGGTCGGTGCGCTTGAGCGGCTCGGCGGACGGGTAGACGCGCAGGTGGTGCGTGTACGGCATGGTGACTCTTCCTCGATTCACGTGGACCGTCGTGTGGTCCGTCGGTCTGCCCGGACCGTCGGGCGGGCATCGGGTCGCGACCGCTCGGCTGGTGGACGGCGGATGCGTCCTTGACCTTCTCATACTCCGCGTCCTAGGTACACGGACCAGACCCGCGCCAAGTTCCCGGTGCCGGCGATCCCCGGCCCGATGTCAGTGGGGATCGTTAGTGTGGCGACGTGACCGTCAGCGAACGCGAATCCGAGAAGCACTCCAAGAATGCGCCGGAGAGCAGGCTGGCGCTCGTGCGCCGGGCACGGCGCATCAACCGCACGCTCGCGCAGACCTACCCGGACGCGCGGGCCGAGCTGGACTTCCGCACGCCCCTGGAGCTGTTGGTGGCGACCGTGCTGAGCCCGCAGACCACCGACGTCCGCGTCAACCAGACCACGCCCGAGCTGTTCGTCATGTACCCGGACGCGCAGGCCTACGCGGAGGCCAACCCGGAGGAGCTCGAGGAGATCCTGCGGCCGCTCGGCTTCTTCCGGGCGAAGGCCCGGGCCGTGATCGGTCTCGGCAAGGCGCTCGTCGAGCGGTTCGACGGCGAAGTCCCGGGAAAGCTGAAGGATCTGGTCACGCTGCCCGGCGTAGGTCGCAAGACGGCGAACGTGGTGCTCGGCAACGCGTTCGGTGTACCCGGGATCACCGTGGACACGCACTTCGGGCGACTGGCCCGCCGTCTGGGCCTGACCACCGAGGAGGACCCGGTGAAGGTCGAGGCCGAGGTGGGCGAGCTGTTCCCGAAGAAGGACTGGACCATGCTCAGCCACCACCTCGTGTGGCACGGGCGGCGCGTGTGCCTGGCCCGCACCCCGGCATGCGGGGCGTGCAGCATCAAGGACCTGTGCCCGTCCTACGGGGCGGGCGAGACCGACCCCGACAAGGCGGCCAAGCTGGTGCGGCCCGCGCCCGAGCGCTCGGCCCTGGCGGGCCTGCCGCTGAAGTAGCTACGCCACCCGCGCGAGCCAGTCCAGCAGGATCTCGTTGACCCGGTCGGGTGCCTCCTCGGGGAGGAAGTGCCCGGCCCCGGGGACCAGCTCGTCCACGTCCGCGCGCTCGGGCCGCAGGAACCCGTCCAGGCCCCCCTGGACCTGCAGCGCGGGCACCTCCAGAGGGCGGCGCAGCGCGGCGCCGAACCGGCGCCCGTCCATCCGGGGCCTCGACCGCACCGCCCAGCGCAGGGCCTCGGCCGCGGAGTGCGCGGCGAACGGGATGCGCATGACGGCCCGGTAGAGGTCCACGACGTCGTCGGGCAGCGGGGCGCCCGCCCCCAGGTCGAGGGTGCGGCGCACCAGGTCA
>NZ_KI911567.1:1182-3973 GCF_000515355.1 Promicromonospora kroppenstedtii DSM 19349 | reverse complement strand
CGAGCTGGCGCGGATCTCGGTGGGCCGCATCCACCGTGGCGAGCTGGCCCGGCTGGAGGACCAGGCGGTGCTCGTGGACCGGGTGATGCGGTCCGTGCGGGTGCTTGCCCGCCGCGTGCTCCCGGTGGTCGAGGGGGACCACGACGTCCATCCCGTCGCCGAGCTGGTCGAGGGCTTCTCGTCCGGCGTGCGGCTCCTCGCCTCGGACTTCGGCTCCGGGGGCGACGGCGCCCGCGGGCGCGAGCTGCTGACCGCCCTGGCCGCCCAGCTTGACCCGCGGACCGTGGGCGAGGGCGACTGGCAGGTCCAGTCCCTCGTGATGCTCCTGCGCTCGCCGGTCGTCGACGCTCTGGAGGCATCGGGCGCCGGCCCGGGTGAGGCTCGCGAGGCGCTGCCGGAGCTGTAGCGCGCGGTTGTCCACAGCCTGTGCAAATTCGTTGTGGTCAGGTACTTGATCAGATACAGTAATTGGCGTGATCCAGAAATCGAGCGGTCCGACGCCGGAGGGCGGGACCGATGCCTTCGCCGCCGACCTCCTGCGCGGCCACACCGACACGATCGTGCTCGGCGTGCTGCGCTCCAGGGACCGCTACGGCTTCGAGATCTACAAGGAGATCCGCGACGCGACCGGCGGCGACCACGAGATCAAGGAGGCCACGCTCTACGCGGCCTACCGGCGGCTCGTGAAGGACGGCCTGGTCGAGGCGTACTGGGGCGACGAGTCCCAGGGCGGACGCCGCAAGTACTACCGCATCACCGACGCGGGCCGCGCCGTCTACCGGCGCAACGTGGACGCGTGGGTCGCCACCCGGCGCACGATCGACTCCCTCCTGGACCTGAAGGGCTCCCGCTGATGAACACCTTGGTGCACCGCCTGCTGGACGAGGCCTTCGCGGGCCTCCCGGCGACCGACGACGTGCAGGACCTCAAGGAGGAGATCCGCGTGAACCTCCTGGACCGCGTGGCCGAGCTGACGGCGAGCGGTGCGGACGGCGACGCCGCGGCACGGCGAGCGGTCGAGGAGCTCGGGGACGTGCGGGCGCTGGTCGACGGGGGCTCGGTTCGCGACACCGCTCCCGGCGAGCGGCTGAGCCTCCGGCCGTCCCGCCGGTACACCATCGGGGTAGTCATCGCGTCCGCGGTGGTGCTCTCGCCGTTCGTGGGGGTACTGATCGCCCTGGCGGGCAACATCTACGGCATGATCCCGCTGCTCGTCGGTGCGCTCCTGGCAGGACCTGCGATCGGCTGGATCGTCGGGGCGACGCTCGTCCGTGAGACGAGGACCAGGTACGGGATGCCGCGGCAGCGGGCGATCGCCTACGGCTTCGCCTCGGCGCTGGTCGCGCTGTCCGTGTTCGTCGGGACGGCGGGTTACACGAGCTCCATGAACCCGTTCTACGCCATGATGATGTTGCCCGTGCTCCTCGTCGGCGGCGCCTGGCTCGCGTACCTGCTCGCGAGCCAGACCAACCGGCGCAAGCCGTGGGTCCTCGAACGGGCCCGGGAGCGGGCCGGGTCGCGGGCGTCCGGACCAGGCGATTCGCGCCCCAGCTTGCCGTAGGCTCGTGCTGTGTTCGGAGCTCTCCAAACGTTCGTCTTCATCGTGCTGGGCGTCATCGTCTTCGCGGTCCAGGTCATCGCCCTGGTCGACGCGATCCGGCGTCCCGCCCACGCCTACACGTCCGAGGGCAAGCTCTCGAAGCCGATCTGGCTCGCGATCCTCGGCGTCGCGGCGGTCTTCGGCCTGCTCGGGCTGCCGCCGAGCTTCATCACGGCGAGCTCGTTCCTCAACGTGATCGCGGTGGTCCCGGCCATCGTGTACTGGGCCGACGTGCGCCCCCGCCTCCAGCCGTACGGCACCGGCAACAAGCCGCGCGGACCGCAGGGCGGATGGTGAACGCGCCGATGGACGCCGGTCCCGACGCCGGCCCCCTGGCCGAGGTGATCCGCGGCGACATCGTGGAGTCGGTGCACCTGGGCCACCTCGTGGTGCTCGACCCGTCCGGTCGGCCGGTGATCCAGGTGGGCAACCCCACCGCGCCGATCTGGCCGCGGTCGTCGCTCAAGCCGCTGCAGCTCCTCGCGATGCTGCGCGCGGGCCTGGAGCTGCCCGACCGCCTGCTCGCGCTGGCCTCGGCCAGCCACAACGGCGAGCAGTTCCACCTGGAGGGTGTGCTGCAGATCCTGGGTTCCGTGGGCCTCGGCTCCGGCGCGCTGCGGAACACCCCTGACCTGCCGCTCTACCCGCCTGCCGCGCTGGACTGGCACATCGCCCCGCACGACGGCGGTCCGGGCCCGGCGCCGCTCGCGCAGAACTGCTCGGGCAAGCACGCGGCGATGCTCGCCACGTGTCTCACGCAGGGCTGGGACATCGAGACCTACCTGTCGCCCGAGCACCCGCTGCAGCGGGCGGTCCGTGGCACCATCCTGGAGCTGACCGGCGACACCGAGCTCGTCATGCACACCACCGTCGACGGCTGCGGCGCGCCCCTGTTCTCCACGACGCTGCTGGGCCTGGCCCGCGCGTTCTCGACGCTGGGCGCCGCGCCGACGGAGGACGTGCGCTCGCACGAGGCGCGCGCCGCCCGCGCGATCTCCGCGCACCCCGAGATGGTGGGTGGCACGGGCCGCGACGTCACACTCGCCATGCAGGCGGTGCCGGGTCTGGTCGCCAAGGACGGTGCCGAGGGCGTCTACGCCGCCGGCCTGCCCGACGGCTCCGCGCTCGCGTTCAAGGTGCTCGACGGCTCCGCCCGCGCCCGCCCCGCCATCCTCGCCGCCGCGCTGCGCG
>NZ_KI911567.1:267-1082 GCF_000515355.1 Promicromonospora kroppenstedtii DSM 19349 | reverse complement strand
GAGCGCCGAGCAGGCCGCGCCGGACGGGGGCGCCGCGCCGTCACCCGCGCCCGGCGGCCCGATCGCCTGGCCCGTGGAGGACGTGACGATCGTGTCGGCCGAGCTGACCGAGGTGCGCTACACCCTGCCGGACGGCGCGGTGCTGGTCGTGCCGGGGTACGAGCTCGCGGACGCCGCGGGCAGCAGCTGGACCGTGCTGGCCGTGGACGAGGAGGCGCTCGACTTCACGCCGTGACGCGACCGCCGGGCGGGCGTCGTAGGGTCGGGCACGCAGGGCCTCGTCCGAGGTCGCACCGCGATATTCAAGGAGTGCACCATGCCAGCACGTACCGCTCGCACCGCCTGGAACGGCACTTTCCAGGAGGGCTCGGGCCAGGTCGAGCTCTCGTCGTCGGGCGTAGGGACGTACGACGTGTCGTTCCCGGCGCGCGCCGCCGAGGAGGCGAACGGCGTCACCAGCCCGGAGGAGCTGCTCGCCGCCTCGCACTCGTCGTGCTTCACGATGGCCTTCACGAACGAGCTGGGCCAGGCCGGCGCGACGCCGGAGCAGATCGAGGTCACCGCCGTGGTGACCCTCGGGCCGGACCCGGCCGGCGGCCTGTACATCAGCAAGAGCGCGCTGACGGTGCGCGGGTTCGCCTCCGGCATCGACGAGGCGGGCTTCAAGGCCGCGGCGGAGGCCGCCAAGGTCGGCTGCCCGATCTCGAAGGCGCTGACCGGCGTGGGCCAGATCACGCTGGACGTCACCTTCGAGGGCTGACCTCGTCCCGGCGTTCACGGGCGCGGCACGCGCCCGTGAACGCCTGACGCGATCC
>NZ_KI911567.1:0-167 GCF_000515355.1 Promicromonospora kroppenstedtii DSM 19349 | reverse complement strand
AGGTGCGCGTCGCGCTCGTCGATCACCATGACGTCCACGAGGCCGGTGTAGATCCGGGCCACGCCCAGGGCGGAGACCTCGTGTCCCAGCGACTCCAGGATCTGGGCGGCCGGCCCCTTGATCGCCTGCCCGCCCACGATGGGGCTCACCGCCACGCGGCGCCCGCG
>NZ_KI911566.1:3565-4621 GCF_000515355.1 Promicromonospora kroppenstedtii DSM 19349 | reverse complement strand
TGCGTGAACCGCAACGCCAAGGCCGTGACGGAACGCCGGGTCTCGATCCGTCCGGCCCCGGACCTGATGGTGTACCTGACCGCGCTGGTGCCGATGGCGCAGGGCGTGCAGGCGTACGCCCAGCTCAAGACCAGTGCGGAGGCTGCGAAGGCGTCCGGGGACGGGCGTGGGGTGGGTCAGATCATGGCCGACACCCTCATCGAACACGCCACCACCCGCGAACCCGGTCACGCGAACGATGTGCCGGTCACGATCAACCTGCTGGTCTCGGACGACACCCTCCTGGCCGGCGGCAACCAGCCGGGTGTGGTGGTCGAGGGCGCCCCGGCCGGTGCGGGCGTGATCCCGGCACCGGTCGCCCGCAACCTGGTAGCGCACGCGATCGAGACCGACACCGCGTGGCTGCGGTCGATCTATGTCAACCCCCACGGGCGACTGCTGGCCACGACCTCCACGTCCCGGTTCCACCCACCGGGGTTGTCGAGCCTCCTGCGGGCCAGGGAGCAAGGGGTCTGTGCCACCGTCTGGTGTGACGCGCCGGTCCGGCACACCGACCACATCACCCCGCACGCGGAAGGCGGCCCGACCAGCCTCGACAACGGCCAGGGCTTGTGCGCGAGGTGCAACCACGCCAAGCAGGCCCCGGGCTGGTCCCAGAAGGCCACCCACCTCGACGGCCGTCATGCGGTCGAGACGGTCACCCCGACCGGGCACACGTATGTCTCCGTCGCGCCCACACCACCAGCACCGGCCAGGACCAGCGACGCGACGCCTGGCCCCGACATGACTACAGCCCCAGGAACAGACCCGTACCCGAACGGAACAGCACCCGAGGGCTCGCCGGGAACCGGTCAGACGAACCGAGACGCCGTCACGGCACCTAACCGACACGAGGTCGTGCTCCGTGACGGGCACACGTCGACGACCGGCGGCGGGCACATGTCGACGACCAATGACGAGCACGCATCGACGACCAGCGATCCCGGTCCTGGCCAGAACGCGACCCCGACCCGCGACGTCACCGCCACCCCGCCCTGGACCCCCGCGGTCGGCATG
>NZ_KI911566.1:0-3465 GCF_000515355.1 Promicromonospora kroppenstedtii DSM 19349 | reverse complement strand
GACGGCGCCCCGGCTCGCCGACCCGGACGCCGCCCACGAGCTGCGCAAGGCCGCCCGCCGGCTGCGGCACACGTGCGACGCGATCACGCGCGAGCCCGTCGGGCTGCTCGGGAAGGGCACCAAGGACCTGGGCTCCGTGGGCCGCCGGATCCAGTCCGTGCTCGGCGACCATCGGGACGCCCTGCTGCTGGCCGGCCACGTGCGCGACCACGCCCGCGCGTACGCGCACGACTCCCGGGTGTACGACGGCGTGGTGGACCTGTGCCAGGGCCTGGCCCTGGCCGCCCTGGCCGACCTGCCGGCGGCCCTGGCCGACCTGGAACGGCGGGCGCGGGACTGACCCCGGCGCGGGCCGAAGTCATCCGGGACCGTCCTCCACCGCCGCCGACAGGCGCGCCGCCAGGGTCGCCACCGCCTCCCGCAGCTCCGGGCCGTCCTCGACCCGGAACGCGAACGGCACGCTCGCCAGCCACTCCTGCGCGTACATCGCGGGGTTGCGGGTGGTGCCCGTGAGCACGCACCGCTCCGCCCCCACGGCCTCCAGCCGGCCCATCTGCGCGCCGATCCACGGGGCGACGTCGGCGAGCGGGGCGTCGAAGACGACGCGCGTGCTGAACTGCCACCCGGTGCCGAGGTGCTCCTCGAGCGCGACGACGGGGTCGAGGTCGGCGGGCGGCGTGAACGGGGTGCCGGTGTGCTCGACCGCGAGCACCCGGTCCACGCGGTAGGTGCGGACGGCGCCGGCGCGGTGGGAGTGGCACAGCAGGTACCAGCGCCCGTGACGCACGACGACGGCCCAGGGGTCCACCTCGGCGACCCACTCGCTGCCGGACTCACCGCGGTACGTCACCAGCACGCGCCGTCGGGCGGCGACGGCGGACACGAGCTCGCTGGTGACGGCCGTGTCCGGGCGGGCCGCGTACCGGTCCGGGGCCGCGGCGGCGTGCTCGCGCAGGGTGGCGGCCTGCCGGCCGACGTCCTCGGGCAGAGCCCGGATCACCTTGCCGAGCGCGGTGCTGACGAGGTCGTCGGCCTCGGGGTGGCTGTCGAGCACGGCCATGACCAGGCCGAGCGCCTCGGTCTGGGTGAACGTGACCGGCGGCAGCCGGGTGCCCCGCCCGAGCCGGTAGCCGCCGTGCGGCCCTCGGAGCGAGGTGACGGGGATCCCGGCCTCGCGGAGGATCTCGACGTACCGGCGCGCGGCCCGCTCGGTGACGCCGAGCCGCGCGCCGAGCTCGTCCGCCGTCGCGCCCGGGCGGGTCTGGAGGATCTCCAGGGTGCGCAGGGCGCGTGCGGTGGGGCTGGTCTCGGACGGCACCCCTGCAGGCTATGTCAGCGCAGCACCTCGAAGACCTGCTTCTGGATGCCGTTGGAGTACACCTCGTGCTCGGTGAGCTTCAGGCGCTGGGCGGGCTTGTCGGTGTCGCTGAACAGGGGCTTGCCCTGGCCCAGGATCACCGGGAAGACCAGCAGGTGGTAGGCGTCGACGAGGCCGGCGTCCGCGAGCGCCCGGGTGAGGCTGACGCTGCCGTGCACCTGGATCTCGCCGCCGTCGGTCTCGCGGAGCCGGGCGACGTCGTCCAGCGAGCGCAGGATGGTGGTCTCGCCCCAGTTGTCGGCCAGGTCGGCGTCGGTGAGGGTCGTGGAGACGACGTACTTGGGCAGCTCGTTGTAGCGCGTGAACTCGGCCATGTCGGGCCAGACGGGCGCGAACATCTGGTAGCTGGCGCGGCCGAGCAGCAGCGCGCCGGCCTCCTCCTGCTCGCGGCCCTTGAGCTCGTAGGCCTCCTGCACGGGCTCCACGGTCCGATAGGTCCACGCCGTGTCGTGCAGCTCGGGGTCCCCTCCGGTGGGGTCGACCTTGCCGTCGAGCGAGACGAAGTGCGTGGCGACGATGGTGCGCATGGGGTGGATCTCCTGTCGTGACGGCCGCGCGGTGCGGCCTGCTGCGGGCATTTTCTACGGGGTTGGACGGGAGCGTCGCGGCAAAGTCATCGGCGTCGCACAAGAATTTTGATCCGGAAGCGGATCGTCCGGAACCGGTCCTACCGTTGGTGTGGTCGGCATCGCGCCGCACTTCAGCTCAGCTCTATCGGCACGGGAGAGAATCATGGACATCCTGCTCATCGGCGGCCTGTGGCTCGACGGTTCGGCCTGGGACGACGTCGTCCCGCAGATCGAGGCGCTCGGCCACCGGCCGGTGCCGGTCTCGCTGCCCGGTCAGGGCGACGGGCGCACGGACGTCACGCTGGACGACCAGGTAGCCACGGTGCTCGCGGCCGTGGACGCGGCGTCGGGCAGCCCGCTGGTCGTGGGGCACTCCGCGGCCTGCACCCTGGCCTGGCTGGCGGCCGACGCGCGGCCGGACGCCGTGGCCGGCGTCGTGCTGATCGGTGGGTTCCCGTGGGACGACGGCAAGCCCTACGCCGACCTGTTCCCGGTCACGGACGGCGTGATGCCGTTCCCGGGCTGGGAGCCGTTCGCGGGGCCGGACTCGGACGACCTGGACGCCGAGACCCGGGCCGCCTTCTCGGCGCGGGCCGTGCCGGTGCCCGAAGGGGTCGCCAAGGGTGTGGTGCACCTGACCGACGAGCGCCGGTTCGGCGTGCCCGTCGTGGTCGTGTGCCCCGAGTTCTCGCCCGCCCAGGCCCAGGAGTGGATCGACTCGGGCGACGTGCCGGAGCTCGCGCGGGCCAAGCGGGTCGACCTGGTCGACCTCGACTCCGGCCACTGGCCCATGTTCACGCGGCCCGCGGAGCTGGCCCGGCTCGTGGTGGACGCCGCCGCCTGACGGCGGGGCGGCGAGCCGCCAAGTTGGTGAGCGGCCGCCCTCACGACGCGGAGACGAGCTCCTCCGGGAGCACCACCGCGTCGACGAGGGCGCCGTTGCGCCACACGGTCACCTCGGTGCGCCGGCCGATGGCGTCGCCCACCATGAGCCGCTGCACGGCCGTGGTGGTCACGACGGTGGCGCCGTCGATCGCCACGAGGATGTCGCCGCGGCGGATGCCCGCGAGGTCGGCGGGCGAGCGCGCGATGACCTCCGCCACCCGCATGCCCGTCCTGGAACCGACCCGTTCCGCGACGGGCTCGGGCAGCACCACCTGCGTGCCGGCGATGCCGAGCCAGGCGCGCCGCACCCGCCCGTCGCGCACCAGGGTGTCGATGATCGCGCGGGTCGTGGCGTTGACCGGCACCGCCAGCCCGAGGCCGATGCCCGCGACGGCGGTGTTGACACCGACGAGCCGGCCCGCCGTGTCCGCGAGCGCCCCGCCGCTGTTGCCGGGGTTGAGCGCGGCGTCGGTCTGCACCACCTCGTCGATGATCCGGCCGGCCCCGGTGGGCAGGGAGCGGCCCAGGGCGGACACGATGCCCGCTGTGACGCTGCCGGCCAGGCCGCGGGGGTTGCCGAGCGCGACGACGAGCTGGCCCACGCGGAGGGTCGCCGCGTCGCCGAGGGTCAGC
>NZ_KI911565.1:113427-114473 GCF_000515355.1 Promicromonospora kroppenstedtii DSM 19349 | reverse complement strand
GCACCGGCCGGCGCCGGTGCCTCGTCGGACGCCGCCACGGGCGGGGACGACTCGACGGCGACCTCGGGAGCGGTCTGCTCCACGACCGGCTCGTCGCCGGCGATCTCCTCGGGGCGCACGTCGTCCGCGCCGCTACCGGCGGCGTCGGCACCCGCGCCACCGACGGACGTCGGCTCGACCTCGGTCTCGGGGTAGAGCTGGGCGGGCTCCTCGATCACGCCCTCCAGGCCGTTGCCCGTCACGGTGTCCTCGGACGCCGGATCACTGCCCCAGGTCGTGCCGCTCCCGGACGACGTCTCCTCGGCAGCCGGCTCCTCGGCCGCCGCCTTCTCGTCCGCCGACTTCTCATCGGCAGACCTCTCGTCGCTCTGCCGCTCGGCGGGCTCCTGCGGCATGAGCTCGTCGGCGATCAACCCGCTGCCGGGCACTGTCTCGTCGAGCGCGGAACCTCGCGGCGCCGACTGGTCCTGTTCCAGGTCGGGGTCGTTCTGGAGGTCCTCGGGCGTGACCTCGTCGTACTGGGGCCCGGTCGGCTCCTGCGGTGCGGGCGCCGGCTCGGGGACGAGGTTTCCCTCGGCAGTCGGCTCGGGCCGCGGCTCCTTGTCGCCGGAGCCGGAGCCGGCGTCGGAACCGCCGCCTGGGCGACCGATCCCAGCGGTACCGGTCGCGGCGTCGGCCGGGTCCGGTGTGTCCGCGCCTTCGCGACCGGCGTTCTCCCGCGCATCGTCGCCACGGGCCGACGTCTCCTTCGGGGCGGCGTTCTGCGCGGCACGGTTCGGCTCGTCACCGGCCGGGGCCTGCCCCGCCGGCTGCTCCCGGGCCGGCCGCTCACCCGCGGGCTGCTCGTCGGTCGGTACCTGCTCCTCGACGACGTCGTTCCCCGCCCCACCAGGCTCCTTGATGTCCTCCGGCTCGACGGCGCCCTCGGGCGTCACCTCGTCCGACGGCGTCGCCGGCTCGGGCGCCGGCTCCTTGGCAGGTGCGCGCTGGCCGGTCCGCGCGGCTCCGGCTGCCTCCACAGCGTCGTCGGCAGCACCGCCGTCGGC
>NZ_KI911565.1:107577-113327 GCF_000515355.1 Promicromonospora kroppenstedtii DSM 19349 | reverse complement strand
CCGGCGGCGGCGCACCGCCCCCAGGACGTGCGGGCGCCGCCCGGCCAGGATCGACGGTGTGGGCCTGCCCGTTGCCCGGCTCCGCGGCCGGCGGGTTCCAGGTGTTCTGCACGGCGGCAGGGCGTCGGCCCGTCATGTTCTCCGCATCTGTGTCGGGAGCACGACGCGGCGCGGCCGGAGCCCGGTCGTCCGCGTCGTGGAAGATCGGCAGGGAGGAGAGGTCCGGGAACTCGGGGGTGCTCACGCGTCACCCCGCCAGGGTCCGGCGCCCTGCCCGCTCCACGACGTGGGGCGGACGCGGGCACCCGACTGCTCGGGCGGGCGGCGCGGACCGGTGCCCCGGCCCACCTCGCTCGGCCCGGTGGAGAACCGGGCCCGGCGCTTCTCGGTGCGGTCCTGCAGGCGGGAGATGACGGGTCCGGCGGACCGGACCAGCGGCGACGTCGAGTAGCGCCGTCCGGCGGGCGAGCCCACCGACAGCACCTCGGCGTTCACCGGGTCCCACGCCAGCGAGCCCACGGTGCCGAGGCCGAGCGTGCGCGCGATCTCGTTCGCGTCGTAGGGCCGGCCGGGCCCGACGGTCAGGGCCGTGAGGTTGGTGAGCTCGCGCGCCGCGGCGTCGACGACGGAGGTGCGGGACTTGACCAGCTCCCGCGTCACCGCGATGTCGGGCAGGCGCGAACCCGTGGTGATCAACACCTGGTCTGCCAGGCGGACGATCGGCTCGCGGTCCTCCCGGACGGCGCCACCGGTGCCGAGCCGGCCGAGGTCGACGAGCACGTCGATGCCGCCCCGCTCCAGCGCGACGAGCTGGTTGGCCAGCGGCCCCCAGAGGTTCGCGACGGCGGGGGCGGTGTGCGGGCTGACGATGCCGGGCAGCAGCTTCTTGTCCGGATCGTTTCGAACGAGCGGAATGGTCTGCTCCCAGAACGCGGCCTCGAGATCGCCGTGGGAGTGCGCGATGGCGAGGGGCTGCAGGCCGCGGTCGTGCGGCAGCTGCCCGCGGAAGTAGCCGGCCAGGATCGACGACCCGGCGAGGTCGGCCTCCACGAGCAGCACCGGGCGCGGCCACTGGAGCGCCAGCACGAGGGCCGCGGTCGTGGTGCCCGGCGAACCCTTCGCGTTGGCCAGGGCGATGAGAGCCACCGGATCACCCGGCCCCGACGGCGTCGATCACCAGCGCGACCCGGCCGGTCGCGGCGCGGGCCGCGAGCGCGGCGGCGTTCTTCGACTCGACCTGCACGTCGACGACCGTCTGGTCGCCGAGGCTCGACGGCTGGGTGCTGACCACTGTGGCGGGGATCGAGAACGGCGCCTCGACCGGCGGCTCGCCACCGGTGGCCGGCGTCTCGACGATCCGTACGGAGTCCCCGGACTTCGGCAGGTTCGTCGGCATCTGGTTGGGCGCGAGCGCGACGCCGACGATGGACTGGCCCGCGGCAGGCTGCAGCTCCTCCGCGAAGCTGTCCCTCGTGATGAGCTGGCCGGCCTTGAGGTCCGTCGTCGCGATCCGGTCCTTGACCAGGTCGAACTCGTCGGCCGAGATCGGCTTGAGCGCGGTCGGGCCCGTGGGCAGGTTGACCGTGGTGATGTTGCCCGGCGTGATCACCGACCCGCGCGCCACCTCGTCCGTCACGGCCAGCACCTGGTAGGTCTGGCCGAGCGACGTGGTCAGGTAGACGCTCCCGAGCACGCTGAGCGCCACGAGCGCGAGACCGAGCGCGATCAGGGCGGGCCGGCGTCGGGCACGCGTGGGTTTGAGCGGCCCGGGGGGTGCGGGTCGCTGGGGTCTCGTCGCGGACCGGTCCTGCTGGTCCAGGTTCACGACCTTCGTGCCACTGCTCACCGTGCCGTCTCCTCCGAGCCCGTCGACAGAGTCCGCCAGGGATCTTCCTGGAGCGGAACCCGAAGAGGATCCCATGCCTGCGCCTGTGTCCACCGTGCTCCCGCCGTGCTGTCGAAGACCTCCTGCGGTGTCACAGGTGTGTCACCGCAGGTAATCCTCATCCAGACGGCCGGACCCGGCAGGTTGAACGCTAATCAGCGTTCCGGATGCTCGCTAGGTCAAGGAGACTTCAAAGTTGTGGAGAAGACTTGAATATTGAGTGACCCTCAGACAATCGTTCGCTGGCATGTCAGAACCACAGTTGTGGCATTGACTTCGCAGGTCAGCCCGTGAGATAGGACCACCGCGGCGGTGCGGCCCGAGGAGAGATCGACGGCAAAACCTTGACGACAGCGTGTGCCACGAGGCGGCCGGACAGAACGAGAGGGCCCCGCTGGCGGTGGGGCCCTCTCGCGATGAGGAGACTTCGAACGACCTTCAGGGCATCACGCACCCCCCAGTGCTCAGCCCGTCGGCCGCCGTCGTCCCTCACCGTCCCGTTCGCCCGGCTGTCCCCCAGACAGACCACCGGACTGAACGGCTTCCGCCAGCCGTCGCACTGCGCGACTCGCCCGCTGGCGCAAGGCTGCGTGCGAGATGCCCAGCTCGTGGGCCACCCGCCGCTGATAGTTCCCGCGACCCGAGCCGAGCTCGGCGTACTCCGGGAGATCGGGGTCCGGCGCATAGAGCCGCGCCAGAAGTGCTGACTCGTCCCGCGTGAGGACGCTCTTGTCGAGCCCCCAGGCGATGACGTCGAGAACCTCGCCCGTGGTGCCGAGCGACAGGCTCGCGAGGGAGTAGACCGCGTCGGGCCCCGCCTCCGGCGTCGTCGGCCGCTCGAGGACGGTCAGCGTGTTCGTGTCGGTGGGGATCTCCGCCACCTGGGGGCCGCGGCTCGCCCGCCCGCCCCGTGCGTGCGGTGCCCGGTCGCCGACGACGCGCGTCAGGGTGTGGCCCTGGAGCCACATCGCGACGCGGCTGCTGCGCGCGAGGTCGTAGTGGGTGATCGCGTCCCACATCGCGGCGGCGGCCTCCTGCTCGAGGTCCTGCACGTCCGGGTAGTGCCGGCGCGACTTGCGCACGATGGCGCGGACCGCAGGCAGCATGCACTGCAGCACGGCCCGCCCCGCGGCGAAGCTGCCGCTCGCGTGCTCGACGATCAGGGCGTACAGCACCTCGTCCGCCTCGTCGGGCGCGAGGCGCACGGGCTCACCCCTGCGCAGTCCCGCGAGCCTGGGGAACCGTGCGACGAAGCGATCGATCTCGGTGGCGAACGACCGCGTACGGACCAGGTCTGCCCAGTCGTGGTCGAGCTCTCGCATCAGCGTTCCTGATGCCGGTGCCGGTGTGCGTGCAGGCATGGCGGTTCCCCCCTCCGTCTGCCCCGAGTCCACCGGGAGGGTGTTGCCCGCCACTGTTGCCCGCTCGTTCGGCGCCCATGTGACCTGCGTCACAGTGGAGCAAAACCCCTGCTCGACCGATGTCACACGAACGCATCACCAGCCATTTGTGCTCAGCAGACGCAACTGACGGAACAACGGGAGAGGCGAGATGAGCAAGGACGAGCTCGACCAGGCGCCCGGCGCCGGACTCGGCAGTACCGATCTCGGTAGCGCGGACCCAGGGCCTTCGGCCTTCGACCACACGTGGTCCCTGCTTCGCGACACGGCCGAGGTGCACGCCGCACGCGGTGAGGTGGCGCCCGTGGTGCGCGACCTCATCGCATCTCTTTCCGAGGACCCCCTCGGGGAGAACGACACGACCCTCCGGCTGACCGAGGCGCTCGACAGCCCTCGCGTGCGCAGCGCCCGCGAGGCACGCGAGCGGATCCGCGCGGACCTGCAGAACGAGGTGCACACCCGATGAGCTCGCTCCTCGTGCGCCGTCGGGGCAAGAAGGCCGCCAAGCCGGCCGAGCTGCCTGCCCCCACCGACGGCGCCCCCGGTTCCGCCTCGCCCTGGGCGGGCGGACCCGAACGACCCGCGACGCCCTCGGCATCGGGCGGCGGCGGGAACGACGGCGACCCTCCCCCGCAGGTCGTCGAGTGGTCCAACGGTCCTGCCCTGGTCACCAAGGCCTGGGGCGCCCTGCTGGCGCTCGCGCTGCTCGCCGGTCCCGCCGCCCTGGCGTGGACCCTGCTGCGGCCCGAGCCTGCACCCGTCGCGGTGGCCGCCGGTTCGGCGAGCACCGCGGAGTCCGCCGCCGCCTCCGAGCGCGCGGTCGAGCTCGTGGAGACCTGGCTGCGGGCCGACAGCAACGACCAACAGCTCATCGCCTCCCTGACGAACGCCCCGGTCGGCACTCTCCCCCAGGAGGGCCTGACCATCCGCGACTCGTCGGTGGCGCAGGTGGAGCAGGCGGAGAACGACGTGTGGTCCGTGACGGTCGGCGTCGACGTCGCCGAGCCCGCCCCGGGCTCGACGCCGCCGCCCGCGGACGCCAAGGGCGAGCAGGCCGAGGTCGCGCTCGTCTGGGTGCGCCGCTACTTCCAGGTGCCGGTGCTCGTGCAGCGCACGGATACGAAGTACTCCGGCCCGGACCTCGCGGTCACGGCCCTCGCGCTGCCCTCACCCGTCCCGGGACCCGCCGCGGCGGCGGAGGCCCCGGACCTCGACTACTCCGAGACCATCTCCCCGACCTCGGCCGCGGGGCAGTCCGCGACCGGCTTCCTCGCGGCGATGATCGCGGGCGACGGCGAGATCACGCGCTACCTGGCGCCCGGCACCTCCATCTCGGCGATCACCCCCGCCCCGTACTCGGCCGTGGCCGTGACGGGCATCAAGGGTTCGCACGAGGTCACGGAGGACCCCGCCGACGGCGACGGCACGCACGCCCTCTTCACCGCCGAGCTCACCCGGCTCGACGGCAACAAGACGACCGCCCAGTACGTCCTCACGCTCGTCGCGCGGGACGGCCGCTGGGAGGTTGCCGGCGTTGAGCCGGCGGTCCGTATCGACACGACGCCATCCGGCACGATCGACCCCGGCACCGCCGGGGAGTAACGAAGGAGAAACCATGATCAGCGAGATCGTTATGGCCGACGGCTTCCTCGACCTCATCACCGTGAAGTCCGAGGAGGTCAAGAGCGCAATCGAGTCCGTGACCTTCGTGGTCGTCATCCTCATGGTCGTCATCACCGCGGTGAAGACCAAGATGTCGATCGCGGCGATCCTGATGTCCGCGATCGTCGGCGGGATCGTCCTGTGGCTGGTGAACGGTGGCATCAACGTCACCTCCGACCTCGCCAGGGACGAGTTCGACTCCGCCCCGGCGATCGTGAACACGCAGACAGTTCTCTGACGGCCGGTACCGGCAGGTCAGACACATGGGCAAGGCGCTGGGGGCAAGGCACAGGGTTGGTCTGACGGGCGCGTCCGCGCGCCCGGCGTGTGGTGAGGAGGGTGTCCGGTGACCGAGACCGCGAAGTTCTACACGAAGGCCCGCCGCATCCCCATGCTCGTGGGGAAGCTGCCCAGCGGCGGGCGCATCTGGGGTGGGCCGTACACCATCACCCAGGTGGGAGCGGGCGCCGTCGTGGCGTTCGCCCTGTGGAAGACCGCCCCGCTGTGGGCGCAGCTCGGCGGTTTCATGAACATCGTGGTCGCCGTCGGCGTGGTCGTCGGCGTCGTCTGGGCCACCGGCAAGCTCCCGAGCTCCGGGCGCAACCCCGTCGCGTTCGTCATGGACGCGATGAACCTGACCTCCAGCCCGGGACGTCTGTCCGGCGGACAGGTCGCCCTGCCCAGACCGCGCCTGATGACGCACCGCGTCATGGTCGTGGTGCCGGGCGCCGCCGCTCAGGCGGCCCAGCCCGCCCAGGCGGCCCAGCCCGCCCAGGTGGCCCAGCCCGTCCGGGCCGTGGCCC
>NZ_KI911565.1:102651-107477 GCF_000515355.1 Promicromonospora kroppenstedtii DSM 19349 | reverse complement strand
GGCGGGGCGAGCGCTCGCAGAGCGCCGCCCGGCTCGCCCAGTCCCTGAACGCGGCACGGCAGGGTGGCCCGGCACCGGGCGCCGGCCCGCAGCCGTCCGCCATCGTGCACAACCCCGGACGACGTCAGATGCGAGGGCTGGGCCGCTCATGAAGCGCACTGTGATCGTGGTGCTGACGGTGATCGTCCTCGCGATCGGGACCTGGATCGGGTGGCCCCGCGAGGGCGGCCCGGCGGCCGACCCGACGGCTGAGGTGGGCGACGTCGTCACGTCAGGGGGTCAGGACGACTTCGACAACCCCGTGGGCACGTCCGACGACGCCGACGACGCGGCCGCCACCGAGGCTGTCGACGGTGACCCTGCGGCCGGCGACCCGGCGGTCGAGGTGACGGCCGAGCCGGAGTTCGACGAGGCCGCCCCCGCCGAGCCCGTCAAGGCCAGGTGGGACAAGGCCGTCCGGCAGGCCGCGCGCGACGCCGCCCTGGCGACCATGACCGCGTTCGCGGCGAAGGACCAGGCGGGGGACGCCTGGTGGGACGGCCTCAAGCCGCTCCTGACGCCGCAGGCGCAGCCGGTCTACCAGGACGTCGACCCACGCCTCGTGCCGGTCACCGAGGTGACCGGTGAGCCGGAGGTCACCGACGAGACGTCCACGCTCCTCGCCGAGGTGGCCGTGCCCACCGACATCGGCGCCTACACGGTGCTGCTGACCCGGGTCGACGGCGCGGCACCCTGGCTGGCCGAGCAGATCAGGCCGCCGGAGGGGTCGTGAGCGGGCGGGGCACCGTCGGGCTCGCGACGCGGGCCGTGTCGCAGGCGGTCCGGACCTCGCGGCCGGGCACCGGCAGGAGGAAGGACGACGCGACGCGACGTGCTGTGCTCGTGCTGGCCGTCCTGGCCGCAGCCGTCCTGGCGGTCCCGGCGGCGGTGATCGCGATGGTCGTGCTCGTGGGCGGCGCGGTCAGTGAGAACCAGTCGCAGAACGGCTGCAGCATGTCGGCGTCGGTGGTGCCCGCCGGGCAGGTGGAGGCCGCCGGCGGCTTCACGGCCGAGCAGCTGCAGAACGCGGCCGTGATCCTCCAGGTCGGTGAGGAGCGCGGGGTGCCGGCCCGCGCGCAGGCCATCACGGTGATGACTGCGCTGGGCGAGTCCGGCATGCGCAACCTGAACTACGGCGACGACCGGTTCGGGGTACGCAACCCGGACGGCTCGCTGACCTCCTCGATCGGCATGTTCCAGGAGCAGAAGTGGTACGGCACGGTCGAGGAGCGGCTCGACCCGGTGCAGTCCTCGGGCCGGTTCTACGACCGCCTGCTCGCCGTGACCGGCTGGGAGACGCTCGAGCCGACCATCGCGGCGCACAAGGCGCAGCGGAACGCCGACCCGTACCACTACCAGAAGTACTGGAACCAGGCGCTGGAGGTCATGCAGCTGGTCAGCGGTGCCGACAAGGAGGACCTCGCCGGGCTGTCCCGCTCCATCCAGGGCGCCGCAGCGGCCGCTCCGTGCATGTCCGGCTCGATCGGGCAGGCCGCCGTGAGCATCGGCGGCTGGGCCAACCCGGCGGTCGGGACCAAGGCGTCCGGGTTCGGCCCCCGCAACACCGGCATCGCGGGCGCGTCGACGTACCACCTGGGTCAGGACATCGCGGCGTCGTGCGGCACGCAGGTGTACGCGGCCGCGGCGGGGCGCGTGGTGATCTCCGGCGCGACCGGCTGGGGCACCGGCAACACGATCCGGATCGAGCACGGCATGGGCCTCGACTCGACCTACGGGCACCTGCTCACCGGCACGAACCTCGTGCGCGTGGGCCAGACGGTGCAGGCCGGGCAACAGATCGCCTCCATGGGCGGCGACTCGCGCATCGACCCGGCCGGCGCCGGGACGTCGTCGGGCTGCCACCTGCACTACGAGGTGCGGATGAACGGCGAGGCCGTCGACCCGGAGCCGTTCATGGCCGGGCAGGGCGTGACACTCGGCGTCGCGACGCCGGTCACGGAGCCGGTCTCCCCCTCGGGCGGTCCCGGGGACGGCGACGCGGAACCGACCGGCGCCACGGAGAACTGAGCTCGGCCCGGTCGATGCCCGACCGATGATTTCTGCCGACCGCAGACGTCGACAAAAACAGGTCGCGATCATCGCCGGGAATACTCGACGATGGTCCGGCGTCGTTAGACGTAGGTCGTGTGCAATGTCGCTCTCGATCTCGGCCCGCGCACCGTACCGAGAGGGCAATCCCCATGACGACCGAAATCCTTGACACCGCTGATCCGCTGGACGACCGCACCAGCCGCCCGACGTCGGGCGGCGCCGTGGTCGACGCGCCGGCGCGCCCCGACAAGCTCGCCCCCGGCCACTTCCGGGCCATCGCGCTGCTGATGGCCAGCGCCTTCACCGTGATCCTCAACGAGACCACCATGTCGGTGGCCCTGCCGCCGATCATGGACGAGCTGGGCGTGACCCCGACGGTCGGGCAGTGGCTCACCACCGCGTTCCTGCTGACGATGGCCGTCGTGATCCCGGCGACCGGGTTCCTCATCAACCGGCTCGGCACGCGCGGCGCCTACCTGCTCGCGATGTCCCTGTTCACCGCCGGCACCGCGCTGGCGATGATCGCGCCGGGCTTCGGCGTCCTGGTGACGGGCCGCGTGGTGCAGGCGACGGGCACGGCCATCATGATGCCGCTGCTCATGACGACCATCATGACCATCGTGCCGGCGCACATGCGCGGCCGGGTCATGGGCAACGTCGGTCTGGTCATCGCGGCGGCACCCGCGCTCGGCCCGACGCTCTCGGGCGCGATCCTCGAGCCGCTCGGCTGGCGCGGTGTGTTCGGCGTGGTCCTGCCGATCTCGGTGCTGGCGCTGGTCGCCGGCCTGCTCTGGATCCGCGACGTCAACGAGAAGGAGCACCACACGCTCGACCCGCTGTCCCTGCTGCTCACGCTGGTCGCGTTCGGCGGTCTCGTGTGGGGCCTGTCGGGGCTGGGCGAGGGCGCGCACGCGGGCGGCGGGCTCAACCCGTGGATCCCGCTGGGTGCGGGTCTGGTGTTCCTCGGCCTGTTCATCTGGCGGCAGATCGTGCGGCAGCGCACCGATTCCGCCCTGCTGGACCTGCGCACCTTCCTCGAGTCCAACTTCCGCGTGGCCATCGGCATCATGGCGGTCGCGATGCTGGCGATGCTCGGCACCCTGATCGTCCTGCCGCTGGTGCTGCAGGAGGCGATGGGCCTGTCGCCGCTCCAGTCCGGGCTGATCGTGCTGCCCGGCGCACTCGCGATGGGTCTGCTGGGCCCGGTCGTCGGCCGCTGGTACGACCGGGTCGGGCCGCGTCCGATCCTCGTGCCCGGCACGGTACTCGTGACCCTCGGCATCGGGATGCTCGCTTTCCTGCACCCCGGCATCTCGCCGCTCTACGTGCTGGGCGCGCACGTCCTGCTGAGCCTGGGCCTGGCCGCGGTGTTCACACCCCTGTTCAGCGCGGCGCTCGGTGTGCTCAAGCCGCACCAGTACTCGCACGGCTCAGCCACGATCAACACGGTGCAGCAGGTCGCGGGTGCGGCGGGTATCGCGCTGTTCATCGCGATCATGACTCTCCGGTCGGACACGCTGACCGCCGCCGGGGAGTCCGCCGCCGACGCCCTGACGTCCGGTGCCAGCCTGGCGTTCGCGATCGGCGCCGGTGTGATGGCGGTGACGATCGCACTGGCGGTCCTGATCAAGCGGCCCGAGACCGACGGCGAGTTCCACGGCGGGCACTGAGCCGGTCGGCATGACGTCGCCGGCCTGACGCCGCGGGTGTGACAAGGGCGGGGCCTCCTCCGGGAGGTCCCGCCCTCGTCGTGCGCGGGTCTCGTTCGTCCTGGCCTCGCGCGCGGGCGGCCGCGTCCTGGCCGGTCAGCGCCCGAACAGGCGGCCCAGCAGTCCCTTGCGTCGCGGCACCTCCGCGTCCGCCGAGGAGACCGGACCACCCTTCGGACGAGATCCGGTGGGCCTGGTCAGCCGGGTGACCTCGATGATCGGCTGCCCGCGCAGCTTCAGCAGCCGGTTGGCCGCCGCGATCGCGTCGGTCAGGGCCGGCGGGTGCGCCCGGTCGGGCGCCAGCCCGGCGGCCTTGAGAGTGGTCGGCACCGTCCCTGCGTCGAGCCGTTCGGCCCAGGCAGCCGGGTCAAGGTTGAGGAATTCGCTGTCCGACGGCGGCCGCGGGCCGGCTCCGGCGGGCTGGTCGTCCGGTCGCCGCGGGGAGCCCTCCCCGGAACCGGTCCCGCCCACCTCGACCCGCCGCCCCACCAGCAGCGCCGCCAGACTCTCCGCCCGGAAGGTCGCCCCGGCCGGCTGCTCGTGGTCGAGCAGCACGATCTGCCCCAGGTGGCCGTTCGGGCCGGGCGCGAGGTCGGCGGCCCAGACGTTGCCGGCGCCGTCCGTCCCCACAGGGAACCAGAGCGGCGAGCCGACGGCGGACTGCACCCGGCCGGCCGGATCCGCAGGCGCGGACGTGTCCGCGTCGGCGCTCCAGGTGCTGAACCGGGCCGCCGGCAGGAACGCCTCGCGCAGAAAGCTTCCGCGCAGCGGCACGATCTCGAACCCGCCGAACAGGTCCTCCTGCGGTTCGAACCGCAGGTTGCCCGAGCCGGCCGCCGCGTACAGGGCCCGCACCTCGGCGGGCAGCCGCGCGCCGTCGGGCAGCGCCGCTTCCGCCTCGTCGATCTCCTCGGGCGCCGCGCCGACGGCGTCGGGCATCCGCTCCGCGACCACCTGCGTCACGGTTTCCGCGTCCGCGGACGCCGCCGGGGTGCCGTCCGGCGGCGGCGAGATCGTCTCCCGGTA
>NZ_KI911565.1:53225-102551 GCF_000515355.1 Promicromonospora kroppenstedtii DSM 19349 | reverse complement strand
CTGCCCCCGGCGGCCGCCACCGGTCCGACGACGGCGCGCGCCATCGCGGACGCCACGGTCACCGAGCCGCTCGCCACGACCACCTCCGCCGAGGCCGGCGCGCTCGACGTCGCCGTCACCGACATCTCGCACCCCGTGGCACATCCCGGGGACAAGGTGACGATCCGCGCGGAGGTGACCAACACGAGCGACGCCACGGTGCCCGACGCGGTGGCCCAGCTGACCATCGACTACGTCGCGATCACGTCGCGCCTGGAGATCGAGGAGTGGGCCACGGCCGGGCTTCTCGACGAGGTCCGAGGCACACCGGTGCCGAAGCCGCTCGGCGACCTCAAGCCGGGCGCGTCCAAGAGCGTCTCGTTCACCTACGACCCGGGAGCCCAGACCTTCAAGGGCTTCGGTGCGCGCAAGCTAGCCGTCGCCGCCGGCGACGCCTCGGGCCGCCTGGGCATCGCCCGCTCCTTCCTCGTGTACGACGCCGACGGCCTTGAGCGCGCACCGATGCAGCTCAGCGTCCTGGCCGCCGTCACGAGCCCCGCGATCGACCCGGCCGACCCGAGCACCGCCGAGATCGAGCTGGCCCAGCAGACGGCGTCCGGCCAGCGCCTCGACGGCGTGCTGCAGGTCGCGGAGAACGCGAAGGTGTCGCTGGCGATCGACCCCGACACCATCGGCGTGGCTGCGGCGTCGGACGACCCAGCACTCATCGACTGGTCCGAGCGCATGACCGCGGCCGCTGCGAACACCACCACGTACGCCCTCCCCAGCCACGACCCCGACCTCGCCGCGCTCGCCCACGCGAACGTGCGCACCACGGGCACGCGCAGCTTCCTCCAGGCACCTCGCGAGGGGAACTGGGAGGTCCCGGAGACATGGCGGACCAAGCTGGCCTGGCCGGCCGACGGCGTCGTGCCCGACGTCGCGACCCTCAGCCTGGCCGTCACCGCGGACCGCCGGCAGATCGTCGTCGGGAGCGGCGGACTCGCGTACGAGGGCGCCGGTACCGTGACGGGCCGGGCGGACCTCCGGGTTCCGGGCGGCACCGCGCGCGCCGCGGTGGCCGACAGCGCCCTCACGCAGGCCTTCCTCTCCGCCACCGACCTGTCGGGCGCGGACGACGGGATGTCCACGGAGAGCTCCACCTCGACGAAGGCCGCCACCAGCGCGGCCACCCCGACCGAGGGCGCGCAGCGGCTGCTCGCGGAGACCGCCGCCGTCGTGAGCCAGACGCCGCTCACCCCGCCGTCGCTGCTGATCGTCGCGCCCCGGACCTGGACGCCCGACGCGGAGGGCGCGAGCAGGATCCTGAACGAGGTCGACGAGGCGGGCTGGGTCGACGTCACGACCGTCGACACGCTCTTCGCGCAGGACGCCCCGGACGTGGCTCGCGCCGGCCTGGCGAAGCGCAGCGTGGCCAAGGCCGAGCTGGGCGCGACGAGCGTCAAGGCGCTGGAGCGGGCTCGCGACGCCGTCGTCACGTTCTCGTCGGTCGCCGGCGACCGCGCCCGCGAGATCTGGAAACCCGGTGTCACGCACCTGATCGCCCCGCTCGCCGTCGCGCACCGCGCCGACGCCGGGCTGCGGGAGACGCTGGTCAAGCAGACCCTGGAGGCGTCGAACGCGCTCACGAAGCAGTCCGTCAGCGTGGTGCCGCGCCAGGACGTCAACTTCATCACGGACAAGGGCAACATCCCGGTCCGCGTACGCAACACGCTCAGCGTCGACGCGACGGTCACGGTGGTGCTGCGCCCCGACCACCCGCGCCTGACCGTGGACGACCGCATCACCGAGGTCATCCCGGCGGGCCGGGAGATGGACGTGCAGGTGCCGGTGCGGGCCATCGGCTCGGGCGACGTACGGGTGGAGGCCCAGGTGCTCACCCCGAACGGCGCCAAGATCAACGACGACTCGTCGTTCCAGGTTCGCGTCCGCGCGGGCTGGGAGGAGCTCGGCACCTGGATCGCCGCGGGGCTCGTCGCCCTGCTGTTCCTGACCGGGATCTGGCGCACGGTGCGCCGTGGGCGGTCGCCGTACCGCGCTACCAGCAAGGACGTAGAGGAGGCCACGGGAGCGGCCGCCGAGGCGTCGGGTCCCGCCCCGGCGGCGCCGGCGACCTCCGTGGCCGTCCGGGCAGAGTAAGGTTTCGGCCGCACACGTCGGCCGAACAGCGCCGGGCAGGGCCCAGACCACGGGAGTAGTCGCTTGACCCAGGAGAACGCCGTGACCGCATCGACCGACCCAGCGTCGGACCCGAGCGCCGATGCCGCGAGCGGACCGGGCGCGCCCGAGACGCCTACGGCCGCGGCATCGTCGAGCAGCAGCCTGGGGCGCAACTCGATAGTGATGGCGGCCGGCACGGCCGCCTCCCGCCTCGGCGGGCTCGTTCGCAACCTGATGCTCGTGGCAGCCATCGGCGCCACGGGCACCGTCGCCGATGCCTTCGACGTCGCGAACAAGCTGCCCAACGTGCTGTTCGCGATCCTCGCGGGCGGCATGCTGAACGCCGTCCTCGTGCCGCAGATCGTCAAGGCGTTCCGCGCGCACAACGCGCAGGAACGCGTCGACAAGCTGCTCACGATCTCGGCCGTCGGCATCCTCGCGATCACCGCCGTGCTGACCGGTGGCGCCGCGTGGGTCGTCATGCTCTACACCGACGGCTGGTCGGCGGAGCAGCTCGCCCTGGGCACCGTCTTCGCGTACTGGTGCATCCCCCAGCTCTTCTTCTACGGCCTGTACACGCTGCTGGGTCAGGTGCTCAACGCCCGAGAGCAGTTCGGGCCGTTCATGTGGGCGCCGGTCGCCAACAACGTGGTCTCCGTGCTCGGGTTCGCGATCTTCCTGATCGTGTTCGGCGGCGCCGACGCCGGGATCAACGACCTCTCCGAGTGGAACACCCCGCGCACCATCCTGCTGGCCGGCACGGCCACGCTCGGCATCGTGGCGCAGGCGCTGGTCCTGCTCGTCCCGTTGCTGCGCTCCGGCTTCCGCTGGAACCTCCGCTTCGGCCTGCGGGGTATCGGCCTGCGCTCGGCGGGCGCCGTCGCGATGTGGACGTTCGCCGCCGTCGTCCTGGAGCAGGCGGGGGTCCTCTATCTGACCCGTGTCGCGTCCGAGGCCGGTGCCGCGAGCACGGCCACGGAGTCGTTCGCCGGTAACGCGTCCTACACGCAGGCGCTCCTGATCTACCTGCTCCCCCACTCCCTGGTGACGGTCTCCATCGCGACCGCGCTCTTCACCGGCATCAGCAAGGCCGCTCAGGAGGGTGACACCGACAAGGTCCGCGAAGACCTCTCCCTGGGGCTGCGCACCATCGGCGTCTTCACCGTGTTCGCCACCGCCGCGCTCGTGGTCCTGGCCGGGCCGCTCACCGCCTTCATCGTCCCGACCGCGGGAGCCGAGGACACAGCACTCATCGCGCCCGTCCTGGTGGCCCTCTCGTTCGGCCTCGTCCCGCTCGGCGGCATGGCGCTCATGAAGTGGGTCTACTACGCCTACGAGGACGGCCGCTCGGTGTTCTGGATCACCGTGCCATCCACGGTCGCCCTGGTGGCCGGCCTGGTCGCCGCACAGCTGTGGCTGGAGCCGCAGTACTGGGTCATCGCCGCCGGTGGCGCCTACGCGCTGTCGAACTGGATCACGGTGCTGCTGCGCACGGGCGGCCTCAAGCGCAAGCTCGGCGGCCGCCTGGACGGCGGCCGCGTCTTCGCGCTGCACGCCAAGACGGTGCTCGCCGCCGCGGTCGCCGGTGGTATCGGGTGGGGCGTCTACCAGCTGGTCGGCGGGTTCGACGCGCTCGTCTTCGGGAAGGGCTGGGTGCTCACGATGCTCAGCGGCCTGTGGGTGACCGCGCTCTGCGGCCTGGTGATGCTCGCCGTCTACGTCCTGCTCCTGCGCCTGTTCCGGGTCCGGGAGCTCGACGGCCTGCTTCGCCCCGTCCTGGCTCGCTTCCGGCGCTGACGCGCGCCACCGTCGTACGGGAGGCGCAGCTCACTCGCGTGGGCTGCGCTTTCGTACATACGGACGACGTTCCGGCGGGTCCGCAGCGGTTCCGCGTAGCATGGCGACGGTGCGTGATCCCGGCGGTCACGTACCTGCTACTGTCCCCCGACCGAGCGAGGAGGTCCGCGTGAGCACTGTCGAACCAGGCACCGTGCTGGTCGAGAGATACCGGCTGCGCCAGCAGGCGTCCACCGACCTTGCCGCGGCCACCGCATGGGAAGCGCACGACCTAATCCTGGACCGCGACGTCCGCGTAACGCTCGTGACCGGGCCCTATACGGGCGATGCCCTGGACGCCGCGCGGCGCGCCGCCCTGGTGACGGATCCCCGCCTCGTCCGGGTGCTCGACGCCGGCTCCGACCCCGAGGGCCGCAAGTACGTGGTCACCGAACCGCACACCGGTACCACGCTGACCCAGGTCATCTCCAGCGGCCTGGTGGACGAGCAGCAGGCCCGGGCGATCGTCGGTGAGGCGGCGAGCGCGCTCGCCGTGGCGCACTCCCGCGGCGTGCACCATGCCGCCCTGCGCCCCGAGGCGCTGCGGGTCGACGGCCACCGGGTGCGGATCACGGGCCTGGGGCTCGACGGAGGGCTCGCCTCGGGCGACACGCTCAACGTGAAGCCCGCGGAGCTCGATGCCCAGGGCCTGGTGGCCCTCCTCTACTACGCGATGACCGCGCGCTGGCCCGGCCCGGACCTCGAAGCGGAGTGGATCGCGAAGGACACCCTGATCCCTCTGCCCGCGCAGGTCGACGACTCCGGCGCCGTGGCGCCCCTTTCCAGCTTGGTCCCGCACGTGGACCCCGAGATCGACGGCCTGGTGGCCCGGACGTTCGACGCGTCCGGCGGCACCGACGGACCGAAGAACCCCGACGACGTGACCACGGCCCTCGCGCCGTGGGGAGAGGTTTCCGTAGTGGCATCGCTGCCTGGATTCGTACAGCCCGAGCCGGAGGAGCCGCGGCGGCAGTCCATCGCCGAGGCCTTCGGAGGCGAAGGAGTCCCGCCCGTGCGGCGTCCCGCCACGGGCCGGATCGCACGAAACGACGAGACCATGGCGATGGGGGCGGGCAACGCGCCCGCCGGCTATCCCGAACAGCAGAACGACTACACCTACGAGCCGCAGGCGTACGGGCAGCAGCACGCCCCGGTGCCACCCCCGCCGCCCGAGGGGGCGCCGGCCGGCTACCCGCCGGCGGGGTACGACCAGTACGGCCAGCCGGTCGCGCAGGGCCAGCCCGGTCACGACCAGGCCCAGTACGCCCCGCAACAGCCGCAGCAGTACCCACCGCAGTCCTTTGCCCCCGGCGGTTACCCGCCCGACAACGGCGGCTACTACGAGCAGGACGGCGGCTTCGCCACCCAGCCCGCGCCCAAGCGTGGCGGCGTGAACCCGACACCGATCGTGCTCGGCCTGGTCGGTGTCGCCGTGGTGGCGGGACTCATCTGGGCCGTCAACGCGGTTCTCTCCCCCACGCCTGATGTGATCGCCGACGCTTCTCCCTCCCCGTCGGTCTCCGTGTCGGCCGGAGCGGACGGCGAGGGCAGCACCGAGCCGTCGGCGCCCACGGAGACCGAGGCACGTCCGGTGATCGATTCCGGGACGCTGCTCGGCGAGCTCACCTGGGACGGCAGCCCGCTCGACCACCCCGAGGCGGTCGAGCGGGCATTCGACACGGACCCGGCCACGTTCTACTTCACGACGACGTACCAGCAGGCCGCGTTCGGCGGGTTCAAGGACTTCCTCGGCCTGGAGCTGCGGCTCCGCGAGCCGGCGTCCGTCACCAAGATCGAGCTGCTCACCAACACCCCCGGTGGCAAGGTGCAGATCCTCAAGGGCGGTGAGGGCGGCGAGGTGCTCGCGGAGGGCACCTTTTCGGAGACCACCACTTTCGAGCTGTCGGAGCCCGTCGTGAGCGACTCGTTCACGATCTGGGTCACCGAGCTCCCGCAGGTCTCGGACGGCTTCCGGCTGGAGCTGAACGAGGTAGTGCTGAGCTGACGGATCGCCGTCACCGACAGCACCGAGCAGTACCGAGCAATACGGAACACCGGCGGGTCCGAACCATGTTCATGCAGATGGTTCGCTCCCGCCGGTGTTCTGCCGTGACAGGGCTGGCCCTGTTACCGGATCCGTCGACGGATGTCGATACCGTGTGTCGAGACTCACGTCCACGGTCGAGCCCTGCGTGGTCAGGGCTGGAACACTGGGACCCGCCCGCGTGTTGTTGCGTGTGCCAATGGAACTCGAGGAGAACACCTTGACCGAACAGACCACCGCTCCGGCCGCCGGCACCGCCGACGCCCCTGTGCTCGACGTCGTCATCGTCGGGTCCGGTCCCGCGGGTTACACCGCGGCCATCTACGCGGCTCGTGCCGGCTTCGCGCCCGTGGTCATCGCGGGTTCGGTCACCGCGGGCGGCGCGCTCATGAACACGACCGAGGTCGAGAACTTCCCCGGCTTCCCCGCCGGCATCCAGGGCCCTGACCTGATGGAGGCCATGCGGGAGCAGGCGGAGAAGTTCGGCGCCAAGGTCGTCTGGGACGACGCGGAGCAGGTCGAGCTGTCCGGCGACGTCAAGACGATCGTCACGGGTGGCGGCGACACCTACCGTGCCCGCTCGGTGATCCTGTCGACCGGCTCGGCCTACCGCGAGCTCGGGCTGCCCGACGAGAAGCGCCTCTCCGGGCGCGGCGTCTCGTGGTGCGCCACGTGTGACGGCTTCTTCTTCCGCGACCAGGAGATCGCTGTCGTCGGCGGTGGCGACTCGGCGATGGAAGAGGCCACGTTCCTCACACGCTTCGCCTCGAAGGTGACCGTCGTGCACCGTCGCGACGACCTGCGCGCATCGAAGATCATGGCGGAGCGTGCCACCGCGGACCCGAAGATCGAGTTCGCGTGGAACAGCGAGATCGCCGGCATCACGGGCGACGACAAGGTCTCCGGGCTCAGCCTGCGGGACACCGTCACCGGCGAGGTGCGCGACCTGGACGCGACCGGGCTGTTCGTCGCGATCGGCCACGAGCCCCGCACGGATCTCGTCAAGGGCCAGGTGGACCTGGACGAGAACGGCTACATCCTCGTCGAGGGCCGCAGCACCCGCACCAACCTTCCCGGCGTCTTCGCCTGCGGCGACGCCGTCGACCACACCTACCGCCAGGCGATCACGGCCGCCGGCTCGGGCTGCTCGGCGGCGCTCGACGCCCAGGCGTTCCTGGACTCGCTGAACGACTGAGCCCTCCGGCCGGCACCCGCTGGCCCGCCCCGCTCGGCCCCGCACGGGGCCATCTACAAGGAGGATGCTGGATGAGCACCATCAAGGTCACCGACGACACCTTCAAGGCCGAGGTCCTCGACTCTGACATTCCTGTCTTCGTCGACTTCTGGGCCACCTGGTGCGGCCCGTGTCGCATGGTCGCGCCGATCCTCGAGGAGCTTTCCGACGAGTACGAGGGCAAGATCAAGATCGTCAAGCTCGACACCGACGAGAACCGGCAGACCGCCATGGACTACGGCATCGTCTCGATCCCGACGCTCAACGTCTACAAGGGCGGCGAGGTCGTGAAGTCGATCATCGGCGCCCGCCCGAAGCGCGCGCTGACCGAGGAGATCGACGAGGTCCTCGCGGGCTGACCGTCCCCTCACCGCGTGCAAGGAGCGCGTGCCCGGCCCGCTGGTCCTCGTGACCGGACGTGGAGCCGGGCACGCGCTCTTCTGCTGCCCGCTCGGGCCTTACCGGAGCCGGTCTGCCTGGCAGTCTCACCGTTTCACTACGAACGACCACTGTGTCTCGCACACGGTGCGTGCGAGACTGACGTGCGTGAACGAGCTTCCCGAGACTGCCGGTACCCGCCTCGACCCGTGGTTCGGTTCATACGCGGCGCGAGCGCACGGCATGCGCGCCTCGGAGATCCGAGCCCTCTTCTCGGTAGCGAACCGTCCCGAGGTCGTGTCGCTGGCGGGAGGGATGCCGTATCTCGAGGGCCTGCCGCTCGACGTCATCGCCGACACGATGCAGCGGCTCATCGTCACCAAGGGGACCACGGCCCTGCAGTACGGCTCAGGACAGGGCGAGGAGTCGCTGCGCGAGCACATCACGCAGGTCGTCGCGCTGGAGGGCGTGTCCGCCCACCCCGACGACGTCGTGGTGACCACCGGGTCGCAGTCCGCGCTGGACCTCGTGACCCGCATCTTCGTGGACCCGGGCGACGTCGTCATCGCCGAGGCGCCGTCATACGTCGGCGCGCTGGGCGTCTTCCGCTCTTACCAGGCCGACGTCGTCCAGGTACCGCTCGACGCCGACGGCCTGGTCCCCGCGGAGCTCGACGCGACGCTCACCCGCCTCGCCGCCGCGGGCCGGCGCGTGAAGTTCCTGTACACCGTTCCGACCTTCCAGAACCCCGCAGGCGTCTCGCTGTCCACCGAACGGCGTCCGCAGATCCTGGAGATCTGCCGCCAACACGGCGTCCTCGTGGTCGAGGACAACCCGTACGGGCTGCTCGGCTTCGACACCGAGCCGATGCCCGCGCTCCGCTCCTACGACACCGACGGCGTGCTGTACCTCGGTTCCTTCTCCAAGACGTTCGCTCCCGGCTACCGCGTCGGCTTCGTCATCGCGCCGCACGCGGTGCGGGACAAGCTCGTCCTCGCCAGCGAGTCCGCGGTCCTGTCGCCCTCGAACGCGTCCCAGCTCGCCGTGGCGACATACCTGGAGACCTGCGACTGGAAGGCGCAGATCAAGGCCTACCGCGAGACGTACCGCGAACGGCGTGACGCGCTCGTGGGCGCGCTCGGCGAACACCTGCCCGGCGCGTCGTGGAACGTACCGCAGGGCGGCTTCTTCGTCTGGGTTCGGCTCCCCGAGGGCCTCGACGCGAGGGCGATGCTACCGAGGGCAGTCACCGCCCGCGTCGCGTACGTGCCCGGCACCGCCTTCTACTACGACGGCAGCGGCTCCGACCACATGCGCCTCTCGTTCTGCTTCCCCACTCCGGAGCGCATCCGCGAGGGTGTACGCCGACTGGCCGGCGTCGTGCACGGCGAGTCCGAGCTGGTGCAGCTCTTCGGCACCGCCGGGCAGCCCGACCCCGACACGGACGACGTCGAGGGCCCCGCACCCGACCTGGCCTGACGCAGCGCGCCAGCGGGCGGCTGATCACGCCGCTGACCTGCGCGTCTGACACCATGGCAGCTGTCTGTTCCAGTTCGTCCCGACCGAGTGAGTCCTCGATGACCAGTCCCGCACCCGTCCCGGCCGAGCCGGCCACCGCTGGCTTGCCCTCTACCTCCTCCAGCTCCGACGGCGCCCGGAGCGTTCCGCTCGTGGTCGTCCTGGCCGGCGGACTCTCGCACGAACGCGACGTCTCCCTGCGCTCCGGGCGTCGCGTCGCCGAGGCGCTCCGCGCCACCGGCCTGGAAGTCCTGCTGCACGACGTCGACGCAGACCTCCTACCCTTCCTGGAGAAGACCCGGCCGGACGTCGTCTGGCCACTGCTGCACGGAGCGTCCGGCGAGGACGGCTCGGTCCGCGACGTGCTCGACATGGTCGGCCTTCCCTACGTGGGTACGGGTCCGCGGGCGAGCCGAGTGGTGTGGAACAAGCCGATCGCCAAGTCCGCGCTGCTCGGCGCCGGGATCGCCACCCCCGACTACGTGACGCTCCCCCAGAGCCTGTTCCGCGATCTCGGGGCGCAGCCGGTGCTCGACACGATCCTTCGGCGTATCGGACTGCCGCTGGTCGTGAAGCCGACCGAGGGCGGCTCCGCGCTGGGCGTCACCGTGGTGACCCGCGCCGAGGATCTGCCGCGCGCGATGGTGGAGTGCTTCGCCTACGGCGAGACGGCGCTCATCGAGCGGGCGGTCGACGGAATCGAGCTCGCGGTCAGTGTCATCGAGGGCGCGGACGGCCCGGAGGCCCTCCCCTCGGTCGAGATCGTGGCCGACGGCGGGTACGACTATGCCGCGCGCTACGTGGCCGGCGAGACGGAGTTCTTCGCGCCGGCGCGACTGACCACGGACCAGGCTGCCCTCGTGTCGGACGTCGCGGTGCGCGCGCACCGCGCGCTTCACCTGCGGCATCTGTCCCGCACCGACCTGATCCTCGACCCGGACGGCACCGCCCATGTGCTCGAGGTCAATGTCGCACCGGGCATGACCGAGATGTCACTGCTGCCGCAGGCCGTCGCGGCCAGCGGGCACGATCTGGCGACGCTCTACCGTGCGGTCATCGACCGAGCACTGACCCCGGTCCGCTAGTTCGGCGTCGTCGGTTTCACGTGAAACGGCTCAGGGCCGGCACCCCTTACGGGTGCCGGCCCTGAGCCGTGTGCTTGTCCGCGCGTTGTCCGTCAGTCCTCGGACGGCGGACGGAGGAGTCCGCGCTCCTCGGGAGCCATGACGTTGAGGATGCGGTTCAGGTCCTCGACCGAGGCGAACTCGACGGTCATGCGACCCTTGTTCTTGCCGAGGGCCACCTTGACGCGCGTCTCGAACCGGTCGGAGAGCCGGGTCGCCAGCTCATCCACGGCCTCGAAGCGCGTACCGGCCCGCGGGGCCTTCCGAGCCTTGGAGCCGGTGCCGTCCGACTCCGTGAGCATCACTATCTCCTCGGTCGCGCGGACCGAGAGTCCCTCCGACACGATGCGCTGCGCGAGCCGCTCGATCTCGGCGCCGTCGCTCAGCCCGAGCAGGGCCCGAGCGTGGCCCGCCGAGAGCACGCCGGCCGCGACCCGGCGCTGGACCAGCGGGGGAAGGCGCAGCAGCCGCAGGGTGTTCGAGATCTGCGGACGGCTGCGCGCGATTCGGTTCGCCAGCTCCTCGTGGGTGCAGTCGAAGTCGTCGAGCAGCTGCCGGTAGGCGGCTGCCTCCTCGAGCGGGTTCAGGTTCGACCGGTGCAGGTTCTCCAGTAGCGCGTCCCGAAGCATGTCCCCGTCGTCCGTGTCTCGGACGATCGCCGGGATGGTCTCCAGCTCAGCGGCCTGCGTCGCACGCCAGCGCCGCTCACCCATGATGAGCTCGTACTCGCCCGGGTGCTCTTTGTCCGGCCGAACGACGATCGGCTGGAGCACGCCGATCTCCTTGATCGACTCGACCAGCTCGTCGAGATCACCCTCGTCGAAGACCGTGCGCGGCTGCCACGTGTTCGGCCGGATCGCGGTGACAGGCAGCTCGGCGAAACGTGCGCCCGGCACGGGGACGAGGTCCGGCGTTTCACGTGAAACAGCTTCGGCCGCGCTCTCCTCCCGGCTGAAGAAGGCATCGTCCAACGCCGAGGCGCCGTTGCCGTCCGCACCCTCGTTGGCCACCGACAGGCGGCCGCTGGCGATCGCGGAGTCCCACTTCACCGTGCTCGGACGTGGTCCCGTGTTCTTGGAGACCTTCTTCTCAGTGGCCCGCTCGGGTGCGGACTCCGTGGTCGTCCCGACCGACACACTGCTGACCGGCGCCTCGTCCGTCGAAGCAAGTTCGTGCGATGGACGCTCCTCGACGACGGTCGCGACCGAGCCCGCCAAGGCGTCATCCAAACCGTCAGACTCCCCTCCGCCGGAAACCTGCTCGTCGGGTTCCGGACCCGTCGGGATCAGGGCGCCCAGGCCCCGCCCGAGCCCGCGTCGCTTCGCACTCATCGTGTCTCCTCGTCGGTTCCGGTCCGACGCCGAGCGCGGACGGGCTTCGTCTCCATCATCACCGGGTGCAGCGCATCCCGTTCATCACTGCCGACCATCAGTCCTGCGCTCCGACCGTTTCTGCCTTCATGCGGCGAGGACTCGACCCACCCTGCCCGCGCTCGGCGAGCTCCCGGGAGGACTGGAGATATGCAAGCGCGCCAGTGGACGTAGGATCGTAGGTCATCACGGTCTGGCCGTAGCTCGGCGCCTCGGAAATACGGACCGAGCGTGGGATCGTCGTCTTGAAGGTCTCCGCCGGAAAGTGCGACCGCACCTCTCCTGCGACCTGCTGTGCCAGGTTGGTCCGGCCGTCGTACATGGTCAGCAGGATCGACGAGACGCGCAGCTCGGGGTTGAGGTGGGATCGAATGAGGTCGATCGTCTTGAGCAGCTGACTCAGCCCCTCGAGCGCGTAGTACTCGCACTGCACCGGGATGAAGACCTCGCGGCCCGCGACGAACGCGTTCACCGTCAGGAGGCCCAGGCTGGGCGGGCAGTCGATGAGCACGTAGTCGATGCGCTCCTCACCTGCGGCTACGCGGTCGTCCAGGTACTTGTCGAGCGCCTTGCGGAGCCGCGTTTCACGTGAAACAAGGGAGATCAGCTCGATCTCGGAACCCGACAGGTCGATCGTCGCGGGCACGCCCCAGAGGTTGGGGATGTCCGGGCACTGCTGCACGGTGTTCGCCAGGGGCTCGCCCTCGACCAGGATCTCGTAGACGGAAGGCGTACCCGCGCGGTGCTCGATTCCGAGCGCCGTGGAGGCATTGCCCTGCGGGTCGTTGTCGATCACGAGCACGTTCAGGCCAGACTGCGCCAGCCCAGCGGCGATGTTCACCGTGGTCGTCGTCTTGCCGACGCCGCCCTTCTGGTTCGCCACCGTGATGATGCGGGTCTTCGGCGGGCGCGGGAAGCGCCTGCCCTGTAGTTCTATACGTCGGCGAGCGTCCATTGCGAGCTCGGCGGCGACAGGAGTCGTATCGTCAACGGCCGGGACGGTTGCGATGAGGGCCGATCGCCGCTCGTCATCGCCGCCGTGCGGGCCGCCCGTGGGCTGCTGAGTGCCATTGGGCGTCTGCGCGGACCCGGACGTTTCACGTGAAACACCAGGAGCGGAGAGGCTCTGCACAGGAATCGGATCCGTCACGCGGACACTGTAATCGCTGCCCCCGACATCTGGCTCGGACTCAGGCGCGGTTTCTCCGTCGAAATGTGTGAATTCGGAGTCCACGAACTCCACCGCCTCGTCGTCCCGCACCATCGTGCTGGAACCGATCACTGCCGGTGCGGCCTTCACGGCCGCGTCGAGCGCCTCGCTCGCCCGCTTGATCGCATCCTCCGGGATCCGCTGGTTGGGCAACTCCTCCATGAGGTCCGGGTCGACGGCGACGCCGTTCGTCGTCTCCGCGGTCGCCTCCCGTTCGCCAACTGCCGGCTCCAGGACTGCTTCCATCATCGTGTCGTTCTCCAGGACCTCTGCCACGTGGGTGCTCTCGTCGTCTTCCGTCGCCACCGCCTGGGTGACCGACTGGATCAGCTGGTTGAGTACGGCAACGTTCTTTCCCTCAGGGTCTGGTCGGTCCTGGCCCCAGATCTCGTGTCGCGGAAGACCGCTCACGATCTCCGCGGTCGGCGGCGCCATGTCGACTGACGAGGGAACTGCTTCTTGGCCTCCGGGTTCAGCGCCAGTCCCAGTGGGAGTGGCGAGGGGCTCCGCACGCCCGGCGTCCCGGAGGACCTCCGTTGCCGGGTCGTCCGCCAACGGCTCCCCTTGCTCAGGGGCTTCAGCGGACCGCGCTCCTGCGAGCCCTACGCCGAGCAGTGCGGTCTCGACCGCTGGAGCATCCGCGTCCTGTCCTGCCTGGCTGTGCGGCTCGGCTTCCTGAGCGGTGGCCGGCCCAGAGTGGGTAACGGTCGACTCGGGTCCGGCCGGCTCGGCGACCGTCACGACGGAGGGCGTGCCAGACGCTTCACCCGGGGAGACGCTGGTTGGCTCGGCGTCAGGCTGCTCCACCGGTCCAGTTCCGGGACTGGCTGTCTCGGCATCGCTCCCCTGTTCCGAACCCGCAACCAACGCCCCAGTCCCGACGGCGCTCGACACGGGAGTGTGCAGTGGTGGCACACTCCGCGCGGAGGCGACCGCACCGGCAGCACTGGCGCCGTCACCCCCCGCTCCGGTGTCATCCGCGGCCGGGTTGGCGTCACGCTTGGGCGCAAGAGGCGCAGAAGCGGACGACTCGGACGTATTTTCCGTCGCTGCGCGCGCCGCTACAGCCGCAGCCGCCGCCGCTCGCTTGGACTTTCGTCTGAAGAAGCACACCCGTGTAACGCTACGGTCGCGCCCTTGTTCAAGCGTGCCGAAACGCCGTCGCGCGGGGGATCAGATGTCGCCTGACGAGCATTCGTCGCCAACTGCAGCCGCCCTCCCTGATCGCACCGTCCGACCCAGTCTGTTTCACGTGAAACGCAACCCCCGCCCCAGCGTGACATCACGCCAACCGGCATCGCCCCGAATGCCCCTGAGCCAAAGAGATCTACGAGAGGGGCCGCTCAACTCCTGCCTCTCCCGCTCGCGCTGACCTCTCGGCCTTACCCGGAGCGGTGTGATCGAGAGGCCAGACATCGCACGCTGTTTCACGTGAAACGATGCCCCGGCCAATGCGTGAGAGGCGCCGCCAGCTGCTCTCCTGCGCCTACCTTTCTCCGCCTTCCCTTCCCGACCTGTGATTGGCGCCCCCGGGCCGTCCGCCATCCCTGGTCACACCACGCGCCACGCGCATCTCGGGCTCACGTAGCCGCAGATCAGATCCCGCCGCCGCACCCGCGCACTACTCGCTATGGCAGAACTGGTATGCCCCACCGAGCCGGCGCTCCACATATCCTCAATGCGCCAGGTACGTCTGACTCCACGCAGGGAGGCGTCTTGTCCAGACTCAGCACCCGAGCCACTGCCCTCATCACCGCGTTCACAGCAGCACTCGTGCTCGGCTTCGCCGCCCCGGCGAGCGCGGCCACCTTCCTCACCCACACACAAGCGACCAGTCAGCTGAGCGCTGCCGGCATCAGCTGGACGTCGAGCGGCGGGTGCAGCGATCGCAACGTCGCCACCTGCACGTCGTTCGAACAGGTGCGGCAGACCACCATCGACGGGATCAAGACGCTGCGCTCCGCCAGCGGCTGTGCCATCACGATCACGGGTGGCACCGAGACGGGCCACTCGAGCGGCACCTACAGTCACTGGAACGGCTACAAGCTCGACATCCGGCCGACCACCTGCATCGACAACTACATCACCAGCACCTTCACGTATGTCGGGTACATCTCCGGCTGGGGCTACCAGTACCGCTCCGGCGCCGGCAATCTGTACACCGACGAGGGCAACCACTGGGACATCCTGTACTACAACTGCGGCGGCTGCTGAGGCCTCAGGCAGGCCACGCTCCACCCGGCAACGCAGGACCAGCAGGTGCCAGCCACCACACAGAACGGGAGCGGTCGCCCCACCGGCGACCGCTCCCGTTCCACGTGAAACATCGCTACTTGCTGCGCCGCACCCGCAGGATCGTCGTCGCCTCGACGCCCTCGACCGTGACCCCCTCAAGGATCTCCGGCTCGACGGCCGAGAACTTGCGCAGCACCTTGCGGGCAGGCTCGATCTCCTGCACCACGTTGCGCCCCTTGAGGATCACCAGCTCGCCGCCCACCCGGACCAGCGGCATGCTCATCCGGACCAGCTTCGACAGTGCGGCGACCGCCCGCGACGTGACCGCGTCGACCTCGAAGGCGTCGTGATACTCCTCGGCCCGCCCCCGCTTCACCTGGACGTTGGTGAGTCCTAGCTCGGCGACCACCTCGGCGAGCCAGGTGGTCCGCCGCTCCATCGGCTCCACCAGGATGACGTCGAGCTCGGGCCGCATCACTGCGATCACGATGCCCGGCAGACCAGCCCCAGATCCGATGTCCGCGACCGACCCGGTCGTCGGCAGGTACGGGACCACGGCGGCGGAGTTCAGGATGTGCCGCTCCCAGATGCGCGGGACCTCGCGAGGCCCGATCAGCCCACGCAGCTCACCCTGGTCGCGGAGCAGCTCTGCGTAGCGAGCCACGCCGTCGTACGCATCACCGAGGTACGCCTTGACCGTGTCACTCGCACCAAGCGTCTCGCCGTCGAACACCTCATCGGCCGTGCCTGTCTCCCCTGCCACGTCGGAACCTTCCACGTCCCTGTCCTCCACTCGCTGTCGAAAGTAGCCAAACACACCGAGGGCCGGTGCACGTCCTGGGGACGCGCACCGGCCCTCGGCCGAAGCCATCTGCTCAGTCGGTGACCACAGCCGACGTCTCGGCCGGCTGAACCACGACGTACCGCTCCGGTTCGACGCCACGCGAGTCACTGACCAGGCCGGCAGCGGCGACGGCGTCGTGCACGACCTTGCGCTCGAAGGCGTTCAGCGGCTCGAGCTCTACCTCTTCGCCCGAGGCCTGCACCTGCTCGACGGCCTTCTCAGCGATGCGGGTGAGCTCCACCCGGCGTGCTGCCCGGTAGCCGCCGATGTCGAGCATCAGCCGGCTCCGGTCCCCGGTCCGCGTCTGCACGGCCAGCCGGGTGAGCTCCTGCATCGCGTCGAGCACCTCGCCCTCGCGGCCGATCAGATGGGACAGCGACGAGGGGTCGTCCGCGACCACCTCGACCGCGGCGCGATCGTGCTTGATGTCGAGGTCGATGTCGCCGTCGAGGTCGGCGATGTCGAGGAACTCCTCGAGGTAGTCAGCGGCGATCTCGCCCTCCTCCTCGAGGCGCTTGGTGCGGTCCTCCGGATCGGCGACCGTGGCCGCGGGATCGGGGGCGGCCGTACCTGTGCTCGCGTTCATCGAGTCTCCTCCTACTTCTTCTGCTTGCGCTTGCCCGACGACGACGAGGTCGCCCCCGGCGCGGTACCGGACTGCTTGGGCTTCGATCCCGGCTGCGTGCTGGACTGCTTGGCCGAGCCGGCCTGCTTCGGCGTGCCGGACTGCTTCGACTTGGCGACCTGCTGCTTGTCGGCCGGCGCATCGGTCGTCGTGTCGGCCGCGTCCTGCGGTGCCGCCTGAGCGATCGCCGGTCGCGTTGCTTCGGGCCGAGCCGCGCCCTTCTGCCGGTTCTTGCGCTTCGGCTGAACTCGCTGACCGCTCTTCGGCTCCTCGACCACCGGGACCTCGTCCTCGATGACCGTGCCGTTACGCGCTGCCTTGCGTGCGGCCTTCGCTGCCTGCCGCTCCTTCATCTGCTTCTCGGCGATGGAACCAGGCGTCGGCATCCGCTTGATCGTGTAGTACTGCTGGCCCATGGACCACAGGTTGGTGACGGTCCAGTAGATCAGCACACCGACCGGGAAGTTCACGCCGGAGATCGCGAAGACGATCGGCAGCATGTAGAGCATCAGCTTCTGCGTCTGCGCCATCGGGCCCTCGAGAGCCGACGGCGGCATGTTCTTCATCGTCAGCTGGCGCTGCGTGGTGAAGGTCGTGACGCTCATCGCGACGATCAGCACGATCACCACGATGCGCGAGGTCATCGAGTCCGTCTGCAGGAAGACGTCGCTCAGCTGTGCGCCGAACAGCGTCGACGACTCGATGTCGCTCGCGACCTCACGAGTGATCGGGCCGATCGGATCCTGCGCGCCGGTCGAGATCGGCTCCAGGCCGTTGAGCACCCGGAAGAGCGCGAAGAAGATCGGCGACTGCAGCAGGATCGGCATGCACGAGGCGAACGGGTTGGTCCCGTGCTTGCGGTACAGCTCCATGGTCTCGCGGGTCATGTTCTCGCGGGACGCCGGGTCCGTCTTGCCCTTGTACTTCTTCTGCACGGCCTGCAGCTCGGGCTGGATCATCTGCATCCCGCGCGACGCCTTGATCTGCTTGAAGAACAGCGGGATGAGCAGCACGCGGATGACGATCACGAGGGCAACAATCGAGAGCACCCACGCGGTGCCGGGGCCGCTGGACATCCCCAGGGTCGTGAACAGCCAGTGCGACCCGTACATGATCCAGGCCACGACCCACTCGATGGGGTAGAGGAAGGCGAAGAAGTCCATCGGTCAAGAAGCTCCAGTGTTGGTGACGCGAAGTCTGCGGGAGGTGCGAGGGGGTCGTGTACGGCGGCACGGACCGGGGCAGGTCAGCCCTCGGCGTGAGTGTGCGTGCCGCGCGCCGGCGGCACGTCGTCGACGCCGCCGAGACTCCACGGGTTGCACCGCAGCAGGCGCCACAGCGCGAGACCGAGCCCACGCAGCGCACCATGGCGACGGAGCGCGATCACGGTGTACTGCGAGCAGGACGGGTAGTACTTGCAGCTCGGAGGGCTCATCGGGCTGATGAACGCCTGGTAGAACCGGACCATCCCCACGAGGAGCGTCACCGGGAGCCGGCCGATGAGCGATGGCTCGCGCACCGGTGCCTCACCCTCGGGTGCGGGGACGGTGGTCATCTCTTCCCGCCTCCGGAAGCGCGCGCGACGGCACGGCGCAAGCACGAGTCGAGGTCACGATCGAGGTCTGCGTAGGTCGCGCCCGCCGACGGCGGAAGAGCGCGCACGACGGCCCGAGCGGAGTCGGGCAGCACTGAGAGCTGGCCGAGCGCCGCGGCACGGAGCCGACGCTTCACCAGGTTGCGCTGCACGGAGTTACCCACAGCCTTGGAAACGACAAAACCGACCTGGGGAGTTCCCGATCCCGGATCCGAGACGCTTTCGTCCGGAACGAGAAGGTGAACCACCAAGGTCGATCGACCTGCGCGCGTGCCGCGGCGCACCGTCCGCTCGAAGTCGACGGAACGGCGCAGACGGTGCGCCGCGGGCAACATGGCTCAGGCTGAGAGCTCGGCGCGACCCTTGCGCCGGCGAGCTGCCAGGATGGCGCGGCCGGCACGGGTGCGCATGCGCAGCCGGAAGCCGTGGGTCTTCGCACGACGGCGGTTGTTCGGCTGGAAGGTCCGCTTGCTCACGAGGTACTCCAAGAACGTCGGGGTAGGCACACCGTCTGTCCTCGACGATGCAGTGAATGGTGGCCGCTCAGTACTTCGATCGACCGAGCCGACCCGGGGCCTGGCCCACTGGTCCTGGCCAACGTCGGAGGACGTGGCTCGGATCCGTGTATAGGCGCGCAGAAGTACCTGGAACGGCTGTCTGACGTTACGCCGACGGGAGCCCCCGGGTCAAACCAGAACCGCAGGATCATGCGTGTCGGACGCGCCACACCGTGCGTCCCGGACGTCCGTGTCCCCACCCCGTCAACGCAGGCTACGTACCACTTACCCAGCCATGATCCCCGCCATCCACAACCTGTGGACAACTGTGTGGACGGTGCCCCATCATGGCAGACTCCAACACACCCCAGCATCGCGCACCACCCCACGCACGAGACGAAGGAAAGCCAGTGGCCAACCCGGACGAGAACATCGGCGACGTCTGGGCGCAGACCCTGACAGCGCTCGAGGCCCGGCCTGACATGAGCCCCCGGCAGCTCGCCTTCATCCGTCTCGCCAAGCCGATGGCTGTGCTGGACGACATGGTCTTCATCGCCGTTCCCCACGAGCAGACGCGTACCTACCTGGAGACGGCCGTTCGCGACGACCTGGTCTCCGCGATGTCCTCGGTGCTCGGCCGGGACGTCCGCTTCGGCATCACCGTGGACCCCGAGCTGAGCAGCAGCACGCTCGCCGGCCCGTCGCAGATCTCCGGACCGGCCGCGCTCTCCCTCGAGCAGGAGCCACCGGAGCCCGAGCAGGCGCAGATGCCTATAGCGCCGCAGCCCGCGCCCAAGCCCTCCGCCGAGCCCACCCGGCTGAACCCGAAGTACATCTTCGAGACGTTCGTCATCGGCTCGTCCAACCGGTTCGCGCACGCTGCCGCGGTCGCCGTGGCCGAGGCGCCGGCCAAGGCGTACAACCCGCTCTTCATCTACGGCGACTCGGGGCTGGGCAAGACCCACCTGCTGCACGCCATCGGGCACTACGTCCACAACCTGTATCCACACATCCGGGTGCGGTACGTGAACTCCGAGGAGTTCACCAACGACTTCATCAACAGCATCGGCGAGGGCAAGGCGGGCGCGTTCCAGCGTCGGTACCGCGACGTCGACGTGCTCCTCATCGACGACATCCAGTTCCTGCAGGGCAAGGAACAGACGATGGAGGAGTTCTTCCACACCTTCAACGCGCTGCACAACGCCAACAAGCAGGTCGTCATCACGTCCGACGTCCCGCCCAAACAGCTCAACGGGTTCGAGGACCGGCTGCGCTCCCGCTTCGAGTGGGGCCTCATCACCGACGTCCAGCCCCCGGACCTCGAGACCCGCATCGCCATCATGCGCAAGAAGGCGGCGAGCGAACACCTCGACGTGCCGGCCGAGGTCCTCTCCTACATCGGCTCGCGGATCTCCACGAACATCCGTGAGCTGGAGGGCGCGCTGATCCGCGTGACCGCGTTCGCCAACCTCAACCGGCAGCAGGTCGACCTGGCGCTGGCGGAGATAGTCCTCAAGGACCTCATCACCGACGACGACGACACGGCGGAGATCACTCCCGCCGTCGTGATCGCGCAGACTGCCGCGTACTTCGGCCTCACCATCGACGACCTGTGCGGCTCGTCACGCTCCCGCGTGCTGGTCACCGCCCGGCAGATCGCCATGTATCTGTGCCGCGAGCTCACCGATCTGTCGCTGCCCAAGATCGGCCAGCAGTTCGGCGGCCGTGACCACACCACGGTCATGCACGCGAACAAGAAGATCGCCGGACAGATGGCGGAACGCCGCTCGACCTACAACCAGGTCACCGAGCTCACCAGCCGGATCAAGCAGCAGCAGCGCGGCTGACGAGCCCTCCTGGCCGTCCCTGGCTCATGCCGGCCTGTCTCCGTGTTCTGCGCGGGACCCACGTCCCCTGGGCCACACAGAGGCCCGAACCCGTCTGTGAAATCCGGCATAACCAGCAGTTCCACACCTATCCACACCCCTGTGCACAGCCATATCGGTGCGCAGGGGTGTTGCGTATACGCACCTCCACAGGTCTGTCCACACCAGGATCCCCGGATTCCGGCGACTCCGATCAGGTTGTCCCCAGCGCTGTGGACCGAGTCTGTGCAGAACTTGGTCCGCCGCGCTGACCAGCCCATACACACCTGGGGACAAGCCTGTGGACGGGTGTGGATGAAGGCATGTTTTCTGTGGGCGACGAGACCCGAATCGGTGGACAGCCTGTGTGTAAAAACTGGCCGTCCACAGTGGTCCCCAGTTCATGCACAGTTGGACCCACAGTTCCTCCACAGGCAGAAATGGCACCTGACCTGCGGAAAGACACGATTTCCCCAGTTTCCACAACACCGACTACTACTACGACAGTTATCTATCAGGGGGAATCCACACGCCTTCATCAGGCGATCGGGCGCTCGGACAGCACTTCGAACACTAGTACGAGAGCCTTCAGGAAGTCCATCCACAGCCCCTGTCTATCGAGTGCCGCCCGGTCCTCAACTCGCGTAGGGTTTCCCTCGACAGTCCAGGAACAAGAGGAGATGCAACGGCATGAAGTTCAGGGTCGAGCGCGACGTCCTCGCCGATGCCGTGACATGGACCGCTCGCACGCTCCCCACGCGCCCGCCGGCTCCGGTCCTCGCCGGCGTGCGGATCGAGGCCGACGCACAGGGCGTGATCAACCTCGCGAGCTTCGACTACGAGACGTCCGCGCGGTCGGAGATCCCCGCCGAGGTCGCAGAGCCGGGCACGGTGCTGGTCTCCGGGCGACTGCTCGCCGAGATCTCCCGCGCGCTGCCCAACAAGCCCGTCGACGTGGCGCTCGAGGGCAACAAGGTGATCGTCACCTGCGGCGCCAGCCGGTTCACCCTCCTCACCATGCCTGTGGACGAGTACCCCGCGCTGCCGGGTCTCCCCGAGGTCAGCGGCACGGTCTCGGGCGACGCGTTCACCCACGCCGTGGCGCAGGTGACTGTCGCCGCCAGCCGGGACGACACGCTGCCTCTGCTCACCGGCGTGCGGGTCGAGATCGAGGGCGAGCGCATCACCCTCCTGTCCACCGACCGCTACCGGCTCGCCCTGCGTGAGCTGACGTGGACCCCGGCCACCCCGGGCTTCTCCGCGGTCGCGCTGGTGCGGGCCCGCACGCTCAACGATGTCGCCAAGTCGCTCGGCTCGGGCGGCGGTCTCGTGAACGTCGGTCTGTCCACAGGACAAGGCCTCGACCTCGTGGGTTTCGAGGCCGGCGGCCGGCAGACCACGTCCCAGCTGGTCGACGGCGACTACCCGGCCGTCCGCCGCCTGTTCCCGGACAGCACCCCCATCCACGCCGTCGTCGCCACCGCGCCGCTGATCGAGGCCGCCAAGCGCGTGAGCCTCGTCGCGGAGCGCAACACGCCGATCCGCCTCTCGTTCAGCGAGGGGCAGGTCGTGCTGGACGCCGGGCAGGGTGACGACGCGCAGGCTTCCGAGGCCTTGGAGGCCGTGCTCGTCGGCGAGGACATCGCCGTCGCCTTCAACCCGCAGTTCCTGCTTGACGGGCTGGGCGCACTGGGCACGGACTTCGTCCGGCTGTCCTTCACGCACCCGAACAAGCCGGTGGAGTTCACCGGCCAGGGCAGCCTGGACGGCGAGGACGACTCCGCTTACCGGTACCTGCTGGTGCCGATCCGCTTCACCGGCTGACGGTCCGTCGCTCCGCCCCTCGGGGCCGGACCGGTCCAGTGCATCCACAGCACCGTCAGCAAGCACCAAGGCGGCCGCCACGAGCGACCCCGTCGAACGACCCTGGAGGATTTCACGCACATGGTTACCCACATCGGCCTGGTCGGCCTGGGGAAGATGGGCAACAACATGCGGGCCCGCCTTCGCAAGGGCGGCATCGAGGTCACCGGGTTCGACCCGCGCCCCGAGGTGTCCGACGTCGAGACGCTCGCCGACCTCGCCGCTGCACTTCCCGAGGAGAAGCGGGTCGTCTGGGTGATGGTGCCGGCCGGCGAGCCCACACGCGGGGTCCTCGACCAGCTCGGGCAGATCCTGTCCGAGGGCGACATCGTGATCGAGGGTGGTAACTCCCACTACGTCGAGGACCAGGAGCGGGCCGCGGAGCTCGCCAAGAACGGGATCGGCTACCTCGACGTCGGTGTGAGCGGCGGTGTCTGGGGCCTCGAGAACGGCTACGGCCTGATGGTCGGCGGGGCTGCCGCGGACGTGGAGAGCGTCATGCCGGTCTTCGACGCGCTGCGTCCCGAGGGGCCCCGTGAGGAGGGCTTCGTCCACGCGGGCGGGGTCGGGGCCGGGCACTACGCCAAGATGGTCCACAACGGCATCGAGTACGGCCTCATGCAGGCCTACGCCGAGGGCTACGAGCTCCTGGCTGCCAAGTCCGACCTGATCACCGACGTGCACGGCACGGTCCGCGCCTGGAGCCGCGGCACGGTCGTCCGTTCATGGCTGCTCGACCTCATGGTCAAGGCGCTGGAGGAGGACCCGAAGCTCGCCCTGCTGGACGACTGGGTCGACGACTCGGGCGAGGGCCGTTGGACCGTGGACGAGGGCATCGACCTGGCCGTCCCGCTCCCCGTGATCTCTGCCGCACTGTTCGCGCGGTTCGCCTCCCGCCAGGAGCAGTCGCCGGCGATGAAGGCCGTGGCCGCGCTCCGCCAGCAGTTCGGCGGGCACGCGGTCAAGTCGGCGGAGTAGCGTCCGGGACGTACGATCTCCTACCGATGTACGTCTCCCACCTCTCCCTGCTGGACTTCCGGTCGTACGCGTCGGCCGACGTGGAGCTCGAGCCCGGGGTCAACGCCTTCGTAGGGCGCAACGGCCGCGGCAAGACCAACCTCGTCGAGGCCATCGGGTACGTCGCGACCCTGGGTTCGCACCGCGTCGCCACGGACGCACCGCTGGTGCGTTCGGGCGCGGAGCGCGCCGTGGTGCGGACCCGGATCGTGCGTGGCGACCGGGCAAGCACGGTCGAGCTGGAGATCACCCAGGGCAAGGCGAACCGCGCCCGGATCAATCGCGGCCAGCCGGTCCGGGCGCGAGACGTGCTGGGCGTCCTGCGGACGGTCCTGTTCGCCCCCGAGGATCTCGCCCTGGTGAAGGGTGACCCGGACGGCCGCCGGCGGTTCATGGACCAGCTGCTGGTCCTGATGGTGCCGCGGATGTCCGCGGTGCTCTCGGACTACGAACGGGTGCTGCGGCAGCGGTCGGCACTTCTCAAGTCGGCCCGGTCGGCGAGGCGGTCGGGTGGGTCGTCCCGCTCCGAGAGCTCGGCGGCAGCCGAGCTCTCGACGCTCGACGTCTGGGACGCCCGGCTCGCGGAGCTGGGGGCAGAGATCCTGTCGCTGCGGGTCCAGCTGGTGCACGCGCTCCGTCCCGCGGTCGCCGCGGCGTACGAGCAGGTGAGCGACGCCGACGGCGACGCGGAGATCGCCTACCGGTCGTCCCTCCCGGCGCTGTCGGAGGACAATCCACCGGACTTGTCCACAGGCTCTGGGGATAACTTTTCGGACGTCGCGCGCCTCCGTGACCTCCTGCTGGAGGCACTGGCCGCCGCCCGGCCGCAGGAGCTCGAACGTGGCGTGAGCCTGGTCGGGCCGCACCGGGACGACCTTGTCCTGACGCTCGGCGGGCTACCTGCCAAGGGGTACGCGAGCCATGGCGAATCGTGGTCGTTCGCTCTCGCGCTGCGGCTGGCGTCGTTCCGTCTGCTGGGCGGGGATCCGCAGAATTCGGCGGATTCACCCGCATTCTGGGACCCGGATCTCGGCACCGACGCAGACCCGGTGCTCATCCTTGACGACGTGTTCGCCGAGCTCGACGTCCGACGCCGGCAGCGTCTCGCGGACCTGGTGCTGCCGGCCCGCCAGGTACTCGTGACGGCTGCCGTGCCCGAGGACATCCCGGCGGCGCTCGACGGCGTACGGTTTCACGTGGAACCCGGGACGGTGACCCGTGACTGATGAATCTCCACAGGGGCCTGTGGATAACTCCGAGCCCGCGTTGACCCCACCGTCGGAGGTCGCACGCGCGGCGCTGAACCGTGCCAAGGCGGCGGCCCGTGCCCGTGGGCTGCGGCCCGGATCGCCCTCACGGCGATCTCCCCTGGCCGAGCCCCGGTCGAGCGGTTCGGGCCCCGGAGCGCGGGATCCACAGCTTCTCGGGGCCGTTGTCGGCCGGCTGCTGCGGGAGAAGGGCTGGACCGAGGAGGTGTCGGTCGGCGGTGTCGTGGGCCGCTGGCGCGAGGTCGTGGGCTCGGAGATCGCCGACCACTGCACGCCCGAGACGTTCGAGGACAAGGTCCTCGTGGTGCGCGCGGACTCCACCGCCTGGGCGACCCAGCTACGGCTGCTGGTGCCGAACCTGATCCGCCGCATGGCCGAGGAGATCGGTGAGGGCGTCGTCGAGGAGGTCACCGTTCTCGGCCCCGCGGGTCCGGGCTTCCGGCGCGGTCCGCGCTCGGTGCGCGGACCGGGTCCCCGCGACACCTGGGGCTGACGCCGTCCGGATATCCACAGGCGCACGCTCACGCGTCCACAGACGCACGAAGGGCTCCCCGGCCGAAGCCGGGGAGCCCTTCTCTGCTCAGCTGCGCCGTGGCGTCAGCCAGGAGCGATCAGCTCACGCGTTGTGCTGCATGCGCTTGCGGGCCCAGACCAGGGCGACGCCACCGATGGCCAGCAGCGCGGCGAACGCGATGGCGCCACCGACGGTCGCACCGGTCGCGGCGAGCTCCTCGGGCTCCTCAGCCGCGGGGCTGGGCGAGGCGGACGGCTCGTCGACGGGCGCCACGGAGGCCTCCTCGCTCGGCTCGACCGAAGGCTCGGACGGCGTCGGCGTCGGCTCGCACTCCTCCTCGAAGACGATGGCCTCGGTCGGCAGCAGGGCCGAACCGTCCTCCTGCGGGATGTAGGCACCGAGCTCCTCGGGGAAGGTGAACTCCTCCGAGTTGAGGGTGGCGACGATGCCGGCCTCGGTCTTGGTGTAGGTGATCGCCTCGGTGCTCTCCGGGAGCACGATGTCGTCCAGGCTGGCGGCGCAGCCGGAAACGGCCTCCGGCACCACGGGGTTGACGACCTCGGCGGGCGGCGGCGTCTGGCAGACACCGATGGAGCCCGACTGCGACCAGTCGTACTGCGTGCCGTCCTTGCCGTCGTAGGCGTCGACGGTGACGGTCCACTCGTGCGCCTTGTCGAGCCCGAGGTTCTCCTCGTAGCGCTTCTGGAATCCACCGCTGAACTCGGTGTCCTCGACGGTCTGGCCGTCAATGACGACCGTGACCTTGGCGTCCTGGTAGTACTTGAGATCAACGTTCACGAAACCGCAGTCCGAGGAGACGCTCGGCGTGTGTGCGGATGCGGGTGCGGCCGAGGCGATCATGCCGCCGAAAGCCAGGACGGCGAGGGTTCCGCCGGCAAGAAGCTTCTTCACTCTATAAGCCCTTCGAAGTGAGAGTGCGCGAGCGCGCGCATGTGACCGGTCGGTGCCATTAGAGCAGAAAAAGACAAATCAACGAAATGTCTCCTTCTGCGTACAAATTTTCTGACCTTCGTCAGGCAGTGACGTTGCGATTCAGTGGGCATCTGCATGCCTGGTGCGGTCGCGACATGCGCTTGGCACGTGCTCCGTGGACCGGCGGACGACACCGTCCGGGCCTGGCGATCGCGTGCCGCCCCCGACGGTGATCAACGTCCGGGCCGCGAACCCGATCAACCACCGCGGCGGCGGTCCGGAGGCCTGATCCGAACCCCTCCAGGGCCCCAGAAATCACCCTGTGGAGAAAGGTTGTGGAGGAGTGGCTACAAACACCCCAGGATCCCGGGTTTTCGCCGCTCAGAAGGTAGTATGAGGGGGTCAACCGCGCCGGGTTCCCAGGAACGTCCTGAGAGCCCGGAACGCTGAGCACCGACGAGCCGTCGGACCGTGCATAGCACCCGAGCAGGCCGGGGTCCCACCGGGCCCGAGCCGCTCGTGCCGTAGCTGGTACGTCCGTCGTCGTGCACATCGTGTGCCTGAAAGACGAGGAGCAACCCCGCCCGTGACAGAGCGAATCGACGGCGGCTACGACGCCGGGAACATCACAGTCCTGGAAGGTCTCGAGGCCGTTCGTAAGCGACCGGGCATGTATATCGGATCAACCGGTGAGCGTGGGCTCCACCACCTTGTGTACGAGATTGTGGATAACGCTGTGGACGAGGCTCTCGCAGGCCACGCCACGGAGATCGACGTACGCCTTCTGGCCGACGGCGGGGTGCGAGTCACCGACGACGGCCGCGGTATCCCGGTCGCCATGCACCCGACCGAGGGCAAGCCCACGCTTGAGGTCGTGATGACGATCCTGCATGCCGGCGGAAAGTTCGGCGGCGGCGGATATGCCGTCTCAGGCGGCCTGCACGGCGTCGGTATGTCGGTGGTGAACGCCCTGAGCACCCGGTTCGTGTCCGAGGTGCGCCGCGACGGCTTCCACTGGCGCCAGGAGTACACCGACGGTGGCAACCCGATCACCGGCGTCGACAAGCTCGAGCCGCTCGGTGCCGACGAGCACACCGGGACCACCCAGACCTTCTGGGCCGACGGCAGCATCTTCGAGACCACCGAGTACGACTTCGAGACCCTCCGGGCGCGGTTCCAGCAGTACGCGTTCCTGAACAAGGGCCTGAAGATCACGCTGACCGACGAGCGCGCGGGTCACTCCGCTGCGACCGACGAGGTCACGGGCGCGGAGCCCGAGGTGCCCGCCGACGGCGTCGAGCGGGTCACCGACGGGCAGGCCGACGCCGACGGGACCACCCCGGACGCGCAGGGGGCCGACGCCTGGCGCACCGTCACGTACAAGTACGACGACGGCCTGATGGACTACGTGCACCACCTGAACTCGGCGAAGCGCGTGGAGCTCATCCACCCCGACGTGATCTCGTTCGAGAGCGAGGACACCGAGCGCAAGATCTCCGTCGAGGTCGCGCTCCAGTGGACCAGCGCCTACAGCGAGTCGGTGCACACCTTCGCCAACACGATCTCCACCACCGAGGGCGGCACGCACGAGGAGGGCTTCCGCGCGGCGATGACCACGCTGGTCAACAGCTATGCGCGAGACAAGGGGATCATCAAGGAGAAGGACGAGAACCTCACGGGTGACGACATCCGCGAGGGCCTGACCGCCGTCATCTCCGTCAAGCTCGGCGAACCGCAGTTCGAGGGCCAGACCAAGACGAAGCTCGGCAACACGGAGGCCAAGACCTTCGTGCAGCGCGTCGTGCGCGAGCAGCTCGTCGACTGGTTCGACGCCCACCCGAACGAGGCACGCGACGTCATCCGCAAGGCGATCCAGGCCTCCCAGGCCCGCATCGCGGCGCGCAAGGCGCGCGAGGCGACCCGGCGCAAGGGAATCCTGAGCAGCGGCGGCATGCCTGGCAAGCTGCGGGACTGCCAGTCGAACCACCCGGAAGAGTGCGAGATCTACGTCGTCGAGGGTGACTCGGCAGGTGGCTCGGCGGTCCGCGGTCGCAACCCGCGCACCCAGGCGATCCTCCCTCTGCGCGGCAAGATCCTGAACGTCGAGCGGGCACGGCTGGACAAGGCGCTCTCGAACGCCGAGGTCCAGGCGCTCATCACGGCCTTTGGCACCGGCATCGGCGAGGACTTCGACATCGCGAAGCTGAGGTACCACAAGATCGTGCTCATGGCGGACGCCGACGTCGACGGTCAGCACATCGCCACCCTGCTGCTCACACTGCTGTTCCGGTACATGCGTCCGCTCATCGAGCACGGCCACGTGTACCTCGCGCAGCCGCCGCTGTACCGGATCAAGTGGAGCAACGCACCGCACGACTACGTCTACTCGGACCGGGAGCGCGACGCGTTCCTCGAGGCCGGCGCCGCGCAGGGCAAGCGGATCCCGAAGGACAACGGCATCCAGCGCTACAAGGGCCTGGGCGAGATGGACTACTCCGAGCTCTGGGACACCACGATGGACCCGGACCACCGGACGCTGCTGCAGGTGACCATGGACGACGCGGCCGCGGCCGACGAGATCTTCTCCGTGCTCATGGGCGAGGACGTCGAGTCCCGCCGCACCTTCATCCAGCGCAACGCCAAGGACGTGCGGTTCCTCGACATCTGAGGAGTGAGGCGCAGCCTCGCAGGACATCGACATGTGCAGAGTCGTCCGAGGAACGAGCGCACGAGCCAGGGGCTCGTGAGCCCCGGAGCCGCCGCCCGTCCGGGCGTGCGGCCCCGGGAACGGACAGGGCGGCCCAGGAGACGAAGTGACACGCCCACCGGCGTGGAAAGGAAGTACAGACGGTGACGGACGAGACCCCCGGCGTGGAGAACGCCGACGACGGCATTCCCGCGGAGGACGCACGAGTCGCGGTGCAGCACGGCCGCGTGGAGCAGGTGGACCTGCAGCTCGAGATGCAGCGGTCGTACCTCGACTACGCGATGAGCGTGATCGTGGGCCGTGCGCTGCCCGACGTGCGTGACGGCCTCAAGCCGGTGCACCGCCGCGTCATCTACGCGATGTACGACGGCGGTTACCGGCCGGACCGCGCGTTCTCCAAGTGCTCGCGCGTCGTCGGTGACGTCATGGGTAAGTACCACCCCCACGGCGACACCGCGATCTACGACACCTTGGTCCGCCTGGTCCAGGACTGGGTGCTGCGCTACCCACTCGTGGCCGGGCAGGGCAACTTCGGCTCGCCGGGCAACGACCCGGCCGCGGCCCCGCGGTACACCGAGTGCAAGATGGCTCCGCTCGCCCTGGAGATGGTGCGGGACATCGAGAAGGGCACCGTCGACTTCCGGCCCAACTACGACGGTCGCACGCAGGAGCCCGTCGTCCTTCCGGCGCGCATCCCGAACCTGCTGGTCAACGGCTCGGCCGGCATCGCCGTCGGCATGGCGACGAACATCCCGCCGCACAACCTGCGCGAGGTGGCCGAGGGCGTCCGCTGGCACCTGGCCCACCCCGACGCCACGCGCGAGGAGCTGCTCGAGGCGCTCCTGCAGCGCATCAAGGGCCCCGACTTCCCGACGGGCGCACAGGTCCTGGGCCACAAGGGCATCGAGGACGCGTACCGCACCGGTCGCGGCTCCATCACGATGCGCGCGGTCGTGAACGTCGAGGAGATCCAGAACCGGATCTGCCTGGTCGTCACCGAGCTGCCCTACATGGTCAACCCGGACAACCTGGCCTCGAAGATCGCGGACCTCGTCAACGACGGCCGGATCAACGGCATCGCCGACATCCGCGACGAGACGTCGGGCCGTACCGGGCAGCGCCTGGTGATCGTGCTCAAGCGCGACGCCGTCGCCAAGGTGGTGCTGAACAACCTCTACAAGCACACCCCGCTGCAGGAGAACTTCAGCGCGAACATGCTTGCGCTCGTCGACGAGGTGCCTCGCACGCTCAGCATCGACGCGTTCGTGCGGCACTGGACCACGCACCAGATCGAGGTCATCCGCCGGCGTACCGAGTACCTCCTCAAGGAGGCACAGGACCAGATCCACATCTACGACGGTTACCTCAAGGCGCTCGACGCGCTCGACGAGGTCATCGCGCTGATCCGCCGCTCCCCCGACGTCGACGAGGCGCGCACGGGCCTGATGGACCTGCTCACGATCGACGAGCAGCAGGCCAACGCGATCCTGTCGATGCAGCTGCGCCGTCTGGCCGCCCTCGAGCGCCAGAAGATCCTCGACGAGCACGCCAAGCTGCGTGCCGAGATCGAGGACTACGAGGACATCCTTGCGAAGCCGGAGCGGCAGCGGGCCATCGTGGGCGAGGAGCTCGACGAGGTCACCGAGCGCTGGGGCGACGAGCGCCGCACCACGATCCTCCCCTACGACGGCGACATGTCCATGGAGGACCTGATCCCCGAGGAGGACGTGGTCGTCACGATCACGCGCGGCGGGTACGCCAAGCGGACGCGGACGGACAACTACCGCTCGCAGAAGCGCGGCGGCAAGGGTGTGCGTGGCGCGCAGCTGCGCGAGGACGACATCGTGGACCACTTCTTCACGACGACGACCCACCACTGGATGCTGTTCTTCACCAACCTCGGCCGGGTCTACCGGGCCAAGGGCTACGAGCTCCCCGAGGGCGGCCGCGACGCGAAGGGCCAGCACGTCGCCAACCTGCTGGCCTTCCAGCCCGGCGAGAAGATCGCCCAGGTGCTCGACATCCCCGACTACGAGGCCGCCGACTACCTGGTGCTCGCCACGCGACGTGGGCTCGTGAAGAAGACCCGGCTGAGCGAGTACAACTCGCCGCGTTCCGGCGGCCTCATCGCGATCAACCTGCGAGAGGACGCCGACGGCGCCGCCGACGAGCTGGTCTCCGCCCGCCTCGTGAACGCCGACGACGATCTCATCCTCGTGTCGCGCAAGGGCCAGTCGATCCGCTTCCACGCGGACGACGAGTCGATCCGTCCGCTCGGCCGCGCGACGTCCGGCGTCACCGGCATGAAGTTCCGTGAGGAGGACGAGCTGCTGTCCGCCGACGTCGTCATCGACGGCGCCGACCTGTTCGTCGTCACCGAGGGCGGGTTCGCCAAGCGCACCCGGATCTCGGAGTACCGGATCCAGGGCCGCGGTGGCCTCGGCATCAAGGTCGCCAACCTCGTCGAGGCACGCGGCGACCTCGTGGGGGCGCTCGTCACCCACGCCGACGACGAGGTGCTGGTCATCATGGAGCGCGGGAAGATCGTGCGCTCGGCTGTCGCAGAAGTTAACCTCACCGGCCGGAACACCCAGGGGGTAACCTTCGCAAAGCCGGACAAGGGGGACAGGATCATCGCCGTCGCGCGCAACGCGGAGCGTGAGGACGCGGGCGATGCGGTGGTAGCCCTGGACGAGAACTCCGACGGCGAACCCACCGAGCGGGTTACCGTGGAAGAGAATCCGACCCCCGACGAAGTTCCGAGCACCCCTGAGCAGGACAGCACCGGACGCGAGGACAGCTGATGACGAGTGACAAGAACGGGCACGTGCGCATCGCGACGCCTTCGCTCGAAGAGGACCTGGAGATCACCCGGGACCGCAAGGACGTGACTGCGGCGTCGGCCGAGGCCGAGACCCCGGACACGGAGTCGGCAGGGGCCGGCTCGGAGAAGGGCTCCGCGTCGGACGGCTCGGCGAGCACCGAGGCCGCCACAGGGCAGGGCAAGGACGGCGAGAAGGCGTCCGAGCCGATCGTGGTGGCCTCGCCGGCGAAGACGACCCCGGCCAAGGCCGAGGGCAAGCCCCCGGCACCGCCTGCTCCCGGCGATCCCACCACCGACGTCCCGACGACGGGGGGCGTCTGGCGGTCGGCCTACGAGGCCGGGAAGTCGGGCAAGGACCAGAAGTCGGCAGAGCCCACGCCGGCGTCGAACGACGAGGACAAGGACCCGGCGGGCCTGGTATCGGCCATCGGGCGGGCCTCGGCCAAGAACGACGCCTCGACGGCGCAGGGTTCCACCCCGACCGAACCCGACGCCAAGTCGTGGAACCGGGTGCCGGCGCCCACTGCGTCGGTGAGCACCCCGGCCCCGGCCCCGGCGGGACCGACGGACGGCGTGAAGGCCGGCGCGATGAAGGCGGCCCAGGCCGCCCTGGACGCCGCCCGCAGCGCGGCGAAGAAGGTGTCCTCGATCATGCCTGACGACGACGGGCAGACGGCGTCCGCCCAGAACGAGCCCAAGCCGCGGCCCGAGATGCACTACACGGCGGCAGGCGTGCGCGGCACGGCCACGCCGGTCCCCGACGGCCCACAGGTCCAGCAGGTGCCCGCGCAGCCGGCGTCGACCCCCACGCCGGAGGTGCCGCGTCCGGCGCCGGCCGGGCCTCGCCGGGTGCGGCTCGCCCTCTCCCGCGTGGATCCGTGGTCGGTCATGAAGCTCGCGTTCCTGCTGGCCGTCGCGGTCGCGATCATGACCGTGGTCGCCACCGCCGTCTTCTGGTCGGTGCTCAACAGCCTCGGTGTGTTCACGACGGTGCAGACCTTCGTGGAGGACGCCGTCGGCCCGCAGAGCAACGTGAACCTCACGCAGTTCGTGGAGTTCCCCCGTGTCATCTCGCTCGCGACCCTGATCAGCATCTGCAACATCGTGCTCCTGACGGCGATCGCGACGATCATGGCGTTCCTGTACAACATCACGGCAGCACTGGTCGGCGGCGTGCACATGACGCTGACCGACGACTGATCCAGCAGTACCAGAGCGTTCCCGTGCGTCATCACGCACGGCTCGGCGCACGTCACACCGCGAACCATCATTTCGGTTTGGGACATCGTCCCTACCTGGGGTAATCTCCAGTGTCGCCAAGAGCGTGCGCAACGCTCTCGGGGCTATAGCTCAGACGGTTAGAGCGCTTCCCTGATAAGGAAGAGGTCGGAGGTTCAAGTCCTCCTAGCCCCACTCCAGGACCTGCAGAGGCTCCCCAGGAGGAACTCGTGAAGAAGCTGCTCGTACTGCTGCTGGCGGCCGGAGCCGGCTACATCCTCTGGCGCAAGCTGAGCGAGGACGCCGCAGGCCGCGATCTCTGGTCCGAGGTCACCGACTCGATCGACTGAGCGGTCCTCCATCGGGGCCATGGCGCAATTGGTAGCGCACCTGCTTTGCAAGCAGGGGGTTGGGGGTTCGAGTCCCCCTGGCTCCACCCCCATGACCGAAGCCCGGATTCGTCCCGGCTTCGGTCATTTTTGCGTTCTCGCCACCTCCGGCTCTCATGGTCGGCGGACACCCGTCGGGGTAACCACGTAGGCCCTGCTTGTGGAATACCCGTAGGTTCGGCCCGTTCGCGCGATTTTTCACCCTCAATCCGCTTCCGCCTACTGACAAGGCAGGACTCCTTCCATATCGTCGAGTCGCGAGGGGCAGCACCACCACACTGTTCGGCCCCTCGTGAACCGAGGAGGACAGCGTGTCCCTGACCAGGAAGCTCATCGGCACCGCCGCCGCAGTGACCGCCGCCCTGGCGGCTGCCGTGGTCGCCACGCCGACAGCCACAGCAGTACCCGACACCATCCCGCTCACGATCACCAACGACTCCGGCCGGAGCGACCAGGTGTTCATCTATGTGCTGGGCGAGACGGGTGGCCAGCTCGGCTACTCCGACGCCGAGGGGACGTTCCACGCCTGGCCCGACGTCGGTGGCGTGCCCGAGGCGGCACCCGACGCGTCCATCGCGGGACCCGCGGACGGCCAGGACGTCACCATCCAGATGCCGAAGCTGTCCGGACGGGTCTACTTTTCCTACGGCAGCAAGCTCGACTTCAAGATCGTCAACGACGGCCAGCTCGTGCAGCCGGCCGTGCAGAACCCGAGCGACCCGAACCGGGACATCCTGTTCAACTGGACGGAGTACACGCTCAACGACTCGGGGCTGTGGATCAACAGCACCCAGGTCGACTTCTTCTCGGCCCCGTACCAGACGGGCCTGCGCTCCTCGAGCGGCGAGCTGATGCACACCGGGATGCTCAAGCCGGACGGCTGGGACAACGTGGTCTCCTCGCTCGCGCAGCAGGACGGCTGGGACGGCCTCGCGCAGACCGGCCCTGACGGGTCCGTGCTGCGGGTGCTCTCCCCCGGCCACGGTGTCGGCACGGGTCAGGTCGATGCGAACATCCTGTCGGACTATGTCGACCGGGTGTGGAGCAAGTACTCGAGCGAGACCCTGACGGTCGTGCCCTACGGTGACCAGCCCGAGAAGAAGTTCCTCGGCACCGTGTCGGGCGACACGATGACGTTCACCGACAGCTCGGGCGCCGTCGTCACGACGTTCCCGAAGCCGTCGGGCGAGTCGATCTTCGGCTGCGCGGGCGACCTCGCGGCGCCGAACAACGACATCGGTGCCATCGCGCGCACGCTCTGTGCCGGATTCAACCGGTCCTCGCTGCTCGACAGCAGCACGCAGCCGACCCAGGATCCCGCCGGTTTCTACCAGGACTCGGTGACGAACTACTACGCGAAGTTCATCCACGAGCAGATGGCGGACGGCAAGGCGTACGCGTTCGCGTTCGACGACGTCGTGGCGCAGGAGTCGCTCGTGCACGACGGTGACCCGACCGAGGCTTTCATCCAGCTCGACCCGTTCGCGGGTGCCGCTACGCCGATCGGCGGCTGACGCCGGGCACGCCAGGTTCGCGCACGACAGGAGGGCCCGGCCGAATCGGCCGGGCCCTCCTGGAGTTCGGACAGCGACTCGGAGGTCAGCTCCCCTGCTTGCTCTCCCCCGGCGGAACCTTGTCCACGACCGGCTCGTCCACGACCGGCGGGGTCGGCGCGGCGTCCTCCGGCTCCGGGGTCGCGGACGGTGCGTCGGCGGCGCTTTCGGAGCCGCTGATACCGGCCTTGTGCGCGGCATCGGACACCGCACTGCTGGCCTTCTGCGCCGTCGACCGCGCTGCGTCGATCACGGGTGCGGCCTTCTCCTTGGCGGCGTCGATCACCGGTGCGGCCTTCTCGAGCACCGGGCCGGCCTTCTCCTTCGCCGCCTCGAACGCGGGGCTCGCGGCCGAGTAGGCCCGGGCACCGAGGTCCTTGGCCGTCTGTGCGGCCTTGGCCCCGGCCTCGCGACCCTTGGCCACGGCGGAACCGGCGCCGGAGGAGTGCTTGGCGGCGCCGTCGGAGTAGTCCGCTCCCGAGCTCTGCTCCCAGGGCTCGGCCCACGGGTCGGTCTGCGGCTGTGCGCGCTTCCAGAACACGTAGCCCGCGACGGCCGCACCGCCGGCGGCCAGCGCGATGAGCCAGCCCTTCCGGGACTTCTTGCTCGCCTTGTCCGCCGCGTCCGTGACGGTCGCGGCGAGCGAGGCCTTGCCCTGTGCCGCCGCGGCGTTGTCCGCTGCGGCGTTGAACGCGGAGACCATCTTCGGGAGCAGGTCGTCCACGAGCTTGTCGTGCGCGGAGTCGATGAGCGGCGCGGCCTTGCCGGCCGCCTTCTCGACCTGGGGCGCTGCGGCCTGGACGCTGTCCTGCCACGCCTTCTCCGCGCGCGGTGTCAGCCACGCGATGAAATCGTGCACGCGGGGCTGGGCCCAGTCCTTCGCGTTCGAGGCCCGGTCCTTGGCCTGGGCCGCGAGCGACCCGGCCTGTGTCGCGGCCTTGGAGCTGACGTCGGAAAGCAGAGCTGTGGCCTCCGCGGCCTTCTCCTTGACCTTCTCGGTGTCGATCTTGGTCGTGTCCACGTAGTCGGTCACCTTCTTGCGGGTCATGTAACTCCCCCCGAACTGTTCAATACTCCTCAAGGTGCCACTCTGCCATCGCCTGACGTTACTGGCGAGGGCGGGCGGCGCCGCTGCAGCACCTGCGGGCCGCTCCGTGGGAGGATTGATACATGTTCGCAATCCTGCACACCACCTCCGGTGACATCCGCATCGAGCTCTTCCCGAACCACGCTCCCAAGACTGTCGAGAACTTCGTCGGCCTCGCGACGGGTGAGAAGGCCTGGACGGACCCGCGGACGGGCGAGGAGCGCAAGGACCCGTTCTACGACGGCCTGATCTTCCACCGCGTCATCGACGACTTCATGATCCAGGGCGGCTGCCCGCTCGGGACGGGAACCGGCGGCCCGGGGTACACGTTCAACGACGAGATCCACCCGGAGCTCCAGTTCAACGAGAAGTACATCCTCGCGATGGCCAACGCCGGCAAGCGCCGGAACCCGGTCACCGGCGAGATCGAGGGCACCAACGGTTCCCAGTTCTTCCTCACCACCGCGGAGACCCCGTGGCTGAACGGCAAGCACACGATCTTCGGCAAGGTCGCGGACGACGAGTCGCGTGCCGTCGTCGACCAGGTCGGCAAGACGCGCACGCGTCCCGGCGACCGCCCCGTCGAGGACATCGTCATCGAGTCCGTCACCATCGAGCCCTGAGCTTCGGGGGCGCGCCGGCGCCGTCGGACCGGACACGTACGACCTGAGCACGAGGACCGAGGGGACTGAGGACGTATCACGATGAACGACCCGGCCGCCGAGGAGCCGACCGAGGCCGAGGCTCCCGTCTGCCCGCGACACCCGGACCGGGTGGCCTACGTGCGCTGTCAGCGCTGCGGTCGGCCGGCGTGCCCGGAATGCCAACGGCCGGCCGCGGTCGGCATCCAGTGCGTCGACTGCGTCCGTGAGTCGAGCCGCGCCGCGCCGCGTGTCCGGACGGTCTTCGGTGGTACGGCCACCGCCACGGCCAACGGCCGGCCGGTCGTGACGCTCACGATCATCGGCATCTGCGTGGTGAGCTGGGTGCTGCAGCTGGCGACGGGGGGTGCGTGGACGCATGCCCTGTGGTTCTGGCCCTGGGGCGGCGCGGTGGAGCCGTGGCGCTTCCTGACGGCGTCCTTCCTGCACTCCACGTCGCCGCTGCACATCCTGTTCAACATGTACGCGCTGTGGATAACGGGCCAGTTCCTCGAGCCGCTGCTCGGCCGGGCGCGGTTCGCGGTCCTGTGCCTGCTCTCCGCGGTGGGCGGATCCGTCGGCGTGCTGCTCCTCGCCGGCGACCCGTTCACGTCGAGCGCGTGGGTGACGCCGGTCGTCGGCGCGTCCGGCATGGTGTTCGGGCTGTTCGGGGCGATGCTCCCCGTGATGCGCCGCCTGGGCCGCAGCATGGGTCAGGTACTCGTCCTGCTCGCGATCAACGGCGCCATCGGGTTCGTCCCGAACCTCAACATCGCGTGGCAGGCGCACCTCGGCGGTCTGGTCACCGGTGCGCTGGTGGCGACGGCCTACGCCTACGCGCCGAAGGAGCGTCGCGAGCTGGTCGCCTGGCTGGTCCCGGTGGCCGGGATCGCGGTTCTTGTCGGCCTCGCCGTGTGGCGCTACAGCTCCGTCGGCGTCCTGTGAACAGGCGGACGGAGCAGCTGGCGGTGTATCGCCGCTCTCTTTTCCCCAGCTTTACCCACAGCTGTGGATAAATGGGTACACAGCTCCGCGGCCGCCGCTGTGCGGCCGCGGAGCCGCCGTGTTCAGCGCCAGCGCGTGGTGAGTCCGAAACCCACGATGATCAGGCCGAAGCCGACCGCAAGGTTCCACTGGCCGATCGGCGGGATCGGCAGCGCGAGGTCGGCGCTCGTCAGGTAGTACGTCACGATCCACGCGAGACCGAGGACCATGAGGCCGACCATGACGGGGGCGAGCCAACGCGGGTTGACCGCCTCACCGGGCAGCGCGACCTTGGCCTCGGCCTTGGCGGCCTTGGGCGTGGCCTTCTTCTTGTTGCGGGACTTCGACTCGGGCACGAGGCGGGCTCCTGTCCTGGGGGGTCTGCCCGACGGGTGTGCCGAGCCGACGTCTGCTTGCTCGTGGACTAGCGTAGTGGTCGACAGCCCGAGTCGTGACCAGACGCGTCCGCGGGTTTGTCGAATGTTGCAGGAGGGACGCGTGTGACCGGACCTGAGCCGACCTCCGCACCGGCGCCCAAGGGCGGTGCGGGAGGCTTCCTTGGTGCGCTCACCCACGCGCGTCGGCGTTCCTGGCTGAGCGTGGGCGCCGTCGCCGTGCTGGCGGGCCTCATGTTCAGCGCCAGCGCCCGCCTGGCCGACGGCGGCGGCGCGGGCAACCGCGACCCGCAGGACCTGGCGCAGCTCGTGGACACCGAGACGAACCGGGTCCAGGACCTCACCGACCGCAGTGCCGTGCTGGACCGCGAGATCGAGACGCTGAGCGCCCGCGCCGGCACGACCGTGCCCACGCTGGACGACGACCTGAGGCGGCGGGAGGGCGTTGTCTCCGGGACCGCGCCGGTGCAGGGCGCCGGCCTGACCGTGACCCTCGACGACGCCCCGTCCACCGCGGTCGGCGCGGGCCCCGGGGGCGTGGAGCCGCAGCCGGACGACCTCGTCGTGCACCAGCAGGACCTCCAGCACGTGATCAACGCGCTGTGGAGCGGCGGTGCCGAGGCGATGAGCCTCCAGGGCGAGCGTGTGACGTCGACGTCGGCGTTCCGGTGCTCGGGAAACATCCTGCTGCTGCACGGAAAGGTCTTCTCACCACCGTACAAGGTGACGGCTGTGGGAGACCCGGCGAAGATGGAGGCGTCGCTCGACCGATCCGAGGGTGTCCAGACGTACCTCGAGTACGTGGACTGGGTACACCTGGGGTGGGACGTGCGACGTAGCGACCACCTGGACCTCCCCGCGTACGACGGCGGCGGTCTGCAGTACGCGACGGTTCCCGATGGTACGGAGGTCTTTGGATGACCCACGCGCAGGCCGGTCACAACGTGCCCCTGCCCCAGGAGGTGTTCCCCATCGCGTACCAGCGCGGTCCGTCCGGGATGGGCCCCCGCAACGCGCGGCGCCCGCAGTCGTCGGGCGGCCCCATGCGGCCCGTCGCCTGGCTCATCGGCGTGATGGGCGAGCTCCTCGTGACGGCGGGACTGGTGCTCGGGCTGTTCGTGGTGTGGCAGCTCTGGTGGACCGACGTCGAGGGCGCCCGTGCCCAGAGCGAGATCATCGCCGGCATGGACTGGGAGGCCGCTCCGACCGGCCCCGAGACCGCCGTCGAGAACCACGGGCCGCCGCCGGTGATGGAGGAGCCGCCGGAGGCCGGCACGCTGTTCGCGCAGATGTACATCCCGCGGTTCGGCGACGACTACGTCAAGCCGGTCGCGGAGGGCACGGACAAGGCCACGGTGCTCGACACCATCGGCATCGGTCACTACGTGGACACCGCGATGCCGGGCGACCTCGGCAACTTCGCCCTCGCCGCGCACCGCACCACGTACGGCAAGCCGTTCAACCAGATCGCGGAGCTCAAGAACGGCGACGCCCTGGTGGTCCGCACCGAGGACACCTGGTACGTGTACAAGGTCACCGAGTCGAAGATCGTCTACCCGCAGAACGTCGAGGTCATCGCGCCGGTCCCGGGTGTCACCAAGGACGAGCCGATGCCCGAGCTCACCAAGCGGTTCATCACGCTGACCTCGTGCCACCCGATGTTCTCCGCGACCGAGCGGTACATCGTCCACGGTGAGCTCGAGTACTGGTCCCCCGTGGGCGAGGGCAAGCCGAAGGAGCTGATCAGCTGATGTACGGGCTGCTGTGGCGGGCCATCCCGGGCCCCGGTTGGTTCAAGTTCCTGGTCTGCCTCGTGCTCGCGTTCGGCGTGATCGCGGTGTGCTTCACCCAGTTCTTCCCCTGGCTGAGCGACTACATGCCGTTCAACGACACGACCGTGGGCGAGTAACGGTCCGGGCCGTAGCATGTGGCCATGACGCGCATCCTCGTCGTCGACAACTACGACTCGTTCGTCTACACGATCGTCGGCTACCTCGACCAGATCGGCGCCCGGACCGTGGTGGTCCGGAACGACGCCGTGCCCGCACCCGACGCCGACGGCCGCTACTGGTACGACGGTGACGACGGCGTGCCCGTGCCCTATGACGGCGTGCTCGTCTCACCGGGGCCGGGGACGCCGGCGGAGGCCGGTGCCTCCGAGGACGTGATCCGCGCGTGCGCCCGGTCCCGCACCCCGATGCTCGGCGTGTGCCTCGGCCACCAGGCGCTGGCCGAGGTGTTCGGCGGCAAGGTCACGCACGCGCCCGAGCTCATGCACGGCAAGACGAGCCAGGTGTTCGCGGCGGACGGCGACCTGGCGCAGCCGAGCGTGCTCGCCGGCCTGCCCACGCCGTTCACCGCGACGCGGTACCACTCGCTGGCGGTGACGCCGGACAGCGTCCCGGCCGAGCTCGAGGTCACCGGCACCACGGACTCGGGCATCGTCATGGGCCTGCAGCACCGCGAGCTGCCGCTGCACGGCGTCCAGTTCCACCCCGAGTCCGTGCTCACCGAGGGCGGGCACCGCTTGCTCGCGAACTGGCTCGAGATGTGCGGGCTCGACGGCGCCGTCGAGCGGGCAAAGGGAATGGCGCCGCTGGTCACCTCATGACCTGCGACGCCAGGTAGTGCAGCGGCCCTGACCGGGAGTCCGGTCAGGGCCGCGCGCCTCACGGGATGATGTCCTCGCCGTCGCCCTCGGGGGGACCGCCGCCCTCCGGGCCGGTCGAGATCACGAGGTTGATGTAGGCGCCGACGTCCACGGTGGAACCGGGGGGCGGGTCCGAGCGCATGACCTGGCCCGCCGCGAAGACATCAGACGGTTCCTCCGATGCCTTGTCACAGGTGATCTGAACGCCGGTGCACGCGACCTGGGCCTCGTCGAGCGTCTTGCCCAGCAGGTCCGCCGGGACGGTGGTCTCCTTGGGCGCCGGCTCCTCCGCGATGTAGACCGTCACGGTCGTGCCCTGCTTCACGTCGCCGGCCTCGGGGTCGGTGCGGGACACGGTGCCCGGGTTCACCTGGTCGCTCTCCTCGGTGTCCCACTGGATGGTGCCCAGGCCGAGGTTGGCGAGCTGCGCCTGGGCGCCTTCCTTGGACTGCCCGATCACGTTCGGCAGTGTGGTGTTGCCGGTCGAGAGGTACAGGACGACGTCCGACCCCTCCTGCACGGTCTGACCCGCGCTCGGCTCGCTCTTGGTCACCTGGCCCTGGCTGACGTCCGGGCTGTTCTCCGTCTCGGTGCCGCTGACCGAGAGGTTCAGCTCCTCGAGCTTGGCCCTCGCGTCGCTCTCCGAGAGGTTCTTCAGGGCGGGCATGTTGACCTCCCCCGGGGCGCCCGCCACGTACACGGTGACGGTCGAGTCGGGCTCGACGTCCGTGCCGGCCTCAGGGTCGGTCTTGCCGGTGGTCTGGCCCTGGTCGAGGTCGGAGTCCTTGTCGATGGCCTGCTGGAACGTCAGGCCCGCGGCCTCGATCTGCGCCTTCGCCTCGTCCGCGGTGATGCCCTCCGCGATGCTGGGCACCGCGACCGTCGTCGGCTCCTCCTCGCCACCGCCGTTGATGACCATGGCGATGACGATGGCCGCGACCGCCGCCAGGGCGATCCCGAGCAGCCACCACATCAGCGCCTTGCTCTTCTTCTCGGGCTCGCGCTGGCCGCTGCGGGTCTGCGGGCCCGGGTACCCGTTGCCGGGCGTGACGGGGCTCTGCTGCGCCGTCGTCTGACCCCAGTTGCCCTGGCCCGGCGTCATGACCTGCGTGGCCCCGTAGGCGGGCTGGCCCGCTACCTGGGTCGCGCCCATCATCGCGGCGCCCACCATGGGTGCGGTGACCTGGCCACCGCGCATCGCGGCCTCCAGGTCGCGGCGGAACTCCGCGGCCGTGCTGTACCGGTGGTCGCGGTCCTTGGTGAGGGCCTTGAGGGTGATGCGGTCGAGCACCTCGGGGACGTCGGTGGCGACCTCCGACGGGCGCTGCGGCTCCTGGCCTACGTGCTGGTAGGCGACGGCGACCGGCGAGTCGCCCTGGAACGGCGGGCGCCCTGTGAGCAGCTCGAACAGCATGCAGCCGGTGGAGTACAGGTCGGACCGGGTGTCCACCTGCTCGCCGCGGGCCTGCTCGGGCGAGAGGTACTGGGCGGTGCCGATCACGGCGTGCGTCTGCGTCATGGTCGCGGCGGAGTCGGCCATGGCCCGGGCGATGCCGAAGTCCATCACCTTGACCGCGCCCGTGGGCGTGATCATCACGTTCGCGGGCTTGATGTCGCGGTGCACGATGCCCGCGTGGTGCGAGTACTCCAGCGCGCTCAGCACGCCGACCGTGATCTCGACGGCCTCCTCGATCGGCACCGCGGCGCCGTCCGTCAGGATGTCGCGGACGGTGTGCCCCTCGACGTACTCCATGACGATGAACGGCACGTGCACGTCCTCGCCGGCGGCGTTCTGGTGGATGTCCTCGCCGGTGTCGTACACGGCGACGACGGCGGGGTGGTTCAGCGCGGCAGCCGACTGCGCCTCGCGCCGGAAGCGCGTGAGGAACGACGGGTCGCGTGCCAGGTCGGAACGGAGCACCTTGATCGCGACGGTACGACCGAGGCGGGTGTCGTGGCCGATGTGCACCTCGGCCATGCCGCCACGGCCGACGAGCTCGCCGACCTCATAACGGCCGGCGAGTACGCGGGGCGTGTTCTCCACCACTCATAGGTCCTTTGATGTCATGGCCGTCGGCCTCAGGGCATACGACTCGTTGAGGAGCATCATCCCAGAAGTGGCCAGTCCGGCCGCTGCGGGGGGATTCAGCGTTTCAGCGTAGATTTCGGAGGAACCCCACGGCTCCCCCAGAGCGCCGTCGTTGCCGCCCCCGGTGACCAGCGTGATGACGAGGACGATGAGCAGCAGCGCGACGAGCGCGACCAGCGGCCAGGACACGCGCACCCCCAGACGATCCTCGATCCTGTTGAGAAAGCCCTGGATGTCGGACGACAGGCTGCGCCGTCCCTTACCAGGGTGCCCTCCCGAGCGTCCCTGCTGGGGGACCCTTCGTCCGTCCTGGCGTGTCGAGTGCAGGTCACGCCGCGACGGATAGGAGCGCGCGGCCCCGTTCGCGGCTGCAGGCGGTGGTACGTAGCCGGGCGTGGTCGGGCGGCCGTAGGCGTCCGACCCGTAGGAGCCCGACGTGGTGCCGTAGCCCGCGGAGTCCGTGCCCCACCCGGCGGAGTCCGTGCCGTACGTCCCCGAACCGGGACCGCCGGTGGCGGCGCCGTCCTGACCTGGCGCGTAGGGGCGGCCGTAGGCGTCGGTCCCGTAGGCGCCGGACGTCGTGCCGTACCCGGCCGAGTCCGAGCCGTAGGAGCCCGAGCCGAACGGGCCGGAGCCGTGGCCGCCCGCAGGGGCACCCGTGCCGTAGCCGCCCGACTGCGTGCCCGACCCGTAGCCACCGGCCGGCGTGCCCGGGCTGTAGGTGCTGGGCGGCGCTGCCGGACCAGGAGCCGGCTGGGGAGGTGCGGACTGGGCGTTGGCCACGGTGGTGTGCCGCCCGCCGCTGGTCGGGCCGAAGGGAGTCTGGCGGCCGCGGGCGTGCGAGGGGCCGGGCTGCGGAGCGGAGGACCGGCCGTTGCCGGAGCGCTGCCCACCGGAGCTCTGGTTGTCCCGGCGAGTCCGGCGCGCGTAGCGCGAGCTGCCGAACGGGTCCTCGGCGATCTCCGCGGCGAGGACGTCGAGGTGCCGCGCGAGCTGGTCGGCCGAGGCGATGCGCTGGGCCGGGTCCTTCTCCAGCATCTGCGTGATGGTCTCGGCGAGCCCGGGGTGCACCGAGGTCGGCAGCAGCGGCATCGGCGCGTTGACGTGCGCGATCGCGATGTCGACGGGCGTCCGGCCGGTGAAGGGGCGGCGGCCGGCCGTCGCCTCGTACGCGACCACGCCGAGCGCGTAGATGTCCGAGGCGCCCGTGGCCGACTGGCCCACGGCCTGCTCCGGCGACAGGTACTGCGCCGTGCCCATGACCATGCCCGTGGCCGTCATGGGCACCTGGTTCTGGGCCACCGAGACGCCGAAGTCGGTGATCTTCACCGTACCGGAGTGCTCCAGCAGGATGTTGCCCGGCTTGACGTCGCGGTGCACGACGCCGGCGAGGTGCGCGGCGTGCAGCCCGCGCGCCGTCTGCGCCAGGATCGGCAGCAGCCGGGCGGGCTGGAGCACCGGCTCCCGCTCGAGCAGGTCGGCGAGGGGCTCGCCGAGGACCAGCTCCATGACGAGGTAGCCGGCGCCGTTCTCCTCGCCGTAGTCGAACATCTGCGCGATGTTCGGGTGGACGAGGGTCGACGAGTTCCGGGCCTCCGTGCGCAGGCGACGGAGGAAGTCCTCGTTGCCCGTGTACTCCTCGCGGAGCACCTTCACGGCGATCTCGCGCGCGAGCTTCTCGTCGCGCGCCACCCAGACCTCGCCCATGCCGCCCATGGCGATGCGCCGCACCAGCTTGTAGCGATCGCCCAGCGACAGACCCTCGACCGGTCTCATTTCGAGATCGCCGCCTGCATGATCTGCTTGGCGATCGGGCTGGCGAGGGCGCCACCCGTGGTCTCGTTGGTGGACTGGCCCTCGTTCTCCAGGACAACCGCCACCGCGACCTGCGGGTCGTCGGCCGGGGCGAACGAGGTGAACCACAGCGACGGGGACCGCGGCTCGTCCTGCGCGGTACCGGTCTTGCCGGCCACCGCGACACCGGGGATCTGCGCCCCCTTGCCCGAGCCGTTGCTGACAACGGCCTCCATCATCTTGGTCAGCGCGTCCGCCGTCGACGACGAGAACGGGCTCTTGTAGCGGCTCGGCTTGGTCTGGCTCACGAGCTCGAGGTCGCTGTCCCGCACGCTCTGGATGAGGTACGGCTCCATGAGGTCGCCGTCGTTCGCGATGGCCGCCGAGATCATGGCGACCTGGAGCGGCGTCATGCGGACGCTGCCCTGGCCGATGCCGGACAGCGCGATGCGCGCGTCCGAGTCGTCGTCGTTCTCGCCGCCGATCAGACCGGGGTAGGCGCCGACCGAGGTGGTCATCGGGACCTCGATCGAGTCGGTGAAGCCGAAGTCCTGGAACATCCGCTGCATACCGTCCTTGCCGACCTCGTCGGCCAGGTTCAGGAACGCGGTGTTGCAGGAGATCTCGAGCGCCTCCAGGAGCGTCATCTGCTGCGAGGCCGCGCACGGGATGCCACCGAAGTTCGCCACGTCGGTGGAGGTACCCGGCAGGGTGTAGGTGTTCGGCGCCGGGATCTCGGTGTCCGGGGTCTTCCCGTCGTACTCGATGGCCGCGGCCGAGGTGAGCAGCTTGAAGGTCGAGCCGGGCGGGAAGGTGGCGTTGATCGTGCGGTTGATGGTGGGCCCGTAGGGGCTGAACCGCTCCTCGCCGCCGACCGAGTTGACCCGTGGCTTGTCGTTGATGACCTTCTCCGCGGCGACCCGGGCCGCCTCTGAGTCGTGCGACGCGAGAGGATTCGGGTCGTACGACGGCTTGGAGACCATCGCGAGGATGGCGCCCGTCTTCGGGTCCATCGCGACCGCCGCACCGGTGTAGTCGCCGAGGGCGTCCCAGGCGGCCTTCTGCACCTTGGGGTCGATGGTCAGCTCGACCGAGGACCCCTGCGCCTCCTCACCGGTGATGAGGTTCTGCAGGCGGTCGAGCCACAGCGAGTCGTCCTCGCCCGCGAGGTAGCTGTTCGCGTACCGCTCCATGCCGCTGATCGTGCCGACCACGGAGTAGTAGCCCGTGAGCGGTGCGTAGACCGCCGCGGCGCCGGCGTCCCCGTCGGAGTACGTGCGCTGGTACTTGTAGTTGTCTTCCACGGGCACCGAGGTGGCGATCGCCTCGCCGCCCTTGACCACGATGGGGCCGCGGTCCCGCGAGAGCGCGCTGTAGGTGCCGCGCACGTTGCGGGGGTTCTCGTTCAGGCTCCCCGCCGAGACGAACTGGATCCAGGTGGTCGACACCATCAGGGCCAGGAACATCACCATGACGACGGTCGACAGCCGGCGGAGGGTCGCGTTCACAGGTCTACCCCCCGGACGATCTGGGTCGCGTCGTCAGGCGTCGTGTTACGGCCCGCGCCGGCCTCGGTCCCGGCCTGCACCGGGCCCACTCCGGGGCCACCGACCTCGATGGCACCGCTGTTCGAGACGGCGGCGGGCACCGGCTCGGCCAGCGCGCCGCGGGTGGGCAGGGCCGAGGGGCGGCGGGCGGCGTCGGAGATACGCAGCATGAGGGCGATGACAATCCAGTTCGCGAGCAGGGAGGAACCACCCTGTGCCATGAACGGCAGGGTCAGACCGGTGAGCGGGATGAGGCGGGTGATACCGCCCACCACGACGAAGAGCTGGAGCGCCATCACGAAGGCGAGGCCACCCGCGAGCAGCTTGCCGAAGCCGTCCCGGACGCCCACGGCGTGGCGCAGGCCGCGCTGCACGATCACCAGGTAGACCAGCAGGATCGCGAGCAGGCCGGTGAGGCCGAGCTCCTCGCCGAGCGCGGCGTAGATGAAGTCGGAGAACGCGAACGGCACGTACTCGGGGTAGCCGCCGCCCCAGCCGGCGCCGAACATGCCGCCGTAGGACATGGCGAACAGGCCCTGCACCAGCTGGAACGACGGACCGCCCATGAGCTCGGGATTGAGTGCGTCCAGCCAGATGTTCACGCGGAGCTGGACGTGGCTGAAGATCGACCAGGCCACGACGGCGCCACCGGCGAACATCGCCAGGCCGATGACGATCCAGCCCACCCGGTCCGTGGCGAGATAGAGCATGCCGACGAACAGGCCGAAGAACAGAAGCGAGGTACCGAGGTCCTTCTCGCCGATGAGGACCGCCAGCGACACCGCCCAGACGATGAGGATCGGACCGAGGTCGCGCAGACGCGGGAGCTGCAGGCCCAGGAACTTCTTGCCGGCCAGGGCCAGCGTGTCGCGGTTCGCGACCAGGTAGCCCGCGAAGAACACGGCGAACGCGATCTTGGCGAACTCGGCCGGCTGCAGCGAGAAGCTGCCGACGTAGATCCAGATCCGGGCGCCGTTGATCTCGCGGCCCAGCCCCGGGATCAGGGGCAGGACCACGAGCACGATGCCGACGACCATCGCCGTGTAGGTCAGGCGGCGCAGGCTGCGGTGATCGCGGATCACGAAGAGGGCGACGGCCGCCACGACGATGCCCAGCGCCGTCCACATCAGGTGCCGGGACGCGTTCGCGCCGTTGATGCCGTCCAGGTCCTGCCGCAGGATCATCGCCATGCTGACGCTGTTCAGCAGCACCACCGCGGGCAGGATCACCTGGTCGGCGTACGGTGCACGCAGACGCAGCACGATGTGCATGGTGAAGGCCAGCGCGGCCAGCACGATCGAGTACGTCCAGAAGCCCTCGGGCAGGCCGTCCTCGAGCGAGTAGCCCACCATCCACATGCCGCCCATGCCGAGCGCGAGCGCGACGAGGAGCAGCACCGCCTCCGCTACGCGGGCCGGGGCCTTCTCCTCGGGCTGGAGGATGCTCATCCGTTGCCCCCGCTGCTCTTGGTCGAGGCGTCCGGCGTGGGCGTCGGCGTCGAGCTCGTGGTCGCCGACGGTGTGGAGGACGGCGTCGGCGAGGCCGACGGCTCCGTCTCCGCGGTGGCCTCGGAGATCAGCCGCTCGGCGCGGCCGCGGGCGTCCTCGAGAGAGTTGGCGCGGATCGTCTCGTTCACGCGGTCGCCGACGAACGCGGGCAGCTCGTCGACACGGGTGCCCGTGAGCTCGACCGCGGTGGAGAAGGTCAGAGGGCCCGCCGTGGCAGGGATGCCGCGGAACACCGCGACCTGCCCGTCGGACTCACCTACGTAGTACTGGGTCTGGGTCCAGCGGTACCCGCCCCAGCCCGCCAGGCCCAGGCCGACCACCAGCAGCAGCGCACCGAGCACGGTCAGCCAGGCGCGCTTCTTGCGCACCGGCGTCTCCTCGCCGGACTCCTCGGTCTCGTCGTCGTCCGGCCGGATGTCGGGCTGGTACTGCTCCTCGTCGGAGCCGCCCGCGATCATGGCCTGCTCGAGCGTGTCGGCGAGGTCTTCCGGGGCCGTGGGGTCGGTCAGCACGCCCACCGCCACGGGCGCCGAAGCCGGCTGTCCGCCGGGCGCAGCGGTGCCCCGGCTGAACCCGGTGACGGTGTCGCCGTCGATGTCGGAGTGCGGGGTGGCACTCGCGGACGGTGTACCGCCGCCCGCGGCGGTCACTCCCGCGAGGGCGGCCGAGCCGACGATCTCCGGGGTGACCGTGGCGGCGGTGCCGGCCGAGGCGGCGTCGTCCAGCACGTCCGCGACGACCACGGTGATGTTGTCGGTGCTGCCCGCGCGCATGGCCATCGAGACCAGACGCTCGACGGCGTCGTAGGGCTCGGGAACGGTGTTGAGGACCTCGGCGACCTCCTCGTCCGGCACGAAGCCGGACAGACCGTCGGAGCACAGCATCCAGCGGTCGCCGGGCACTGCCTCGCGGATGGAGAGGTCGGGCGTGAGGTCCAGGTCGAAGTCGCCGAGGACCCGCATGACGACGTTGCGCTGAGGGTGGCTCTCGGCCTCGTCCGGGGTGATGCGGCCGGTGTCGACCAGGTGCTGCACGAAGGTGTGGTCCACCGTGACCTGCGCCAGGGCGCCGTCGCGCAGCAGGTACGCGCGCGAGTCGCCCAGGTGGGCCATCGCGAGCGTGTTGCCGGACTTGAGCAGCGCCGTGACCGTGGTGCCCATGCCGGCCAGGTCGGGGTCGGCCGTCGTGGCGTCGACGAGGTCCTGCCGGGCGCGGTCGATCGTGCGCTCGAGCTCGGACATCGACTGCTCGGAGCTGTGGTCGGGCCGGTCCAGGCCCACGAGGGCCGCGATGGTCAGCGCGGACGCGACGTCGCCGCCGGCGTGCCCGCCCATGCCGTCGGCCACGACGAGGAGGTTGGGCCCCGCGTACGCGGAGTCCTGGTTGTTGGAGCGGACGAGGCCGACGTCGGAGCGCGCGGCATACCGCAAGGTCACGGTCACGTGGTGGTCATCCCTGGAGCTCGACTACGGACTGTCCGATCTGCACGCCCACACCTGGACCGAGGGGGATGACGCCCTGCACCCGCTCCTCGCCGATGTAGGTGCCGTTCGTGGAACCGAGGTCCTCCACGAACCACTGGCCGCCCTGGGGGAAGATCCGCGCGTGACGCGACGACGAGTAGTCGTCGTCGAGCACGAGGGTGCAGCTCGGCGCGCGACCGATCAGCACTCCGGACGAGGTCAGCGGGATGGTCGTTCCGGTGAGGGGACCGGCCACCACGACGAGCCGCGACGGGCCACCGCGCTGGGGCGCGCGGGACGCGCCGCCACCGGGAGCCGGCGTCGGGGCAGGTCCCGCCTGCTCAGGCC
>NZ_KI911565.1:49407-53125 GCF_000515355.1 Promicromonospora kroppenstedtii DSM 19349 | reverse complement strand
GGCGTCGGGGCAGGTCCCGCCTGCTCAGGCCGGCGACGCCGGCTGCTGGAGGCGCGTGGTCCTGCCAGGTCGCGCCGGAGCACGGCGACGGCGGAGAGCACGAACACCCACAGCAGCACGAGGTAGCCCAGCCGGAGCAGGGTGAACGTCAGCTCGCTCATCTCGGAATCTTCACCAGTCCTCGTTGTCCGCACCGGACGCGCTGCCGGTCCAGAACATGATGCGGGTACGGCCGATGGTCATCGTGTTGCCATCGAGCAGAGTCGCGGCAGGTACCTGGTGGCCCTCGACGTACAGGCCGTTGGTCGAGCCCATGTCGGTCGCGACGACGCCGTCCGGCGTCACGCGGATCTCGAGGTGCCGCCGGGAGACACCCGGGTCGTCCACCACGATGTCGGCCTCGGCGTCGCGCCCGATGACGGTCACCGGCCCGGTGAGCAGGTATCGCTGCCCGTCGATGTCGATGAGCGGGTGCCGTCCGGTCGGCGCGCCGGAGGTCGCCGGGGCGACGCTCCCCTGCACGCTGCGCGAGCGCACGGTGAATCGGCCGGGCACCAGCTCGTACTGTTCGTCGAACGTCACGCTCACGGGGCCGACGAACGCGTAGTGCTGCGTCGCGGCGTACGCAGTGATGTTGGACGCGAGCTCGTCGGCGAGGGTCTGTGCGCCCCACGCCTCGATCTGGGCGAAGTCGTCGGGAGCGAGCTCGATCGTGAACTCGTTCGGCGCGACGGTACGGTCGCGTCCGACGACCGCGGCACGGTCGTCCAGCTCGCGTCGCAGCCTGCTCGCCAGTTCGACGGGTTTCACTTCGCCACGTCCCACCTTGGCGAACGCGTTGTTCATCATGCGCTCCACGCTCTTCTCGAAGCGGTCCAGGGCGCCCATGCCACCTCCTTCCAGGGTCTGCGCCGGGCAGACTACCTAGATCGTATAGACCGGTAGGTCCCCGCAGACTCCAATACTGTGGATGTCCTGCGGATCTTCTCCGATCTTCCCTCAGGTGGCGCGGCGAGGAGAGGCGTGGGCGGATCCGCACGCTACTAGACCTGCGACGGGACGTGAACCACTTCACCGTTATTCGATTCGGGATCTGCCTCTGAGCCGTGCTAACGTCTTCCTCGCAGCGCGCGAGTGGCGGAATAGGCAGACGCGCACGGTTCAGGTCCGTGTGCCCGAAAGGGCGTGGGGGTTCAACTCCCCCCTCGCGCACGTTGTACGCAAGGCCCCGGCTCATCGAGTCGGGGCCTTCGTCATGGCCGGGCTCCGCAGCCGCCCCGAGCTGCCGGCATGGGTACTTCTCCCCGCGAGATCGGGTGGAGATGGTCGTTCCGTTCTCCTTCCACACGTACTTCACCGAGGGCAGGGGTACAGAGGTCAGGCCGCCCGCGAGATCTCCAGCCGTCCCGGCCGCTCTGCACCTGGGCTCCGTCCCGGCGGATACCGCCCGTCCGCTCCCGGCGTGACCGAGCCCAGCACTCTCGGGTGCCGGGCCCCCGTCGCCCCCGGCAGAACCCCGGGCAGCCCGTGCCAGGTATGCCAGCCCAGCACCGCGAAGGCCAGCGCCTCCTTGGCCTGGCTCGGCACGCCCAGCTCGTCCGACGTCCGGACGACGACGCCGGGCAGCTCCGCGCGCAGCGTCGCCATCAGTACCGGGTTGCGCGTTCCTCCGCCTGAGGCGACCACCTCGGTCGCGGTGTCGCGGACGGCGTCGGCCACCGTGCGGGCGGTGAGCGCCACGAGCGTGGCGAGCAGGTCCTCCGCCGTCGGCGGCGTGGGGCCGACACGGTCCAGCAGATAGGAGAGGTGGAACAGCTCCTTGCCCGTGGACCTGGGCGCGGGCCGCGTGTAATAGGGCTCGTCGAGCAGCCGCGCCAGGAGGCCCGGGTCCACCAGGCCGCGCGCGGCCAGCGCGCCGTCGGCGTCGAAGGCGAGTCGGTCGTTCGTGACGTACCTGGTCGCGGCGTCGAGCAGCGCACAGCCGGGGCCGGTGTCGAAGGCGACCGGGGCGCCGTCTGTCGTCGGCAGCACCGTCACGTTCGCGATGCCGCCCAGGTTCAGCGCGACGGCGGTGCCCGGGCGGCCTGCGAGCCAGAGCGCGTCGAACAGGCCGACCAGCGGGGCGCCCTGCCCGCCCGCGGCGACGTCGCGGGTGCGCAGGCCGGAGACGACGGGCAGTCCGGTCGCCTCGGCGATCCACGCGGGTTCGCCGATCTGCAGGGTGCCACGCACACCATCACCCGTGGGTGCCCAGTGGAAGAGCGTCTGGCCGTGCGAGACGACCAGATCGGCGTGGCCGCCGCAGAGCTCGTCGACGGCCCGCGTCGCGACGTCGGCGAAAGCCTGCCCGATTCCGGTGTCGAGACGGCAGACCGCCTCAGCCGTGGTCGCGGCCGGCGGCAGGGCGGCCACCAGCTCGGACCGCAGCGCCGTCGGAAAGGGCACCGAGAGGTGTCCGAGAGGAGTGAGCACCAGCGTGTCGCCGGAGAGTCGCAGATCGCACGCCGCGGCGTCGACCCCGTCATGGGATGTCCCGGACATCAAGCCGACCACTCGCAGCGGAAATCGTGTATTTGCTGGTGGCAGCGTTGTCCCCGGTATTGGATCTGCCATCACGACGACTCCTCCGGTCGTGTTTGCACCAGTGTTAGCCCTTACTCCCCGTTTGCGCCACAATCTCCCACATGCTTGACGTCTCGATCGCCCCAGCCCCGGCGCCGGACGCGCCCTTCGAGGATCACATCGAATGGGCCCGCAACGCCCCGGCTACCCCCGCGACCCCCGCGGCGCTGTTCACCGGTGGTCTCGACGCCACCCCCGTCGACGACCGTCTCACGACCGACACGCCGAACTGGGACTACCCCGCCCTGGCGCAGGAGATCGTGCGCGCCTCGCGGGGTGCCGTCCTGGACATCGGCACCGGTGACGGCAACTTCTTCGCGGGCCTCGGCCCGCTGCCGACGGCGTCCGCCGCCACGGAGGTCGGCCCGGCGTTCCTCACGGCCCGACGCCGCCTGGAGCCGCTCGGCGTGGACGTGCGGCGGGTGGAGCCGTCCTGGACCGGTGACGTGCTGCTGCCCTTCTTCGACGGACAGTTCAGCGTGGTGCTCAGCCGGTTCAGCACCATCGACGCCGACGAGGTGGGCCGGGTGGTCGAGCCCGGCGGCACGTTCATCACCGAGCAGGTGGACACGCGCGACGGCATCGCGCTCAACCAGGCGCTCCGGGTGCCGCTCGGCTGGGACCCGGACGGCGTGACCATCGACGTGATCTGCGACGGGCTCGTCGCCTCCGGGCTCGAGATCGTCGAGGCCAAGGAATACCCGGGCACACGCACCTTCAAGGACCTGTCGTCCGTGCTCTGGTACCTGAGGGTCGCGGCGTGGCAGGTGCCCGACCTCGCCGACCTGACTCCGGCCGCCGTCGCCCGGCACGAGGCGGCGCTGCGCGGGCTCCACATGCACTTCGCGACGGGTAACGAGCTGGTGGACGAGGCGCCGCGCATCCTGGTCACGGCGCGCCGGCCCTTCTGAGACCACCGTGCCGCGAGCACACCCCGCTGACCGGGTTGCGGGCGACGGTCACGGACTGATCCCGAGGAGGCCGGCCACGGCCCCCGCCATCGCTTCCGGCGGCACGTCCGCCCCGTGACCGGGCAGCGTCACCCGACGCGCCGCCGGAAGCACCGCCGCCAGGGACCGCGCAGCCGTCGCGGTCC
>NZ_KI911565.1:46486-49307 GCF_000515355.1 Promicromonospora kroppenstedtii DSM 19349 | reverse complement strand
CGCCGCCAGGGACCGCGCAGCCGTCGCGGTCCCGGCGGCGCTCGCGGCGCCGTGGGCCACCACCACCTGTTGCTCGATGCAGTGCCAGCGCCCCATCAGGGCCCGCCGGCCCAGGGCGACCTCGGCGAGCACCCGGCCGTCGTACGCGATGGTCGGCGCGATCGACTCCAGGTCCGCCCACGACGGCGACGCCCGCATGCGCGGCAGCAGCCGGCACGGCATGCCCACCAGGTCGAGGAACAGCTCGACGGCGCTGCCCGGGTCGCCCGCCTCGACGCAGGCCTCCACCCCCGCGATCATCCGGGGGTCGGTGGGCGGCGCGCCGCCGGCGACGTCGTACGCCGGTTCGTAGCACAGGACGCCGGTGACGCGGGAGCCCAGGTCGGCCGCCGCGCGTAGCGCGAGAAACGCGCCCGTCGAGATGCCCAGCAGTGCTGCCGGGCCCGTGACCTCCAACAACGCGGCGATGTCGTCCACCTCGCGGTCCACGCCGTACGGCGGTGTGTCGCTGCTGCCGCCCCGGCCGCGCCGGTCGTACCGGAGCGTCGTCACCCGGTCGCCCAGCAGCGACGCCACCGCGAGCGTGACGGGCACCCGGTGCGCGAGCACGCCGTCGACCACCACGACCGCCGGGGCCAGGCCGCGGCCCGGCCCGGTGAGGTCGAACGCGATCCGTGTGCCGTCGGCGGACGTCGTGGAGGCGTCCACGGTGGTGATGGTCATGCAGGGCAGACGGGGCGTTCGGCCGAAACTCGTCGCTCGGCCGTGCACCCGGCCGCGGATTTCGCCGCGAGGAAAAAACCTGTGCACACGCAACGAGGCGGCGTAGGTTCGTTGGCACATGAGAAGGGAGGTGATCCGAGAAGTGATTTCACATCGGACCCATGAGGTGGTCGCGCGCTAGTCGCGTGACGCTGTAGGCGTTTCGCGCCAGCGGCGGACGGAGGGCTCAGCACGGGGCCTTCCGGACGCTCAGGCGCACGGGACACTGGTGGCGATTTCCTCGCGACCACCGGAGCCCGCGGGTGCCGTGCCCTCGTCCAGCACGGCTGACATTCGTCGCCCCGCGGGCTTTCCCCTGCCACCGGGGAGAATGAGCGCGTGACTGCATACCGCGTGATGACCGTCTGCACGGGGAACATCTGCCGCTCCCCCATGGCCGAGATCGTCCTCCGGGACCGCTTCGAGGCCGCGGGCCTGGGCGACACCGTGGTCGTCGACTCGACCGGCGTGAGCGACGAGGAGCACGGCAACCCGGTGGACCGGCGTGCCCGCTCCGTCCTCGCCGAGCGAGGCTACCCCACGGGCGACGGCCACCGGGCTCGTCAGGTGACGCGGGACGACGTCGGCTCGCGGGACCTGGTGCTCGCCATGACGACGCGCCACGCGCAGGCGCTGCGGAACCTCGCCGGCCGCGCCCAGGCCGACCCGGACATCCGGATGTACCGGTCGTTCGACCCCGCCGCCGACGGCCTTCCGGAGCACCGGTTGGACATCGCCGACCCCTGGTACGGCGGGCCCGAGGACTTCGAGGAGTGCCTCGCCGAGATCGAGGCGGCGGCGGACGGCGTGGTCGAGTTCGTCCGGACGGAGCTCGGCGTCTCCTCGGACGCCTGAGGCACGTTTCACCCAGTCCCACCCGGCCCGTCGACGATCCGCCGTCTACGGTGTGGGAATGACGCCCGCCTCGCCGGACCGGCTGGTCGTGCTCACCGGGGCCGACGGCCGCCTGGGTTCCAGGCTCGCCTTCCGTGTCGCCGCGGCAGGCGGCCGGCAGCGCCTGCTCATCTCCGGCAGGGGCGCCGCCCCGCGCCTGCCCGACGGCACTCCGCTGCCTGAGTCCGAGGTCGCCGTGATCCCGGCCGAGGCCGATGCCAGGGCCATGAGCAGCGCCTTCGCCGGAGCTGACGCCGTCTTTCTCGTGCCGGGCCGGGAGCGGCCCGGCCGGCTCGCCCGGCACCGAGCGGCGATCGACGCCGCCGTCCTCGCCGGGGTGCGGCACGTCGTCTACGTCTCGTCGATCGGGGCGGCGCCGGACGCGATCGCGTCGGGCGCGCGCGACGACTGGCTCACCGAGGAGTACCTGCGGGGCACCGATCTGGCCTGGACCATGCTGCGCACCAGCATGTTCCACCGCACGCCGACCCTGGCGGTGCACGACGAGTCGTCCGGCGCCGGGCAGCAGGCGCTGCTCCGCGCGCCTGCCGGGCAGGGCGCGGTCGCCACCGTGTCCCACGACGACGTGGCGGACGTCGCCACCGCCGTCCTGCTCGACGAGGACTCGCGCCGGCACGCGGGCCGGACCTACTTCCTGACCGGCCCCGACGCCCTGACGTTCGACGACATCGCGGCCACGCTGTCCACCGCCGTCGGCCGCACGATCCGGTACGTGCCGCAGACGGTCGAGCAGGCGCGTGCCCAGTTCTACCGGTCGACCGCCACCGAGGTGGAGGACTGGATCACGCTGTGCCAGGCGATCGAGGCGGGCGTGCTCGCGCAGGTGAGCCCCGACGTCGGGCACCTGGCCGGGCGGAGGGCCCGCTCGCTCGAGGTCTGGCTCGACGACTATCCGGCGGAGTGGGCCCACCTCCGGTTACCGTCGGTCAGATGACGAGCCTCTCCCCCGGTCTGGACGACGAACCGGCGCAGGAGCCGGCCTGGGAGCCCGACGTGCTGCCGGGCTTCGAGCGCCTGACGCTGCCGCTCGAGCCCGACGAGGAGGAGGCCGAGGTGGTGGCGACGCTCGTGCGCCGGGCCCGTGTCGACCCCGCCGAGGACGGCGCCGCCGACAAGCCCGGCGGGATCCGGCGCAACGGGGCGG
>NZ_KI911565.1:37678-46386 GCF_000515355.1 Promicromonospora kroppenstedtii DSM 19349 | reverse complement strand
GGCTGCGCCTGCCCGGCGCGGCGCACCGGCCCACCGACGGCGAGCCCGCGGGCCCGCCGGACGCCGGCGTCGACGTGCTCTACGTGCACGGCTGGCTCGACTACTTCTTCCAGACGCACCTCGCCGACTTCTGGGAGTCGCTCGGCGTGCGGTTCCACGCGCTCGACCTGCGGCGGTACGGGCGCAGCCTGCGCGAGGGTCAGACCCCGGGCTACGTCCGCAACCTGACCACCTACGACGAGGAGATCGAGGCCGCGCTCGAGGTCATGGGCCACGGGCGTGAGGCCGGGTCCGACCGCAGGCTCGTGCTCATGGGCCACTCGACGGGCGGCCTCATCCTCAGCCTGTGGACGGCGCGCAACCAGGAGCGGGTCGCGGGGCTGGTGCTGAACGGCCCGTGGCTGGAGTTCCAGACGCGTGAGGCGGGGCGCAAGCTCATGGAGCCCGGCATCCGGGTGCAGTCCGTGCTCGTGCCGCGCAGCCAGCTCGTCAACCTCGACCGTGGCCTCTACGCGCGCTCCATCTCGTCCCGCTTCGACGGCGAGTGGGACTACGACGTCGCCTGGCGGCCCGACGCCGGATGGCGCGCCACGCCCGCCTGGCTCGCCGCGATCTTCCGTGGGCAGGACCAGGTCGCCCGCGGTCTCGGCATCGACGTGCCGGTGCTGGTGCTGCTCAGCGCCCGCAGCAGCATCCCCACGCGCTGGACCGAGGACATGAAGGTCACCGACTCGGTGCTCGACGTGGTCGGGATCGCCCGGCGTGTGCCCGATCTCGGCTCCCTCACCACCCTCGTGCGCATCGCCGGCGGGCTCCACGACGCGACGCTCTCGGCGAAGCCTGCGCGGGACCAGGTGTGGCGCGAGACCGGGCGGTGGTTCCGCGGTTACGTGCTCGCCCAGGAGGCCGCGGAGCGGCCCGGCGCCTGAGCCGGCGGGCCCTGGCGAAGACAGGGTCATGGTGCGATGCTGGAAAGAGGTGCCCACTCCTACGTAGGGCACGAGGGGCGATGTGCCATGACAACGCACCAGGAGACTCACCCGCGGGCTCGCCGAGGCGGGCCGTTCCTCGCCCGCAACGAGGCCGTCGTCGGGCTGGTCGCGCTCATCCTCGGGATGCTGATATCCCAGGGAGCCGCCGAGGGAGTGACGATCATCGGCTGTATCACGATGGCCGTCGGGGCCGTCTCCAGCCGGTTCGGGGCGCACCGGGGCCGCATGGCGATCGCCGCGGGCCTGGGGTTCGCGCTCGGCTCGGTGCCCTACTGGCTGATGACCGCCGTGGTCATCGTGACGGCGTACGGGTTCTGACCCGGGTCACCAGAACTTCCACCAGGGTCGGCCGGCCGAGGCTCCCGGTCCGCGTCGCGGCGCCGGGACAGAGGCGGCGGCCCTTCGCGCTGCCCGGCGCTCCTGCCACCTGCGTACCTGCTCGTCGACGTCGCGGGTGGGCGTGACGACGGGTGGGCCACCCTGGAGCTGTCGTCTGGCGTCGACGACACGGGCGTTGAACTCCGTGACGATCTCCCGGACGCGCTCCTCCATCGCCTCGAGGTCGAGCCGGGCGTCGAGCTCGGCGTCGTCCTTCCGGAGCTGGGCCGACGGCAGGACGCCGGTGATGTTCTCGCGCTCGATCAGGCCCTTGACCCACCAGTCGGGGTCGTGCTTGCCGCCGATGCCCGGGATCGGCTTGCCGTGCAGGGGCAGGTTGTCGAACTCCCCGCGGCGCATCGCCTGGTCGATCACCACGTCCACGTAGCGCGAGCGCTCCTCGACGCTCATTGCGCCCGGACGCCGGCCCTCGTCGGCGCCGTCCTCGGCCGGCTCGGCGTCGTCGGCGTCGCCGGGGGAGGCGGGCCGCTCGGCGCGCTCCCCCTCGGCCTCCCGGTCCACGCGGTACTGCGCGGCCCGGCGGAGGGGGTCGTTGTCTGCGTCGTCGCGCGATCCCAGCGCCATGGCGGTCATGTTACAACTTTCACAAGCGGCCCGAAAGGGCAGCCGGGCGCAAGTTGGCGGCATGATGGCCCGGTGCGCGGTCATGTGGGGGACCAGGCAACCTCCGCGTGGTCCTGCCCGTGGTGGGTGGCATGAACGCCGAGACAGCCGAGCAGCCCGTCGTCGACCCGGCACGCGCCAGCGTGCTGGTCGCGCGCGACACCGACGCCGAGTTCGTCGACTTCGTGACGTCGGCCGGCCCGTACCTCTACCGGACGGCGTACCTGCTGTCGGGCGACGCGCATCAGGCCGAGGAGCTGGTCCAGGCCACGTTCGAGCGGACGTACCGGGCGTGGGCGAAGGCCCGGGTGGGGGAGCCGCGGGCCTACGCGCGGCGCATCCTGATGAACCTCCGGATCGACGGCTGGCGCAAGGACCGGCGGTCCGCCGTGACGGACGACGGCGTGGTGCCGCTCTCGCCCCTGCCGGACCACGCGGACGACGTCGCGGTCCGGGACGAGCTCGGCAGGGCGCTGCGCTCGCTGCCCCTGGGGCAGCGCCGGGTCGTGGTCCTGCGGCACCTGCTCGACCTGTCCGAGGCGCAGGTCGCCGACGAGCTCGGCATCTCGGCGGGCACGGTGAAGTCCACCAACTCCCGCGGGCTCGCGCGGCTGCGCTCGCTGCTCAGCGCGTCGGCGATCGACGCCGTGCCGGAGTTCCGGGCCGACGGCGGCCAGGTGCTGCGGCAGGCGCGGGCAGCGGCCCGACGACGGCGCGTGATCCAGGCCGTGGTGACCGTCGCGGGGGTGTTCGTGCTGGTCCTCGGCCTCCTGCTGGCCGGTCCGGTCCGCATGCCCGGCCTGGGTCCCGTGGTGCTGCCCGGCAGCGAGTGGTTGCGCACGGTGCTCGGGCTCGACGGCCGGGGGATCTCCGCTCTGCCCTTGGACCACACGGACACCGCGGCGTGCACCCGGCCCGATGACGAGGCGCCCACGACCTCGGTCGACACCATGTCCGCCGGCTGGGGCAGCCTCACCGTCGTCGGGGTGATCGACACCGCGGACGCGCATGACGTCGAGCGGTGTGTCGACGTCGTCGTCGACCACCGGTGGACGACGGCCGCCAGGGTCGAGGCCGACGCCCCGACCCTGGGCGCGGGCGAGAGCGTGCTCCACTGGTCCGACCCGGACCCGGCGCTCGACGGCGATCTCATCCCCGGCCCGTCCACGCTTGAGGCACTTGCCCCGGACGGCGAGGGATGGCGGGACGTGGTTCCCGTGGCGGAGACCGAGCAGGTCGACGGGCGCTGGCCGCAGGCCCTGGGCCTGGCCCGTCACGGGGACCGTGCCGCCTGGTTCGAGACGCCGAACACCCAGATCCTGGGGACGCTGCCGTGGACCCTGCGGCTCCTGGACGAGGAGGGGAGGGTGACGACGGTCAGCGACTCGTCGGCGCTGAAGGTCGCGGAGGCCGGGACGGCGGCGCTCGCGGACACGCTGCTCGGATGGACCACCACGCCGAACGTCGCACGGACCCGCTGTAACCAGACGCTCCACACGGCGGCGCTCGACGGATCCGTGCCGGTCCGCACCGGTGTCCGGGAGCGGGTCTGTGCCCTGGGATCGACGCCGGACGGCCTGCTGGTCGCGTACGAGGAGGGTTCGGGGGGCCCCGCCTCCGGGGCCGGATCCGGTACGACAACTGTCTTCGAGCTGCTCTCCGGTCCGGGCGATGTGGAGCCGGAGACGCTTCTCTCGATCCGGAACCAGGACATCGGATACGAAGCGGTATCCGCGCTCGGATACGACGCACGGCGGCTCGTCTTCGCCGCCGGTGACCTGCTCTACCTGGTGGACGTCAGCACGCTCACCACCTACCACGTGGAGGGTGCCTCACCCGTCGTCGCCCTGGACGTGTCCGCCGGGACCGTCGCGTGGTCGACCGAGGACGGTGCTGCCTACGCGATGGTGGACAGGGACGGCGCGCCGAGCGTCGTCCGGCTCTCTCGCGACCGGGCCGCGGTCGGGATCCACGGAGACCACATCGCCTGGAGCAGCCTCGGCGACAACGGCGTCGCGTCGTTGACATTCGGCCGGGTGCGCTGGTGAACCTTGCCCGGCGGGCCGCCGTCGGACTGCGCCGTGGGCCATGATGGCGACATGAAGGTCTCTCGCCGGTCCCACGTGCCCCCGTTCGCCGTCATGGAGGTGCTCGCCGCCGCGAACGCGCGCCGCGCCACCGGTGCGGACGTGCTCAACCTCTGCGCGGGGGAGCCGTCGACCGGTGCGTCCGACGTGGTGCGGGAGCGCGCCATCGCGCTGCTCCGTGACGGCAACCTCGGGTATACCGAGGCGATGGGTGTGCCGGCGCTGCGCGCCGAGATCGCGGGCCACTACCAGCGCTGGTACGGCGTCGACGTCGACCCCGCGCGGATCGCCGTGACCACGGGGTCGAGCGGTGGGTTCGTGCTCGCGTTCCTCGCGTCGTTCGACGTCGGCGACCGCGTGGCGCTCGCGCGGCCCGGCTACCCGGCCTACAAGAACATCCTGTCGGCGCTGGGCTGCGAGGTGGTGGAGCTCGACTGCGGACCCGAGACCCGCTACCAGCCCACGGTGTCGCAGCTCAACGAGGTCTACTACGGGGGCGGGCTCGACGGCGTCATGGTCGCCTCACCCGCGAACCCGACCGGCACGATGATCACGCCGGTGGAGCTGGCGGCCGTCGCGGAATGGTGCGCCGACCACGACGTGCGCCTGATCAGCGACGAGATCTACCACGGCATCGCCTACTCGGACGAGGTGGCGCAGGCGACGGCGGCGACGTTCGTCGACCGGGGCGCCGTCGTCGTGAACTCGTTCTCGAAGTACTGGGCGATGACCGGCTGGCGGCTCGGGTGGCTGGTGCTGCCCGACGAGCTGGTCGCGCCCGTCGACGCCCTCGCGAGCAACGTGGCGCTCTCGCCGCCGGCGCTCGCGCAGCACGCGGGCATCGCCGCCTTCTCGCCCGAAGGGTACGGGGCTGCCGCGCAGAACGTGGCGCGGTACGCGTCGTCGCGCACGCTGCTGCTGGAGCGGCTCGGCGAGCTCGGCTGGCGACCCGTCGCCCCGGCCGACGGCGCGTTCTACCTGTACGGGAACATCGCTTCGTTCGGGCTCGACTCGGTGACGTACTGCGCCCGCCTCCTCGCCGAGGCCGACGTCGCCATCACGCCTGGCACCGACTTCGACGGCGTGCACGGTGGCGAGTGGGTGCGGCTGTCGTTCGCGTCGTCGCTGGACACGGTGTCGCGTGCGGTGGACCGGATCGAGGCCTGGCACAAAACTCTCTGACCAGCCCTGACGCCCGTCAGGTGCCGGGCCCGCTCAGCCGCGTCGGCGCAGCGCCTCGGGGAGCAGCACCCACAGGAGCACCATCAGCACGAGCGCGGCGGAGCCGGCGACGATGCCCGCCGTCCGCCCGACCACGACGTCGAAGACGAGCACCGCCACGCCCGTGATCACCAGGGCGAGCACGGCGAGCGCGATCCGGGTGATGCGGTCGGTCAGCGTGACGATGTTGCCCTTCATGCGCTTGCGGAACAGCGCGCGGTGCACGCTCACCGGGGCGACGATCAGCGCGGTTGCGACCACCGCGGCGATGACGAGCGCCAGGTAGACGGTCACCTGGTACCGGTCGAGGTCGGCGAACCGGGACTGGAACGGCAGCGTGAGCAGGAAGCCGGTCAGGATCTGCACGCCGGTCTGCATGACGCGCAGCTCCTGGAGCAGCTCGTTCCAGTTCCGGTCCGCGCGTTCGTTCGGCGTCTCCTGGCGTCCGTCGGTCTGCATAGTCCCCATTCTTACCTGGCGTCCGATTTACCGAGCTGGGCGAGGGAAATTCACCCGGCCGCATCACCGCCTCCCGTGGCCCGCTCCCGCCCGCCGGGAGAACATCTGGCTGGGCGGGACGCGTCCGCGTCCCTCTGACGAGGGGGCTGCTTTGAACAGATCGAGGATGCGTGCGCCGCTGGGCCTGGCGCTCGGGGCCGCACTGCTGATGACCGGCGTCGCCGCGACACCGAGCGTGGCGGCCGAGGTGAGCACCGCGCCGCCGCCGGGCATCACCGCGGACCGCGTGACCAACGAGGTGGACGACGTCGTCGTCTCCGCGAAGATCTCCCTGCCGCCCGGCGGGGACGTGGTCGGGTCCGTCACCGGAACCCTGGCCATCACGCACAACGGCTCCTCGGCGGCCATGCGCTCCGGGCGCATGACCATGATCGATCCCGAGGGCCGCAGCCTGACCGGCGCGCAGTTCGTGGCCTCCGGGACGGCGAACACGTGGACCTCGACCGTCCAGCTCCCCGCCGACGTCGAGTCCGGCACCTTCGAGGTGTCGGTGAACGCCGAGATCGACGTGACCACCACCGACGGCGTCGTCAAGGTGCCGATCCGCACAGCGGACCCGGTCCTGGTGCCGTTCCGGGCCAAGCGCAACATCCCGCTGATCTGGACCTCGACGTCGAGCGCACCCGCGGGCTCGACCATCTCGGTCCACGGCGCCGCGAACATCCGGAGCCTCGGCACCGGTGACTACTCGCCGGCCACGGGCCAGGAGGTCAAGCTGTACTTCGACCCCTCGGGCGACGCGCCGGAGGTTTTCATCGACACCCTCACGACGGACGACCGGGGCTACTTCACGACCCGGCAGAAGCCGGGCGCGTCGGGCAAGTGGCGTGCGGAGATGCCGATGACCGACACGGGCGCGAAGGCGGTGTGGACCCTGACCTCGGCGGAACGGGCCCGCGACACCAAACTGCGCGAGGGCACGGTCACCGCCACCGCTGGTGGCTTCACGGCGGGCGACCACCTGATGACACACGACGTCGTGCTGGGCCTGGCCCCCGTGCAGCGTCGCGTCGACGTGGGCAGCCTCGACTTCACCGTGGGCGGCACCTCAGGTTGGCTGAGCGCCGAGAGCCGGCGCGGCGAGGGCAACTTCCCCGACGGGTACCGCGTGCAGCGGGACCTCACGCACTCCGGGCTCGGCACGAGCCACGCGACGTTCACCTTCAACCCGACGCTCCCCGCCGGCATCTATGACATCGGCATCCGCGACGAGATGAAGGCCTGCTCCGCACCGGACTGGGACGGCCTCGAGGGCGGCACCAGCAACTGCACGCACAACGTGCTGGTCGAGGACCCGACGGTCACGACGATCGTGGTCAAGCGGGCGAGCACCACGACGGTGACCGCCTCGCGGACGTCGGTACCGACGGCGCGGACCATCACGCTGAGCGGCGACGTCGAGCGGGTCCAGCTGGTCAGCACGGGTGGCGCGGCGATCCGGCCGGCGCCGAACGTGGCGGTGAAGGTGTACTTCGACCCCGCGGGCTCGGCGGCACCGGTCCTCAAGCAGGAGGTCACCACGGGCTCTGACGGCACGTTCTCGACGTCGGTCCGCGCCGCCTCCTCGGGCAGGTGGATCGTCAAGTACGCCGGGACGAGCCTGGTGGCGCCGTCCCAGGCGGGCGTGAACGTGTCGGTCGGCTAGCTCCACCTCGGCCGACGGCGGACAGAGGTCCGCCTCCGCCAGGTGATCAGGCATGGGTTCTCACGCGAATCCATGCCTGATCGGCTGGTGGGGGCGGACCTTTGTCGTGCGGTTCGTCGAGGCACTGGCAGTTAGTCAGAGCCTCACGAGCTCCTCCACGCGGAGACCCGTGTGAAAGGTTCCGTGACCTGCGGGGCGGTTCGTATCACCGGTCATGCACAGGCAGTTGACCTGGTCAGTGTCCAGGTCTAGCCTCAAATATGACCAGATCAACGAATCTGGTCACATTTTCACGAGCGGAGGCGGCATGGGTGCGGCAGCACCGACGCGACGACGCGGCACGGCGCAGCGCAGGGCCGAGCGGGCGGAGCGGATCCTCGACGCCGGCACCGAGCTCGTCCTGCGCTGGGGCTACGACAAGACCACCATCGACGACGTCGCCAAGCTCGCCGGCGTCGCCAAGGGCACCATCTACCTGCACTGGGGTAGCCGAGAGGATCTGTTCGCCGCCCTCATGCGCCGGGACAGGGCCGAGATGATCGGCACGGTACGGCGGCGCCTCCGGGAACGCCCGGAGACCGCGACCCTGCCGGGACTGGTCGGCCATCTTGCGCACGAGATCCACCGGCGTCCGCTGCTGCAGGCCGCGATGGTGCAGGACTCCGCGGTGCTGGGCAAGCTCGTGGCCCGCAAGCAGACCAGCACCACCACGCCCGAGATGGTCGCCCCGTTCCGCGAGTACCTCGCCACGCTGCGGGAACACGGCATGGTGCGTGAGGACATGAGCGTCGAGGACCACCTCACCGTGCTCGCCGCGGTGCTGCACGGCTCACTGGTCTCGCTGCGCATGATGCCCGAGTCTCTGCGGGTCTCCGACGAGCGCGCCGGCGAGCTGATCGGCGACACGCTCGCTCGCGCCTTTGCCGCGGACCACCCACCGCCCGACGGCGCCCGCGCCGCCTGTGCGGACGCCACCCGTGAGTTCGTCGACCAGGCCTACGCGGTCGCGCGGGCCAAGCTGCGGGAGTCGCTCGGCGACGATCTTCCGCCAGAAGAAGGGGAACCGTCATGAGCACCGAGGTCACCAGCTCGTTCACGCTGCCGCTCGCGGATCCCGCGGCGGTCGAGCTGGCCACGACCGGCGGCAAGGGGGCTTCCCTCGCGCGCCTGGCCGCTGCCGGGCTGCCGGTCCCCGGCGGCTTCCACGTCACCACCGACGCCTACCGGGCGGCCGTGGCCGGC
>NZ_KI911565.1:36377-37578 GCF_000515355.1 Promicromonospora kroppenstedtii DSM 19349 | reverse complement strand
GGTCTTCACCTCCCTGGAGATCCCGGAGTCCGTGGCCGACGCCGTCCGGGCCGGGTACGCCGGCCTGCGCGCCGCGGACGGTTCGCCTGACGCCGTGCCCGACGGCGCCCCCGCCGTCGCCGTCCGCTCCTCAGCGACGGCCGAGGACCTGCCCGGCATGTCGTTCGCCGGTCAGCAGGACTCGTTCCTGGACGTCCGCGGCGCGGACGCCGTGCTCGACGTCGTCCGGGACTGCTGGGCCTCCCTGTGGACGGCGCGCGCGATCGGCTATCGGGCGCGGCACGGCATCCCCGCCGACGAGGTCGCGCTCGCGGTGGTGGTGCAGCGGCTGGTCGACGCCGACGTGGCCGGCATCCTGTTCACGGTCGACCCGATGACGGGCTCGCGGGACCGGGTGCTGATCAACGCGGCCTGGGGGCTGGGCGAAGCCGTCGTCGGCGGGCAGGTCACGCCCGACACCTACCTGGTGGCCCGGGTGGGCGGCGCGGTGGAGGGCACGGTGAGCACCAAGGAGGTCCGCACCGTTCGGACCGGTGCCGGTACCCGTAACGAGCCTGTCCCCGCCGAGCTCCGGGACCGCCCCGCGCTCACCGACGCGCAGGCAGCGCGGCTCGCCGCGCTCGGCATCCGTATCGAGGAGCTGTACGGCGTGGCGATGGACGTCGAGTGGGCGCTGCAAGGCGGCGCCCCCGCGATTCTCCAGGCCCGCCCCGTCACGGGCGCGGCGGGCGAGGTCGCGGTCACCGAGGTGTGGAACGACAGCCTGCTGGGCGACTTCCTGTGGACGAACGCGAACCTCGGCGAGGCGCTGCCCAGCGTGATGACGCCGCTGACCTGGTCGCTCGTGCAGATCTTCATGGCCAACGCGATGGCCGACAGCGACATCGGCGTGCCCGCGTACGGCACCATCGGCGGCCGGTTCTACATGAACCTCAGCACCACCGAGACCGTGGCCCGGACGCTCGGCCTGCAGAAGACTGTCGACGCGGCGTACCGGGAGGTGTTCGGGCGGCTGCCCGGCCAGCCCGACATCCCGGTGGTCCCGATCGGGCGCGCCGAGCTGATCCGGCGGCTCCTGCCCATGGTGGGGCGCAACCTCACGACGCTCGTCCGGGACGTGCGGGCCGTGCCGGGCTTTCTGCGCACCGCCGAGCAGCGCGGCACGGAGCTGCGCGAGCGCGCGGCCGCCGTCGTCGGCCCG
>NZ_KI911565.1:34241-36277 GCF_000515355.1 Promicromonospora kroppenstedtii DSM 19349 | reverse complement strand
GCAGCTCGACCGGTGGGCCCGCAACGCGCGCGGCCGGGAGAGCGCTCGGTCCGAGGTGATCCGCGCGTTCTGGGCCCTGCGCGCCTTCGCGGTGCGGGCGGGCGAGCTCACCGGCCTGGGCGACGACGTCTTCTACCTGCACGTCGACGAGCTGCTGGCGGTGCTTCGCGCGACGTCCGGCCCCAGCCGGCGTGCGGGGGAGCGGGGCCCCGACGTCGTCCCCGTGCGCCGCGCGACCTACGACCTCTACCGGAGCCTGCCGCCGTATCCCGCGGTGATCCGCGGCCGGTTCGACCCGGTGCGGTGGGCCGCGGATCCGGAGCGGCGGTCCGACGTCTTCGACGAGCACGGCCAGGAGGCCGAGCGGTCCGACCACGTCCGGGGCTTCCCCGGGGCGTCCGGCGTGGCAGAGGGCGTCGCCCGCGTGGTGCTCTCGGCGGACGACGGCGAGGCGCTGCTTCCCGGTGAGGTGCTGGTGACCGTGGTGACCAACGTGGGCTGGACGCCGCTCTTCCCGCGGGCGGCCGCCGTCGTGACCGACGTCGGCGCGCCCCTGTCGCACGCCGCGATCGTCGCGCGGGAGCTGGGCATCCCCGCCGTCGTCGGCTGCGGCAACGCGACCATGCGGCTGCGCACGGGCGACCGGGTGCGGGTGGACGGCGAGCACGGCACGGTCGAGGTGCTCGCGCCAGGTGAGGGCGCCTAGAAGACCGGCTTGCCGCCGGTCACGCCGAGCACCGTCCCGGAGACGTACGAGGCCGTGACCGGCGACGCGAGGAAGACGAACGCGGGCGCCACCTCGGCGGGCTGCCCGGCCCGGCCCAGCGGGGTATCGGTGCCGAACGACGTGATCTTCTCCTCCGGCTGGGTCGCGGGCTGGAGCGGGGTCCAGATCGGCCCCGGAGCCACCGCGTTCACCCGGATGCCGCGGGGTCCCAGCTCGGCCGCGAGGTTCACCGTGATGTTGTTGATCGCTGCTTTGGTGGCCGCGTAGTCGAGCAGCGACGTGGACGGCTGGAACGCCTGGATCGACGAGTTGTTGATGATCGAGCTGCCCGAACCCATGTGTCCGAGCGCGGCCTGCGTCACCCAGAACAGGGCGTACAGGTTGGTCTTGAGCACCCGGTCCAGCTCCTCGGTGGTCACGTCAGCGACCGACCGCCGGCGCGCCATCTGGTACCCCGCGTTGTTGACCAGCACGTCGATGCCGCCCAGCTCGCCCGCGGCCCGGTGCGCCACGCCCCTGGCCGTGGCCTCGTCCCGCAGGTCGCCCGGCAGCAGGGAGCACTGGCGTCCCGCGTCGCGCACCAGCTCCGCCGTCGCCCGGGCATCGTGCTCCTCCTCGGGCAGGTAGGACAGGGCGACGTCCGCCCCCTCCCGCGCGAACGCGATGGCGACCGCACGCCCGATCCCGGAGTCTCCGCCGGTGACCAGCGCCTTGCGGCCGACGAGCTTCTCGCTGCCGACGTAGCTCGTCTCGCCGTGGTCCGGCTGGGGGTCCATCCGGTCGGTGGTTCCCGGCGGATTCTGCTGCTGCGGTGGGAACGCCTGGTCCTGGCTCATGTCGTCCTCCATCGTCGTGCGACGTCTCGACGGCTCCTCGTTGAACCCACTTCACGCTAGCCCGAGGGTTGACCCGCCGCACATCCCGCACGCGTACAACGCGGCGAACGTCGCAGTACGGGAGACCGCGGTCACGCTCGTGGGCCTGACCTCCGGCCCGGGGGACACCGTGTTCCCCACACGGGAGGCGATCGACGCCTTCCTCGCCGACCCGGTCCTGCCGGGTAGCGCTCCCCGCTTGCCGGGCCCAGGATCGTGCACGTGCGCATCGCCACGTTCAACGTCCAGCACGGCCTCGGTCCCGACGGCCGCGTCGACAACGACCGACTGGCTCAGGCCGTCGCCGCGCTCGACGCCGACGTCGTCGGGCTGCAGGAGGTGGACCGCGGGCAGGCGCGGTCCGGGGGAGCGGACCAGGCGGCGCTGTGCGCGGCGGCGATGGGAGCCGTCGACCACCGGTTCCGGCCTGCGCT
>NZ_KI911565.1:24071-34141 GCF_000515355.1 Promicromonospora kroppenstedtii DSM 19349 | reverse complement strand
TCCCGCGCCACGACCCGCGGTTCCAGATCGACCACGTGCTGCTGGACGACGACGCGGGCGGCCGGGCCGACGCCGCGGCCGGCGCCCCTGGTCCCGCCGCCGTCGGGCGGGTCGTGGACACCGGCGTATCGGACCACCGCGCACTGGTCGTGGACGTGGCCTTCTAGCCGCGCCCGCCGTCAGCCTCCCCGCCGTCAGCCCACGAAGACGCAGAACGGGTGACCCATCGGGTCGCCGAACACGTAGAGCGGCTCCTCCGGGTCGTCGGACCGGTCATGGAGCAGCGTCGCGCCGAGCGCGAGGGCGTGGTCGCGGGCCGCGACCAGCGCCTCGACGTCCGGAACCGTGGTGTCGAGGTGGAGCTGCTGCGGGATGCCGGACTCGGGCCAGGTGGACCTCGGCAGGTCGTCGACCTGCTGGAACGCGAGCTGCACGCCGTCGTCGTTGCGCAGCACCAGCCAGTCGCCGCCGTTCTGGTCGGGTTTGCTCTCCGGCGGAGGCTCGTCGCCGGGGCGGTACGTGAGCCCGAACAGCTCCCGGTAGAACTCGGCGAGAGCGCGGGCGTCCGTGGTGTCGAGCACCACCTGTCGGATACGCGGGGTCATGGTGCCAGCGCACCACATATCCGGCGCTGTCGCCGTCGAACGTAGGGTTCCTCGGTGCCCGAGCGCGCAGAGAGCGACGAAGCCTACGTTCGACGGAAACAGACGTGCCCCGCCGGATCTGGGGGGAGACACCGGATCCCGCGGGGCGGGCTGACGCGGTGCGTCAGGCGGCCTCGGCGTACGCGCGGTAGCTGACCGCGGGACGCGGCGCGGGCGCGTGGTCGACGAGGTGGTCCGGGACGTGGTCGGCGGCCACGTCGGAAACGGTGTCCTCGACGGCCCGCAGCGCGGCCGCCTCCCTGGCGACACGCTCCTTGGCGGCGCGCTTCTTGCCGCGCACCACGGTGAACACCGCGTTCACGCCGATCAGGAGGGCGGCCATGTTCGACGCGGCGGACGGCCAGATGCCGTTGGCGGCGGCCACGCTGAGCAGGGTCACGGCGGCCAGCATGTTGGTCCCCTGGAACGCGAGGGAGTCGGCGCTCCAGCGCCCGCGGCTGACCATGGCATAGGCCACGAGGCCGGCGATAGCGCCAACCCAGCCGAGGACGGTGACGACCAGCATGAGGGACATGATGAAACTCCTGGGGCAACTGCTCGAAACGATTCGAGGAAGTGGCGGAGGCCGAGATGCGGCGTCCAAGGGGGAAGGGGTGGTCGGCGGTCCGGGAGGAGCTGGGTCCGGCTGCTGCCAGGGTCAATCATGAGTCACTTGCGCCTTCAGCACAATCGAATGTTTGTGACTCCGGGATGTAGCATCGCTACATGGCCACTGACCCGCGAAGACTCGCTTTCCTCCTTGCCGTGCACCGTGCCGGCGGGGTGCTCGCGGCGGCCGACCTGCTGCACGTGACGCCGTCGGCGGTGTCGCAGCAGATCGCCCGGCTGGAGGCCGAGGAGGGCATCGACGTGCTGGACCGCGGGCCCCGCGGCGTGACCCTCACGCCCGCCGGCCGGGTGCTCGCCGAGGCGGCCGAGCGCATCGAGGCAGAGCTGGTCCAGGCCCGGCAGGCCGTGGCCGCCCTGGAGGGCGAGCTCACGGGCCGGATCTCGATCGGGTCCATCCAGACGGCGATCCGTACCGTCATCGCGCCCATGCTCGTCTCGCTCGTCGAGCGGCACCCGCACATCGAGGTCGACGTGCAGGAGTACGACCCCATCGAGTCCGTGCGCCGGCTGCGGGCCGGTGACCTGGACGCCGTGGTGCTGGAGCGTGACGTGGCCGTCGATGCCCCGGCGCCGCGCGGCGCGCACGACGTGCCGCTGCTCGACGAGCCGTGGCGCATCGTGGTGCCCACCAGCCTGCCCGAGCCGGAACGGCTCGACGACCTCGCCGCGCTCGCCTGGGTGGGCCCGCAGGCGGAGTCGGCGGCCGAGCGTGCGCTGAGCCGGCTGGCCGCCCAGCTCGGCACCACGTTCGAGACCCGTCACGCGTACAACGACTTCGACACCGCCATCTCGCTGGTCGCGGCAGGCCAGGGCGTCGCGATGCTGCCCGCGCTGGCCCTCCAGCGTGAGGTGCCGGACAACGTCGTCGTCGTGTCGCTCGCCGGGCTCGGCTCGCGCCGGCTGGTGGTGCGGCACCGCCAGAACCGGCACGAGCCCGGCCCGATCGTCCGCGCGGTGGTGGACGAGATGGTCCTCGCGGCCCGCGAGATCGACCTGGGGTAGCGGCGGCTACGATGTCCGCATAACTGAACATCTTCAACGGCCCTGGCTCGCTCAGCCGACCAGGACCGTGCCGCCAGAACCGCGGCGGGAGAGTCCGGCCCCGCGCCGTCGTCGTCCAGACGCCGCGCGAACCGGCGCCGAAGGAGCAAGTTCCTCCCCGGGAATCTCTCAGGCCCCCGTACCGCCGCGGTGAGGCAACTCTGGAAAGCGAGCTTCCGACACCGGGCAACCGGTGCGGGGCTCCACCGACGGTGCAAGCCGGCGCGTCCCGCCCTCCTCCCCGACGTCCGGGAGGGAACACGACGGACCGGCAAAACTCTCAGGTCGACGCGTGCCCGCGAGCGGGCAGGAGTCCGATGACAGAGCGGGGAGGGACCGCAGTCGTCCCCACGCCCTCGGACAGCCAGGAGCCCGCCGTGAGCACGCCCCACAATTCCGACGTCTTCGACCCCGATGTCTTCGCCGATCGGCATCTCGGCCCGCGCGGCCGCGAGGTTCGCACCATGCTGGACCAGCTCGGCATCGACACTATGGACACCCTTGTCGACCGGGCCGTCCCCAAGGCGATCCGCACCCAGGCGCCGCTGGACCTGCCCGCCGCCCGCACCGAGGCCGAGGTGCTCGCCCACCTGCGCGAGCTCGCGGGCAAGAACCAGGTCAAGACCCAGATGATCGGGCAGGGCTTCTACGGCACGCACACGCCCGCCGTCATCCGCCGCAACGTGCTCGAGTCGCCCGCCTGGTACACGGCCTACACGCCGTACCAGCCGGAGATCAGCCAGGGCCGCCTGGAGGCCCTGCTCAACTTCCAGACCGCGGTCGAGGACCTCACGGGCCTCGAGATCGCGAACGCCTCCCTGCTCGACGAGGCCAGCGCCGTGGCCGAGGCCGTCGCGCTGATGTGGCGCGCCTCGCGCGCCAAGGAGGGCTACGTCGTCCTCGACGCCGACCTGTTCGGTCAGTCGCTCGCCGTGGCGCGAGGCCGAGCCGAGGCGATCGGCCTCCCGGTCGTCGTCGCGGACCTCTCGAACGGCCTCCGGGCAGGCCTGCCCGCCGAGCTGCCGGCCGGCCAGCTGGTCGGCGTCGTGCTGCAGCAGGCCGGGGCGTCCGGCCGGGTGATCGACGCCCGCGCTGTCGTCGCCGAGGCCAAGGAGGCCGGCGCGCTCGTCACCGTCGCCACCGACCTGCTCGCCCTGACGCTCCTGGTCAGCCCCGGTGAGCTCGGTGCCGACATCTCCGTGGGCTCCGCACAGCGCTTCGGCGTCCCGCTCTTCTACGGCGGCCCGCACGCCGCGTACATGGCCGTGAAGAAGGGCCTGGAGCGGCAGCTCCCGGGCCGCCTGGTCGGCGTCTCGATCGACGTCGACGGCGCCGCCGGCTACCGCCTCGCGCTGGCCACCCGCGAGCAGCACATCCGCCGCGAGAAGGCCACGAGCAACATCTGCACCGCCCAGGCGCTGCTGGCCATCGTCGCCAGCATGTACGCGGTCTACCACGGCCCCGAGGGGCTCAAGGCGATCGCGCACCGCGTCCACGGGCACGCCATGTCCCTCGCCGGGGGCCTCCGTGGCGCCGGCGTCGAGGTCGAGCACGACGTCTTCTTCGACACGGTCCGCGCCGTGGTCCCGGGCAGGGCCCGCGAGATGGCCCGCGCCGCGGCCGACGCCGGGTACAACCTGTTCGTGCCGGACGCCGACCACGTGCAGATCAGCACCGACGAGACCACCACGGCACAGGACATCGCGAACGTGCTCGCCGTGCTCGCCGGCCGCCCGGCCGAGGCGACCGTCCCGGCGACGTCGTCCGCGCTGCCTGCGGAAGTGACCCGGACGACCGCGTTCCTGGAGCACCCGATCTTCCACCAGCACCGTTCCGAGACTTCCATGCTGCGCTACCTGCGCAAGCTCTCGGACAAGGACCTGGCGCTCGACCGCACCATGATCCCGCTGGGCTCCTGCACCATGAAGCTCAACGCGACCGCCGAGATGGAGGCCATCTCGTGGCCCGGCTTCGCGGACATCCACCCGTACGCCCCCGCCGACCAGACGCAGGGCTACACCGAGCTCGTCACCGCGCTCGAGGCCCAGCTCGCCGAGATCACCGGCTACGCCGCCGTCTCCGTGCAGCCGAACGCCGGCAGCCAGGGCGAGTTCGCCGGCCTGCTCGCCATCAAGGGCTACCACGCCTCGCGCGGCGAGGAGAGCCGCGACATCGTGCTGATCCCGGCCTCCGCGCACGGCACCAACGCGGCGTCGGCGGCGCTCGCGGGCCTGCGTGTCGTGGTCGTGGCCACCGCCGACGACGGTGAGATCCTGCTCGACGACCTGCGCGCCAAGCTCGACCAGCACGGCCCCCAGGTCGCGGGGATCATGATCACCTACCCGTCCACGCACGGCGTGTACGAGGAGCACGTGCGCGAGGTCTGCGACCTGGTGCACGACGCCGGCGGCCAGGTGTACATCGACGGCGCCAACCTGAACGCGCTGGTGGGCCTCGCCAAGCCGGGCGAGTTCGGCGGCGACGTCTCGCACCTGAACCTGCACAAGACGTTCTGCATCCCGCACGGCGGCGGCGGCCCGGGCGTGGGCCCGGTCGCGGTGGCCGAGCACCTCGTGCCCTTCCTCCCGGGCGACCCGACGCCGGGTCTCGGGCAGGGCGACGCCGGCGCGGCGGGCATCCCCGTGGCCTCGACGCGCTACGGCTCCGCCGGCATCCTGCCGATCTCGTACGCCTACGTGGCCCTGATGGGCCCGGACGGGCTGACCGAGGCGACCAAGGCCGCCGTCCTCACCGCCAACTACGTGGCGAGCCGGCTCGACCCGCACTTCCCCGTGCTCTACACCGGCCCGAACGGCCTGGTGGCGCACGAGTGCATCCTCGACCTGCGCAAGATCACCGCCGAGACCGGCGTGACCGCGGAGGACGTCTCCAAGCGCCTCATGGACTACGGCTTCCACGCTCCGACGCTCGCGTTCCCGGTGCCGGGCACGCTCATGGTGGAGCCCACGGAGTCGGAGGACCTGGCGGAGCTCGACCGGTTCGTCGACGCGATGATCGCCATCCGCGGTGAGATCGACGCCGTCGCGGCCGGCCGCTGGACCGCCGAGACCTCGCCGCTGCGCGGTGCGCCGCACACCGCGGCGTCGGTCATGACGGACGAGTGGGACAAGCCCTACTCGCGCGAGCTGGCCGCGTTCCCCGTGGCGTCGCTCCGCGGGAACAAGTACTGGCCGCCGGTGCGCCGCATCGACGGCGCCAAGGGCGACCGCAACCTGGTGTGCTCGTGCCCGCCGGTCGAGGCCTTCGCCGAGTGACCTGTCAGAACACGCCGCCCGTGTCGGACGTGCAGGTCACCCGGGTGACCTGCACGTCTGGCGCGTCGCCGACGAGAGGATTGATCCATGGGTGAGGACCGCAAGACCCCGCTCCACGACGAGCACGTGGCGCTCGGAGCGTCGATGACGCCGTTCGGCGGCTGGCTCATGCCGCTGCGCTACACGTCCGACCTGGCCGAGCACCGCGCGGTGCGCGAGGCCGCGGGCCTGTTCGACCTGTCGCACATGGGCGACATCAGCGTGACCGGGCCGGACGCCGCGGCGTTCCTCGACCACGCGCTGGTCGGGTACATCTCGAAGGTCCGCGAGATGGGCGCGCGCTACTCGATGATCTGCGCCGAGGACGGCAGCGTGCTGGACGACCTGATCGTCTACCACAACGCGCCCGGCGAGTACTCGGTCATCGCCAACGCGTCCAACGCCGAGCTGGTGCTGGCAAAGCTCCGGGAGCGCACCGCCGGGTTCGACGTGGTGCTCAAGGACGTCCAGCCCGGCCAGGCGCTGATCGCCGTGCAGGGTCCGCGGGCCGAGGAGATCATGCTCGCCACCGCGGGCCTGGTGGAGGACGCCGAGATCTCGGGCGGCACCGCGTTCGCCGACCTCAAGTACTACGCGTGCATGGGCATGCGCTTCGAGGGCGAGCCCGTGCTCGTGGGCCGCACCGGGTACACGGGCGAGGACGGGTTCGAGATCTGGGTCTCCGCCGACAAGGCGGTCGCGCTGTGGCGCGCGTTCCTCGCCGCCGGCGAGCCCCTCGGGCTGGTCCCGGCCGGGCTCTCGGCCCGCGACTCGCTGCGCCTCGAGGCCGGCATGCCGCTCTACGGCCACGAGCTAGACACCACCACGACGCCGTTCGAGGCGGGGATGGGCCGCGTGGTGCGGCTCGACAAGGCGACCGAGGACGGCACGCCGATCCCGTTCGTGGGCCGGGAGGCCCTGGCCGCCCGCAAGGAGTCGGCGCCCGCGCGCGTGCTCGTCGGGCTGCGTGGCGAGGGGCGGCGTCCCGCCCGCGCCGACTACGAGGTGGTGCAGCGCGGCGTCGGCACCGAGGTGGGCGCCGTCGTGGGCCGCGTGACGTCCGGCGCGCCGTCGCCCACGCTCGGCTACCCGATCGCGATGGCGTACGTGACGCCCGAGGTGTCGGCCGAGGGCACCGAGCTCGCCGTCGACGTGCGCGGCCGGGCCGAACCGTTCGTGGTCGTGCCCATGCCGTTCTACCGTCGTCCCCAGAACTGACCTACACGCAAGGAGCTGTCATGGCTGACTTCCCCGAGAACCTGAAGTACACGACCGAGCACGAGTGGCTGGACCAGTCCACCCCTGCCGTCATCGGCGTGACCGACGTCGCGGCCGAGGCGCTCGGCGACGTCGTCTACCTGGAGCTGCCCGAGGTGGGCGCCACGATCGAGGCGGGCTCCGTGGTGGGCGAGATCGAGTCCACCAAGTCCGTGTCCGAGCTCTACTCCCCGGTGAGCGGCACCGTCACCGAGGTGAATTCGGAGGCCGTGGACAACCCGGAGATCGTCAACCAGGACCCGTACGGCAAGGGCTGGCTCTTCAAGGTCGAGGTGACTGGCGCGGGCGAGCTGCTCTCCGCGGCCCAGTACGCGGAGCACACCGGGAGCTGACCGATCCCGGGCCGGCTGGTCCTTCGGGCGAAACCGCCCTCCGACGTGCACTTTCATGCGCTTCGGGGGGCGGTTTTGGTCTCGGATGGATAACGGTCAAGAAGTTCTTGCAGAACCGCGTCATGAATCTGCGTCCGCCAGGTCCTTCTCATAGCAGCAACCGTAGGCCGGAACCCCAGAACCGGCCGCTGTGTGGAGGAAAACGACCATGACCGCGATGACCCTTGACCACCGTCTCCCCAGCCTCACTCGTCGTGAGCGGGTGATCCTGGCGAACCTCACCGAGGACGCCACTCTCGAGCAGATCGCTCGACGCCTGTACGTCACCCGCAACACGGTGAAGACGCAGGTCCGCAGCGTGTACCGCAAGCTCGGCGTGTCCTCGCGCGCGGAGGCGATCGCCAAGGCGAACGAGTTCGAGATCGTAGCCTGACGCACGCAGCTCTCCGACGACGGCGCCATTCCCCAGAGGCGCCGTCGTCGTGCTGTGTCCGGGTGGTGGTGAGCCGCAGGGCCGCCACCATCCGGCCGGTGGGAGACTGCTCCGCATGCAGGAGACCCTCATCGACGTGGTGGCCGCCGCGATCGTGGACCACCTGGACCGCCCGACCCGGCTGCTCGCCGCCCGACGGTCCGCGCCGGAGTCCCTCGCCGGCCGCTGGGAGCTTCCCGGCGGCAAGGTGGAGCCCGGTGAGACGCCGCTCGACGCGCTGCGCCGGGAGCTCACCGAGGAGCTCGGCGTACGGGTCGCCGTGGGCACCGAGGTGCTCGGACCTGCCGACGGCGCATGGCCGATCACGGCCCGGCACCGGATGCGGGTGTGGTTCGCGCTGTCCGAGCGCGGCACCCCGGAACCGCTCCAGGATCACGACGAGCTGCGCTGGCTGACGGCGGCCGAGCTCGACGACGTGCCCTGGCTGCCCGGCGACGTGCAGATCGTGCGCGCCCTGGAGCCCTACCTCACGCCGAGATAGCGGGCCTGGCGGAGAAGCGGACCCTCAGCGCGCGCCCGCACCCACGTTCCTGCGGCCGCGGGCCGCGGCCACGCGGTGCCCCAGCGGGACGAACGCGCCGTCCATCAGCACCGGCACGACGTCGGTGGCGTCCACCTCGGTGGCGATCGTGACGTCGTCGGCGAACCCGGAGTCGAGCAGCTCGCGGCCGCTCGCCGTGCCGCCCACGGAGTCGGCGATGTCCTTGGTGCCCTTCCACAGCGTGACCGTGGCCTCGGTCTCGGGGGAGATGCTCACGTCGGGCAGCATCGCGGTGAGCCGCGAGGCGATGGAGCCCACGGCCAGGTAGTCCTCGAGCGCGGGGCGCAGCGTGTCGTCGGGCCAGCGCTCGCCCACCGGCACGAGCACCACGTCGTGTCGCTCGGACGCGTCCAGGTGCGCGGCCGCGAGGCCGGCGACGGCCTTCGCGTTGCGCAGGCTGCCCGCGACGATCAGGGCGCCGCGGTTCGCGATGGTGTGGCAGATCTGGGCGGCGCTCGGGGACGGGATGACGAGGCGCTCGGCGTCGAGGTCCTGCAGCGACGCGGGCGAGATGCTGATGCCGTCCTCCCACCGCGGGCCGGCGAGGGCCGCGCGCATGGTGCGCGCCAGCCGGGCGGCCCCGGCAGGGTCGTGGTACGGGAACGGGTACACGCCGGCGCCCTGTTCGCAGGCGACGGTGACCGTGGTCGAGAAGGAGAGCACGTCCACGACGACCACGAGCGACGAGCGCGCATCGGTGGCGGTGAGGGCGAGAGCACCTGAGATGCCCCAGTCCGTGCGCACACGGGCAGGACGCTGGTCGAAGGCCGGGGACGTGTTTGCCACGAAGGCATCGTAGTGTCACCCGAACTCGCCCATGTTTCGCGTTCAGTGAACAACGTTGCGATTCGGGTGATATTCACACATTGGTCGTTGGGTCATAACCTCGCCGCGCAAGCCTGCCGCAGACCGCTCCCCCCGATTCCCCAGAAGGAACGAGCATGCGACCAGACATGTCATCGGCGCGCCCAAAAAGGCCGCGAGGAATTGTCACCAAAGCGCTGACCTGCACAGTTACTGCGGCATTTCTCGCCGCGCCGAGCGGCACCGCGTTCGCGGCGCCGCTCCCGGCCCCCGAGGACGTGCCACGCGACGCCGCCGCGCTGAGCGCTCCGGTCCCCTTCGCGAACGCTCCGCTCGCCTTCGGCACGTCGGCCGAGAAGTCCGGAGAAGTCACCCCGCTGGCCCTCGACGACGACGGCGCGGCGATCGTCACGCGCCGCGAGGAGCGCCGGATCGCGCCCGGTCTGGAGCTCACCCGGTTCGCCCGGCTGGGGGAGAACGGCTGGCTCAGCGGCGAGGTGCTCGTCGCGGACCTCGGCGCCCCGGGCGCCGACGGCGTCGTCCCGAAGGGCAAGGTGCAGGTGGGCTACGTGGGCCCGGAGCACGTGGCCGGGAACGCGACGGTCTCGCAGATGGCGGCCGCACGCGGCGCGATCGCCGCGGTCAACGGCGACTACTTCGACATCAACAACTCGGGCGCCGCCCTCGGAGCGAGTGTCGACGACGGCAGGCTCCTCAAGTCGGCGTCCCCGGGCCGCGAACGCTCGGTCGTGATCGGGTCCGACCCTTCAGGCTCAGGGCAGCGCGCCGTCGGGCGGCTGGCGCAGATCTTCCTGGAGGGTTCGGTGAGCTGGGCCCCGGCTGACGACGGCGCGCGCGCCGAGGTGCCGGTCAGCGGCCTGAACGTCACCGCCCTGCCGCCCGGCGGCGTCGCCGTGTTCGACGCCGGATGGGGCACCTTCACCCGCGCGCGGCCCCTGGCCGCGGGTGAGCAGGGCATCGAGGTGACGGTCT
>NZ_KI911565.1:22384-23971 GCF_000515355.1 Promicromonospora kroppenstedtii DSM 19349 | reverse complement strand
CCTGCGCCCGGGCGACCGGATCGACCTGGCGTACGGCCTGAGGGAGGACGCGGGCGACGTCGCGGTCGCCATCGGCGGCGGCGTCGAGGACCCGCTGCTGGAGGACGGCGAGGTCACCTCCGCGACCGGTGACCACGTGGAGCTGCGCCACCCCCGCACCGCGGTGGGCTTCGACGAGTCCGGCACCCGCGCGTACTTCGTGGTGGTCGACGGCCGCCAGACCCACAGCATCGGCATGAACCTGTACGAGCTCGGCGGTCTCATGGCCCAGCTCGGCGCCGACGACGCGATCAACCTCGACGGCGGCGGCTCCTCCGAGATGGTCGCCCGGCTGCCGGGCGACGCCGCCAACACCATCCTGAACAGCCCGTCCGACGGGTTCGAGCGGGCCGACGCGAACGGCCTCGGCCTGTACGTCCCGGCGGGCTCGGGCCGTGTCGCGGCGTACGACGTACGCACCACGGTCCCGGCCGACGACGCGGACCGCGTCTTCCCCGGCCTGCACCGCACGCTGGTCGGCAAGGGGTACGACGACACGATGGGTCCCGTCGCGACCGAGCCGTCCTCGTGGCGCGCCCGCGACGGCGCGGTCGCCTGGGTGCGCGACGGCGTGGTGACCGGCCGCAAGGCGGGCAGCACCACCGTGACCGCGGCGTCGCTGAGCCGCTGGGGCCTGGCCACCGGCACCACCGAGGTGGAGGTGCTGGGCGGCCTCGTCCGCACGGGTGTGGACACCCCCGTCGTCGGGCTGGAGGACGCCGACGCGACCGCGCCGCTCGTGCTGACCGGCTACGACGCGCAGGGCTTCACCGCGCCGATCGAGGCGCGGGACGTCACCGTGACGGCGGTCGAGCCGGGCGAGCCCCGGATCCCCGGTGTGCGCGCTACCCGCGAGCCGGTCGCCGAGCTGGTCCCGGCCGCCGACGGCTCCTTCGAGGTCCGCGCGCTCGCCGAGGTGGGCGGCACCACCTTCGAGCTGTCCGTCCCCGGCCCGGACGGGGCGCCGCTGACCACCCGCGTGGCCGTGACGGTCAGCCTGGAGGAGGACGTCGTCGCCGACTTCGCCGACGCGGCATCCTGGACCTCGGCGAACGACCGCGCCCCGGGCGGAACCCTCGCTCCCGTGGCCGGGCATGAGGGTTCGGCCGGCCTGCGCATGACCTACGACTTCACGCGGTCCACGGCCACGCGCGGCCAGTACGCGGTGCTGCCCGAGGCCGCGGCAGGCGGTCGCGAGCTGCCCGGCGCACCGCGCGCGGTGACCATGTGGGTCGACGGCGACGGCCACGGCGCCTGGCTGCGGCTCCAGGCACGGCAGGGCGACGGTGTCGTCACGCAGCTCGACGGGCCCGAGGTCACCTGGACCGGCTGGCGGCAGGTCACCTTCCCGGTGCCCGACGGCGTCGCGTTCCCCCTGAGGCTGCAGCGTGTGCGCGCGCTGGAGACCACGGCGGGCGAGCAGTACACGGGCGCGCTCACGCTGTCCTCGATCGCAGCCCAGGTGCCGCCCGCGGTGGACGCGCCCGAGGCGCCCCGGGTCGAGGACACGGTCGTGGCCGCCGACGGCGGCACCGGCGACGCGCCCCT
>NZ_KI911565.1:17056-22284 GCF_000515355.1 Promicromonospora kroppenstedtii DSM 19349 | reverse complement strand
ACGCCCAGTTCGTCGCGCGCGACCCGGAGTCGGGTGCGGTGGCGGGGGCCCGGTCCGCGCTCCGCGAGATCGTGGCCGACGACCCTGACCTGCTGGTCATCAACGGTGACCTGGTGGACGAGGCCGCGCCCGAGGACTTCGACCTGGCGCGGCGCGTGCTGACGGAGGAGCTCGCCGACGCGGACTTCCCCTGGTACTACCTGCCGGGCAATCACGAGGTGATGGGCGGCTCGATCGCGAACTTCGAGGAGGAGTTCGGCGAGCGCACCCGCGTGCTGGACGTCCCGACGCCGGGCCGGGCCGGCGGCACCACGCGCCTGGTCATGCTCGACTCGTCGGCCGGCCGTCTGGGCGCCGACTTCGCCCAGGTCCAGATGCTGCGCGAGGCGCTCGACGACGCCGCGACCGACCGTGCCGTCACCGGCGTCGTGGTGTTCGCGCACCACCCGCTCGACGACCCGCTGCCGACCAAGGCCAGCCGGCTCACCGACCGGCTGGAGGCCGACACGCTGCGCGGCTGGTTCGAGGACTTCGAGGAGAGGTCCGGCAAGTCGGTCGCGTCGGTGGGGTCCCACGTGGGCGTCTTCCACGCGAGCACGCAGGACGGCGTGCCGTACCTGGTCAACGGCAACTCCGGGAAGAGCCCGGCGAGCACGCCGGCCGACGGCGGGTTCACGGGGTGGTCGATGCTGGGGGTGCGTCCGGCGTCGGGCAAGACGTCGGGTCCCGGCCACCGGCCCGCTGACCCGTGGCTCACCTGGGAGGTCAACACGCGCGCCGAGCAGGTCACGCTCTCCGGGCCGGAGTCGCTGCGAGTGGGCGGCTCCGCGCCGGTGAGCGCCGTCGTCGTGCAGGACGGGTCCCGCGAGGTGCCCGTGGCGTGGCCGGTCTCCGCGAGCTGGGGCGGTCCCGGCGTGTGCGTGACCGACGAGCAGGGCCGTGCCGCCGTGCGGGAGTGCTCCCGCCGCGCGGTGCTCGCGCTCGACCCCGCAACCCACGAGTTGACCGCCCTGCGCCCAGGGCGCGCCACGGTGACCGTCACGGTCAACGGGACGCGCGGCGAGCTCATGGTCACGACGAGCCGGTAGATTTACCTCATGAGCAACTTCGAGGTGGCCCGCAGGCAGAAGCAGGAGCCCACGGCGGCGCTGGTGGTTCGCTTCATCGTGTGCTTCGCCCTGTTCCTGGGCGGGTTCGCGCTGATGGCCGTCGGCTCGATCGGTGACGCTGCGTCGTCGCCCTACCTGTTCGTCGGCGGCATCCTCGCCGTCGGCCTGTCGTTCGGCCTGCCGATGATCGGCGCCACCGAGCGATAGAAGCACGTGCGGCGCCCGCCCGGTCCCGACCGGGCGGGCGCCGCCACATCTCCGTACCCACGACGGCGGCCCTGGGGCCTGCCGGAACAGGGCCGCAGCCGCGCGCTGCGGCCCTTTCTGCTGCCGCCGCGCCGAGCGGCCGAACCCGCGCGACACGCCGCGTCACCCGTTTGTCACAGGTTTGTTAGAACCATTGACAGATTATGACCCAAGTGAAAACGTGACCTGCACCACCACGAAGGAGAGGGACGGCAATGGCGCAGTACAAGAGGCTCGGCGGGATCATGGCGATCACGCTCGCCGCGACGACCGGACTGACGGCCTGCGGGTTCGGCGGGTCCACCGGGGAGGCGACCGGTGACGGCACGACTCTCGACCTGCTCGTCCCCAGCTACTCCGACGCCACCCAGGGGAACTGGGACGACGTGATCGCCGGGTTCGAGGAGGAGAACCCCGACATCGACGTGAACCTCCAGGTCGAGTCATGGGACAACCTCGAGTCCGTCATCGCCACCAAGATCCAGGGCGGCGACGCACCCGACATCTACAACGGCGGCCCCTTCGCCGGCTTCGCCGAGGACGAGCTGCTGTACCCGGTCGAGGACGTCACCTCCGACGAGACCTACGCCGACTTCCAGCCGACGTTCCTGGAGAACGCCCAGGTGGGCGGCACCACCTACGGCCTGCCGTTCATCGCGTCGGCCCGTGCGCTGTTCGTCAACGACGCGCTCCTGGAGGAGGCCGGTGCCGAGGTGCCCGCCACCTGGGACGAGCTGCTCGAGTCGGCCAAGAAGGTCTCCGACCTCGGCGGCGGCGTGGCCGGCTACGGCATGCCGCTTGGTTCGGAGGAGGCGCAGGCCGAGGCAGCGGTGTGGCTGTGGGGCGGCGGCGGCAGCTTCGGCGACGCCGAGTCCATCACGATCGACACCCCGGAGAACCTCGCGGGCGCCGAGTTCGTCAAGAAGATGATCGACGAGGGCGCCACGCAGGCCGACGCCGGCGCGACGGACCGCAGCCCGCTGTTCGACATCTTCGTGCAGGGCAAGGTCGGCATGCAGGTCGGCCTGCCGCCGAGCGTCGGGCAGATCGAGTCCGACAACCCCGACCTGGAGTACTCCATCCACCCGATCCCCACCGAGGACGGCTCGCCGTTCACGCTGGGCGTCGCGGACCACCTGATGGCGTTCCAGAACGACGGCGACAAGCAGGAGGCCATCACCGCCTTCTTCGACTACTTCTACTCCGCCGACGTGTACGTGCCGTGGGTCCAGGCCGAGGGCTTCCTGCCCACCACCCTGTCGGGCTCGGAGCAGCTCGCCGACGAGGAGGCCCTGGCGCCGTTCCTCGAGGTGCTGCCGGACGCGCAGTTCTACCCGAGCACCAACCCGGACTGGCAGGCCGCCGACTCCGCGTTCAAGGCGCTCTTCGGCCAGCTGGACGGCAAGAAGTCCGCCCAGGACGTCCTGACGGAGATCCAGGAGCAGGTCGACGCGGGCTGATGCCCGCACCGACCGCCGTGCCCGGCACGGCCTGCCACGAACGACGCCGAACGGAAAGCAACAGGGGAAACCGGTGAAGGACCTTGCCAAGGCCCTGCCGTGGATCGGGCCCGCGGTCGCACTCATTGCGGCCGTGGTCCTGTTCCCGGTAGGCCTGATGTTCTGGAACTCGACGCGCGACATCAGCCAGAGCGGCGTGGACGACGGGGGAGTGGGCCTCGCGAACTTCGCGACGGTCATCGGCTTCCAGTACTTCTGGCCGATCCTCGGGCGCACCGTCGTGTGGGTCGTGGTGGTCGTCGGCTGCACCCTCATCGGGTCGCTGGCCCTGGCAGCGCTGCTGAACAAGGCGTTCCCGGGCCGGCGCCTGGTGCGGATGGCCGTCATCGTGCCGTGGGCCTCGAGCGTGGTCATGACCACGCTGGTGGTGCACTACGGGCTGGAGCCGTACTTCGGCATCATCAACTCGTTCCTCGTGGACGTGGGCCTGATCAGCACGCCGGAGGGCTACGGCTGGACGCGGCACCCGGGTACCGCGTTCGCGTGGGCGATGGCGGTGGCCGTCTTCGTGTCGCTGCCGTTCACCACGTACACGATCCTTGCCGGCCTGCAGACGGTTCCCGGCGAGACCGTCGAGGCCGCACGCATCGACGGCGCGAGCGGCCCGCGCACCTACTTCAGCGTGGTGCTGCCGCAGCTGCGGGGCGCCATCTCGGTGGCGGTGCTGATCAACATCATCAACGTGTTCAACTCGCTGCCGATCCTGCGCGTCATGACGGGGTCCATCCCGGGGTACGACGCCGACACCGTCATGACGATGATCTTCAAGTACATGCAGAACCAGCGGCAGATCGACCTGGCCAGCGCGCTGTCCGTCATCGCGTTCCTGGTGGTCATCGTCATCGTCGCCGTCTACGTGCGGGTCGTCCGCCCCCTGGAGGAGGTCTGATGACCGCGATCACCGATTCGGGGACCACCCCGCGCAAGGCGACCCGGCCGCCGTCGGACAGCCGGCAGAGGGTACGGAAGTATACGAGCGACCAGGTGCCGCTCGGGTCCCTGCTGCTGCGGCTGCTGGCCGGGCTCGTGGTGCTGGTGGTGTTCCTGCTGCCGTACCTGATCATGTTCTTCGGCTCGGTGAAGACCAAGGCCGAGATCAGGTCGGTCGACCCCACCTACTTCCCCACCGAGTGGCACTGGGACAACTACGTCACCATGTGGTCCACGCCCGAGACACCGCTGGCGCAGAACCTGATCTCCACCCTGGTGATCTCGCTGTGCGCCACCCTGCTCGTGCTCGCCGTGGCGCTGCCGGCGTCCTATTACACGGCACGGTTCCGGTTCCCGGGGCGGCTGTTCTTCCTGTTCCTCGTGATCGTGACCCAGATGGTGCAGCCCGCGGTGCTCACCTCGGGCCTGTTCCGCCAGTTCATCGCCCTCGGGATCCTCGACACGTGGGCCGCGATGATCCTGGTCAACGCGGCGTTCAACCTGTCGTTCGCGGTCTGGATCATGCACAGCTTCTTCGCCGGCATCCCCAAGGAGGTCGACGAGGCGGCGCAGCTCGACGGCGCAGGAACCTTCGCCGTGCTGACCAAGATCAACCTGCCGCTGGTCTGGCCGGGCATCGTCACGGCGGTCGTGTTCACGTTCGTCGCCTCCTGGAACGAGTTCGCGGCGTCGCTCGTGCTGCTGACGACGGCGGGCAACCAGCCGCTGTCCGTGGCGCTCACCAAGTTCGTGGGCCAGTACGAGACGTCCTGGCACTACGTGTTCGGGGTGTCCGTGGTGGCGATCGTGCCCGTGGTGATCCTGTTCATGATCATCGAGAAGCGCCTGGTGGGCGGCCTGGTGGCCGGTTCCGTGAAGTAGTGGGACGGCCCGGTCCACGCTCCGTGGACCGGGCCGTCTCGACCGCCGGACGAATTCTGTCCCAGTGCTGGACGGTCGCTTAGCATGGTGGCGAACCCCATCCAGAGCGGTCGAGAGTCCTGGCTCCCTGACACCGCAGCAACCTGCCGACCTGGTACCGCGTCGCCGCGGAGCCAAGAAGGCAAGGTGCTCACGCCAGGTTCGATGGAGCAGCCATGGTCGCCGAGCCGCACCCACACCGTCCCACCGTGTCGTTCGAGCTGATGCCTCCGCGTCGGCCGGACGCCGCGCCCAACTTCTGGGAGACGGCGCAGCGGCTCGTGGCGGCCCGTCCGGACTTCGTGTCCGTGACCTACGGCGCGGCCGGCGGCGACCGGGCCACCGCGCGCGAGGTGCTCGCGACGCTGCTGCGGGGCACGCCCGTGCTCCCGGTGGCCCACCTGACCTGCGTGGGCGCGTCCCGGGAGGACGTGTCCGAGGTGATCGAGGAGTTCCTCGAGGCCGGCGTCCGGTCCTTCCTGGCCCTGCGCGGCGACCCGCC
>NZ_KI911565.1:8516-16956 GCF_000515355.1 Promicromonospora kroppenstedtii DSM 19349 | reverse complement strand
GGAGGTAGCCGCACCGACCATCGCGAGCTGCGCCACCTGGGGTGCGGCGGCTGCCCGCGGGACCATCGACACCGTCGCCACCAACCCGAACAAGATCCTGATCCACCACACGGCGTCGGCCAACGTGACCGACTACTCGCAGGCCGCCGGGTACCAGATCGCCCGCGACATCCAGCAGTGGCACTTCGCCAACGGCTGGGTGGACACCGGCCAGCACCTCACGGTGAGCCGTGGCGGGTACGTCATGGAGGGGCGGCACGGCTCGCTGTCGCGGCTGCAGAGCGGCAGCGGCACGGTCGTGGGCGCGCACGCGCCCGGACAGAACAGCCAGGCCATCGGCATCGAGAACCAGGGCACCTACACGAGCGCCACGCCGCCCGCGCAGCTCTGGAGCCGGCTGGTCGAGCTGTGCGCCTACATCTGCGACCGGTACGGCATCGCGCCCACGCAGATCTACGGGCACCGGGACTACACGGCGACGGCCTGCCCGGGCGACGTCCTGTACTCGATGCTGCCGCAGCTGCGCTCCGAGGTGGCGGCGGCCCTGGCGGGCACGAGCTGGTCGGTGATCGTCGACAACACCTCGGCGGGCTTCTCCGCCGGCTCCGCGTGGCTGGTGTCGTCGTTCTCGGGCGAGCGGTACGGCGCCGACTACCGGTACGCGACGCCCGCAGAGGTCAGCGACCTGGCGACGTACTCGGCCACGATCCCGTCCAACGGCTCCTACCGTGTCGAGGCGTGGTTCCCGGCGGTCGCGGGCTACAACACGTCGACGCCGTTCATCGTCTACACGGGCACCGGGTCGTCGACGATCCGGGTGGACCAGTCCGCGGGCGGCGGGGCCTGGCTCTCGCTCGGCACCTACGCGATGACGGCGGGGACGCGCACCGTCGTCGCCGTCAGCCGCTGGACGCAGGGCACGGCGTACGTGGTGGCGGACGCGATCCGCATCACGCGCCTCTGACCCGCCTCGTGTCGGACGTACAGGTCACCCGGGTGAGCTGTACGTCCGACACGTGTGCACCGGCCTCAGTCGGCGCGCTCCTGGCCGCTCATCGCCTGGATGGACTGCATGACCTGCTCGGTCAGCTCCCGCCGCGCCTGGGCGGGCTTGGTACCGGCCGCGATCTGTCGCGAGGGGTCGATCGGGGTACCGAAGTGCAGCTCGACCCGCGCGAACCGCGGCATCTTGCCGATGGGCTTGACCTTGTCCGTGCCCAGCAGCGCGACCGGGACCACGGGGGCCTTGCCGGTCAGGGCGAGCCACGCGACGCCCGTGTGTCCCTTGTGCAGCTTGCCGTCCCGGGAGCGGGTCCCCTCGGGGTAGATGCCGAAGGCGCCGCCCCGCTGGAGCACGGCCAGCGCGTCCTCCAGGGACCGCTGCCCGGCGCGCGGGTCGTCGCGCTGCACCGGGATGTCGCCCATCTTGGTGAAGAACCAGCGCGACAGGCGGCCCTTGATGCCCTTGCCGGTCCAGTACTCGGCCTTGGCCAGGAACGCGACGTGCCGCGGAGCCATGATCGGGATCAGCAGCGAGTCGATGAACGACAGGTGGTTGCTCGCGAGGATCACGGCGCCACGCTTCGGGATGTTCTGCAGCCCAGTCACGCGCGGGCGCAGGAGCACGAGCACGAGGATCGAGAGGATGAGCTTGAGGAACCGGTACGTCACCGGCCTATTGTGCACCCCCCAAGCGCCGCTGTGGACGGGGTGTTATGTGGTGAAAAATACTAAAGAGACCTACAAGGTGCACAGTCCGGTAGACGAGTCAGACGTACAGGTCACCCGGGTGACCCGTACGTCCGACACGTCGGCTCGCGAGGTCAGGAGGCCTCGTCGCCGCCCTTCTCGAAGGCGGCCGGGCGCACCTGCACGGCGCGCACGCGGTCGACGTCGAGCTTGACGCTCCGGTCGAACCGGTAGATGCCGTTCTCCTCCTGGAACACGTCGGTGAGCTGCGTGTAGCAGTAGCCGAACATCCGCGGGTCGTCGAGCAGCGGGTCCGTCAGCCCGGCGAACCGGGTGTGGAACTCCTCCTCGTCCACCACGCGCTGGCCGTAGCCCCACGAGTCGGGCGAGCTGCCCGACGCGCTGGCCGCGGTCTCCGGGTTCCACCAGATGCCGCCGTACTCGCTGACGAAGTAGGGCTGACCGTTGTACGGCTGCGAGATCGGCGTGCCGTTGTCCCGCTCGTTCCCGTACGGCTTGCCCTCGGCCAGACCGCCCACCAGCTCGGTGAACTTGGCCGGGTCCTGCTCGTACAGGTGCGAGTCCCAGACGTCGGTCTCGGGCACGCGGTGCGAGTAGCCGCTGGCGTCCAGCACCGGCCGCGACGGGTCCGCCACCTTGGTGGCGAGCCACATGCTGCGGGTCACGTCGTCCAGCTGCGTGATGCGGTCGTGCAGGTCCTGGTGCGTCTCGTTGAGCGGGCACCAGCCGATGATCGACGGGTGGTTGTGGTCCCGCTGCAGCGCCTCCAGCCACTCGGCGACGAACGACGTCGTCTGGCGCTGGCCGTCCTGCGGAGTGCCGTAGCCGCTGACGCCCCAGTCGCCGAACTCGCCCCACACCAGGTAGCCCAGCCGGTCCGCGTGGAACAGGTAGCGCTCCTCGAAGACCTTCTGGTGCAGGCGGGCGCCGTTGAACCCGGCCTCCAGGCCGAGCTCGATGTCGCGCACCAGCGCGGCGTCGGACGGCGCCGTCATGAGCGACTCCGGCCAGTAGCCCTGGTCCAGCACGAGCCGCTGGAACACGTGCTCGCCGTTGATCTTGATCGCCTGACCGTCGATCGAGACCGAGCGCAGGCCCGCGTACGAGCGCACCGAGTCCACCACGGCGCCGTCCGCGTCGCGCAGTTCGATGTCCACCCCGTACAGGTGCGGGTCCGTCGTGCCCCAGGTGCGCACGCGGTCCGCCGGGACGACGACACGCAGCGCGGGCGCCAGGTCGAGGTCGGCGCGCGCGGTGGCGCTCGCGACCTCGCCGTCGGCGTCGGTCACGGTGACCGAGACCGTGTGGCCCCGACGGTTCGCCGAGAGCGGTACGACGACGTCGAACGCGGAGCTCGACAGGTCGGGCGTGATCCGCGGGCGGCGCACGTGCACGGCCGGCACGGGCTCCAGCCAGACCGTCTGCCAGATCCCCGTGGTGCGCGTGTAGTTGCACTCGAAGTTGGCGTAGCGGTTGGACTGCTTGCCACGGGCCTGCGGCCCGTGCCGCGTGTCCCGCGCCCGGACGACGACGGTCACGGTGTCGCCGGGGGCGGCGATGCCGTGCAGGTCGGCCACGAACGGCGTGAAGCCACCGCGGTGCCGCACCACCTCGGTGCCGTCGACCCACACGGTCGCGTCGTGGTCCACGGCCCCGAAGTGCAGCAGCACGTGCGGGTCGTCGCCGACGGCGGACCAGTCCGCGGGCACGGTGATCTCGCGGCGGTACCAGACCGCCTCGAGGAAGTCGGTGTTCTCGATGCCGGACAGCTCCGACTCCGGGGCGAACGGCACGGTGATCTCGGCCTGGAGCGGCCGCTCGACCAGGCCGCGCTCCAGACCGGAGTCGCCCGCGTCGATCTCGAACTGCCAGGTTCCGTTGAGGTTGAGCCAGCGGTCCCGGACCATCTGGGGCCGCGGGTACTCGGGGCGCGGGACGGGGGTGGCCGTCGGCGCCCCGTCCGGCGAGAAGCGGTCGAGGAAAGTCATCAGCTGCTCCATTGCGTCTACGACAGGTGCGCGGTGATTCAACACGTCTTCCGCCAAGAATGCAACGTTGTATCAACCGGATGGCCCGGCGACGCTCCGGACCAGGGGCGTCACCAGGTCACGCGCGGCTGCTCTCGCGGACCAGCAGGCGGTACGGAACCACCTCGTCGACCGGCTCGACCGAGCGGTTCTCGAGCTGCGCGATGATCCGGTCCACCGCCGTCTCCGCGATCGCGCGCAGGTCGGGCGCCACCGTGGTCAGCGTGGGGTTCGAGAACCGGCCGTCCTCGGTGTTGTCCCAGCCGGTGACGGCGATGTCGTCGGGCACCCGCACCCCGTTCCGGCGCAGCGCGTACAGCGCGCCGAGGGCGAGCTCGTCGTTGGCGCACACGATCCCGTCGACCTGGTCGATCCGGGGCAGCACCGACTCCACGGTGGCGGCGCCGGCCGGGCGGGAGAACTGCGGGCACTGGAGCACCCAGCGCTCGTCCGCCTCCAGGCCGGCCGCGGTGTGAGCGTCCAGGAAGCCCTGCACGCGCTGTGCGCCGGTCCGGCCCGCGCCGGGCGGCTCCGCTCCCAGGAAGGCCAGCCGACGCCGTCCGGTCTCCAGCAGATGCCTGGTGACCTGCGCGGCGGCATCCACGTTGTCGATGCTCACGTGGTCCGTGCGGCGCTCGCGCGCGGGGTCCGGGTCGGCCCGCTCGCCCAGCAGCACCAGGGGCACGGTGCCGCGCACCTCGTCGATCTCGGCCGGGTTCAGCTCCAGCGGCGAGAAGATGATCCCGTCGATCGCCTGCACGTCGAACCCGCGCGCCACCTCCAGCTCGGTCTCGCGCGAGGACCGCGTCTCCTCGATGAGCACGCGGTAGCCCCGGTCGCCCCCGACGTCGATCATCTCGTGGGCCAGCACCGAGAAGTACGGGGCGTGCACCCACGGCACCGCCAGGGCGAGCGTGTTGGTGCGGCCCCGCCGTAGCTGGCGGCCGGCGAGGTTGGGCCGGTAGCCGAGCTCCGCGATCACCGCCTCCACGCGGGACCGCGTGGCATCCCCCACCCGGCCCGTGTCGTTGACGACGTTGGACACGGTCTTCCACGAGACCCCCGCCGCCGCCGCGACCTCTTTGATCCCTACCCGTCGGCCACCTTGCTCGGACAAGCCTTCACTTCCTTCCACCCGCGCCTCTTGACTGGACGCCCGTCCTAGTCCATCGTGATCCAACGTTGGAGCGCAACGTTGCACCATTGGAGGTCGATGATGACCGTAGTACGAGGACGTGGCATTCCGGGCCAAGGAAGCCCCGAGGCCGCGTCGAGAGCCCGCAGCCTCTTGGGCAGTTCCGGAGGGCTGAGCAGGCGAGACGTGCTCCGCGCGGCCCTCGTCGGGGCGGGGGGGATAGCACTCGGCGGCGCGCTCGCCGGCTGCGCCACCCCCAGCGCCGCCGGCGCGGGGAAGACCTCCGTCATGGTCTGGGACCTGTTCTCGGGCGGTGACGGCGCGCTCATGCAGGAGATGGCGGGCGCGGTCGCCGCGGCCAACCCGGACATCGCCGTCGAGACGACGACGCTGGCGTGGGGGCCGCCGTACTACACCAAGCTGGCGATGGCCTCGTCCGGCGGGCGGCCGCCGGAGGCCGCCGTCATGCACATGTCCCGGCTCGCGGGCTACGCGCCGGGCGGGCTTCTGGAGCCGTTCGACCTCGACGCGCTGGCCGAGCTCGGGATCACCGAGGCCGACTTCGCGCCCGCGGTCTGGCAGAAGGCCCAGTTCGAGGGCCAGCTCTACGCGCTGCCGCTGGACACCCACCCGTACATCGCGTTCCACAACCCCGACATCGTGCAGCAGGCCGGCCTCGCCGGGGCGGACGGCAAGCTCGACCTGTCGGCCGTCGCCGGGGCTGACCGGTTCCTCGAAGCCGGGCGCGCCATGGCCGAGGTCACGGGCGAGACCGGCGTGAGCTGGGGCTACCAGCGTGATCCCGCCGGCTGCTGGCGCATGTTCTGGGGCCTCTACTCCCAGAACGGTGGCGGCTACGAGCTGACGCCGGGCCGTCCCGCCGCACTCGACGAGGAGGCCGCGACCGAGGTCTTCGAGTTCTTGCAGGCGATGGTGGACGGCAAGGTCGCCGCCAGGAACCAGGACGGCAACGCGGCGTCCGGCCGGTTCATGTCGAACCGGACGGGCCTGATGTTCGCCGGTGAGTGGGACTTGCCGATGTTCCGTGACGCGAACCCCGACGTCGGCGCCACTCCGTTCCCGGCGGTCTTCGACACCCCGGCAAACTACGCCGACTCGCACGCGTTCGTGCTGCCCAAGCAGGGCACGCCGGACCCCGCAAAGCGCGAGGCGACCTACCGGGTGCTCGCCGGCCTCCTCAAGGAGGGCCTGACCTGGGCCTCGGCCGGGCACATCCCGGCCTACCAGCCCATCGTCAAGGAGCCCGCCTACCAGGAGCTCACCCCGCAGCGCGACTACGCGCCCGCGGCCGAGATCGCCGTCTTCGACCCCGACGCCTGGTTCACCGGCGGCGGCAGCGACTTCCAGACGCGCATGGCCGACGCCATGACCGACACCCTGGCCGGCAAGGCCCCGGCGCGCACCGCCGTGACCCGCATGCTGAGCGAGATGGACCGGTTCCTCTCCCAGCCCAACCCCGCCTGATCGAGAGGACGACGATGACTGTCTCGAACGCCGGCGTCACGGCGCCCCCCGGAAAGGCGCCGTCCGACCCGAAGAGATCTCCTGGCCGGTCCGGTACCCGCAGCGCCGCGACCGGCAAGTCCCTGCGTGAGCGGGACAGGTCCGGATACCTGTTCGTCGCGCCGTTCGCGGTCGCGACCGGGCTGTTCCTGCTGCTGCCCACGCTCTACGGCCTGTGGATGAGCTTCACGAACCAGAGCCTGACGGGCACCGGCAGCGAGTTCATCGGCTTCGCGAACTATGCCGAGGCCTTCAGCGACCCGCAGGTCTGGCAGACCCTGTGGCACACCGTGTGGTTCACGGTGCTCAGCACGATCCCCCTGGTGGTCGTGGCCCTGGTGATGGCGCTGCTCGTGCACACCGGCCTGCCGGGCCAGTGGGTGTGGCGCATGTCGTTCTTCGCCCCGTACCTGCTGACCAGCGCCGTCGTCTCCGCGCTGAGCAGCTGGCTGTTCCAGCCCGACATCGGCCTGCTCGACACGTGGTTCGCGGCCCTCGGCCTGCAGCCCGTGGGCTGGCTCACCGACGAGAACGTCGCGATGTTCTCCATCGCCGCCGTCACTGTGTGGTGGACCGTCGGCTTCAACTTCCTGCTCTACCTGGCGGCCCTGCAGGGCATCCCGCAGCAGCAGTACGAGGCGGCCACCATCGACGGCGCGGGCGGCTGGCGGCGCCTGTTCTCCATCACGCTGCCGCAGCTGCGCACGATCACGGGCGTGATCGTGGTGCTGCAGCTCCTCGCGTCGCTCAAGGTGTTCGACCAGATCTACCTGCTGACCGCGGGCGGACCGAACGGGAGCACCCGGCCGATCCTGGAGTACGTCTACGACACCGGCTTCACCAACTACCGGCTCGGGTACGCCTCCGCGATCTCGTACGTCTTCTTCGCCCTGATTCTCGTGTTCGCACTGGTGCGGCTGCTGCCGTCCAGGAAGGAGGCCTGACGTGTCCGTCGCCGAACTGGTCGCAGACCGCCGGACGAGGGCGCAGCAGGAACGCGCCGAGAACCGGGCCCTCACCAAGCTGACGATCGGGCCCTCGCCCTGGGTGCGCGTCGCCTCCCTGGCCGCCCTCGTCGTCCTTGCCGCCCTCTGGCTGCTCCCCGTGGCCTGGGGCGCGGTCACCAGCTTCAAGCAAGAGGCCGAGGCCGCGCTCCCGGCGTCGTGGTGGCCCACCATGGGGTGGACGCTCGACGCCTACCAGCAGGTGCTCAGCAACAGCGACCTGCTGATCTGGATGTGGAACAGCCTGGTCGTGGCCGGGCTGGTCACGCTCCTGACCGTCCTGATCTCCGCGATGGCCGCCTTCGCGTTCTCGCAGACGGTGTTCAAGGGCCGGAGCCTGCTCCAGTGGCTCACCATCGCGTCGATCATGATGCCCGGCCAGATCCTCATCGTGCCGCTGTTCCGGCAGATGCAGGTCATGGGCCTGGTGGACACGTTCGCGGGCATCGTGCTGCCGCAGATCGTGGCACCCGTGATGGTGTTCATCCTCAAGCGGTTCTTCGACGCCATCCCCAGCGAGCTGCTCGACGCCGCCCGCATCGACGGGGCCGGCACGTGGCGGCTGTTCTGGACCATCGTGCTGCCGCTGTCGCGCTCGATCCTCGTGGCCGTCGCGATCTTCGTGTTCATCGGCGCGTGGAACAACTTCCTGTGGCCGTTCATCGTCACCACCGACCCGCAGTTCATGACCCTGCCGGTCGGCCTGTCCACCGTGAAGAACGCCTACGGCGTGCAGTACGCGCAGAACATGGCGTCCGCGATGATCGCGGCGCTGCCGCTGCTCGTGGTGTTCATGCTCTTCCAGCGCCGCATCGTGCAGGGCGTCGCGACCACGGGCATGGGTGGGCAGTAGTACGCGACAATCGGGTGTGGCCACTCCGACCCCGCACCCTTCGCAGCGCCCGCACCTCGCCGCGGTCGTGGAGGACCACCTCTACGCCGCGGCGGGGTGGGTGCTCGTCCGCGCCGGCTGGCAGCCCCGGCTGGAGCCGTACGCCGGGTACGGCACGCCGGACAAGGTGCGGGTGCTCGCCCGCGTG
>NZ_KI911565.1:3576-8416 GCF_000515355.1 Promicromonospora kroppenstedtii DSM 19349 | reverse complement strand
GCGAGGCGGCCGGTGCCTTCTGCGCGGTGGCGCGCTCCGCCGTCGCGCCGGCCTTGCGGGTGCGGGAGCCGCGCTTGTGGGCCGGGGCGCCCTGGTCCTCGTCGGGCACCTCGACGCCCTCGAGGCGGTCGTAGAAGAGGAACTCGTCGCAGGCGGCGGGCAGCAGGCGCGACGTCGACTTCTCGACGCCGACGCCGATCACGCGCTTGTTCAGCTCACGGAGCTTGTGGACGAGCGGCGAGAAGTCGCTGTCGCCGGTGCACATGACGAACGTGGAGATGTAGTCCCGCTCGAAGGCCATCTCGATGGCGTCGACCACCATCTTGATGTCGGCGGCGTTCTTGCGGGAGGCGCCCATCCGCTGGGTCATCTCGATGAGCTCGACCTGGTGCCGGGTCAGCATGCGCCGGTCCTCGTCGAAGTACGACCAGTCCGCGTAGGCGCGGCGCGCCACCACCCGCCCGCGCACGGCGAGCGCGTCGGCGATGGGGCCGAAGTCGAACTGCATCCCGCCCAGGTGCTCCCGGGCGCCGAGCGCCAGGTTCTCGTAGTCGATGAAGACGGCCAGGCGTTCCTCGAGATCCATGCCCGCCACTCTAGGGGGTCTGCCGGAGGACGGGGTCCGGAGCCGCGCCGGGCAGGCGATCCGCAGGGCGAAATGGCGAGGGGGTGAAATGATCAGCCCACGCCCTTCCTGAAGGGCCCAGAAGTTCACCCGTTGCCTAGGATTTGGCCATGGCCGAGGCGACTGCCGGACACGACGACGACCCGATCTCCAACCGGAACCGGATCATTGCTGCTGCCGCGCGCCTGACCTGCGCCCACGGCTGGTCCAAGGTGACGATGGGCCGCCTCGCGACCGAGGCCGGCGTGAGCCGGCAGACCGTCTACAACGCGGTCGGCAGCCGTGACGACCTGGCCGAGGCCATGGTGCTCACGGAGTCGGCGCAGTTCATCTTTCACATCGCCGAGGCCTTTGACCGGCACCCCGACGACCTGCTGGCGGCGATCCACGACGCGGTGGAGAACACGCTGGCGTTCGCCGAGGGTAACGCGCTGCTCCGCGCCGTGGTGTCCGCGACGCACGGCGCCGACACCGAGCTGTTGCCGCTGCTCACCACGCACTCGGAGTCGCTGCTGGGCACCGTGAAGGTGGTCGTCCAGGACCGGGTGGACCAGTACGAGGTGACGCTGCCGCCCGAGCGGATCGCGGTGGTCATCGACATCATGGTGCGCTCGGCGCTGAGCCACGTGATGCAGCCGACGGCCTCCCCGCGCGAGACGGCCGGATCGATCACGTGGCTGGTGGCGTCCGTGCTCGGGCGCACGGAAGAGCTGGTCGGCACGGGCGTCTGACCGCTCGCCGCCGGGCTCGCCCGGGGTCGCGCCCGATCCATGGCTTGACGCGCCGCGTCGGCGGAGGAGGATCGAGGCATGCGAATCGGCACCCACTTCATGCGTTTCGACTCGATGGAGCCCGCCCGGATGCGCACCGAGCTGGCGGACGCCGCCCGGTACGCCGACGAGGGCGGCGTCTCGTGGATCTCCGTGATGGACCACTACTTCCAGATGGAGCACCAGGGTTTCCCGGCATCCGACCCGATGCTGGAGGCGTACACGACCCTGGGCTACCTGGCCGGGGTGACCGAGCGGGCGCAGCTCGGCGCGCTGGTCACGGGGGTGACGTACCGCTACCCGGGCCTGCTGGCCAAGATCGTGGCGTCCCTCGACGTGGTCTCCGGCGGCCGGGCGACGTACGGCATCGGCGCCGCGTGGTACGACAAGGAGCACGCGGGGCTGGGGGTGCCGTTCCCGCCGGTCAAGGAGCGGTTCGAGATGCTCGAGGAGACCGTCCGGATCGCGCGGCAGATGTACGACCCGGAGCAGGACGGGCCGTTCGAGGGCAAGCACTTCCAGCTCGCCGAGACCCTCTGCTACCCGCCGCCGCTGTCGGGCCCGGAGATCATGATCGGCGGGTCGGGCGAGCGGAAGACCCTGCGGCTCGTGGCGCAGTACGCCGACGCGTGCAACCTGTTCGCCGAGACGCCGGAGCGTCTGCGCCACCTGCTCGACGTGCTGCACGCCCACTGCGCCGACGTGGGCCGGGACCCCGCCGAGATCCGCATCACGATGCTGCACCGCGGCACGCCGATCCGGCCGGGCGACACCGCGGCCTTCGTCGAGGAGATGCGGGGCTTCGCCGTGCACGGCGTGGACACCGTGATCCTGCGGCCGCCGGGCACCTCTCTCGCCGAGTGGGTGCGCGACGCGGTGCTGCCGGTCGTGGAGCCGTGCGCCGACCTGTGACCCTCAGCCGGCCGGGGCTGCCGCTCCGGCCGCCCCGGTAGGCACCGCACCGGCCCGGCGCAGCACCACCGGGCAGGTGGCCAGGTGGTCGTCCACCAGGCCGCACGCCTGCATGGCCGCGTACGCCGTCGTCGGCCCGATGAACCGGAAGCCCTCCTTCTTGAGCGCCTTGCTCAGGGCCTTGGACTCGGCGGTCGTCGCCGGCACGTCGCCGAACGAGGCGTGCCGCACGCGCCCGGCCGGGTCGGGTGCGAACGACCAGAAGAGCTCGTCGAGCGTGCGCCCGGAGTCGTGCAGCGCGACCACGGCGCGGGCGTTGTCGATGGTCGCCTCGATCTTCATGCGGTTCCGGATGATGCGGGCGTCGAGGAGCAGTCGCTCGACGTCGTCGGCGCCGAAGGCCGCCACCCGCTCCGGGTCGAAGCCCTCGAACACCTCGCGGAACGCCGGCCGCTTGCGCAGCACGGTGATCCACGAGAGGCCGGACTGGAAGCCCTCCAGGGCGATGCGCTCCAGCAGTGCCTGCTCGCCGTGCACGGGCACGCCCCACTCCTCGTCGTGGTACGCCGAGTAGAGCGCGTCGCCGTCGCCGAAGCAGCGCCCGGCCGGGCCGCCGTCGCCGGCCGTCGTGCTGATGTCTGTCCCGTGTTCGGTGGTCACGGGACCACTCTGACTCACGTCACCGACACTCCGCGCCGGTCGGCAGCCTGCCTGTGCACGACGTCCGAAAACCGCTGCCTGTGGTCGCGCCACAACCGTTGCGACGCCGTGCTGAGGGGCTCAGGAGCTCTGGGGCGTGATCGCACCCCGGCGTCGCAGGTACGCCTCGAGGCCGTCGAGCACCACCGAGATCCCGAAGGCGATGTCGTCGTCGCCGGGTCCGTCGACGGCAGGCCCTGACCACGACGCGAACGAGGCGAAGATGTGCGGATAGGTGTCCGGGCCGGCGTAGCGGCCGAGCACCACCTCGAAGTCCGCGTAGGGGTCGGCCGCATGGATCGCGGCCGGGTCGAGCTCGGACTCGGGGGTGTCGTCTGGCAGCCCGGCGTCCCGCCGCACCTTGTGCACCGCGGCGCGGTGGGTCTCCACGTGCACCCGGGCCTCGCCCAGTACGTGCTGGGCGAGCAGGCCGACGACCGCGAGCTTCTCGTCCGCGGGCAGGTCCACCTCCCGCATCACGCCGAACGCCTGGTCCATCCAGCGCACCCGGTTCGGCCCGGGCGGCGTGGCCGACAGCGGGAGATCGAGCATCCACGGCCTGGTCAGCGCCATGTCGATCTGCGCCCGTGTCCAGGCCTCCAGCCCGGCCCGCCAGTCGGCGCCGGCCGGGATCTCGGGCAGGTCGGCCGCCACGGCGTCCGACATGAGGATCAGCAGCTCCTCCTTGCCGGACACGTGCCGGTACAGCGCCATCGGTGTGTAGCCGACGGCCTCGGCGACCCGCGCCATCGAGACGGCGGCGAGGCCCTCGGCGTCGGCCAGCTCCATGGCGGCCCGCACGATCCGTGCGGCGGACAGGGCGGGCTTGGGCCCGCGCCGGCGCGGCGCCGTGTCCCCCCACAGGCGCTGCACGACGGCGGGCAGCTCGTGCTCCTGGCCGGTGCTCGGCGGCTGCTCGGCCGGTCCGGACGTGTCGTCTGTGCGCATCGGGTTCCATCCTGCCCTGCCCAGCCGGGCTGATCCGACTCGAAACTCTCTTGACCACATACTGTTTACGGCGCACACTAAAACGCGTAGGACGTAAACAGTAACTGGACCCGAGAGGAAACGACCATGGCTGCGATCGTCACGGCGGAAGGACTGGGCAAGTCCTTCGCCAGGCGAGGCTCGACGAGCCCGCCCGTGCTGGACGGGCTCCACCTGGAGCTCGAGGAGGGAACGGTGCTGGCCTTGCTGGGGCCCAACGGGGCCGGCAAGACCACCACGGTCCGCATCCTGTCCACGCTGCTGCGGCCCGACACGGGTCGTGCGACCGTCGGCGGGCTCGACGTGGTGCGGGACGCACGCCGCGTCCGCGAGATCATCAGCCTCACGGGGCAGCAGGTCGCCGTCGACGACAAGCTGTCGGGCGCCGAGAACCTGACGATGATGGGGCACCTCGCCCACCTGCCCCGCCGTGTGGTGCGGGACCGCGTGACCGAGCTGCTCGCCGCCTTCGACCTGGCCGACGCCGCGAGCCGGCACGTGGGCACCTGGTCGGGCGGCATGCGACGCCGGCTCGACCTCGCCGCCGGCCTGCTCACCCGGCCCCGAGTCATGTTTCTCGACGAACCCACCACCGGCCTCGACCCCAGGTCGCGGCAGGCCCTGTGGGACGTCGTGCGGGGCGTCGTGGCCGACGGCACCAGCGTGCTCCTGACCACCCAGTACCTGGAGGAGGCCGACCGGCTCGCCCAGCGCGTCGCGCTGGTGGACGGCGGCCGCGTCGTCGCCGAGGGCACCCCGGCCCAGCTCAAGCGCGAGGTCGGCGAGGCAGGCGTCGAGCTCACCTTCGCCACGCCGTCCGACGCCGCCCGGGTCGCCCCGGCACTCG
>NZ_KI911565.1:0-3476 GCF_000515355.1 Promicromonospora kroppenstedtii DSM 19349 | reverse complement strand
GCGGCGCTGGTGAGCAGTCCGCCGGCGATGAGGTGTTGGCCGAGGTCGCGGAGCATCCAGGAGACCTCGCGTACGTCGATGAACGCGCGGGTGCATTCGCCGCAGCCGTCCATGTGGACCTCCAGGCGTCGCTGCCGGCGGGGCAGGAGGCGGCCTTTGAGGTAGTCGTGCATGGCGGCGCGCGTCGTGCGGCACTCCGGCTCGTTGACGTCCTGGGCGTGGGCGGCGGCGAACGCGCCGGCGAGGCGTTCCTCGGCCCGGCGCAGCCGCATGGTCACGGCGTGGGGGCGCACGCCGAGGTGCCCTGCGATGTCGGTCACGGCCATGTCGTGCACGTGCCGGTCCAGGAGGATCTTGCGGTCGTCGTCGGCGAGGTCGGACAGGGCGGTGCGGAGCATGGAGACGTCGGCCTGTCGTTCGGCGTCGAGCTCTGCTCCGGCCACGGGTGGGGTGAGGCCGTCGAGGGTGTCGTCCTCGACGGCGTGGGTGCGGCCGGCCTCGCGGGTCATGGAGATGGCTTCGTTGACCGCGGCGCGTCGCCAGTAGGGGGCGGGGTCGTCGATGGTGCCGCCGGTGGACACGATGCGGACCATTTTTTCCAGGGCGCGGCTGGTGGCTTCCTCGGCGTCGATGCCGGGCACGCGTGCCGCGACGGAGCGTACGACGTTGGGGCGGTGCACCACCCAGTCGTCGATACGCAGGTCACCTGTGGTCGTCACGCGAACCCGTTCCCCTCTGCGCATAGTGTCCGGTTTCGACTCGCTCGGCAATGATCGCACCACAGATCCACGTTTGTGCAACTTTCCGGGGTGATCGGTTTTCGTGGCGGCGCCGCTGGGGTGCGCGGCCGGCACGGGCTCGGAGGGGGGCCCGAGCGGCGGCTCGGGCTCGGATCTGGTCAAGTCCATCGGGAGTTCACCTCCGGGTGGTCGTGAACGTGGTCGACACGACGTCGAGACCCTGCGGTCCGGACGTCGCGTGGATGATCGCGAGGGCGACCTCACAGGTCGCGGCGATCAGGTCGCTGGCTCCCCACGCGTCGGCGAGGCGGTAGAGGTTGACCGCGTCGCCCTCCGCGTAGGCGCGCAGGTATTGGGCGCCCAGGCGAACAAGTTCGGGGTGCTCGGTGTGTTCCATACAGCCCAGACGCGCGAGCCGGCCGGATGTCACAGCACTTCTGGAAATTTCTTCGGATTGTTCCGTGGCGTCCGTTTCCGGCGCGGAGGGAGGTCCGAAATGGGTGCCCAGGGCACCGTTCGACGCGCGCGATCAAATTTCATCCGGTAGGCCTGTGATCCAGGCCACATGTGAATGCATCGAAAAGTGCTGTGACATCCGGGACGTGCCCGCGTCCTCTCTGTGACGCGGACGAAGTTCGGACCTCGCTGGGGGCGGGCCGAGCTCCGGCGCGTCGGGCGGGAACCGTGGTTCGGAGTGCGCTGGGGGCACGCCGAGCCACGGCCTCCCGTTCTCCGGCGCGAGCGCCGGCTCGGACCTCGCTGGCGGCGGACCGATCCGGCGCTCGTGTCCCAGGACGCGGCGTTCCCGCCGTCCGCTTCCCTTTACCGGCCAGGCAGGCCCACGTACCGTGGGGCCATGCGCACGACACGCTCGCTGCTTACCTAGCCGCACCGGTTCCGCCCTCGAGCGGGCACACCCGGTGCGGCCGCCCCTCCTTGCGAGGGGCTTTTTCGTGCCCGGAACCCGATCGACGCACCGGAGAGCGAGAGCGATGAGCGAGCAGCGCACCACCCCTGGACCCACCCGCGGCGGCCCGGCCGAGGCCGCGGGGTTCGCGGCGTCCGACGACGGCGTCCGGCCCCGCCGGTACCTGCTGACGATGTTCCCGTACCCCTCGGGGGACCTGCACATGGGTCACGCCGAGGTGTTCGCGATCACCGACGTCGTGGCGCGGTACTGGCGCGCCAAGGGCTTCGACGTGCTCAACCCGGTGGGCTGGGACTCGTTCGGGCTGCCGGCCGAGAACGCGGCCATCCGCCGCGGCGAGCACCCGGCGGTGTTCACGGAGGCGAACATCGCGACGCAGGCGGCGTCGATCCGGCGCTACGGCGTCTCGTTCGACTGGACGCGGCGCCTGCACACCCACGAGCCCGGGTACTACCGCTGGACGCAGTGGCTGTTCGCCCGCCTGCACGAGCGTGGCCTGGCCTACCGGGCGGCGGCGGAGGTGAACTGGTGCCCCGAGGACCGCACCGTCCTGGCCAACGAGCAGGTGGTCGACGGCGCGTGCGAACGCTGCGGCACCACCGTCGTGGCGCGCGACCTGACGCAGTGGTTCTTCCGCACGACGGCCTACGCGGACCGGCTGCTGGACGACATGTCCCTGCTGGAACCCGGCTGGCCCGTGCACGTGCTGACCATGCAGCGCAACTGGATCGGCCGGTCCGAGGGGCCGAACGGCCGCACGTACCGCCTGCACGACTGGCTGGTCTCCCGGCAGCGGTACTGGGGCGCCCCGATCCCGGTGGTCCACTGCCCGGCCTGCGGGGAGGTGCTGGTGCCCGATGACCAGCTGCCCGTCGAGCTGCCGTACCTGGCGGGCGACCAGCTGGCGCCCGGCGACGTCTCGCCCCTGGCCGCGGCCCGCGACTGGGTGGAGACCACCTGCCCGCGGTGCGGCGGACCCGCCGAGCGCGACACGGACACCATGGACACGTTCGTGGACTCGTCCTGGTACTTCCTGCGCTACCTGTCGCCCGGGTACGACGGCGGGCCGTTCCGCCCCGAGGACGCCGCCCGGTGGATGCCGGCCGCGCTCTACGTGGGTGGCGTCGAGCACGCGACCATGCACCTGCTGTACGCGCGGTTCGTCACCAAGGTCCTGTTCGACATGGGCCTGGTGCCGTCGCCCGAGCCGTACGCCCGCCTGATGAACCAGGGTCAGGTGGTCAACCACGGCCGCGCGATGAGCAAGTCGCTGGGCAACGGCGTGGACCTGGCCGCCGAGCTGGACCGGCACGGGGTGGACGCCGTCCGGCTGGCGATGCTGTTCGCGGGGCCGCCGGAGGACGACGTCGACTGGGCGGACGTGTCGCCGGACGCCATGCGGAAGTTCCTGGCGCGTGTGCTGCGGCTGGGGTCTCGACAAGCTCGACCGACGGGCGGGCACGCCCTGCGCCGGGCGGTGCACCGGACCGTGCACGACGTCGACGGGCTGGTCGAGGCCGGCCGCTTCAACGTCGCGATCGCCCGGCTGATGGAGCTGGTGGGCGAGGTGCGGCGGGCGGCGTCGGACACCGACGACGAGACGTACCGCGAGGCCGTCGCCGCCGTCGCGGTGCTGCTGGGCCTGTTCGCCCCGTTCACCGCCCAGGAGCTGTGGGAACGGCTGGGCCGCACGACGGCGGTCGCGGCGCAGCCGTGGCCCGACGTGGACCCGGCCTACCTGGTGACAGCCGAGGTCGAGGCCGTGGTCCAGGTGGACGGCCGGGTGCGGGACCGCCTGCCGGTCCCCG
>NZ_KI911564.1:3822-3896 GCF_000515355.1 Promicromonospora kroppenstedtii DSM 19349 | reverse complement strand
CTCATGGGTGGGTACTCCGCGCGACGCGCGCGGCGGGGGACGTCGGCGGACGCGCGCCGTGGGACGTCGGGCTG
>NZ_KI911564.1:2047-3722 GCF_000515355.1 Promicromonospora kroppenstedtii DSM 19349 | reverse complement strand
CCCCCGCGATGTCGGCCATGGGCCCGCCGCGCGGCACGAAGGTCACCCCGCCCACCACCACGCCGTCGTCCAGCGCCGCGATGATCTCGGCCGCGCCCGCACGGCCGGCGACGTCGCGCAGGACGCCCGCGTAGAAGGCGGAGTCTGGCGCGTCGAGCTGCCCGTCGGCGGCGAAGGCCGCCTCGACGATCTTGCCGATCGCGTCGTACTCGGTGGGTTCCGCGTCGCGTACCTCGATGCTCATGCGCAAACGGTAGGCCCGGGTCCGGGCGCTGCCCTCCACAGGCCACATTCACCACGAAGTTCTCGCACAGCAGTTCGTCGAATACGGCACGCGAGGATCGCCGTCGCGGGTGAAACCGAGCTGGCCCTCAAGGGTGAAACAAAGATGTCACGTAGGGGTTCCCGACGTTTACCCGAAAGTGGTTTCATTCGGACATGAAGCTGCTCCGGACTTTCCCGAAGGTTGCCTTCGAGTTCGGGCTGGCCTCGTGGCGCTGGATGGGGCTCCGTGAGCAGACCCCACGGTTCGCCACCTGCTTCGGCGACATCTTCCTGGAGTCGCTGGACGGCTGGTGGTTCCTGGACACGGTCGAGGGCACGCTGGAGCTCCGCTGGAACTCCGCGGTGACCATGTACGCGGAGCTGGAGTCTCCCGAGGGGCGAGCCACGTACCTCATGGACGACCTGGTCCGCGAAGCCCGCGGCCGCGGCATGCTGCTGGGCGAGGAGGACGTCTACACGTTCAACCCGCACCCCGCGGTGGGTGGCGAGCTGGGCGTGGACGGCCTGAGCACCATGCGCTTCGAGCTCGCGCTGAACTGGGTGGGCCAGATGCACGACAGCGTGCTGCACAGCTCCGGCGAGATCCGGCTGCCCCCGCTGCCCGACGGCGACCGTCGAGCCGCGGCCGCTCCCGTGAACGAGCCCTGGGACTCGGCATGGGCGCACGACGAGACCTTCGACGTCCCGTTCGAGCAGTACCTGGCCACGACGACGTTCGCGGCGGTCTCGGCGCCGCGCCGGACCGACGACGGCTACCCGCCGCTGCCACCGCCGGCCCGCCGGGAGGACCCGCTCGGACAGACGCCTCACGGCGCGCAGGACCATGGGACGTCCGTGTTCGGCAGCGGATCCCTGGACACCCACGGCTACGTCAGCCCGGGCTACGGCGGTGGCGCGCTGGAGACCGGGTTCGCGCCGGGAGGCGGCAGTAGGCCGCGCGCCGGCGGCCGGCACGGTGGCGCCCCCGCAGACGACACCCCGGCCGGTGGCAGCCAGTTCGGCGGCAGTGGTCAGGCCGGCCCCGTTCCCGGCTACGAGACGCCTGGCGCACCGGAACTGCCCTGGTCGCAGGAGACCGTCCCGGCACAGTCCCCATGGTCAGGACAGACCGAGGCCGCGCAGCCCTGGCTGGAGCCGCACCAGACCGCGCAGCCGGCCACGCCGCCAGGGGGCTACGACGCCGCCCCGTACGACCAGGCCCATCAGGCCTACCCGGCCGCCCCCGAGGCCTACGGCGCGGCCCCGGCTGCCGAGCAGCCCGTGCAGTACGACGATCAGCCCTGGGGTCGGTACCAAGCCGCTCAGGGCCCCGCCCCCGACCCGTTCGGCCAGACGGCTCCTGTGTGGGACGCACCGGCCTGGGGCGGCCAGCCCCAGGCCCCCGCCGGCG
>NZ_KI911564.1:0-1947 GCF_000515355.1 Promicromonospora kroppenstedtii DSM 19349 | reverse complement strand
TCGTGAGCATCTCCCGGGCCGTGGCCGACGGCGACGCCCCGGTGCTGGCCGCGACCCGCGGCGGCGTCGAGGGCCTGGTCCGCTCGCTCGGCAAGGAGCTGCGCGGCGGGTCCACGGCCAACGGCATCCAGCTCACGGGTGACGCGGCCGTCGACTCCGCCTCGGCCGTGGCGACGCTGCGGTTCTTCCTGTCGGCCAAGTCGGCCTACGTGGACGGCCAGCTCCTGCCCGTCGGCCCGTCCGACGCCGCAGGGCCGGTGGACTGGGAGGCCCCGCTGGCCGGACAGGTGGCCGTGGTCACCGGCGCCGCGCGGGGCATCGGCGCGGCGATCGCCCGGACGATGGCCCGGGACGGCGCCAAGGTCGTCGTGATCGACGTACCGCCCGCCGGCGAGTCCCTTGCGACCGTCGCGAACGAGATCGGGGGCGTCGCGCTGCAGCTCGACATCACCGCCGACGACGCCGCCGACAAGATCCTGGCCGCGACCAAGCCGCTCGGCGGCCTGGACATCCTGGTGCACAACGCCGGCATCACGCGCGACAAGCTGCTCGCCAACATGACGGCCGACAAGTGGGACCCGGTGATCGCCGTGAACCTCACGGCGCAGCTCCGGATCAACGAGCGCCTGCTCGCGGCCGGCGTCGAGGGCCTCCGGATCGTCTCCCTGGCCTCGACCACCGGCCTCGCCGGCAACCGCGGGCAGACCAACTACGGCTACACGAAGGCCGGCGTCATCGCGAACGCCGCCGCGGGCGCCCCCGTGCTGGCGGCCACCGGCGGCACGACGAACGCCGTCGCGCCCGGCTGGATCGAGACCGAGATGACCGCGAAGGTTCCGGCACTCACCCGCACCGTTGCGCGCCGGATGCCGTCGCTGGGCCAGGGCGGCCTGCCGGTCGACATCGCCGAGGCGATCTCGTTCCTCGCGTCCGCTCCGGCTGCCGGCATCAACGGGCAAACCCTGCGGGTGTGCGGTCAGCACATGGTGGGCAAGTGACCGTGCGACGAACGTACAGCGCGGTGGTCGCGCCGCAGGCGCCGGCGTCGTACCGCATGGCCGACCTGCCCGAGGTGCCGAAGCTGGGCGGGCTGTTCGCGAAGGGGGTCGCCGGGTCCGCCGGCAAGCGCCCGAAGGGCGAGGTCCGGCTGCCCGAGGTGACGTACCGCGTCGCGCGCGTGGCCACCGCGGGCGAGGCGGCGCACCTCGCGGCGTACCAGGACCTCCTGGGCGAGCCGTCGTCGGACGTGCTGCCCGCCGGGTTCCTGCACGTGCTCGCGTTCCCGGTGGCCACAGCCGTGATGGTGCGGGGTGACTTCCCGCTGCCGCTGCTCGGCATGGTGCACCTGCGGAACGTCGTGCGCGTGCTGCGGCCGGTGCGGCTGGGCGAGACCATCGAGGTGCGGGCGTGGGCGCAGGACGCCCGCGCGCACCGGCGCGGCGTCCAGGTGGACCTCGTCGCGGAGGTGCTGGTGGACGGCGACCTGGCCTACCAGGGCGTCTCGACCTACCTCGCCAAGGGCTTCACGGCGTCCGACGGCGCGGCTCCGGCCGACGAGTCCCCGCGCGAGGAGTGGACGGCACCCCTGCCGACCGCGCGCTGGAAGCTCGGCGCGGGGACCGGCCGGGCCTACGGGGCCGTGTCGGGCGACCAGAACCCGATCCACACGTCGAACCTGGGCGCCAAGGCGTTCGGGTTCCCGCGGACGATCGCGCACGGGATGTACTCCGCGGCTCGGGCGCTGGCCGAGGTCGGTCCCGCGCGGCGCGGGGAGGCGTACGAGTGGACCGTCGAGTTCTTCCGGCCGGTACTGCTGCCCGGGACGGTCGATGTGGCGATCCGGTACGCGACGGACGTCGCCGAGGGCGAGGCGGGCGCGGCCTCCGGGTTCGTGTACGACGGCTGGCGGTCCGGCAAGGACACCCGCCACTTCCGGGGCACGGTCCG